>DBFVZT010000043.1:0-43818 GCA_048486575.1 Collinsella sp. | reverse complement strand
CAGCAAACTTAAACAGCGGGCCGCCCGGGCCGGGAATCCGCCCCCGCGCACAGGAGGGGATTCCTTTTGTGTAGGCTTTGCGGAAATATGGCTATTTTGGGATACGCCCGGCGGCGTGGTCTGTTGACGGCACAGCTAACGCCACGTATCCTATCGAACTGCGTGTTTCGTAGGGGGATGCTGACCCCTCGATTCAAGCCGTTGCACTTTACAGAAAGCTGGAATCATTCGAGAAGGAGTACGCTTTGCCTACTATTAACCAGCTGGTTCGCCAGGGCCGTCGTTCCGTGCCCAAGAAGTCCAAGAACGCTGCTCTGCAGCACAACTCCCAGAAGCGCGGCGTGTGCACCCGCGTCTTCACCACGAGCCCCAAGAAGCCGAACTCGGCTCTTCGTAAGGTTGCCCGTGTTCGCCTCGTCAACGGCATCGAAGTTACTGCTTACATCCCGGGTGAGGGCCACAACCTGCAGGAGCACTCCATCGTGCTCGTCCGCGGCGGTCGTGTCCGTGACCTCCCTGGTGTCCGTTATCACGTCATCCGTGGCGCCTACGACGCTGCTCCGGTCCAGAACCGTATGCAGGCCCGTTCCAAGTACGGTGCTAAGCGCCCCAAGGCTAAATAAGCCAGATAACGTTTTGATACTTTCGCCGTGTGCCGCCTAAGGGCCGCACGGTAGACACTTAAGGAGATTTCACATGCCGCGTCGTGCAGCAGCTAATCGTCGTGAGGTTCAGCCTGACGCCGTTTACAACAACCGCCTGGTGACTCAGCTCATCAACAAGGTCCTTCTTGACGGCAAGAAGGCCACCGCTGAGCGCATCGTTTACACCGCGTTCGAGATCGTTGCCGAGAAGTCCGAGGGTGGCGACGCTCTCGCTACCTTCAAGAAGGCTATGGACAACGTCAAGCCCACGCTCGAGGTTAAGCCCAAACGTGTCGGTGGCGCTACCTATCAGGTCCCGATGGAGGTCAACTCCCGTCGTTCCACCGCTCTGGGCATCCGCTGGATCGTCAACTTCTCCCGCGCTCGCAAGGAGAAGACCATGGCCGAGCGTCTCGCCAACGAGATCCTCGACGCTTCCAACGGCCTGGGCGCTTCCGTCAAGAAGCGTGAGGACGTCTTCAAGATGGCCGAGGCCAACCGCGCGTTCTCTCACTATCGTTGGTAAGTTAAGGTAAGGAACTAACATGGCTAAGCCTAAGTACAAGCTTTCCGATACCCGTAACATCGGCATCATGGCTCACATCGATGCCGGTAAGACCACCACGACCGAGCGTATTCTTTACTACACCGGTAAGACCCACAAGATCGGTGAGGTCCATGAGGGCGCTGCCACCATGGACTGGATGGTTCAGGAGCAGGAGCGCGGCGTAACCATTACCTCCGCTGCTACCACCTGCTTCTGGAACAAGGACGGTAAGGACTACCGCATCCAGATCATCGACACCCCGGGCCACGTTGACTTCACCGCCGAGGTCGAGCGCTGCCTGCGCGTCCTCGATGGCGCTGTCGCCGTCTTCGACGCCGTTGCCGGCGTTCAGCCCCAGTCTGAGACCGTTTGGCGTCAGGCTTCTACCTTCAACGTCCCCCGCATCGCCTTCATCAACAAGTATGACCGCGTGGGCGCTGACTTCTTCAACGCTATCGAGACCATGAAGGATCGTCTCGATGCTAACGCCGTGGCCGCTCAGGTCCCGATGGGCGCCGAGGACAACTTCTGGGGCGTCATCGACCTGGTCACCATGACTGCATGGGACTTCAAGGCCGACGAGAAGGGTATGACCTACCCCGAGCCGATGGACGAGATCCCGGCTGAGTTTGCCGACATCGCTGCCACCAAGCGCGAGGAGCTCCTTGACGCTGCTGCCAGCTTTGACGACGAGCTCATGGAGAAGATCCTCATGGAGGAGGACTTCACCGTCGAGGAGCTCAAGGCTGCTCTGCGCAAGGGCGTTCTGGCCAACGAGCTCAACCTCGTCTTCGTGGGTTCCGCCTACAAGAACAAGGGCGTTCAGGAGCTGCTCGACGCTGTCGTCGACTACCTGCCCAGCCCGCTCGACGTCGAGGCCGTCACCGGTACCGATCCGGACACCGGCGAGGAGATTCAGCGTCATCCTTCCTTCGACGAGCCCTTCTCCGGCCTGGTCTTCAAGATCATGACCGACCCGTTCGTCGGTAAGCTCACCTATGTCCGCGTTTACTCCGGCCGCGCCGAGTCCGGCTCCTACGTGGTCAACGCTTCCAACGGTCAGCGCGAGCGCCTCGGCCGCATCCTCGAGATGAACGCCGCCGAGCGTATCGACCGTGACGACGCTGCCGCTGGCGACATCGTCGCTTGCGTCGGCTTCAAGAACTCCACCACCGGTGACACCCTGTGCGCCGAGGGCAAGGAGATCGTCCTCGAGAAGATCGAGTTCGCTAAGCCCGTTATCGACGTTGCCATCGAGCCCAAGACCAAGGCCGAGCAGGACAAGATGTCCCTGGCTCTGACCAAGCTCGCCGAGGAGGACCCGACCTTCCAGGTGTCCACCAACCACGAGACCGGCCAGACCATTATCGCCGGCATGGGCGAGCTGCACCTCGAGATCATCGTCGACCGTCTGCTCCGCGAGTTCAAGGTTGACGCTAACGTTGGTAAGCCCCAGGTTGCCTACCGCGAGACCGCTGGTCACGACGTCGAGAAGGCTGAGGGCAAGTTCGTCCGTCAGTCCGGTGGTCGCGGTCAGTACGGCCACGCCGTCATCAAGCTCGAGAAGATGGAGGAGGGCTTCGGCTACGAGTTCGTCAACGCTATCGTCGGCGGCGTCGTGCCCAAAGAGTACATCCCGTCCATCGACAAGGGCATCCAGGAGGCCCTGAACACCGGTGTTATCGCCGGCTTCCCGGTCCTCGACGTTAAGGTCACCCTGTTCGACGGTTCTTACCACGAGGTCGACTCCTCCGAGGCCGCCTTCAAGATCGCCGGTTCCATGGCTATCAAGGACGCCCTCAAGAAGTCCGATCCGCAGCTGCTCGAGCCGATCATGGCTGTCGAGGTTGAGACCCCCGAGCAGTACATGGGCGACGTTATGGGCAACCTCTCCGGTCGCCGCGGCAAGATCGAGGGCATGGAGGATCGCAAGAACAGCAAGCTCATCCGTGCCAAGGTGCCGCTGGGCGAGATGTTCGGTTACGCTACCGACCTTCGCTCCCAGACCCAGGGCCGTGCATCCTACACGATGCAGTTCGACTCTTATGAGCCCGCGCCCAAGTCCATCGTGGACGAGGTCATGAGCAAGAACGCCTAAGTTCGAGCTCCCTGTTACGTAATCCGCGAGAACATCTCTCGCACTCTTTGGAGGTTTAAGTTGGCTACCCAGAAGATCCGCATTCGCCTCAAGGGCTATGATCACGAGGTCGTCGATCAGTCCGCGAAGCTCATCGTCGAGACCGCTCAGAAGACCGGCGCTCGCGTTTCCGGTCCTGTCCCCCTGCCCACCGAGCGCAACCTGTACACGGTTATCCGCTCGCCGCACGTGAACAAGGACTCCCGTGAGCAGTTCGAGATGCGCACCCACAAGCGCCTCATCGACATCCTCGACCCCACCTCGGGCACCGTTGATTCGCTCATGCGTCTCGACCTCCCCGCTGGCGTCGACATCGACATCAAGCTCTAAGCGATATCGCTCATAGCTTAAAGGGCCCCGCTGCCGTAACGGCAGTGGGGCCCTTTTGTTTTGAATGATGGTTTGGACTGCGGGGTAATGCTGCCGAGTAGGTGGTTGCGGCGCCCTATTCGCTCATGGGACGCAGCGATGCCTCCTCAAAATGGAAAGATCGAAAGCCGTCTTCCGTTTCGATGCACGCGCGACCAAAGCCATCGACCGTTTTAAAGATGCCACGCGCCAGCTCGTCACCGACAGGGGAACGGGCGATAACGGTTTCCCCTATCCAATTGAGGTGAGCTACATAATCATCGTGGACGGGCGCGAGCGGTCCGGCGTCTTCTTCCATGGCGTTGAGGCGTTCTGCCCACGCATCTACAGCGTTCACGACTGCGTGATAGACCTGTTTGAGTAGCACATCGACGGCGGGAACGTTCTCGTTGAGATACGAGAGACCGATTGCGGGCAGGCCGCCATCGGGAACCTCCGCGGGCACATAGTTCACGTTGACGCCGATGCCACAGACCGCAAAGGGGCTGCCTTCGTTATCGCGTGCGGCCTCGACCAGAATGCCGCCGAGTTTGCGTCCACTCGCGACCAGGTCGTTGGGCCATTTGAGGCCAATCTCGTTTGCAAGACCCTGCTTTTCGAGTGCTTCGAGCACCGCTAGGCCGCTGACAGCGGCAAGACCAGAGTACTTTGCGGGATTAACGCATGGACGCAGGACAATCGAAAGCAATAGGTTGCCGGCGGTTGAGTCCCACTTGTGCCCGCGCCGACCGCGTCCTGCTGTCTGAGCCCGGGCGGCAAGTCCTGTGCCGTGCGGCGCCCCCTGTTTTCCTGCTTCGAGCAGGTCATCGTTGGTCGATCCGGTTACGTCGACCACTGTTAAACGTAAATCCATAACAGCTGGTACCTCCTAAGGTAATAAGGCAATCGCGTAATGGTGTCGAGAGATAGACACAATGTGAAGCCTTTGTCGCATTTGGACAATTTAATGTTAACACGTCAACAAAGACTGAAATGCGTTATCCTCTCTTGGTCGATGTAAACACGTCAACAACTCAAAGGAGGTTAGTGATGGGTTTCACGATTCTTGGAACAGGTTCGGCACTTCCTGAGCGCAGTGTTTCCAATGACGAGCTGTCTGAGTTCCTCGATACCTCGGATGAGTGGATTTTTACTCGCACCGGTATCAAGAGCCGTCACGTCTGCACCACCGAGTCACTTGACGACCTTGCCGTAGCGGCGAGCGAGCGGGCACTCCAGGTGTCCGGAATCGACGCGAGCCAGCTGGATCTGATCGTCTGCTCGACGACGACGGGTGACCACCTTGTTCCCGCTGAGGCGTGTGCCGTTGCTGAGCGACTAGGCGCGACGTGCCCTGCCTTCGATGTCTCGGCGGCTTGTGCCGGCTTCGTATTTGCGCTCGATGTCGCCGAGGGCTATATCGCCCGCAGCCGTGCCGAGCGCGTGCTTGTTGTTGCTGCCGAGCAGATGACGCGTGCGCTCGACTGGACCGACCGTGCCACCTGCGTGCTTTTTGGCGATGGGGCAGGCGCCGCAGTGATTGAAGCTGGGGGAGACAACCCCCTTGCCGTTGAGCTTTCGACGGCGCCCGACGTCGAGACGTTGCGCGTTCCCGGTCTGGTCGGTACCTCGCCGTTTAAGGCTTCCGCAGATAGCGTGAGCGTGCTGTCCATGAATGGCCGCCGCGTGTTCAAGTTCGGCGTCAACGCCATCTGCGACACGGTCCATAAGCTTGCGATCGATGCGGGCATTTTGGTCGAAGACATCGATCATTTTGTATTCCATCAGGCTAACGAACGAATCCTGAGCCAGGCGGTCAAGCGCCTGGGCGTGCCGGACGAGCGCGTGGTTCGCACGTTGCGCGAGACCGGCAACATTTCGAGCGCATGCATTCCGCTTGCCCTCGACCGGCTGGCAAACGCCGGTGCACTTCACACGGGCGACACCATCGCCTTGGTTGGATTTGGCGCCGGTCTGGATATAGGTGGCTATCTGCTTCGTTGGAAGTAGTCGCACATAGGAAATAAAAACGCCCTAGGGCACAACCAAAGGAGAACTACCATGGCAGATCAGAAGACCTTCGAGCGCGTTTGCGACGTTATCCGCGAGACCGCCGGTCTTGACGATGTCGAGATGAAGCCCGAGTCCACGCTCGAGGAGATTGGTCTCGACAGTCTGGGTACCGTCGAGATCCTCGTCGCCGTCGAGGACGAGTTTGGCATTCAGCTCGATACCGAGGAGAACCCCAAGACGGTCGGCGAGTTCGCCGATACGGTCGAGGCGGCATTGGAGAAGTAGAGATGCTCAAGACTCCTCTCTGCGATCTGCTCGGCATCATAAAGCCCGTGTTCCAGGGCGGTATGGCCTGGATTGCCGATGCTTCGCTGGCGTCCGCAGTGTCCGAGGCGGGTGGCTTAGGCATCATCGCGGCCATGAACGCCGACGCCAACTGGCTTCGCGACCAGATTCATAAGCTGCGCGCCAGGACGGATAAGCCCTTTGGCGTCAACGTCATGCTCATGAGCCCGTTTGCCGACGAGGTCGCGCAGGTCGTGATTGACGAGCGAGTGCCGGTCGTCGTGACGGGCGCCGGCAATCCCGCCAAGTACATGAAGGCGTGGAACGAGGCGGGCATCAAGGTCATCCCGGTCGTTGCCTCGGTGGCGCTGGCGCGCCTCGTGGCACGTCGTGGAGCCACGGCGGTTGTTGCCGAGGGTACCGAATCGGGCGGCCATATTGGCGAGACCTCGACGATGGCACTGGTGCCGCAGGTCGTCGATGCGGTCGACATTCCCGTCGTGGCCGCCGGCGGTATTGCCGACGGCCGCGGCGTGGCGGCCGCCTTTATGCTGGGCGCCGAAGGCGTGCAAGTGGGTACGCGCTTTCTGGTCGCAGACGAGTGCACCGTCTCGGAGCAGTACAAAGAGATGGTCCTGAAGGCCAACGACACTTCGACGCGTGCGACCGGTCGCTCGACGGGACATCCAGTGCGCGCCCTCAAGAGCCCCTTCACCAACGCCTATGCCAAGAGCGAGGGTTCCGGCGCGAGTGCCGAGGAGCTCGGTGCTATGGGAACCGGTGCGCTGCGTAAGGCCGCCAAGGACGGCAACTACGAAGAGGGTTCGTTTTTGTGTGGACAGATTGCCGGCATGGTCAACGAGCGCCAGAGCGCACGCGAAATCGTTGACGACCTGGTCGATGGCGCCGAGCACGTCCTGAAGGGTGCGTGCGCATGGGTGGCGTAGCGTTTTTGTTTGCCGGCCAGGGTGCCCAGCACCCCGCGATGGGCGTCGACTTGATCGAGACATCGCCGGCGGCCGCCGAGGTGTTCGCCATTGCCGACGAGGTGCGCCCGGGGACCAGCGAGCAATGCCGGAGTGCCTCCAAGGAGGAGCTCTCGCAGACCGAGAACACGCAGCCGTGCGTGTTCGTTCACGACCTGGCAGCGGCTGCCGCCCTGCGTGAGCGTGGCGTGGTACCTGCCGCCTGTGCGGGATTCTCGCTGGGCGAGGTCGCCGCGCTCACCTTTGCGGGGGCGTTCGATACGCGAGCGGGCTTTGAGCTCGTGTGCGAGCGCGCGGCGCTGATGGCCGCGGCTGCCGAGCGCCATCCGGGCGGCATGCGCGCCGTCATCAAGCTCGATGCGGCGCAAGTCGAGGGCCTGGCAAAACAGGCCGGCGAGGACTGCTGGCCAGTCAACTACAACAGCCCACAGCAGACGGTTGTGGCCGGAGCGCCCGAGGCGCTGCAGGAGCTCGACGTCCTAGTAAAAGAGGCTGGCGGCCGCGCCATGAAGGTCGCGGTGTCGGGTGCATTTCATAGCCCCTATATGGCCGAGGCGACCTGTGGCCTTGCCGCATATATTGAGGCCGGTCACGCGCCGTCCCCGTTGCTCATTCCTGTTTTGGCAAATATGACAGCGGCGCCCTATCCGGCGGATCTCCAGACGGCATCGGATGTCTTGGCCAATCAGGTGAGCCATGCCGTACGCTGGGTCGATACGCTGCATGCTCTGCAGGATCAAGGCATCGACACATTTATTGAGGTCGGCCCCGGCAAAACGCTGTCCGGCCTGGTCAAGCGTACGCTGAGCGACGTTCGTGTGTATTCGTGCGAGACGGCCGAGCAGGTCGCAGCTATTGCCGACGAGCTCGCATAGTCCACAGGGCTGTAACCCGAAAGGAATGACATGGGCAACTTGAACAATGGCGCGCTCGAGCGCAACGACTCACGTCGCGTGGCACTGGTCACGGGCGGCTCGCGGGGTATCGGCCGCGCCTGCGCTATCGGTCTGGCGGAGGATGGCTGCGATATCGCCGTCGTCTATGCCGGCAGCGTCGATGCGGCGCGCGAGACGTGCGACGCCTGCGAGGCGGCTGGCGCCACGGCGCGCTCATATCAATGCGACGTGGCCGACCCCGCTGCCGTCAACGCGTGCGTGGAAGCGGTCCTCAACGACTTTGGCTCCATTTGGGCGCTCGTCAACAACGCTGGCATCACCCGCGATGGCCTGCTCATGCGCATGGGCGATGACGCCTTCGATCGCGTGCTCGATGTCAATCTTAAAGGAACGTTTAACACGACGCGCGCGCTCACCAAGACCTTTATGCGCCAGCGCGGCGGCTGCGTCGTCAACATGAGCTCGGTCGTGGGCCTGATGGGCAATGCCGGGCAAGCCAACTACGCTGCCTCCAAGGCGGGCGTGATCGGCCTGACCAAGGCGGTGGCGCGCGAGCTTGCGCCCCGCGGCGTACGAGTGAACGCGGTTGCCCCCGGGTTTGTCGAGACGGATATGACGGCAAAGCTCTCGGAGAAGGTGCGTACGGTAACCGAGGAGCAGATTCCCCTTAAGCGTATGGCGCGCCCCGAGGAGGTGGCCGGCGTAGTGCGCTTTCTGGCGAGTGATGCGGCTGCCTACATTACGGGTGAGGTCGTGCGCGTCGACGGCGGAATGGCGATGTAGAAACCAGGGCCGAAGAACGGCTTGGATGAGGAGACCATGATGGAACAGAGAGTTGCAATCACCGGTATCGGTGCCGTGTCGCCGCTCGGCAACACCGCGCTTGCCACCTGGGCGGCAATGTGTGCTGGCACGTGCGGCATCGGCCCGATCACGCACTTCGATACCGATGCGTTTGCCGTCAAGGTGGCAGCCGAGGTCAAGGGCTTTGACGGCAACGAGTACTTTGGCAAGCGTGACGCCAAGCATCTCGACCCCTGCGTTCAGTTTGCGATGGCGGCTTCGGACGAAGCCATGCACGATGCGGGCTTTGATGTCGAAGGCGCCATCGATCGCGAGCGCCTGGGCGTCTACGTGGGCTCGGGCGTGGGCGGCATGACGACGCTCGTCGACAACGTCCATACGATTGCCGAACGTGGGCCCCGCCGCGCATCGCCCTATATGATCGCGATGATGATCCCCAACATGGCATCGGGCAATATCGCAATCCGCCACAAGGCAAAGGGCCCGACCCTGCCCGTTGTGACCGCTTGCGCGACCTCGGCCCATGCGGTGGGCGAAGCGTTCCGCGCCATCAAGCACGGCTACGCCGACGCGATCCTTGCGGGCGGCACCGAGGCGGCTATCATCCCCGACGCCGTTGCGGGCTTTACGTCCTGCCGCGCGCTCACCACCAACCCCGATCCGCAGACGGCGTGCCGTCCGTTCGATGCGAACCGCGACGGCTTTGTAATGGGCGAGGGCGCCTGCGTGCTCGTGCTCGAGGGCATGGAACATGCGCAGGCTCGCGGTGCCCATATTTACGCCGAGGTGGTGGGTTACGGCAACACCGACGATGCCTACCACATCACGAGCCCCGATCCCGGGGCGACCGGCATTGCCCGCGCGATTTCGCAAGCCGTGGCCGAGGGCGACGTCAAGCCGTCCGAGGGCCTCTACATTAACGCCCACGGCACGTCGACCAAGCTCAACGATTCGTCCGAGACGGCGGGTATCAAGCGGGCGCTCGGCGAGGATGCGGCGCGCGCCGCGTACGTCTCGTCGACCAAGTCGATGACCGGGCACATGATCGGTGCCACGGGCGCTATCGAGGTCATGGCCTGTGCCATGGCGCTCGAGCAGGGCGTGGTGCCGCCGACCATTAACTACAGCACGCCCGATCCCGCCTGCGATCTCGATTACACGCCCAATCGCGCGGTTCGCGCCGACCTTACCTGGGCGCTTTCGACTAACCTGGGCTTTGGCGGCCACAATGCCGCCATCGCGCTGCGCAAATATACAAGGAGCTAGAGCATGGATTCCAAAAGACTTGCCGAGATAGCCGATGTTATGGAGGACCGCGGCCTCACGCGCGTACGCGTTGAGGAGCCCGATGGCACCGCGGTCGAACTCGAGCGCGCGAGCGCCGCACAGCCGGTTGCCGTGCCCATGCCCATGCCGAGCGCTATGGCCGCTCCAGTTGCAGCTCCCACAGTCGCGCCTGCCGCACCGGAGCCCGCCGCGCAGACACCTGCCGCCGCACCGGAGCCCAAGGGCACCGAGGTGACCGCTCCCATGGTCGGTGTTTTCTATGCTGCCCCGGCGCCGGGCGACGAGCCGTTTGTGCACGTGGGCTCTAAGGTCAAGGCCGGCGAGACCCTCTGCATCATCGAGGCCATGAAGGTTCTCAACGAGGTGACGGCCGAGGCAGACGGCGAGGTGCTCGAGATCTGCGTGGCCGACGGCGACCTCGTGGAGTTTGGCAGCTGCCTCATGAGAATCGGATAGGTGATATCCATGAACAAAGAAGAGCTCAAGAAGCTGTTGCCGCATCGCGAGCCGATGCTTTTGCTCGACGAAGCCGAGCTGGTGGGCGACGAGGCCCACGGCAAGATCACGATTACGGGTGACGAGTACTTTTTGCAGGGGCATTTTCCGGGAAACCCGGTGGTCCCCGGCGTGATTCAGTGCGAGATGCTCGCCCAAAACTGTTGCGTGCTGCTGATGGGCGATGAGGAAGCGCGCGGCGCGACGCCGTTCTACACGAGTCTGGACAAGGTGCGCTTTAAGCGTCCGGTGCGCCCGGGCGACACGGTTGATCTGGTGTGCACCATCACGCGTGCGCGCGGGCCGTTCCGCTTTGCGACGGGTACTGCGAGCGTCAACGGTGAGGTTTGCTGCCGCGCCGATATGTCTTTTGCACTCATGCACGAAAGTTAAGGAAGGCTTCATGTTCGACAAAGTGCTCATCGCCAACCGCGGCGAAGTCGCGGTCCGTGTTATCCGCGCGTGCCGCGATATGGGCATCAAGACCGTCGCCGTTTATTCCACGGCCGATGCGGACGCGCTGCACGTGCAGCTTGCCGACGAGGCGTATTGCATCGGCGGTCCGCGTCTTGCCGAGAGCTACCTCAACGACGATGCTGTGCTCACCTGTGCCGTAAAGTCGGGAGCTAAGGCAATTCATCCCGGCTATGGCTTTTTCTCCGAGAAGGCGAGCTTCGTGCGCGACTGCGACAAGTATGGCCTGGCGTTTGTTGGTCCTTCGGCCAAGGTGATCGACAGCATGGGCGACAAGGACGCCGCACGTCGAACGGCTGCCGCGGCGGGCGTGCCCATCGTGCCGGGCTGCGATTTGCTCAAAAGTCCCGAGGAGGCAACGGCCGAGGCTGAGCGCATTGGCTGCCCCGTGCTTATTAAGGCGCGTGCGGGCGGCGGCGGTCGCGGTATTCGTAAGGTCGAGCGCGTGGAAGATGCGGCAAAGGCCTTTATTGAAGCACGCGCCGAGGGCGAGGCCGTTTTTGGCGACGGCGAGTGCTACATGGAGAAGTTCGTCGCGCCGGCGCATCACGTTGAGGTACAGATTATGGCAGATAAGCAGGGCCATGTGTTTTCGCTCGGCGAGCGCGAGTGCTCGGTGCAGCGGCGCAACCAAAAGCTAATCGAGGAGAGCCCCGCGCCGTGCCTCGACGGACACGACGACATTCGTGCTCGCATGCACAAGGCAGCGCGTGACCTGGCTCGTGCCGTCGGCTACGAAGGAGCCGGTACCATCGAGTTCCTGTATTCGGACGACGGCAATTTCTACTTTATGGAAATGAACACGCGCTTGCAGGTGGAGCATCCGGTTACGGAGTTTGTGACCGATACCGACTTGGTCAAGTGGCAGCTGCGCGTGGCAGCCGGCCAGCCTCTGCCCTTTGAGCAGGAGGACATGCCGGTCCGCAACCACGCCATGGAGTGCCGCATCAATGCCGAAACGCCGGACTTTCTGCCGTCATGCGGAACGGTCACCGCGTTGCGTGTGCCGGGTGGTCCGCGCGTGCGCTGGGATTCCGCCATGTTTACCGGTGCTAAAGTTCCGCCGTACTACGACTCCATGCTTGGCAAGCTCATCGTGTGTGCGCCCACGCGTGACGGCGCCATTCGCAAGATGCGCTCGGCCCTGGGCGAGCTCGTGATTGAGGGCGTGAGCGAAAACAGCGAGCTTCAGCTCGACGTGCTGGCAAACGACGAGTTCTTGTCGGGCATGTATCACACCGATCTGATGGGGCATCTCTATGCTGATGAATAGAAAAGCGAAGACGGTCAACGTCCTCGAGGGACCGATGACCGAGTCGTGCGCCGAGTTTCCCGCGCGCCACGTGTTTATCAAGTGCCCGGAGTGCCGCCGCGTGATCGATGAGGCGCGCCTGCACGACAACCTCGAGGTCTGCCCTCGTTGCGGCAAACACTTTCGCGTGAGCGGGCGCGACCGCATGCGCATGACGATTGACGAGGGCACGTTTGAGGAATGGGATGCCAGTCTGGCGCCGGAGGACTTCCTCTCGTTTCCCGGCTATGCCGACAAGCTCAAGAGCGTGAGCGAGCGTTCGGGCGAGCACGATGCCGTTGTGTGCGGCAGGGGCAAAATCTGCGGTTGCGATACCGCGCTCTTCTTTATGGACGCCAACTTTATGATGGGCTCGATGGGTTCCGTGGTGGGCGAGAAGATCTGTCGCACATTTGAGCGAGCGACCGAGCTTGGATTGCCAGTTGTCGGCTTTACCGTTTCGGGCGGTGCGCGCATGCAAGAGGGCGTGACATCGCTTATGCAGATGGCCAAGATTTCTGCGGCGGTTAGGCGCCACAGCGAGGCGGGCGGCCTGTATATCACGGTGCTCACCGACCCCACGACCGGAGGCGTAACCGCGAGCTTTGCCATGGAGGGCGACATTATCCTGGCCGAGCCCGATGCCCTGACGGCATTTGCCGGCCCGCGCGTGATCGAGCAGAACATGCACAAGCGCCTGCCCAAGGGATTCCAGCGCTCCGAGTTTTTGCTGGAGCACGGCTTTTGCGATGCCGTTGTTCCGCGTGGCGAGATTGCGCTCACGGTAGGCGAGCTGCTGGCGCTGCACGAAGGGCACGCGCCCGGCCTGGGGGCACCGCATGAGATCGTGCATACGGGTCGCCGCGGCAAAAAGCTGGGACACTTGTTCAAGCGCTCGGCCGCACCAAAAACCGCGCTCGAGATTGTCAAGCAGACCCGCTCGGCAGATCGCGCCACGGCGGGTGAGATGATCTCACTGGGCCTGGATGGATTTGTGGAGCTGCACGGCGACCGTTACTTTGGAGACGACGCCGCTGTGGTGGCCGGTATTGGCTGGAAAAACGGACGCCCCGTAACGGTCATCGCCATCGAGCGCGGCACCACGACCAAAGAGCGTATGCGCCGCAACTTTGGCATGGCGCATCCCGAGGGCTATCGCAAAGCGCGTCGCCTGATGCGCCAGGCCGAAAAGTTTGGTCGACCGGTTCTGTGCCTGGTCGATACTTCGGGTGCGTTTTGCGGCATCGGTGCCGAGGAGCGCGGCCAGGGCGAGGCGATTGCCCAGAATCTCATGGAGATGAGCGGCCTTAAGACGCCGATTGTCTCGGTGGTGACAGGCGAGGGCGGCTCTGGTGGCGCGCTGGCGCTGTCCGTGGCCGACCGCATCCTGATGCTCTCGAGCTCGGCCTATTCGGTCGTGAGCCCCGAGGCCTGTGCGTCGATCCTGTGGAAAGATACCGAGCGTGCGAATGAGGCCGCCGAGGCGCTTAAGCTCACGGCCCCCGATCTGTTGGCGCTCGGCATCATCGACGGCATTGTCGACGATAAGGGCCTGTCACATGAGGAGATCGCCGGTGCCGTCATGTCCTCGGCATTTGATGCCTTCGATACGCTTGGGCGGCTCGACGACGCGACCCTCACAAACCTCCGCTACGAAAAGTACCGCGCAATCGGTCAGTACCGCACGATGTGACAAAGGGACAGTCCGCATGTCACATTGGGAAAGGCGTTCCATGTCACAAGTTTCTAACACCTCGTTTACAACGACGGTCTCATCAAACGCCATGGCCGTGGTGGACTATCTGTCCAAAAGCATGATGTCGGCGCTGCCGTTTATTGTCTGCGCGGCGTTGTTCCGCACCGTCGCTGTCATTATGGGCGAAGGCATGCTGGGCCTGTGGTCTGCCGATTCTGATATCTATCGTCTGTTCTACAGTTGGCTCTATAACGCCGGCTACTACTTTTTGCCCATTTATCTTGGTTGGGCGGCCGCCCGCCAGCTCGGTTGCTCGGAGCAGCTGGGCATGATGCTGGGCGGCGTATTGATTGCGCCCGATCTGCTTAAGCTCGTCGATGTCGCATCGACGACGGCGGCATCGATGACTTCCGTGTATGGTCTGTTTCCCGCGCCGGTCAACGATTACACGACGACTGTTATTCCGGTTCTCATCTCGGTGCCCGTGCTATGGCGAGTGGAGTGTTTCTTTCAGCGCGTTATCCCTCAGGCCGTGGCGTTTTCGTTCGTTCCGTTTGCGACCATGCTCGTTATGGTTCCGGTTTCGCTGTGTATTACGGCGCCGGCGGGCAGCTATCTGGGCATGCTGTTGGGCCAACTTATGATTATGCTTGGCAATTCCGGTGGCATCGTGTCGCTGCTCACGCTCATGGGGCTTGCCGCGGGTTGGGAGTTTCTTAAGATTGCGGGCGTCAGCAACGTTGTCCTATCGCTTGCGTACGCGCAGTTTATGAGCGTGGGAACGGATTCGTGCATTCTCATTGCCGCGACAATGGCGACGTTCGCCGTTTGGGGCATGCCCTTTGGTGCGTCGCTCCGCGTTGCGGATAAGGATGAGAAGGCGCTCATGCTGGGCTATTCAATCTCGGGCGTGCTTGGCGGCGTAAGCGAGCCGGCGCTGTACGGCTGCGGTTTTAAATATGGCAGGTGCCTGACGTGCATGGCCATTGGCGGCGCCGTCGGAGGCCTTGTTGCGGCCGTGGGCCACGTTACGGCCTATACCATCGGCATGACGAATGTCCTTATGGTCATTGGCTTTGCCACGGGCGGCATCTCGAACCTGCTGTGGTGCTGCGCTGCCGGCGGTACGGCATTTGCGGTGTCTGCGGCGCTGAGCTACTGCTTTGGCGTGGTGCCGGCGAAGGGACAGACGACGGGGGACGGAGCCGATTCACCCGAAACCTCGAAGAGCGTGGCCGAAGTAAGCGCGTAAACCTGTGCGACACAAGGACGATTCCTTTGCCATATTCCAAGGCCGTGGCCCGTGTGGGTTGTGGCCTTTTTTGTATCTGAAGGACAAAGTGGCTACACTACAATCCGTTTGAGCAATAGATATATATAGGCAGTACCGTGGGGGCTGATGAAGATGGTCGAGTGGATCGTTCGTCGTGCGCAGGGCGACCGTGCGCGCGTGGGCACGTTGACGGGCATGGTGTGTATTCTCGCTAATGTTGCGCTTTGTGCTGCGAAGGGCGCAATTGGTGTGCTGTCGGGATCGGTTTCGATTGTGGCGGATGCCATGAACAACCTGTCCGATGCCAGCTCGAATATCGTGAGCGTGCTGGGCTTTAAGCTGGCGAGCAAGCCGGCGGACCCCGAGCATCCTTACGGACATGGCCGCTACGAGTATCTCTCGGGTCTGGTCGTGGCGGCGCTCGTGCTGCTGATCGGCGTTGAGCTGGTGAAGTCCTCGTTTGAGCGCATCATCCACCCCGAACCTGTCGAGTTCTCGCTTGCCCTGGTGGCAGTCCTGGCGCTTTCGATGGTCGTAAAGCTGTGGATGGCGGCCCTCAACCAAAAGCTCGGCGATCGCATTGAGTCCGAGACGCTGCATGCGACCGCGCAGGATTCCAAGAACGATGTCCTTGCCACAGGCGCCGTGTTGGCGTGCGCAATTGTTTCGCAGGTGACGCACATCAATCTTGACGCATGGGTCGGCCTTGCCGTTGGCGCCTATATTGGCTGGAGCGGTTTTGAGCTCATCCAGGATACGGTGAGCCCGCTTTTG
This sequence comes from Collinsella sp., assembly GCA_048486575.1. Classification (GTDB taxonomy): domain Bacteria; phylum Actinomycetota; class Coriobacteriia; order Coriobacteriales; family Coriobacteriaceae; genus Collinsella. Next base: position 27,868 of record DBFVZT010000043.1, on the reverse strand, counting down.
GGCCAGTCGCCCGATCCTAAGCTGGTCAAGCACATTCGAGACAAGATCATGAGCTATCCCGGCGTTTTGGGTGTTCATGACCTAATGGTTCACGATTACGGTCCGGGCAGGAAGTTTGCAAGCGCGCACGCCGAGATGGCGGCCGAGGCAAGCCCGCTGGAAAGCCACGACACGCTCGATAACATCGAGCAGTCGTTTAGGAACGAAGACGGCATGATCGTCACGCTCCATTACGACCCCATCGTGACCGACGACCCCAAAGTGGCGAGCATGCGCTTGCGCATTCACGCCATGGCTCAGGAGATTGATAGCCGCCTTTCGATTCACGACTTGCGTTGCGTACCGGGCCCCACGCACACCAATGTGATTTTTGACTGCGTGCGACCCTCGGATTTGGCGATGAACGCCGAGGACCTAAAGCGCGCGTTGGCGAAACGTGTCGAATCCGAATATCCCAAGTCGATTGCCAAGATCACGATCGACGAAGACTACGTAGGCCATACCCACGAGTAGGGCTGCGCCGGTAGAGCAAGTTATACAGAAGGGGAGAGCATGAAGCGTCTATATCTACTCCGCCACGGTCAGACAGAATTCAACGTTAAAAAGCTGGTCCAGGGCCGCTGCGATTCTCCGTTGACCGACCTCGGCCGCAAACAAGCGGGAATGGCAGCCGCATGGCTCAAGGACCACGGCGTCGTTCCAGACAAAGTGGTCTCTTCGCCCTTAGGCCGAGCCATGGACACGGCAAGTCTCGTCGCAACCGAACTCCTCGGCCCGGATGCAGCAGTCGAGCCCTGCGAAGGCATCATCGAACGCAGCTACGGCACCTTCGAAGAAGGCCCCCACGACGCCCTGCCCACCGACGTCTGGGACCCGGGTGAGGACCTGGTCCCCTTCGGAGGAGAAGGAAGTCGCGCACTGCAAGAACGCATGGTAGGTACCCTCACCAATCTCATGGGCGCCGAGGGCATCGAAACCCTCCTAGCAGTAAGCCACGGCAGCGCCAGCCGCCAATTCATCAAGGCTGCAGCCCCAGAGGGCTTCGAGCTCCCAGCAAAACTTCCCAACTGCGCCATTATGATTTTCGATTTTGATGAGGCGGAGCCACAAGTAGAGGGCGAGCCAATGCAATGCAAGTTCACCCTCCAGCAAATAGTGGACCCCCAACAAAGTCATTAGCCTGAGCGAGCAGAGTTAAGCAGACATCAACGTGTCGTCTCCCGAGCACGGCGGAGGGCCGGAGAAATATATTAAGGTCATCGCGAGTTCCGCACGCAAAGGAGAGCACTTAATGTGCTCTCCGTCTTGCGCAGGACTGTAGAGCAGGGACCTTAATATATTTCTCCGGCCCTCCGCCGTGCTCGGGAGCCATCCACGCACTTTACCTGCGTAAACAATGTGAGTGAAATATGAATCTCGATGGATACGCCCGCAGCCGTGTATACTAAACAGCTGTGTGAAACCAGGGGAGTATTCTGGCTGGACAAAATGCCTGCTTAATAGGGTTGTCAGGTAGTCCGGGCGAAATACAAGGCTGGGGAGCACGTCGTGTAAGTAGTGGTCCTCTAGGGGCGTACGCTCGGTGGTGTACGCATTGTCCCAAGACCACGCGAGAGTTGGGATCATATCTTGATCAGCATGATTCTCGGCCGCAAGATTGGCATGACCCAGGTTTGGGACGAGGACGACAACGTCGTTCCCGTCACGGTCATCCAGGCTGGCCCCTGCGCTGTCTCGCAGGTTAAAACTCAGGCAACCGACGGCTATGACGCCGTCCAGATCGGTTTCGGCGACATCAAGGCCAAGAACGTGAACAAGCCCATGGCTGGTCACTTCGCCAAGGCTGGCGTCGAGCCTGTCCGCTTCCTTCGTGAGGTCCGCGTCGAGAACGGCGAGGAGCACAAGGTCGGCGAGGTCGTCACCGTCGCTGATTTCGCTGATGTCGAGAAGGTCGACGTCATCGGTACCTCCAAGGGTAAGGGCTTCCAGGGTCGCATCAAGCGCTGGGGTCAGCGCCGCGGTCCTATGACGCATGGTTCTCACTTCCAGCGTCACCCCGGTTCTATCGGTCAGTGCGCCTATCCTGCGCGCGTCCTCAAGGGCGTCAAGATGGCCGGTCACATGGGTAACGAGCGCGTTACCGTCAAGAACCTTTCCGTTGTCCGCATCGATGCCGAGCAGAACCTCATCTTGGTCAAGGGCGCTGTCCCGGGTGCCAAGAATGGTCTCGTCGCCATCCGTATGGCCTAAGGGCCCAGCCCATTTAGCCCAGCGTCATACCAAGGAGAACACTTAAATGGCAAAGTTTGAAGTAAAGAACAGCGAGGGCAAGAAGGTCGCCGAGGCCGAGCTCGCCGCTGAGGTGTACGGCATCGAGCCGAACATCCACGTTATGCACCACATCGTCAAGTGCCAGATGGCCTCTTGGCGTCAGGGCACCCAGTCCGCTAAGGGCCGCTCTGAGGTTTCCGGTGGCGGCAAGAAGCCTTGGCGTCAGAAGGGCACCGGCCGTGCCCGCCAGGGTTCCATCCGTGCTGCCCAGTGGCGTCACGGTGGCGTTGTCTTCGCCCCCAAGCCCCGTTCCTACGCTAAGCGTATGAACAACAAGGAGGTCAAGCTGGCTATGCGCTCCGCGCTGTCCGCCAAGCTGGCCGATGGCGAGCTCGTGCTCGTCGACGACTACGGCTTCGAGAAGCCTTCCACCAAGGCTGCCGTTGCCATGCTCAAGGCTCTCGGCCTTGAGGGCAAGCGTCTGACCATCATCGTTCGCGATGAGGACGTCAACGCCTACCTGTCGTTCCGCAACATTCCCAAGACGTTCATCATCACTGCCGACGAGGCCAACACCTACGATCTCGTCAACAACAACGCCGTGCTGATGCCCGCCGACATCGCCGCTCACTTCGGGGAGGTGCTTGCTTAAATGACCGCCCACGAGATCATCATCCGTCCGATCGTGTCCGAGCGTTCCTTCTCCGGCATGGAGCAGAACAAGTACACGTTCGAGGTCGCCAAGGATGCTAACAAGTATCAGATCAAGGACGCTGTCGAGGAGATCTTCGGCGTCAAGGTCGTTCGCGTGAACACCCTGACGGTCAAGCCCAAGACCAAGCGCGTGCGCTATGTCGCCGGCAAGACCCGTTCTTGGAAGAAGGCCATCGTCACGCTGGCCGAGGGCGACACCATCGAGGTCTTTGGCAACCAGGCCTAAGACTCGCTGCTGTTGAGTGAGCTCATGCCTCCCAAATAGGGGAGGCGAGAGCTCAAGGTTTTGGGCGTATAAAATGGACACGCCCGGAGCCGTGTATACGTCCGGTGTCATCGCACCCGAGGCAGAACCTCGAATCCCTGTCTGCGATGGCTAACGGATTCCTATTGAAAGGGATTGTAATGGCTGTAAAGCACCTTAAGCCGACCTCCGCTGGTAGGCGTTGGCAGACGATCTCCGATTTCTCCGAGATCACCTGCACCAAGCCCGAGAAGTCTCTTCTCGAGCCCCTGCCCAAGAAGGCCGGTCGTAACAACAACGGCCGCATCACCACCCGCCACCAGGGCGGCGGCGTGAAGCGTCGTTACCGTGTGATCGACTTCAAGCGCAACAAGGACGACGTGCCCGCCAAGGTTGCCACGATCGAGTACGATCCGAACCGTTCCGCTCGCATCGCTCTGCTGCACTACGCTGACGGTGAGAAGCGCTACATCCTCGCCCCTAAGGGCCTCGAGGTCGGTCAGACCGTCATGTCCGGTTCTGACGCCGACATCAAGCCGGGCAACGCTCTGCCCCTCGCTGACATCCCCGTCGGTACGCTCATCCACGCCGTCGAGTTCCAGCCGGGCAAGGGCGCCGCTATCGCCCGTTCCGCCGGTAACTCCTGCCAGCTGATGGGTAAGGAGGGCAAGTACGCTATCGTCCGTATGCCTTCCTCCGAGATGCGCCGCATCCTCGTTACCTGCCGCGCCACCGTCGGTGAGGTCGGCAACGCCGATCACGCCAACATTGTCATCGGTAAGGCCGGCCGTAAGCGTCACTTGAACGTGCGCCCGACCGTCCGCGGTACCGTCATGAACCCTGTCGACCACCCGCACGGCGGTGGCGAGGGCAAGAACCACACCTCTGGTCGTCCCTCTGTTACCCCCTGGGGTAAGCCGACGAAGGGCCTTCGTACGCGCAAGAAGAAGAAGGTCTCGAACCAGCACATCATTCGTCGCCGTAAGAAGTAATTTCGGATACCGAGTTTTAGGAGAAAGCACTTATGAGCAGAAGTCTCAAAAAGGGCCCGTTCGTGGAGACTCGCCTTCTCTCGCGTATCACCGCGATGAACGAGGCTGGCAAGAAGGACGTCGTGAAGACCTGGTCCCGCGCGTCCACCATCTTCCCCGAGATGGTTGGTCACACCATCGCCGTCCACGACGGCCGCAAGCATGTGCCCGTGTATGTTACCGAGTCCATGGTTGGTCACAAGCTCGGCGAGTTTGCGCCGACTCGTACGTTCCGTGGCCACAAGGCCAAATAGGGGGTTAACCGTAAATGGCAACTAAGTCTATTGAAACTGAGGCCACCGAGGTTCGCGCCGTCGCTAAGTACGTGCGTGTTTCCCCCAGCAAGGCCCGCCTGGTGGTCGATCTGATCCGCCGCAAGCCTGTCGCTCAGGCCTTCGACATCCTCCACTTCTGCGACCGCGCCGTCGCCGTGGATGTCGAGAAGGTTCTCCGTTCCGCCGTTGCGAACGCCGAGAACAACAACGGTCTGCGTGCCGACAACCTGGTTGTCGCCGCTGCCTATGTTGACGAGGGTCCGACGCTTAAGCGCATCCGTCCCCGCGCCAAGGGTTCCGCTTCTCGCATTCTGAAGCGTACTTCCCACATCACCGTCGTCGTTGCTCCTCGAAAGGAGGCGTAAAGCTGTATGGGTCAGAAAGTCTACCCCACCGGCTTCCGTCTTGGCATCACCGAGAACTGGCGCTCCCGCTGGTTCGCAGAGAAGGATTACGCTAAGACCCTCGGTAACGATCTCGAGATCCGCAAGTACCTCGAGAAGCGTCTTTCCCGCGCAGCTGTCTCCCGCGTCGAGATCGAGCGCGCTGGCGACAAGGTGAAGGTCATCATCCTCACCGCTCGCCCCGGCGTTGTCATCGGTAAGAAGGGTGCCGAGATCGATACCCTCCGCACCGAGCTCGAGAAGGTCGCTGGCGTCTCCAAGGGCCAGCTCTCCGTCGACGTTGTCGAGATCAAGCGCCCCGAGCTCGACGCCAACCTCGTTGCTCAGTCTATCGCCGAGCAGCTCGAGGGCCGCGTTGCCTTCCGTCGCGCTATGCGCAAGGCTGTCCAGTCTGCCCGCAAGGCCGGCGCTAAGGGCATCCGTATCCAGTGCTCCGGTCGTCTCGGCGGTGCCGAGATGGGCCGTCGTGAGTGGTACCGCGAGGGTCGCGTGCCTCTGCACACCCTCCGTGCCAAGATCGACTACGGCACGGCTGTCGCCAGCACCACCATGGGCGCTTGCGGCGTGAAGGTCTGGATCTACCTGGGCGAGAAGCTCCCGGGCCAGCCCGTTCCCAACCCTGCACTCGAGGGCTCTTCCCGTCCTCGTCGTCGTAACTCCGAGAGGAGGGGTCAGTAGTGCTTGCCCCTAAGCGTATTCTTCACCGCAAGGTGCAGCGTGGCTCCATGAAGGGCCAGGCCAAGGGTAATACCGAGCTGCATTTCGGCGAGTTTGGTATCCAGGCTCTCGAGGCCCATTGGATCACCAACCGTCAGATCGAGGCCGCTCGTATTGCCATGACCCGCTACATGAAGCGTGGCGGTCGTGTGTACATCACGATCTTCCCCGATAAGCCCATCACCAAGAAGCCTGCCGAGACTCGCATGGGTTCTGGTAAGGGTAACCCCGAGGAGTGGGTGGCCGTCGTCAAGCCCGGCCGCATCATGTTCGAGGTCAAGGGCGTGCCCGAGGAGGTCGCTCGCGAGGCTCTGCGTCTTGCACAGCACAAGCTTCCCATCAAGACCAAGATTGTTGCTGCCAAGAACGCTGAGCAGCGCATCGAGAAGGAGATGGCTGAGGAGGCCGCTCTCGAGGCCAAGTGGGCTGCTGAGGACGCCGCCGCCGCCAAGGAGGAGAACTAATGAAGCCCGCAGAGATTCGTGAGCTCTCGGACGCTCAGCTCGTTGAGAAGCTGAAGGAAATGCGCGCCGAGCTCTTTAACCTTCGTTTCCAGATGGCCACCAGCCAGCTGGACAACACCGCTCGCGTCAACACCGTGAAGAAGGACATCGCTCGCGTCCTCACGGAGCAGCGCGCCCGCGAGATCGCAGCGGAGAAGTCCGCTGTCGCCGAGTAGGACCTAAGGAGAGAACATGACTGATTCGCGTAACTCGCGTAAGGTCCGTACGGGTGTCGTTACCTCCGTCTCCGGTGCCAAGACCATTGTTGTCACCATCACCGAGCGCAAGCGTCACCCCAAGTACGGCAAGATGATGACCAGCTCCAAGAAGCTGCACGCTCACGACGAGGAGTGCACGGCTGGCGTGGGCGATACCGTCCGCGTTATGGAGACCCGTCCTATGTCCAAGATGAAGCGTTGGCGCCTCATCGAGGTCGTCGAGCGCGCTAAATAAGCAGTCGCTCTTACGACTTGTACGTTTCCGAAGATGTGCGTATGCCTGGCTTGCATACCACGGGCCGTATAAAGGCTGCGCACCTCTCTTCGGTTCTTAGTTCGGAGGAACATCTACCATGATTCAGATGCAAACCATGCTGAACGTCGCCGACAACTCCGGCGCTCGCAAGATTCGCTGCATCAAGGTGCTTGGCGGTTCCAAGCGTCGTTATGCAGGCATCGGCGATGTGTTCATCGGTGCTGTCCAGGAGGCTACCCCTGGCGCCAACGTCAAGAAGAAGGACGTTGTCCGTTGCGTCGTCGTTCGCACCGTTAAGGAGATCCGCCGCAAGGATGGCTCCTACATTCGCTTTGATGAGAACGCCTGCGTTGTCATCAACAACGATGGTTCGCCCGTCGGCACCCGTATCTTCGGGCCCGTCGCTCGCGAGCTTCGTGACAAGAAGTACATGAAGATCGTCTCGCTCGCTCCCGAGACCCTGTAGTTAGGGGAGATATATGTATATCAAGAAGGGCGATAAGGTCCAGGTTCTTTCTGGTAAGGATCGCGGCAAGCAGGGCGTTGTCCTGCGTGCTCTCCCCGCCGAGAACAAGGTCGTTGTCGAGGGCGTTTCGGTCGTCAAGAAGGCCGTCAAGCCCAACGCTGCCAACCAGCAGGGCGGCATCGTTTCGCAGGAGGCTCCCATCGACGCCTCCAACGTCAATCTCGTTTGCCCCGAGTGCGGTAAGGTTACCCGCGTCGGTCACGAGAAGGACGGCAAGAACAAGCTGCGCGTCTGCAAGAAGTGCGGCCACAAGTTCTAAGCTGCCCGCAACATCAAGTTGCTAGCAAAGGCCCGGATGCCACGGCACCCGGGCCTTTTTCTATCCCTACTCATTCGGGACAGACTTAAATGAGTGGCCGTTGATTGGCAGTCATTGGGGACAGACTTAAATGACTAGTCGTTGGGGACGTTCTTAAACGGCTAGTTGATGGGGACAGTCTTTAGATTTGTATATCTGGCCATCTGGGATAGGCTTCAACGAAAGCGGCACTTAGGGACTGTCCCTAGGTGTCGGCACATAGGGGCGTTCCCTTTTTGCCGGCAGTTTGGGACGATCCTTTGATGTCTGATGCCCCCAGAGGGGTGAAGTAATACAGCTGGGTCTGTCTTTTAGGGCTTTGGTGTTCCGCCCCTTTATGTTTCACAAGAATCGTCGCATGCGCATTTACGCGCATAGCCTTGCGCGATAATGCGCATAGCCGCGCAAACATCTGCCAACTATGGCTAAATAATGACCGATAAGCAAATAAATACGCAAACACGAGCAGATACGCGCGCAATTGTGCGACTATAGGGTTGTTAGAAATGAAGGACTTCCGATGACTCAGGAGGCACATCATGGCAGATTCCAAACAGGCTCCGCTCGACGCCGAGGCAGCCGCAAAGGCGGCGTTTGCCTCGGTCCAGAATCAGCCGTTCCCAAACGACATCTTTACGGCTCCCGAGCTTTGCTGGGCAGTGATCGGGTGCGGTGTTATCGCCAACCAAATGGCCCAGTCCCTCGCGCTGGCCGGCCGCAAGCTTGCGGGCGTCGCCAACCGCACGCTGTCAAAGGCTCAAGCTTTTGCCGAGCAGTATGGCATCGAGAAGGTCTATGAAACGGCCGAGGACCTCTATGCCGACCCTAACATCGACGCGATCTATATCACCACGCCGCATAACACGCATATCACCTACCTGCGCGCCGCTCTGGCAGCTGGCAAGCACGTGCTCTGCGAGAAGGCCATTACCCTCAACACCGCCGAACTCGACGAGGCACGTGCCATTGCCGGTGAGCATAACGTGGTCCTCATGGACGCCACCACGGTGCTCCACATGCCCTTGTATCAGGAGCTGCGTCGTCGTATGGATGCCGGTGAGTTTGGTCGCATGAACCTCGCCCAACTCAACTTTGGTAGCTACAAGGAGTACGGCGACCTGACCAACCGCTTTTACAATCGCAACCTTGCTGGCGGTGCCATGCTCGACATTGGCGTCTATGCCCTGTCCGTTATGCGCCTGTTTATGGCAAGTCAGCCCGCTGAGGTCGTTTCGCTGGGCAACACCTGTGAGACCGGTGTCGACGTAGCGGGCGGTATCGTCTGCCGTAATGCCGAGCAGCAATTGGGTGTTGTGAGCCTTACGCTCCACTCCAAGCAGCCCAAACGCTCGGTTATCAGCTTTGACAAGTGCTATATCGAGGTCAACGAGTATCCGCGTGCCGATCACGCGACCATCGTGTGGACTGCGGACGGCCACCGCGAGGAGGTCCATGCCGGCACCGAGGCTTACGCCCTGTGCTACGAGATGGCCGACCTCGAGAAGGCCGTTGCCGGCGACGACTCCAAGCGCGAGCTGCTGGATTATGCTTCTGATGTTATGGAGCTTATGACCAAGCTCCGCGCCGACTGGGGAGTCGTGTACCCCGAGGAGGAGTAAGCGATGCTAGCGGAAGATAGGCTCAATGCGATTGTGTCGATGGTGCAGCAGGCTGGCTCGGTTACCGTGCCAGAGCTTGCTGACGCCCTGGGCGTGACGGCGTCTACCATTCGGCGCGACCTGCAGACGCTCGACCGAGCGCACCGCATCGCCAAGGTCCACGGTGGAGCGACGAGTCTTGAGCGCGCGCACGTGACGCGCGACCTAACGCTCAACGAGCGCAGCGACCTCCATAACGACGACAAAGAGCGTATCTGCGCCCGTGCGGCGGCGCTTGTGGAGCCCGAGAGCTTTGTATACATCGACTCGGGCTCGACGACGCTCAAGCTCATCGAGCATCTTCCACACCTTGAAGGTGTCACCTATGTGACCGATTCCGTGCTTCACGCTCAGCACCTTGCTTTGCGCGGCATGCGCACCGTGGTGTTGGGTGGCGAGCTCAAGCCCGAGACCGAGGCACTCGTTGGCCCCGATGCCTTGGCAACCCTGGACCGCTACAACTTCAACTGCGGCTTTTGGGGTTCTAACGGCATTGCCGCCGAGCAGGGCTTCACGGCGCCCGATATCGAGGAAACGCAAGTAAAGCGTATCTCGATGCGCCATACGGCCAAACGTTTCGTAATCTCGGACGCCAGTAAATTTGGCATGGTGGCGCCCGTCAAGTTCGCGGACTTCCGCGACGCAACGATTATTACCGCAGGCGAGGTTCCCGCCAAGTACCGGGCAATGGACAACGTCGTCACGGTCTAGCAAGTAGGGGCAGGCTAAGGCCAAAACCAACACGAAGGTGCCTGTCCCCATTGTGGTGGTTTAGGGCTCCCAGGGGCAGGGGGCTTCGATGTGGATGTACTCGCCGGTTACGGGATGCGTGAAGGACACGCTGTGGGCGTGGAGCATCAGGCCGCAGGGGCGCGGCGTTCCGTACAGGTCGTCGCCAACCAGGGGGTGATGCTCGCTGGCCAGGTGCACACGGATCTGGTGTTTGCGGCCGGTGAGCAGCTCGACATCGATATAGGAACGCGCGGGCAGGCCTCGGCGGCTCTTAAGGCGCTTGAGCACCTTGACGCGCGTCTGAGACGGCTTGCCGCTGGCGCCAACGCGCATCTTGCGGCTATCGTGGCGGTCGCGGGCGATGGGCTTGTCGATGAGCTTCTCGTCCCAGTCGATCTTGCCCTCGGCCAGCGCCAGATAGTGCTTTTCGAAGGCGTGGTCGATGACCATTTGGTCAAAGGCGGGCTGCGTCTGTTTGTCGAGCGAAAACAACACCACGCCGGTGGTGTTGCGGTCCAGGCGGTTGAGCGGCTGCATGTCGGTCGCGGCAAAGCCGTCACCCATCGCCAGCAGCAGGTCGCTGGCGTAGTCGGTGAGCGTGCGCTCGCCGGTGCCGTCGCCGTGGACGATCATGCCGGCGGGCTTGTCGATGGCCATGAGCCAGGCGTCGCAGTAAAGGACTTGAGGTTCTTCGTTCACGTGTAAGCCTTTCGGTTAGCTAATTCCCACAAACATGCAGCCCGAGGTGGCGCCGCGCAGGCGGGCGGCGGGCTTGCGGCCGGCCTGTGCTGCTTCGACGGCACGACGGACGCGGGCGACGGCACGGCCCACCTCATCTGTCTCGAGCAGCGTTCCGTCTACCATGAGACGACGCACGCCGGCATCGAGCAGCTGAGGAACCTGCGGCGTGAGGTCGATGGGGTAGGCGTCGTACAGGCGAGAGCGGCCATGGATGTCGGTGCGTACGGGCATGACCTTGCCGTCGATATTCTTGAGTGACAGCTTGCGGGCGCGCAGGCGGCAGTTAGCGCAATCGTGGATGCAGCCATTGGCCACCTGCAGGATGCAGTGCTCACTCGTCATAACGCGCGGGCGGCCGAACACAGTGATGCCCAGAGCCGCGGGCGCGGCGGCGCCGAGCGCGACAATCTCGTCGAGCGTGATCTCGGGCGAGAGCCAAAACGCACCGGCTCCGCGCTCGGCAAGCGCCTCCATGCAGGGCGTGTTGTGCACCGGCAGACAAGAGCGAATCTCGGCCGTGGCGCCAACCTGGGCGGCCAGGGCAAGCTCAGAGATGTTGCCAATAGCGACCGTGGCGCCGGCAACAACCCACGGGTCGACGCGTACGTGGTCAACGGCGCGGCAGACCTCGTCGAGCACGGGTACGATGCCCTGCTCAAATGCATCGGCGGGGGAGAGCTCGGCCGCATCGAGCGTGTCGGTGGTCATGTAGATGCGCGTTGCACCCTCGGCGCGAGCGGCCTCGGCGGCCTCGAGCGAGGTGACGGTGGCGCAGATCTGCGGCTCATCGCGGTAGTGCTCGGGCGCGGGGCGGGAATCACTGGTTACAATCGCCGGCAGCTCGAGCGTTTTCGCGCGCTCCTCGTACGGTGCCAGAATGGCCTCTTCCAGCGCCTTACAAGCGGCGGCGCGCACCTTGTGTACGGCAGAAAAGCCCATACCGCAGCCGGCGTCGAGCGAAACGTCAAAGCTTGCGGCCTCAAAGGGAGAGGAGCCCATGCGCCCGACGTGCTCAACCAGATCGGATGCCTCGACGGCGCGGGTCTTGGCAGCCTCGACGGTAAAGCCCGTGGCCGTGGCCGTAAGCGAAGGATCGTCACAGCAGGTGAGCGTAACGGTAAACGGCTCGCCTAGACGCGCCACAACGGACACGTCTACAGAGCGGCGGCGCAGCACATCGCGTTTGAGCGCAGCGCCGGCAGCGTCAATGGCGCGCTGGCTTCGAATCACGCGCACGCGGCAGCCCTCGGGCATGCTGCGGGGCACGCGGCATTCGATGATGTCGCCGGCGGCGGCATCATCAGCGGCAATGGTGGTCAGGAACTGGTCAAATTCGTTATCGTGGCGAAGCTCCAGCAGGTCGCCCTTGCCCACGGGCTCAAACAGCTCAATGCGGGCGATGGCAGCGCGGCGACGGCGGTCGTCGGGTTTGAGCCCGCGCACATCGCGGTTGGCCAGACGGCTGCCCAGCACCGTGCCTACGATCTGGCCGCGGTTGTTGGATCGCTCGTAACTCATCATCTCGTCGCCCGAGGTGCCGTCCTGATAGGCGTGCGTAAAGTCGCGGTTAAAGCAACGCTTGAGCTGGCGCTGGCGGGCGGCCTCCTCGTCCTTGGCCACGGTGGCTCCGGCCAGCATATCGTCAATTTCGTGACGGTACACATCGACGATGGAGTACACGTAATCGGGCGCCTTCATGCGGCCCTCGAGCTTGAGCGATGCGGCGCCGGCGTCATACAGACGGCGAACAAGCTGCGAAGTGTTGGTGTCGCGCGGGCACAGCGCGCGCTCGCGACCGGCAGGGGAGAGCGAGCGGCCGTTCTCGTCGATCAGCTCGTAAGGCAGGCGACAGGGCTGAGCGCACATACCGCGGTTGGCCGAGCGGCCCGCCATGGCAAAGCTCGACAGCAGGCACAGACCCGAGTAGCAAAAGCAGATGGCGCCGTGGCTAAAGACCTCGAGGTCCACATCGGGCGCGGCGTTGTGAATGGCGGCGATCTCGTCGATGGAGAGCTCGCGCGAGAGAGTCACGCGGTCGGCGCCCTGCTCGCGGCACCAGATAGTTCCGCGGTCGTCGTGGATGTTCGCCTGGGTCGAGATATGCGTCTCGATGCCGGGCATGGTGCGCTTGACTTCAAAGAACAGGCCCCAGTCCTGGATGATAAAGGCGTCGGCGCCCAGCGTGGAGCAGCGATGGATGAGCTGCAGTGCATCGCCCATCTCGGACTGCTTGATGACGATGTTGACCGTGACGTAGACGCGCGACCCGGCTAGATGCGCGGCGCGGCAGGCTTGCTCAAAGGCCTCGTCGGTAAAGTTGGTGGCCTTGCGGCGGGCGTTAAAGCTGCCCATGCCGCAGTAGATGGCGTCTGCCCCGGCGGCGAGTGCGGCGGCAAAAGGCTCGGGCCCTCCGGCGGGGGCCAAAAGCTCGGGCCTGCGGTTAGTGGTTCGGCTGGCGGTTGCGGTCATATCCTGCCTTTCAAAATGCTCAGATATTCAAAAGTATAGTGGCGTCGCTGCGGTGGGCGACGCCCGCAGCCTAAGCAGGACAAAGTCTTCAGCAGCTTGGACTGGCTGCTCCACATGAGAACCGTTCAGCGGTTCGGAGAAACCGTTGGGCGATAAAATATTCTCGCAAGCTGATAATATTCTTGCATCGCACGGAAACCTTGAGTACTATCCCAATCAAGCGCGGTGTTCAGACCGAATTGTGCCTCCCGGTGCGAACGCCGCGCTCACGCTCTCTATCTGATCGTAAGGAGAAAAACATGAGCAAGACCGTCGTGTCTTCCGATAACGCACCGGCCGCCATCGGCCCGTATTCCCCCGGTATCCAGGCCGGCAACATGGTGTTCCTGTCCGGCCAGCTGGGCATCGACCCCGCGACCGGCAAGATGCCCGAGGGCGTCGAGGCCCAGGCCAAGCAGTCCCTCGCCAATGTCGAGGCCCTGCTGACCGCTGCCGGCGCCACCTTTGCCGATGTCGTCAAGACCACGGTCTACCTGGCCGACATCGCCGACTTCGCCGCCGTGAACGAGATCTACGCCTCCAAGTTCGAGGCCCCGTTTCCCGCGCGCAGCGCCTTCCAGGTTGCCGCCCTTCCGGCTGGCGGTCTGGTCGAGATCGAGGTCGTCGCCGCCCTCTAAGGTGTTGGCAACAACTAAACATGACATGCAAAAAGACCCTGCAGCGCGTGCGAGCTGCAGAGTCTTTTGTTAAGTGACGAATCGCTTGTGGAGCCGCGCTCCATTTTGCTCGTTAGCCCTCCTTGCGAACTTTTTGCAGGTAGCGGTAGACGCTGGGCTCCGAGATGCCCAACGCGGTGGCGGCGCAGGCCACGGCGCCCTTGAGCATGAACACCCCGTTGCCGTTGAGGTGGCGAATGACGTCCACGCGGTCGCTTTGACCAAGCGACGTCACATCCAGCCCGCGAGCGCTCAGCAGCTCGGCAATGCTGCGGTCGATGAGCTCCTGTGTGGACTCCGAAAGGCTTTCGACCTCGATAGAGGCGGGCTCCGTGCGCGTCGGCGCCGCGTCGAAGCACGCCATGAGCTGCTGTGCCATGGCGTTGATGGAGCGCACGGTCGAGAGGTCGGTGTTGACGCAGAGCATGCCGACGATCTCGTCATTCTCGCGGATAAAGTACGTCGCTGACTCCAATGTCTTGCCACCGGCACCGCGGCCCTCGTAGCCCGTAATAAACGGCAGGTCGCGATACTTGGCGTCGTGCATGATCTTGAGCGCCAGATCGGTGGCGGGACCGCCGACCTTGCGGCCGCTCACGATACCGTTGCGGATATCGACGATGGCGTGGTCGGGATCCGAGAAATCGTGCAGGACGATTTCGCTGTTCTTACCGAGTACCTGCTCCAGGAAATCGACCATCGGCAAAAAGCGACGTACGGTCTCGTTCACGGGCAACTCCTTTGGGTTCTATCGAAGTGTTCATAACAATTTTTTATCATGGTAACACGCTGCCCATCATCTCGTATATCCGCAGGTACATTGCGTAATGCAGACGAACGGTAGGAATTTAGCGGTAAACGGTTGACCAAAAGAAATGTTAGATGTTATTTTGACCAGACACTTTCCTGACCTGCGGAAATGCGTAATTTCAGCTGAAGAATAGTCTGATAACAAAAAATTATTATTGAGAATGAGAATCATCTTTAATACGATATGCAATGAAGGCACAACCTCAACCCCGCACTGCGTCACAATAGAGCGTCAGATGCGAAAACAACTACTTCGAGGATTGGTGGTCAAATGACCCAGGAGACGGTTACGAACGGTACTGAAGCCCTGTTCACTCGCGAAGGCATGCCTCCCGTTAAGGAAATGATCCCGTGTGCCCTTCAGCACGTACTGGCATCGTTTGCCGGCATCATTACCCCGGCGGTCATCATGGCCGGCGTCTACGGCTTTAATAGCCAGCAGAGCACCGACATCATCCAGGTCGCGCTCATTCTTTCGGCGATCGACACGGCTCTTCAGGCCTTCGCTCCCTTCCGTCGCATCGGCGGCGGCCTGCCCATCGTCATGGGCGTTTCGTTCGCGTTTCTGCCGGCCCTGCAGGCCATGGGTGCCTCGGGCTTTAGCTTTGGTGCGCTGCTGGGTGGCGAGATCGTCGGCGGCGCCGTCGCGGTCCTCTTTGGTCTGGCCTACAGCAAGATCAAGTGGCTGTTCCCGCCTGTCGTGACCGGTACGGTCATCTTCTCCATTGGCGTCTCTCTCTATCCCACGGCTGTCAAGTATATGGCCGGCGGTATGGGTACGCCGCTGTGGGGCACCCCGCAGGCCTGGTGCGTCGCTCTTATCACCTTCGCCGTGGTCTTTGCGCTCGCCAACTTTGGCAAGGGCACGCTCAAGCTGGGATCCGTGTTCTTTGGCATGATCGTTGGTATGATCGTCTCCATTCCCTTTGGCATGATCGACTTCTCCAGCGTCGCCACCGCCCAGGTCTTCGCCCTTCCCAAGCTCATGCCCTATGCGCTCGAGTTTGATCCCGAGGTCTGCATTACCCTTGCCGTCGTGTTCCCCATGGTTGCCATCCAGGTTATCGGCGACGTCTCTGCCGCCTGCCTGGGCTCCATCGACCGTATGCCCACCGAGCGCGAGCTCTCCGGCGCTATCGTGTCCCAGGGCCTCACCTCTATGGTCGGCGGCCTGCTGGGCGGTCTTCCCACCAGCGCCCTTGGCCAGAACGTGGGCATCATCTGCTCCAACAAGGTCGTCAACAAGTGGGTCTTTGTGATCATCGCGGCCGTCTTTGCCATCGCCGGCCTGTTCCCGCAGCTCTCTGCCGTCCTTTCCGCTATCCCGCAGCCCGTCATCGGCGGCGCGACCGTCGGCGTCTTTGGCACCATCACCATGAACGGCGTGCGCATGTTCACCCGCGAGGGCCTCACGCAGCGCACCACCACCATCGTCGGCACCTCGGTCGTCTTTGGCCTGGGTATTTGGATGGCCAGCGGCTGCCTCGCCGGCGAGGGCATGCCCACCTGGGTGTCCACCGTCATCGGCTCCAACGCCGTGACCCCCACCGCCATCATGGCCATTGTCCTTAACCTGATCCTTCCGCAGACGCCGGTCGTGGCTCAGCACATCGATGCCGCCAAGGATGCCGCTGTGGATCTGGTCCTGCCCGAGAGCAAGAAGTAACCAATTCGGTGCTATTCGCTGGCGGACGCATCGCCTCGTCCGCCGGCGCCATGCGGCGCCAAGCCGCACTTCAAAGGGCTTGTCCCTTTGGTGAAGCGTTGACGGGAGAGGGCCCGTTTCCGGTGTAGGCCGGCGCTTCGCACTTCCGCCATGTCAGAGGTGTCAAACCCCGCCCCTGATGTTGAAGGGAGCATTTATGCTTCTGGTCGCTAACGGTTCCGTCTTTACCCGCAACGCTCAGACTCCGTTTATTCCCAACGGTGCGGTCGCCATTGACGGAGATACGATCGTCGAAGTGGGCCCCGAGCGCGCGCTCAAGGCCAAGTACCCGGATGCCGAGTACGTCGATGCCCAGGGCAACCTCATCATGCCCGGACTCATCAACTGCCACACCCACATCTACTCGGGTCTGGCCCGCGGCCTTGCCATCAAGGGCTGCAACCCCACCAACTTCCTGGAGAATCTTGAGCAGCAGTGGTGGAAGATCGACGACAACCTGACGCTCGACGGCACCAAGGCAAGCGCCTATGCCACGATTCTGGATTCCATCCGCGATGGCGTCACCACGATCTTCGATCACCATGCGAGCTTCTGCGAGATCCCGGGAAGCCTCTTTACCATTAAGGATGCAGCTCAGGAGCTGGGCATGCGTTCGTGCCTGTGCTACGAGGTCTCCGATCGCCGCGGCCAGGAAAAATGCGACCAGGCCATTGCCGAGAACGCCGAATTTGCCCAGTGGGCCGCCAAGGAGCGTCGCGATAACGACAACCACATGATCGCCGCCATGTTTGGCGGACATGCCACCTTTACGCTTTCGGACGAGACCATGGACAAGATGGCCGAGGCCAACAACGGCCTGACCGGCTTCCACATCCATGTGTGTGAGGGCATGAATGACGTGTGGGATTCCCGCCTCAACCGCGGTGGCATCAGCCCCGTCGAGCGCCTGCTGCAGCACAACCTGCTGGGTCCCGACACCATGCTGGGCCACTGCATCCATGTGACGCCTGCCGAGATGGATATCGTCAAGGAGTCCGGCACTTGGCTCGTCAACAACCCCGAATCCAATATGGGCAACGCCGTGGGCTGCGCCCCCGTGCTCGAGTTCTTCCGCCGCGGCATCCCCGTGTGCATGGGCACCGACGCCTACACCCACGATATGCTCGAGAGCCTTAAGGTCTTCCTGATCATTCAGCGCCACAACGCCGCCATGCCCAACGTGGGCTGGTGCGAGGCCATGACCATGCTGTTCGAGAACAACGCCAAGATGGCGAGCAAGTACTTCGATCGCAAGCTCGGTGTGCTCGAGGCCGGCGCTGCCGCCGACGTCATCGTCATGGACTACAAGCCCTTTACGCCGCTGAGCGAGGAGAACATCGACGGCCACATGCTCTTTGGCATGATGGGCAAAAACTGCCGTACCACCATCATCAACGGCCGCGTCCTGTACAAGGATCGCGAGTTCGTTGGCATTGATGAGGACAAGATCAACGCGTGGACCATGGCCGAGTCCAAGAAGCTCTGGAGCACGCTCAACGATCGCGCCTACTAATTACAAGTAGATTCACGCGCGTCGGATGTTTCGCCGCATCCGACGCGCGTATAGGCGACCTCCGCGGGGTCGCCGGCGCTGTGCTAGCGCTACACCGTATTTGCGCCCGCCGCGCGGTCTCGCCGGGCGTTACAGAGAGGAGCTCACTATGAGCGACATCATGAGGCCGATCCCGTTTTCGCAGCTGATGAACTGGATCATCGAGGAGCACAAGACCCAGGACGCCATCTTTGGCGTGCGCAAGATGGTCACGACCAACCAGGAGGGCGCGCTTCCCATTTTTGACGAGCGCATCGAGACTCCGTTTGGCCCGGCCGCTGGCCCCAACACACAGCTTGCCCAGAACATCGTGGCATCCTATGTTGCCGGCTCGCGCTTCTTTGAGCTCAAGACCGTTCAGGTTATGGACGGCGAGGAGCTCTCCAAGTGTGTGAACAAGCCCTGCATCGTGGCTCAGGACGAGTGCTACAACTGCGAATGGTCGACCGAGCTCGAGGTTCCGCAGGCCTTTGCCGAGTACGTGAAGGCATGGTTCGCCTGCCACCTGATCGCTCGCGAGTACGGCCTGGGCAGCCCGGACGGCTTTGTCTTCAACATGTCCGTGGGTTATGATCTGGAGGGCATCAAGAGCCCCAAGGTCGACGCCTACATTGAGGGCATGAAGGACGCCAGCGGCTCTGACGTCTGGAACGAGTGCCGCACATGGGCGCTTGCCAATCTGGACAAGTTTGAGCATGTCGACGCCGCGTTTGTCGAGTCCATCCCGGCACGCGTCTCCAACTCCATCACCGAGTCCACGCTGCATGGCTGCCCGCCGGCCGAGATCGAGCGCATCGCGACCTATCTGATCACCGAGAAGGGCCTCAACACCTACATCAAGTGCAACCCTACGCTGCTGGGCTATGAGTTTGCCCGCCAGCGCCTCAACGAGCTGGGCTTTGACTACATCGTCTTCGATGACACGCACTTCCGTGAGGACCTGCAGTGGGTCGACGCCGTGCCCATGTTCGAGCGCCTGATTGCCCTGTGCGCCGAGCGCGGTCTTGAGTTTGGCGTCAAGCTCACCAACACCTTCCCCGTCGATGTGACGAGGAACGAGCTGCCCTCTACCGAGATGTACATGTCCGGCCGTTCGCTGTTCTCGCTGACCATTGAGGCCGCCCGCCGCATTACCGAGCAGTTCGATGGCAAGCTGCGCATCAGCTACTCCGGCGGCGCCACGGTCTACAACATCCGCGCCCTGTATGACGCCGGCATTTGGCCCGTCACCCTGGCGACCGACGTGCTCAAGCCCGGTGGCTACGAGCGCTTTAGCCAAATGGCTGGCGAGTTTACCGACCTGGATGGCAAGCCGTTTGAGGGCGTCTCTCTCGAGGCCGTGACTGCGATCCAGGCCGATTCGCTCACCAACCCGCTCTACAAGAAGCCGTTGCGTCCGCTGCCCGACCGTAAGGTCGCCGGCAAGAGCCCGCTTTCCGACTGCTTTACCACGCCGTGCCGTACGAGCTGTCCCATCCAGCAGGACATTCCCGCCTACCTGGCGGCTGTTGACGAGGGCCGCTACGAGGACGCACTCAACATCATCATCGAGCGCAACGCCCTGCCGTTCATTACCGGCACCATCTGCCCGCATCCCTGCGGTCGTGCCTGCGAGCGTGCATTTTACGAGCCCGAGGGCGCCCAGATTCGCGCCAGCAAGCTCAAGGCCGCCCGCGAGGTCATGACCGCCGTGCTGCCCAAGCTGCGCGCCCAGGCCATCGCAAACGACGGCGAGCGCAACGTTGCCGTTATCGGCGGCGGCCCGGCCGGTCTGGCGACCGCGTTCTTCCTGACGCGTGCCGGCGTGCCCGTCACTATCTTCGAGGCCCGCGATTCGCTCGGTGGCGTGGTCCGTCACGTGATTCCCGAGTTCCGCATCGCGAGCGACGATATCTCCCACGATGCCGAGCTCTGCCTGGCCTTTGGCGCCAAGGTGCAGCTCAACGCTCGCGTTGATTCCATTGACGAGCTCAAGGCCCAGGGCTTTACCGACGTGGTCGTGGCCACCGGTGCCTGGATGCCCGGCTCTGCGGGCCTAGGCGAGGGTGCCGAGCTCGACGTGCTGGAGTTCCTCGAGGCCGCCAAGAAGGGCGAGAAACTCGAGCTGGGCGAGGACGTCGTGGTCATTGGCGCCGGTAACACCGCCATGGACGCGGCCCGCGTGGCCAAGCGTCTGGCTGGCGTGAAGAACGTGCGCCTGGTGTATCGCCGCACCAAGAAGCAGATGCCCGCTGACGAGGAAGAGCTCGATCTTGCTCTTACCGACGGCGTTGAGTTCTGCGAGTTGCTGGCGCCCAAGGCGTTCAACGGCGCCGTGCTGACCTGCGATGTTATGGAGCTTGGCGAGCCGGATGCAAGCGGCCGTCGCAGCCCCGTCGCCACGGGCGAGACCGTCGAGCTTCCCGCCACCACGGTGATCTGCGCCGTGGGCGAGGGCATCGACGCCAGCCTGTACGACGCCGCGGGCGTCGAGCACGACCGTCGCGGCCGCCTCGCCGCCACCTCCACCGGCGTCGAGGGCGTCTGGGCTGCAGGTGACTGCCGTCGCGGTCCGGCCACCGTGGTCGAGGCTATCGCCGATGCCGCCGAGGTCGCCCGTGCCATTGCCGGTGTCGACTTTAACAAGTACGCCGACCAGAATGCTCAGGCCGGCCGCGAGGACACCTGCTACGAGCGCAAGGGGTCGCTGTGCCGCGACAAGCGCAACTGCACCAAGACTCGCTGCCTGGGCTGCGGCTCGGTGTGCGAGGTCTGCTGCGACGTGTGCCCCAACCGCGCCAACGTGGCAATTAAAGTGCCGGGCCTGGCCAAGCATCAGGTCGTCCATGTCGACGGCATGTGCAACGAGTGCGGCAACTGCGCCGTGTTCTGCCCCTACCAGGAGGGTCGTCCCTAC
This sequence comes from Collinsella sp., assembly GCA_048486575.1. Classification (GTDB taxonomy): domain Bacteria; phylum Actinomycetota; class Coriobacteriia; order Coriobacteriales; family Coriobacteriaceae; genus Collinsella. Next base: position 7,132 of record DBFVZT010000043.1, on the reverse strand, counting down.
AAGGACAAGCTCACCCTGTTCTGGAGCGAGGAGGACATGGAGAACTCCGAGAACGAGGGCTTCCTGGCCGTGGACGAGGACCACTTTAAGGTTCGCGTCGCCGGCACGGTCCGCACCGTCTCGGTCGATGCCGTCAACACCGGTCTTCCCGAGGCCGTCCGCCTGACCATCAGGGCTGTGCGCGACAACTATTCGTACCTTCTTAAGAAATAGGCGAGTCTCTTATGGCCAAATCCATTCAACATAACGTGGCCTACGTTGCCTGCGGAAGCGGTTGCGCCTCCGCAGGCGGCGACGCCCACTGCAGCGAAGGCTGCATTGGCTGTGGCGCCTGCGTCACGGCCTGCCCCCACGGCGCCATTGCGCTGGTCGATGGCATCGCCCGCGTGGACCGCTCAAAGTGCACGGGCTGTGGCCTGTGCGGCATGGCGTGCCCGCAGCGCGTGATTGCCTTCGTTCCCGGCTACCAGAACATCCTAGTGCGCTGCAACAACACCGATAAGGGCGCCATTGCTCGCAAGATCTGCGACACGAGCTGCATCGGTTGCGGCATGTGCGCTAAAAAGTGCCCTGCCGGCGCTATCCGCATCGAGGACAACTGCGCCCATATCGACGGCGCGGACTGCCTGTCGTGCGGCATGTGCGCCGTCGTCTGCCCGCATGGCGCCATCCACGACCGCACCGGCATCGCCGCCGGCGTGTAGAAGGGAATCACCATGGCACAGGAATTCACTTTTACCGTTAACGGCGTGGAGCGCACGACGACGGAGAATAAACCGCTGCTGCGCTACCTGCGCGACGACCTGCATATCCATTCCGCCAAGGACGGCTGCTCCGAAGGTGCTTGCGGTACCTGCACCATCCATGTGGACGGTGCGGCCGTCAAGGCGTGCGTGCTGACCACTGCTCTTGCTGCCGGTCGCAACATCGTGACCGTCGAGGGCCTGCCCGAGGACGTGCGCGAGGCCTTTGTGTACGCCTTTGGCGCCGTGGGCGCCGTGCAGTGCGGTTTTTGCATTCCCGGCATGGTCATGGCGGGCGCAGCGCTCATCGCCGAGGACCCCGAGCCCACCGAGGAGCAGATTAAGTACGCCATTCGCGGTAACGTCTGCCGCTGCACCGGCTACAAAAAGATTATCGAGGGCATCTCGCTGGCCGCTGCGGTGCTCCGCGGCGAAAAGCAGATCGATGAGGACCTGGAGCGCGGCGATGACTACGGCGTGGGCAAGCGCGCCTTCCGTGTCGACGTGCGCAAGAAGGTGCTCGGTGAGGGCAAGTATCCCGACGACATCGACGAGCTCGATCAGCCGGGCCTGACCTACGCCAGCGCCGTGCGCTCCAAGTATCCGCGCGCCCGCGTGCTCTCCATCGACACCTCCAAGGCCGAGGCCCTGCCCGGTGTGGTGGGCATCCTGCGCGCCGAGGACGTGCCGGTCAACCAGGTCGGCCACCTTATCCAGGACTGGGACGTCATGATCGCTCAGGGCGATATCACCCGTTGCGTGGGCGATGCCATCGTGCTGGTGGTTGCCGAGGACGAGGCGACGCTCGAGAAGGCCAAGAAGCTCGTAAAGATCGATTACGAGCCGCTGGAGCCCGTGCGCAACATTGTCGAGGCCAGGGCCGCCGACGCCCCGCGCCTGCATGACAGCTACTTTGCCTTCGGCAACACGGTGGAGCTCAAGGACAACGTGTGCCAGAGCCGTCACGTGACGCGCGGCGACGCCGCCAAGGCGCTGGCCGAAAGCGCGTTCACCGTGACGCAGCGCTTTACCACGCCCTTTACCGAGCATGCCTTCTTGGAGCCCGAGTGCGCCGTGGCATTTCCTTACAAGAACGGCGTCAAGGTGCAGTCGACCGACCAGGGTGCCTACGACACGCGCAAAGAGTGCGCCCACATGTTTGGCTGGGATAACGAGCCCGAGCGCGTGGTCGTCGAGACCATGCTCGTGGGTGGCGGCTTTGGCGGCAAGGAGGACGTGTCCATCCAGCACCTGGCCGCGCTCGCCGCATATAAGCTCCAGCGTCCTGTGAAGTGCAAGCTCACGCGCGCCGAGTCGCTTGCGTTCCACCCCAAGCGCCACGCCATGGACGGCACCTTTACACTGGGTTGCGACGCCGAGGGCAACTTTACCGGTCTGGATTGCGAGATCAACTTTGATACCGGCGCCTACGCGTCGCTGTGCGGCCCGGTGCTCGAGCGCGCCTGCACGCATGCCGTTGGCCCCTACAAGTACCAGAACACCGACATTCGCGGTTTTGGCTACTACACCAACAACCCGCCCGCCGGCGCGTACCGCGGCTTTGGCGTTTGCCAGTCCGAGTTTGCGCTCGAGAGTCTGATCGACTTGCTGGCAGAGAAGGTCGGCCTGGATCCGTGGGAGATCCGCTACCGTAACGCCATCGAGCCGGGCGAGGTTTTGCCCAACGGCCAGATTGCCGACTGCTCCACGGCGCTTAAGGAGACACTGCTCGAGGTCAAGGATGCCTACTATGCGCATCCCGGACACGCCGGTATCGCCTGCGCCATGAAGAACGCCGGCGTGGGCGTGGGCCTGCCCGATGCCGGCCGCTGCAAGATTCGCATCGAGGACGGCGTGGCTGTGGTCTATGCCGCCACGTCCGACATCGGCCAGGGCTGCAACACCGTCTTTTTGCAGGACGTTGCCGAGGCCTGCGGTCTGCCGCTGAGCTGCATTGCCAACGGCGAGTGCTCCACCGAGAACGCTCCCGACTCCGGCACCACGTCTGGTTCGCGTCAGACGGTCGTGACCGGCGAGGCCGTGCGCGGTGCCGCCTTCCTGCTGCGCGATGCCATGCTTGATATCGAGGCCGGCAAGTCTGCGCCCGCCGCTCCCGTGAATGCGCATGGCGACGGCGTCAAGATCGAGTACGACGACGGTCGCGCCTATCAGCTGCACACGCAGGAGCTCGTCGCCGGCCAGGGTATGCATCCTCAGGATCCCGCGGCCGCCATCAAGGCGCTCGAGGGATGCGAGTTTGGCTACGTGTACCTGGAGCCGACCGACAAGCTGGGCGCCGACGTTCCCAATCCCAAGAGCCACATCTGCTACGGCTTTGCCACGCATGTGGTCATTCTGGACGATGACGGCCGCGTGAGCGAGGTCTATGCCGCGCACGATTCCGGCAAGGTGGTCAACCCCATCTCCATCCAGGGTCAGATCGAAGGCGGTGTGCTTATGGGTATGGGCTATGCGCTTACCGAGGACTGGCCGCTCAAGGACTGCGTGCCCCAGGCAAGGTACGGCACGCTCGGGCTGTTCCGTGCGCCCGAGATTCCGGATATCCACGCCATCTACGTGGAGAAGGACGAGCTACTGCCCGTGGCATACGGCGGCAAGGGCATCGGCGAGATCGCAACGATTCCCACGGCGCCCGCCGTACAGAACGCCTATCGCGCATTTGACGGCAAGCTGCGTCCGGATCTGCCCATGGTGGATACGCCCTACAGCCGCGTCCGCAACCGCGGGTAGGGTAGGGCGCGGACGGTCATTGCTGACGAGCTGTTCGCGCTCAACATCAACTGTATATGCTGCGCCTTTGGCCCCAGCTCCATCGCGAGCCGGGGCCTTTTGTTTGGAGCGGAAACTGTGTTCCGGATTCAAGCCTCAGAATGGGATGAACGGATGGCATGTTTGGCGGAAACTACGGCCCAGTTTTTGGCTCCAGAACGGGATGCATTTTCCGGAACGGTCCACGTGCGGTGGTGTACCGCCCCTTTCGTGTGCGCCGCTTGTCGAATTACGTTATAGCTAGCTATATTATAGGAAGGTATAATATAGCTAGCTATAACGTAAAGGAAGGATGGTCTATGTTTGTCGGAAGAACAGCGGAAATGTCCGAGCTCAATCGACTGTATGGCACGGACTCCTTTGAGATGCCTGTGATTTACGGCCGCCGTCGTGTGGGTAAAACGCGCCTTATCACAGAGTTCATCCAAGGCAAGAAGGCTATTTACTTTCAAGCTCGTCGTACCAATGCGGAGGCAAACCTGCACGGCTTTAGCCAGGCGATACTTGCAGGCTCGGTTGGTGCTGCAGGCGTGTCGTTTCGTAGTTTTGACGAGGCGTTCGATGCATTGGTCACCATGGCTCGAACGGAGCGTTTGATTGTCGTGATTGACGAGTATCCCTATCTCGCCCAATCGAATCCCGAGATCAGCTCGTTGCTGCAAGACAAGATCGACCACTTATACAAAGAGACCAGGCTAATGCTGATCCTATGCGGCTCGTCTCTTTCGTTTATGGAGGAACAGGTGTTGGGCTACGAGAGCCCACTATACGGTAGGCGTACGGCCCAGTTTAAGATCATGCCGCTCGATTTTATGACGACCCTCGGCCTGTGGCAGAGCATGGGTCGCGAAGACGCTGCAGTTTGCTATGGCATGACGGGTGGCATTCCTGCATATATCGAGAAAGTCGATCCTGCCGCACCGCTCAAGGACAACATCAAACGTCTTTTTCTTACTCCTACGGGCTATCTCTTTGAGGAGCCGAGTAACCTGCTATTGCAGGAGTGCCGCAATCCCGAGCAATATGATGCGATCGTGCAAGCAATTGCCCAGGGGCGCTCGAAGATCTCGGAGATTGCGAGCTCTACGGGAATCCCTGCGAGCAACGTAAAGAGCTATGTGGATAAGCTGGCGTCGCTTGGGATTGTCGAGCGCGAGCTGCCCCTAAACGAGACGAGCAATAAGCGAGCCGTGTATCTGCTGAGCGATCAGATGTTTAGGTTCTGGTACAAGTTTGTTCCGCAGAACATCGGGCTGATTCAAAACGATATGGCCGAGATGGCGTATGAGCGCATTGAGCCGCACGTATCGGATTACATGGGTACGGTCTTTGAGCTTATATGCAGACAATACGTGTACGAACTCGCGCGGGCGGGCCAGCTTGATGTGGTTCCGGCAAGCGTTGGGCGCTGGTGGGGGACGGATAATCGCACGCATACGCAGGAAGAAATCGACTTGATTGTTGACGATGGCGAGGGCACTGCGCTGTTTGCGGAATGCAAATGGCGCAATGAACCGGTGGGCGAAGACGTGCTGCAAAAGCTCGTGCATCGAAGCGAGCTCTTTAGGCGGCAGCACAAAAGCTATGCGATCTTCTCGAAGCGAGGCTTTACGCAAGGATGTCAGGAAGCTGCGGCGAGCAGGGGAGATGCCAAGCTGATTTCGTTTGCCGAGATGTGCGAGCGGAGATAACCAAGCACGCTCTGATGTGATGCTCGGAATGGGTCGCGCTAAGGATGCCAAGCGTAAAACCTTCAATGAAAATGGCGTAAAAACTACATCTGTCATGGCGTAAAAACTACATTGAAAGTAGCGTAAAATCAGCATTGAGAATGGCGTAATTTCGCATATCGCGTGATAGAGAGGGACGGTCGTCTATGGATGCACCAAAGAGATTGACCCAAAAGGGATATAGGCCCCGGCTCATAGAGGAGCGCCTCGACACCCTTATGCGGGCGTTTGGCTGTGTGGAGATCAACGGCCCCAAATGGTGCGGCAAGACCTGGACGGCGCTCTCTCGCTCGGCGAGCGTCTCCAGGCTCGATGAGCCTGCGCAGCGTGCGGCGGCAGAGGTCGACCCAAGCCTGGCGCTCATCGGCGATGCGCCACACCTGGTCGATGAATGGCAGGAGGTGCCCGAGGTTTGGGATGCCGCCCGGCGTTTCGTGGACGCGAGCGGCAACGAACGGGGGACACTTTTGCTCACGGGCTCGACCGCGCTCAAAAGCGAGGAGCGCAGCCATGTTCGTCATTCCGGCACGGGTAGGATCGCCCGTCTGTCAATGCGCCCCATGGCCCTGTGTGAGTCGGGCGACGGCGAGCCGCTCGTGTCACTGGCAAGCCTCTTTAAGGGCGAGGATTTTGCCCCTCAGCGTCGCGAGAGCACGGTGGATGACGTCGCCCGCTGGTGCTGCAGGGGCGGTTGGCCTGCAAATCTTGGGCTTTCGGAAGATCTTGCGCGAGAGACGGCAAGCCAGTACGTGCACTCGGTGCTCGACGTCAACGTGCTGGACGAGGGCATGTCGCCCGAGCTTGCACACGGCCTTTTGCGAGCTCTTGCCATGAACGAGAGCCAGGCTGTCACGTACAAGACGCTCGTAAAGGACGCCTCGTACGGTGAGGCGGGCCCCGACGAGAGGACCATCGCTGCGTACTTGGACCTCTTCAACAGGCTCAAGCTGACCGAGGACCTGTGCGGATGGGAGCCGCCCATGCGCTCGAAGGCCCGCGTTCGCGTGCGCCCCAAGCGCTACTTCTGTGACCCGTCACTTGCGGCGGCGTTGCTGGGGGCTACCCCTGAGCGGCTGCTTGGCGATATGCAAACGCTGGGGATGCTCTTTGAGAATCTCGTCCTGCGCGACGTGCGCGTGTTCCTTTCCACCTACGGCGGTGTCGACAACAGTGTCCATTATTTCCGAGATGAGAAGGGCCTTGAGGTCGATCTGATCGTTGAGCACGACGGGCGCTGGGGAGCCATCGAGGTCAAGCTGAGTGATGCGAAAGCAGACGATGGAGCGAGAAATCTCAAGGCGCTGGAGAGGAAAGTGCTCTCCAATCCTGCCGCCCAGAATGCCACGCCGGCGTTTTTGGCGGTCGTGGTTGGAAAGGGGAGCATTGCCTACACACGCGACGACGGCGTGGCGGTGATTCCCATGGCGGCACTTGGGGCGTAGTGGTTTTGCGGGCGTGCCGTGCTTCCTTTACCGAAAATCCATTTGGTAAACCAGATGCTCGCGGATAGAATAAAGTTGACGGCAGCCCAAGGGTGATAGCTGGGCAGCGCCGTTGCTTGGTCAAGAGGTCAGTGCCTTAATGGCAGCGACTTGTTATGCTTCGAATGCTGCTTGAGTGCCTCGGAAAGTTCGATAAGCGCCGTGAAGAGCGAGACCAAAGCAACCAAGAGCTCTGTGAGCTCTGATGGGCCCGGGATGACCTCTGATTCAAGTCACCGGGCCTCAATCTAATATGAGAAAGCCATTGTCAATAGGCATGTTCGTTCGAGCCCGGTTTGAAACCGGGCTTTTTCGTTTCCCGTCGGGAGAGCCCGCGCACGCTGCATGGCTTAGTCGACGCTTGCCTGGCAAGCTAATATCCGCGGGC
>DBFVZT010000042.1:0-20064 GCA_048486575.1 Collinsella sp. | reverse complement strand
AGTATCGAGCATGGGAGCCCCTTCCATGAATGCGGCGTGGCCGCCGCGGCTGAATTAGACACTCACCATTGTCGGCCTAATCCGCGGTCTTTCATGCAGCAGGGGCTCTCAATGTTTTTATGTCCTGCTCATATCGTCTGTGCTGCGAAAGTATCTTCTGATGCGGATCGGCCGACCGCAGAGAATGAGCGGATGTCATTCGATGTCCAAGAAAATGCGAAGGGGAGAGCAGGGGCAGAGGATTCCGGCAACGAGCTCGGTAAAAGGGCAATTGGGTTAATTGGCGGATTCGATTCAAATAAAATAGTGATAATTGGCCTGGTGGCCGTCATCGTCGTTGGCGGCTATTTCGTCTGGAGTCGATCCGGGAGCAGTCATCTTTCATCGGAATCAGCTCAAAGCCATCAAAGCTCGATATATGAAACGGATGCCGATGAAGCCGAGCCGGAAAATTCATATGAAGAAGATGCGGCTGGCGGTGAAGGCGAGGCAGAATTGACGGTGATGTCTAGTAATTCAGCCGCCTTTCCCGAGATGATGGTGAATGTTAAGGTAACGGGATCTTCAAAAGGGATGCTATCAAATCCAGAGAATTGGGTCGTTAAAGAAACAGGGGTGAGCGGTGGCCAGGCTTCGATCATCCCTCGGAGCGTTGTGGTTGACTCGGACGGGGTTTGCAAACTCGCATATCGGTCGACGCTCGGTAGCGATTCGGGCGATAGCCGTACGGTTGTCGTGTCATATATTGATGATCAATCACATAAGGTTATGGATAGCTTTTCCTATTACTGTGATGCGAAGAGTTCGACAGTAGACGGATACTTACTTTCTGAAAGCGACTCGCGGCGTTATGCCGAGGCGGAAATCCGAGCAATGGGCATGAGCACATGGGAGCTTTGCTTGGCAAGAAACGAAATATATGCACGCCATGGTCGCAAGTTCAAGAATGAGAAGATTCAAGAGTATTTCGACAATAAGGATTGGTATGAAGGCATATACTCGCCTGAGGAATTTGATGCGATGACATCACCGCTTAATGATATCGAGAGGGCAAATGCCGAAACGATCCAGTCTTACGAACGCGCTATCGGCTCAGAATTTTTAAATCCATAACAAATCTTGTGGCAACAAATAAGCAATGAAGAAAACGGGTGCGAGTCCGTCTGACCCGCACCCGTTCACTGGGGGCTGTTTGTAACTACCATACTATCCGTGGTCGCACGCGCCGCACCCGGCAGTCCGGCGAGCGGTGCAAAACCGCTCATGGACGGCGGGCAAGTAACAAGCGTATTACAGATGCTTCTCCAGCAGCGCCTGCAGCCTCGCCTTGGGCAGAGCGCCGACCGAGCGGTCAATTTCCTCGCCGTTCTTAAAGACAATCAGCGTGGGGATGCTCATGACGCCATACTTCATGGCCAGGTCCTGGTTGTCGTCGACGTTGCACTTGGCAACGGCAAGTTTGCCAGCCAGCTCGTCTGCCACCTCGTCAACGATGGGCGAGAGCGATCGGCAGGGCCCGCACCAGGGCGCCCAAAAATCGACTAGCACGGGCAGGCCGTCGTTAACGATGGAATCGAAGTTCTCGGGCGTAATCTGCTTAATGTCAGCCATGGTGACCTCCATAATGCGACGCGGCTCAGCCGCGTAAAACTCAGTACGACCGTGCTTATACCCAGTGGCCCGCAAAGCAACCACTCGCGGGCAGCTCTTTTATATAATGGTGGGCACGCAAACGATTGGAGAGCGCATGCCCACGTCACAAAGCCAGAAAAAAGAAGCCATCGCCCAGGCGACCGAGCAGGAGCTCGCATCGCTCGCGGGTCGTGGCGTGCGTATCGCGGGCAACGCGTGCTCGCCGATCGTGCTGGTCAAAGGCGATTTGGACGAGGCCGAGCGTTCGGGTGGCGAGCTTGCCGCCGGCCCGGATGGCGCGGCGTTGCGCAAGGCGCTTGGGGCCATCGGCTACGCGCCCGAGGATTTTTGCGTGCTGGCAAGCGTCGCCGGCGTGGGTGACGGAGCGGTCGCGGTGGGCGAGACTCTGCCGTGCGAGCTGTTCCGTGAGGCGCTTGAGGCTTTGGACCCCGAGGCGGTGCTACTGCTCGACAACAACGCGGCTGACGCCATGCGCGAGACCTACGCCGATATGCTCGTGGCAATCGATGACTTCGACACCGCCATGCTCAAGCCCGGCTTGGTCGCCCATGTGCAGGGTCGCCGCGTGCTCGCGCTCGACGGTTTTGAGGCGGCGCTCACTGACAAAGCCGCCAAGCAGCGCATGTGGGCATACATCAAGCAGCTGACCCCGGCGGCCGCTCCGCTGTAGCGGATTGGCGCCGGTGAGCGATTGCCTGGCGGGCAAGACACGCCGCGAGATCGGCGCCGCACTTCTACATCACAGCGCGCAGCTCAAACCGATCGCCGTTAATGCGGAACTGGCAGTTGCCGTTCATGCGTTCGACGGCAAGCTTAATGCTCTTGGTTCCAAAGCCGTGTCCGGTGTGCCCGGCTACGGGCATGCCGTCGACCATGCGCGGCGCGCGGTCAAACGTGTTGGAAACTAACAGCAACAGCTGGCCGTCCTCAAGTCGCAGGTCAAGGTCGACGAATCGCTTTCCTTGGGGTGCGGCGCTTGCGGCGGTGATAGCGTTTTCCAAGGCATTTGAGAGCACGCTAAACAGGTCGGCGTCACCTACGTGGACGGTTTCGGGTACGGCGGCGCGCAGGTTGGCGGTAATGCCGTTTCTATTGATATCTGAGTTGAATGACGAAAGCGCGATGTTTACGGTCTCGTTGGCGCAGAAGCGGCGTACGGCGGTGCGGTCGCCGGCTTCGCAGAGCTCATCGATGCGATCGAGCGCCTCGTCGGTGTGGCCCTCTTCAATTAAAGCGGCCAGGCCGCGTAGGAAGTGGCGCATATCGTGGCGAAGAATCGACAGCTCGCGCCCAGATTGACGCCAAGCCTCGAGCTCTTTGATGGCGGCGCTGTCGCGGGTTTCGAGCATCCAACGCTCTCGCTCGGCGGTTTCCTTTTCTTCGTATTCGCGCAGGTAAACGGCAAGAAACATAAGATAGAAGGCACAGAGCGCAAATGCCAAAAACTCAACTGTCACCACCGAGCCCGAGTGGAACAGCGTGGTGTAGACGTTGGTGGCGTAGTCAAAGATGTAATAGACGAGCGGCAGGATTAAAAGGATGCCCAGCTCGGTGGTGCTTTTAATCGCCAAGCGCGGACCGATGTCGCCGGCCCAATGCAGCAGGACGGCAAAGACGGCGAGTGTGGTCGCGATGCGCGCCAGATAGTACGCGATCTGAGAATCGGTTGCGGCAAATGCGGCGATGCCCATCCAATTGCTGAACTGGCAGCTCAGATAGGCACTCGTAATGCCGAGCACGGCAAGCAGCGGGCTCAGGCGGTAGCGCGCGCACAAATAGATGACGAGCGGCAGATGCACGACGAGCGGATATACCTGGCGGGCGAAAAGCTCGCCGCCGACGGCATTGGCGATCGAAAAGGCAGCGCCGGTCACGACGCCGACCAGCACCAGTTCAAGCGCATGACGCCGGTTGATCTCGACACCGCACAGCGCCGCCGAGGCAAAGACGCCAAAGAGCAGCGTCGTGGCGTGGTGGATTGCCCAAAGGACCATTTCGACCGAGGAGACCATCAGTGTCTCCCACCCTCAAAGCGCACCGCAAAGTAGGCGTCTTGGAATCCCTGCTTGCAGCTGCGCGAAAGCGGGATGCACGCGCCCGAGCGCATGACGATGTCCGTGCGGTCAAAGTGATCGATATTGCGCAGGTTGACCTGGTAGCTGCGGTGGCATTTAAAGAAGACCGCGTTTTGCTCCAAGCGGTCCTCGACGCTGCGGAACGACTCGAGTGCCTCGATATCGCGTCCGTCGCGCAGGTGGAAGACCACGTGCTTGTTGCGCGCCTCGGCATATTCGATGTCGGACAGGCGCAGGGCGTGGTAGCCAAAGGAAGTTTTGATCACGAGCTCGTCGGTTGCCGCCGGGCGCATGCTCGAAAGCTCGTCGAGCAACTGCGCTAGGCGCTCGTAGGCCACGGGCTTGAGCAGATAATCGAAGGCGCGGACCTCGTAGGACTCCAGTGCAAACTCGGGCGATGAGGTGAGGAACACCAGGCGCACGGCGGTATCGGCCTGGCGCAGTTCGCGCGCGGTGTCCATGCCGTTGACGAGCGGCATGATCATGTCGAGCAGGATGATGTCGGCGCGCGACGCGGCATGGCGCGCCAGCAGGTCCTCGCCGCGCGTGACGAGCGCAACATCGACCGCCGTGCCCGTCTCGCTCGACCAACGGTCGATCATCCGGTGCAGTCTATCTAGAAAAGCGACGTCGTCGTCGCAGGCAATAATCTTGAGCATTCTGAGCCCCCTTAGTAGTTCGATTTTGCCACATTGGGTGCGGACCGCTCGCGGAGGCGTGTCCCATTTGCGCCCCACGTCGCGCAACTCGCGCCGAGCGGTATTGCGGTGGCGAAAGATGCCTCCTGCGCTATCGAGAGCTCGGCTATCCTCAGCTTGCCAGTTCGAAAATGGACCTGCCGCATGATTGAATCTTTATTTCAACTTTACACCTAGGTTTACAGCTGTCTTGTCAGCTGTAAACCTAGGTGTCATACTAAAGCCCCAAGATTCGCCAAAAGAGAGGGGCCTTGATGGCACAGAGCGCGAACATGGATGCATCGGAGCTTGCACGCGACATTGCGGCCGGCCTGGCATCGGCAACGACGGCAACGGAGCGCGCGGCATTGGTGCCCGCAGAGCTCGTCGAGGCCATTCAGCAACTTAAAACCCAACGCGACGCGGTGATCCTGGCACACTATTACGTGGCACCCGAGGTCCAGGCTGTGGCCGATTACGTCGGCGACAGCTTCTACCTGGCTAAGCTCGCCAAGAGCCTGCCGCAGCAGACCATCGTGCTGTGCGGCGTGGAGTTTATGGGCGAGAGCGCCAAGCTGCTCAACCCCACCAAGACCGTGCTGCTGCCCGAGCCGGGCGCGGACTGCCCCATGGCTCATATGGTCAAGCGCGAGACGGTCGACGCGGCGCGCGCCGAGTACGGCGACGACCTGGCCGTGGTCTGCTACGTCAACTCCACGGTCGAGATCAAGAGCTGGAGCGACGTGTGCGTCACCAGCTCCAACGCCGTCAAGATCGTGTCCGAGCTGCCGCAGCAGCATATCCTGTTCATTCCCGACCAAAACCTCGGCCGCTTCGTAGCCGAGCAGGTGCCGCAAAAGCACGTCATTCTCAACAACGGCTACTGCCCGCGCCATCACATCATCACCGTCGAGCAGATTGTCGACGCGACGGAGGCCCACCCCGACGCGCTCGTGCTGGCGCATCCTGAGTGCAAGGCCGACGTCTTGGCCGAGGCCGACTACATCGGCTCCACCGCCGGCATCATCAAGTACGCCGAGGAGTCCGACGCGAGCGAGTTCATTATCGTGACGGTCCGTGGCGTGCTCTACGAGCTCGAGCGCCGCTGCCAGGGCACCGGCAAGAAGTTCTACTTCCCCGCGGTGCAGCCCACCTGCGTCAACATGGATCTCATCACGCTCGAAAAGCTCGTGCGCTGCCTAGAGACGGGCGAGGGCGAGGTGCAGATTGGCGTGTCGGACGAGGCCGCCGATCAGGCCAAGCTCACGCTCGACCGCATGCTCGAGTACGCAGCGTGCTAGAACAATGCGGCATGAGGGACGGTCCCTTATGTCACATTCAAGGGAGAGGATTCCTGTGGAAACCAAGCAATACCCCGATATGGAGTGCGACGTCGTTATTGCCGGCTGCGGCGTGGCGGGCCTGTATGCGACTCTCAACCTGCCGACGAGCATGCGCGTGATCATGCTCTCCAAGGGCGCTGTCGACGAGTGCGATTCGATGCTCGCGCAGGGCGGCATTTGCGTGCTGCCCGAGGGCTCGGACTACGATGCCTTCTTTGAGGACACCATGCACGCCGGCCACTACGAGAACCGCCGCGAGAGCGTCGACATCATGATCCGTTCGAGCCGCTCGGTCATCAACGACCTGCTGGCCATGGGCGTGGACTTTGAGCGCAAGGCCGATGGCAGCCTCGACTTCACTCGCGAGGGCGCGCACAGCCGCCCGCGTATCGCCTTCCATGCCGACATTACGGGTAAGGAGATTACGACCAAGCTGCTCCAGGCCGTGCGCAAGCTGGACAACGTGCAGATTCTTGAGCACGTGGCCATGACCGACATTCTGACCGGCGAGCGCGACGGCGCCACGGTGTGCACCGGCGTCATCGCCGTTCCCGTGGACGAGGACGATTCGGCTCGTCCCGCCGACGAGCTGATAAATGCCGCCGAGGGCGTGCATGCCGGCAAGCCGTTTGAGATTCACGCCTGCCATACGCTGTGGGCGACGGGCGGCATCGGTGGCGTATACGACCACTCGACCAACTACCCGCAGCTCACGGGCGACGCCTGCTACATCGCCCAGGAGCACGGCATTACGATGGAGCACCTGGACTACGTGCAGATTCACCCCACGGGCCTGTTCTCGCCGCAGCCGGGCCGCACCTTCCTGATCAGCGAGAGCTGCCGCGGCGAAGGCGCGATTCTGCTCAATGCCGCCGGCGAGCGTTTTACCGACGAGCTGCAGCCGCGCGACGTGGTCGCCGCCGCCATCCGCGAGCAGATGAAGCAGGACGGCACCGAGCACGAGTGGCTGAGCTTTGCCCCGGTCGAGCGCGACGTGGTGACCGGGCACTTTGCCAACATCCGCGCGCGCTGCCTGGAGGACGGTCGCGACATCTTGGACGAGCCCATCCCCGTCACGCCCACGCAGCACTACTTTATGGGCGGCGTGTGGGTTGACAAGGACGGCCGCACCTCGATGCCCGAGCTCTACGCCGCCGGCGAGACGGCTTGCAACGGCGTGCACGGCAAGAACCGCCTGGCCTCCAACAGCCTGCTTGAGTCCCTCGTCTGGGGTCGTCGCGCCGCTTGGCGTATGCGCACCGGCGAGTCGCTGGCCGTGGAGCAGGCGGGCGAGCCCGCGCTCGACGGACGTCACCGCGCCCTGAGCGCCGACACCCTTGCAATCGATGATTTGGCCCGTGCCGCCGGCACGCAGGCCGTGGAGGAGTAGACCATGAATCCCATTACCATGAAGCTCGTCGTCGATGATCTGATTTTGCAGGCCCTGCGCGAGGACATCACCTTTGAGGACGTGAGCACGGCGAGCGTGTGCCCCACGGCGCGCCCCGCCACCGTTGAGCTCATCGCCAAGGCAGATGGCATCATCGCCGGCCTGGACGTGTTCGCCCGCACCTTTGAGCTGCTGGATCTGCAAAGCTCCGTGCTGTTTGATGTCGCGGATGGCGACGAGGTGCACGCCGGCGACCATGTGGGCCAGGTGCGCGGTGACGCGCGCGTGCTGCTTTCGGGCGAGCGCGTGGCACTCAACTACCTGCAGCGCATGAGCGGCATCGCCACCTATACGCACCAGATGGCCGCGGCGCTCGAGGGCACCAAGACCGTGCTCGTCGACACGCGCAAGACCACGCCGGGCATGCGCGTCTTCGAGAAGGCGGCAGTCGAGATCGGCGGCGGCAGCAACCACCGCTACAACCTGTCGACGGCCGTCATGCTCAAGGACAACCACATCGACGCCGCCGGTGGCGTGGCACGCGCAATCGAGATGGCGCGCGCCCATGCGTCGTTTACCACGACGGTCGAGATTGAGTGCGAGAATCTGGATATGGTGCGCGAGGCCGTTGAGGCCGGTGCCGACATCATCATGCTCGACAACATGACGCACGACGACATGGCCGCCGCCATCGAGCTTATCGACGGCCGCGCCAAGACCGAGTGCTCGGGCAACGTGGATGCCGGCAATATTCGCGCCTTGGCCGACCTGGGCGTCGACTTTATTAGCTCGGGCGCCCTGACGCACTCCGCGCCGATCCTCGACCTCTCACTTAAGCACCTGCGTCTGCTGGACGGTAAATAATGAATGCTCGTGAGCGTCGCCGTGCCATCATGGCCGTGCTCGAGGGGGCCAAAGATCCCGTTTCGGGCAGCGCGCTTGCCCGCGAGGTGGGCGTGAGCCGTCAGGTCGTGGTGCAGGACATCGCCCTGCTGCGCGCCGACGGGCACGATATCGTCGCCACCAACCGCGGCTACGTGCTGCAAGAAGCCGCGAGCAGTCCGGCTGTGCCCACGCGCCTGGTCAAGGTGCGCCACAGCGTGGAACAGGCGGGCGATGAGCTCACGAGCATCGTCGATGCGGGCGGCGCCGTGCTCAACGTGATCGTCAACCATCGCGTGTACGGCAAGATCACGGCCGACCTGGACATTCGCAACCGCCGCGATATCGAGCGCTACCTGCACGACATCGCCAGCGGCAAGAGCTTTCCGCTGCTGACGGTGACCAGCGGCTACCACTTCCACCGCATCGCAGCAGAAGACGAACAAACCCTCGACGAAATCGAGGCCATACTCAAGGAGAAAGGCTACCTTGCCGATTTAATGCCTTACGAGGACGATCTATCGTAGCCGACGCTGCAAACGTCCCTAAGCGGCAATCTGCGGCGGTGCCATATTAGTTATCCTCACAAACAAAAGGAGGCCTCCGCGGCGATGCGGAGGCCTCCTTTTTGTGCACGGTGTACTTTTGAGTGTGCAAGTGGGGGAGTTGTTACTCCTCGACGATCTCGGTGATCGCGCCAGCGGGGCAAGCGTCCTGGCAAGCGCCACAGGCGACGCAGGAGCCCTCGTCAGCGACGGTAGCGACGTCCTGGAGCTCCAGAACGCCAGCGGGGCAGGAGTCGACGCAAACGCCACAAGCGATGCACTCGTCGGCATCAATTACGGGATGAGCCATGGTAGTTTCCTCTCTGTTGACCGACGCTACAGGCGATGTGCGTCGGTTTGATTCGGGCAAAAACATACCACGGCAGCGACCGTTTGCAATACCCTCTGACCGGCATCTTCATACCGTTCGCCGAGTATGCCACGGCTTACTAAAAAACACGCAGGTGGGGCCGTTGAGCTGCGCAAATGTTAGCTAAAGGTGACTTGAAATAAAGGGCAATTGAGCACGCTTACGGAAAGCGCGACCCGGAATTGACGCTCAGACTGGGACGCGCTTTCCCGATGGACGTCTAGCGGAAACTATGTCCCAGAATTCGCTCTCAAAACGGGATGCAGTTTCCAGTTGAGCGCTCCGCGGGAAACTACATCCCGGAATCGGCTTCCAAACCGGGTCGCGCTTTCCCCGGCTCGCCCCAAAGCCGCCCTGCGCAGCTCCAGGCTCAACCTTCAGTCAACTCTACATAGATTTCAATAGATCTGCCGAGAACTCAAACAGTGCATCTACCTGCGCTTTTACGAACCTAAACTCTCAGAGATAAGAAATCTTATATGAATTGACTTAGATTTTGTATATTCCGGCCCATAAGGGGATACACTACATCCTGAAAGACAAGCCGAAGCGTCGCGCGGCAGTCCGCCGACGCGGCGCGAACGCACAAGAGAGAGGGAATTTCTAATGGGTAAGATTCTTGGTATCGACCTTGGTACTACCAACTCCGCTATGGCCGTCCTCGAGGGCGGTTCTCCGACCATCATCGTGAACGCCGAGGGCGACCGCACCACCCCGTCCGTCGTTGGCTTCCGTGCCGACGGCGATCGCGTCGTGGGCAAGGCAGCTAAGAACCAGGCGGTCACCAACCCCAAGAACACCGTGTTCTCCATCAAGCGCTTCATGGGCCGCAAGTACTCCGAGTGCACCTCCGAGCTCAAGACCGTGCCGTATGAGGTCAAGGAGGGCCAGGGCGGCCGTGCCGTCGTCAACATCGAGGGCAAGGATTACACCGCCGAGCAGGTGAGCGCCATGGTGCTCGCCAAGATGAAGGCCGACGCCGAGAAGTATCTGGGCGAGACCGTCACCGACGCCGTCATCACCGTCCCTGCCTACTTCAACGACGCCCAGCGTCAGGCCACCAAGGACGCCGGTAAGATCGCCGGCCTCAACGTCAAGCGTATCGTCAACGAGCCGACCGCTGCTGCTCTGGCCTATGGCCTGGACAAGCAGGGCTCCGACCAGCGCATCCTGGTCTTCGACCTGGGCGGCGGTACCTTCGACGTCTCCATCCTCGACCTCGCCGACGGCGTGTTTGAGGTTCTGTCCACCTCGGGCGACAACCACCTGGGCGGCGACGACTGGGATCAGCGCGTCATCGACTGGATGGCCGATAAGTTCCAGCAGGAGAACGGTGTCGACCTGCGTCAGGACCCCATGGCCCTGCAGCGTCTGAAGGAGGCCGCCGAGAACGCCAAGAAGGAGCTCTCCGCTGCCCAGCAGACCACCATCAACCTGCCGTTCATTACCATGAACCAGTCTGGCCCGCTGCACCTCAACTACACGCTGACCCGTGCCGAGTTCGAGAAGATCACCCGCGACCTGCTCGAGCGCTGCAAGCAGCCTGTCACCAACGCCCTGCGCGACGCTAAGCTCAAGCTCTCCGACCTGACCGAGGTCATCCTCGTCGGCGGCTCCACCCGTATGCCCGCCGTTCAGGACCTGGTCAAGACCATGACCGGCAAGCAGCCCAACATGTCCGTGAACCCCGACGAGGTCGTTGCCGACGGCGCTGCCGTTCAGGGCGGCGTGCTCACCGGTGACGTCGAGGGCATCCTGCTGCTCGACGTGACCCCGCTGTCGCTGGGCGTCGAGACCATGGGCGGCATCATGACCAAGATGATCGACCGCAACACCACGATCCCGACCTCCAAGACCGAGGTTTACTCCACCGCTGCCGACAACCAGACCAGCGTCGAGATCAACGTGCTCCAGGGCGAGCGCGAGCTTGCCCGCGACAACAAGTCGCTCGGTAAGTTCCAGCTGACCGGCATTCCGGCTGCTCGCCGCGGCGTGCCGCAGATCGAGGTCACCTTCGACATCGACGCCAACGGCATCGTCAAGGTCTCCGCTAAGGACAAGGGCACCGGCAAGGAGCAGCAGATCACCATTTCCGGCTCCACGGCGCTTTCCGACGACGAAGTCGATCGTATGGTCAAGGACGCCGAGGCTCATGCCGAGGAGGACAAGAAGCAGAAGGAAGAGGTCGAGGTCCGCAACCAGACCGATAGCCTGTGCTACTCCACCGAGCAGACCCTCAACGAGCTGGGCGACAAGGTTTCCGCCGATGTGAAGTCCAAGGCCGAGGCCGCTATCGCCGACGCCAAGAAGGCGCTCGAGGGCTCTGACGTCGAGGCTATCAAGGCCGCCGGCGAGTCCCTGCAGTCCGTGGCCTACGAGCTGGCCCAGGTTGTCTACGCCGACGCTCAGCAGCAGACCGACGGTGCCGCTGGCGCCCAGCCTGCCGACGATGACGTTGTCGACGCCGACTACGAGGTTGTGGACGACGAGGACAAATAATCATGTCCGCCCGTAAAGCTCGCACGGAGGCGGCCGCCGCTGGCGCCGCCCCCGTTGACTCTGAGGAGAAGGACGTGAAGATTCCCGTAGAGGCCGTTGACGATACCGAGGCCAACGAGGCCCCGGCCGCCGAGGCTGCCGAGAACCAGGTAGAGGATTCCAACAAGGAGGCGACGATGACCGAGGACGAGATGGTGGAAGCCGCTATCCGCGCCGGTGAGGAAGCCGCCGACAACGACTTTAAGCTCAAGTTCGAGCAGGCTCAGAAAGAGCTTGCCGACGTGCGCAATGAGCTCGATGCTGCGGCAGAGGCCCAGAAGGCCGCCGAGGACAAGGCGAAGGACGCCACCGAGCGTACCGCCCGTCTGCAGGCCGACTGGGAGAACTTCCGTCGCCGCACTGCCAACGAGCGTATCGCCGAGCGCGAGCGCGCGACCGAGAAGCTTGTCACCGCGCTGTTGCCGGTGGTTGACGATATCGAGCGTGCAATCGACCATGCCCGTAGCCAGGAGCTTTCCGAGGACTTTAAGCAGTTCGTCGATGGCGTTGACGCGGTACATGCCAAGCTGCTCGATGTGTTTGCGCACGAGGGCGTTGAGCCCATCGACCCCAAGGGCGAGGCGTTCGATCCGCTCGAGCACCAGGCTGTGGGGCGCGTCGAGGACGCATCGCAGTACGACGAGACCGTCAACGACGTGTACCAGAAGGGCTACCGCATGGCGGATCGCATCCTACGCTCCGCGATGGTGACGGTGACCTACGGTGGCGAGAAGCGCCCCGCACCGGAGCCCGAAGCGGCGCCCGAGGATGCTGCGGCCGATACGGCTGAGAGCACCGAGGAGTAATTGAGAAGGGCCCCGGGGCAACACCCGGGGCCCTTTCTGGCCTAGTGCCATATGAAAGCATGAGCCGCCGTCTGCTGGGCGGCGGATGAAACAGGAGAGGAGCTACGATGGCTGCAGGCAAAACCTTCTATGACATCCTGGGCGTATCCAAGAGCGCCTCCGACAAAGAGATCAAGAGCGCGTTTCGCAAGCTCGCGCAAAAATATCACCCCGATGCCGGCGGCGACGAGGCCAAGTTCAAGGAGATCAGCGAGGCCTACGAGACGCTTTCGGACGAGAAGAAGCGCAAAGAGTACGACCAGATGCTCATGTTTGGCGGCATGCCGGGCGCGGGCGGCGCGTATGGCGGCGGCTACGGTGCCGGCGCGGGCGCCAGCGGCTGGGGCGATATCTTCGACAGCATCTTTAGCGGCAATGGCGCTTGGGGCAGCGATTGGGGCTCGGGCTTTGCCGGGGCTGCGGGCGCTGCCGGTGCCGGCGCTGGCCGCAGCCGCGCGCGCAAGGGCGGCGACCTGTCGCTGACCGTCGATGTTTCGGCCGAGGACGCGTTTCGCGGCGTGACGCACAAGGTCACCTACCGCATTCCCTCGACGGGCGAGCAGCAGACCATCACGGTCTCGGTGCCTGCGGGTGCGGTCGACGGCGGCAAGCTGCGCTACAAGCGTCGCGGCGAGTATGGCGTTGCCGGCGGCGAGCGCGGCGACCTGGTCGTGACCACACACGTGGAGGAGCATCCGCTGTTTAAGCGCAAGGGTGCCGATGTGACCATGGAGGTGCCGGTCTCGGTCTACGAGGCGGCGCTCGGCTGCACGGTGGATGTGCCGACGCCCGGCGGTGCGACGGTTCGTCTGAAGGTGCCCGCGGGTACCCAGACGGGCAAGAAGTTCCGCTTTAAGGAGATGGGTGCACCCGACGTTAAGCATCGCGGCCGCACGGGTGCGCTGCTCGTCGAGATCAAGGTGCAGGTCCCCACGAACCTATCCGATGACGAGCGCGATGCCATGACCAAGCTGCGCGAGGCCGACACGCGCGACTATCGCGAGAAGGTCAACCGTTACAAGGCGACGTATTAAAAATGGAGCCCGAGGCGGGTTTTCCAGGTGCTCGAGATTGGCCTGAAAGAGGAGCGACGCGTACTCGGGTACGCGAGCGACGGTTTGAAGGCCAAGGTCGGGTGCCTGGGAAAGCCGCTTTGGGATGAGGTTGATTAAGAAGGGGTCTGTGAGTATGGCCGAGGACAATAGGAACAAACCGCTGTACATGATCAGCGTGGCGGCCGAGCTGACCGGCATGCACCCGCAGACTCTGCGCGTCTACGAGTCCAAAGGCTTGGTGAATCCCCAGCGCTCGGGCGGTAACACGCGTCTGTATTCGCGTGCCGATATCGAGCGCCTGGAGCTCATCAACCAGCTGACCGACGAGGGCATCAACCTTGCCGGCGTGGTGCGCATCCTCGATATGAAGGAACGTGCCGAGGAGCGCGAGCGCGAGAACGAAAAGCTCCGCGCCCACGTGCGCCAGCTCGAGGACGAGCTGCACGAGTACAAGATGCAGAAGAAGATCACCGCCCTGGCCCCGCGCGACGGCTCGGTTAACCCCGAGCAAGTCATGCGCAAGCTGCTGGGCGCCGGCGGAGATCTCTAGGTTCCGCCGTTCTGACGAACGGCGGACCAGTTGACGCTGCGCGCCGTCCAGAGCGACAATTTGTCATTCAAAGGGCAAGGCATGACCAGAAGGTCTATGCCTTGCCTTTTTCATGCCAACTTGTTCGCTCTGGACGGCGCTCGCTGTCCGTCCTCTGCCTGCGGCGTTGCCTTGCTCCGGATGCGGTAGGGTAGTCATTGGGGACGTTCTTAAATGACTAGTCGAAAGGGACGCTCTTGCACAAAATCTGCCGGCCCACGCTGGGCTCGTCCCTTACTTTACTGAGATAAAGTGAACGTGCAGATTCGTAACCCACTCGCAACCGTTCTATGGCACGATATTGAACGAATGTATGCTATGCGCCCAAATCGTTTTGGGCAGAGTGGGAGACAGTATGGTCAAGCTGTACGAGGACGGCATCTACCTGCGCGGCGGCAGCGAGGTTGTGCCTGCGGCCGAGGCTGCTGAGCGCGGCATTACACAGACGCCCGGGGACGCCAAGCGTGGCACCATCGCGTATTCGATCCTCCAGGCACACAATACGTCCGGAGATCCCGAGGCTCTCAAGATTCGCTTCGATGCCATGGCGAGCCACGACATCACCTTTGTCGGCATCATCCAGACGGCGCGCGCCTCGGGCATGGAGCAGTTCCCGCTGCCCTACGTGCTCACCAACTGCCATAACTCGCTGTGCGCCGTGGGTGGCACCATCAACGAGGACGACCACGTCTTTGGCCTTTCCGCGGCCAAGAAGTACGGCGGCATCTTCGTTCCGCCGCACATCGCCGTCATCCACTCCTTTATGCGCGAGAACTTCGCCGGTTGCGGCAAGATGATCCTGGGCTCCGACTCGCACACCCGCTACGGCGCTCTGGGCACCATGGCTGTGGGCGAGGGCGGCGGCGAGCTGGCAAAGCAGCTGCTGCGTGACACCTACGACGTCGCCTATCCCGGCGTCGTCGCCATCTACCTCACGGGCGCCCCGCGCCCCGGCGTCGGCCCGCACGACGTGGCGCTCGCCATCATCCGTGCTGTCTTTGCCAAGGGCTACGTCAAGAACAAGATCATGGAGTTTGTGGGCCCCGGCATCGCGAGCATGACGACCGACTACCGCAACGGCGTCGACGTCATGACCACCGAGACCACCTGTCTGTCGAGCATCTGGGCCACCGACGAGGACACGCACGCATTCCTGGCCATGCACGGCCGCGGCGACGACTACCGCGAGCTCAAGCCTGCCGATGTTGCCTACTACGACGGCTGCGTCGAGGTCGATCTGTCCAGCATCAAGCCCATGATTGCGCTGCCGTTCCATCCTTCCAACGGCTTTGAGATTGACGAGCTCAACGAGAACCTCGAGGACATCCTTCACGAGGTGGAGCTCGAGGCCGCTAAGATCGGCGAGGGCAAGACGCACTTTAGCCTGCTCGACAAGATCGTCGACGGCAAGCTGCACGTGCAGCAGGGCGTTATCGCCGGCTGCTCGGGCGGCAACTACGACTCCGTGGTCCAGGCTGCCCGCGTGCTCAAGGGCGGCAACACCGGCTGCGGCGAGTTCTCGCTGTCGGTCTATCCCACGAGCCAGCCCGTGGCACTCGAGCTTACACGCCGCGGCTATATCTACGACCTTATGGAGGCCGGCGCGATCGTGCGCACGGCATTCTGCGGCCCGTGCTTTGGTGCCGGCGACACGCCCGCCAACAACGGCCTGTCGATCCGCCACACTACGCGCAACTTCCCCAACCGCGAGGGCTCCAAGCCGGGCAATGGCCAGCTGAGCGCCGTGGCTCTGATGGACGCCCGTTCCATTGCGGCGACGGCTGCCAACGGCGGCATCCTGACGCCGGCGACCGACCTGCCCGAGGACACCTGGGACGAGGCTTGCGAGTACACCTTCGACGACGCGCCGTACAAGAAGCGCGTGTACTGGGGCTTTGGCAAGGCGGAGCCTGCCGACGAGCTGGTCGAGGGTCCCAACATCAAGCCGTGGCCCGCGATGGAGCCGCTCGGCGACGACATCCTGCTCAAGGTGTGTTCCAAGATCATGGACCCGGTCACCACGACCGACGAGCTCATTCCCTCGGGCGAGACGAGCTCCTTCCGCTCCAATCCGCTGGGCCTGGCCGAGTTTACGCTCAGCCGCCGCGACCCGGCCTACGTGGGCCGTTCCAAGGAGGTCGACGCCGTGGAGAAGCGCCGCGTTGCCGGCGAGTCCGCGGGCGACCTGGCGGCGCTCGATGCCGAGCTTGCCGGCGTGTTTGAGGCACTGGCGGGCGCGGGCGTCGCGGCCGATGCCAAGGCGACAGAATACGGCTCCATGCTCTATGCCAAGAAGCCCGGTGACGGTTCCGCTCGCGAGCAGGCCGCGAGCTGCCAGCGCGTGATTGGTGGCCTGGCCAACATCGTTCACGAGTACGCCACCAAGCGCTATCGCTCCAACGTCATGAACTGGGGCATGGTGCCCTTCCAGATGGAGGCCGAGCCCAACTTTGAGGTGGGCGACTACGTCTTTGTGCCGGGTATCCGCGCCGCGCTCGATGGTGACCTGAAGAACGTCGCCGCCTATGTGGTGCGCGCCGATGGTGCGGTCGAGCAGATTGAGCTCTATATTGCCGATATGTCGGCCGAAGAGCGTGCCATCGTCAAGGCCGGCTGCCTGATCAACTACAACAAGTTCAAGGCCGCTGCCGAGTAACGCACTTAATTGTCCGCCCGGGGCTTTTCCTTTCCCGCCCGCTCACGCGCTTCGCGAGGGTCGCGTTCGGGAAAGGAAAAGCCCCGGGCGACATTTCCGCGTTCTCGTTGGGTCTTGAGGGACGCTAATAAATAGACTTGCTTGATGCCGCCTCTTTTTATTGGGGCGGCTTCTTTTTGGACTACCACAAAGGTGCCTGTTCGGCGGGTTCTTATTTCGATGGGGCCCAGGTTATTTCATCGTCAAATAGCCAAGTGCGTGCTGAGCCACTGTCGCGCGCTGTCTGTGGATCGGGCTCGCAAGTTTGTTCGTAGGCATCCTCGGTACACCGATCCATAAAATCGACGACTGCCGTCTGGTCGCCTTCCATGACGTAGATCACGTTGCCATCCGAGATATAGACTCCCGGCCCTTCGTTGTCCACGTAGCCGGGGTCGTATGAGACGTTGCACAGTCTGCTCCCGTTTGCTGCATCGAGTTCAAGGGTCGAATGATACCCGCCATTCATTTGGCTATTCTTGACTCGATATATTGCGGCGCCGTACCACCGCTTAAACGTCTTGCCTTTGAGCAACTTGGCTGCCTTACCGATAAGCTGCTCATCTTTGGTATAGCGCGTGGCCCCAAGTTCGATACGGGGATAGTTGCTGACCCCAAGCGCTGCGGGCGTACCGTCAAAATCGACGGTGATCGAATCGGGTTTGACGATATCGGTGAGGATTTCGATGGGATAGCTTACGGTCTCAATCACCGCCTGCGTTGCAGAGGCGGGGAGAAATGCGAGATAGATAATGCCCACGCCGACTGCGGTAATCGCAAACGCTAAGACGAGTAGGCCGATATAGGTGGAGCGTTTCACGGTAGGGCACCTCGCTTACAATATGCAATCATTAAAATAAATGATATCAGCTTGCGACAATATTCAAAAGAAAGCGATCGTTCGAAATGGGGGGCTAAAAGGCCCTATTGGGCTTCGATTTGGGATCGCCAAACGTAGACTGGGCTTGATGCCGCCTCTTTTAATCGGGGCTGATTCTTCTCTGGACCACCACAAAGGGGACAGGCGCCTTTGTGGTGGTTTGCATGTCATGAGAGCACTCAGAAAATCTTATATATAGAGACTTAGATTTGTGTATAAGATCGTACAAAGCTGGCAACAATACTTCTCGAACAACGTGAAGCCGCCCCGTAGGGCGGCCGCCCCAAGAGAGGTGATTCCATGAGAATCGATAAGCTAGCAATGACGTCGCGCGAGGCGCTGCAGACCGCCATGAGCACGGCTGCCGACGCGCAGGCCGGCGCGGTGGAGCCGATTCACCTGCTGTCCGCCCTGCTCGGTGCCGGCGAGCGCAATATCTCCGTGATCATCGAGCGCATCGGCGCCGACCCAGCCCAGCTCGCACGCTCCACGCAGGATGCCATCGACCATGCGCCTAAGGTTTCGGGCGAGGGCCAGCAGATGGGCCTGTCCAACGAGCTCGTTCGCGTCATCGAGAAGGCCGAGAAAAAGGCCACCAAGATGGGCGACAGCTTTGTGGTGACCGAGCATCTGCTGATGGCACTTGCCGAGGACAAGGGCGAGGCCGGCCGCGTTCTGCGCGACGCCGGCGTGACCAAGGAGCGCATCGAGCAAGTCTACGAGGAGCTGCGCGGCGACGACCGTGTGACGTCTGCCGAGGACAAGACCCAGTTTGAGGCACTGGAGCAGTACGGTCGCAACATCTGCGACCTGGCCCGCGCCGGCAAGCTCGACCCGGTCATCGGCCGTACCGATGAGATTCGC
The DNA here is from genome assembly GCA_048486575.1 of Collinsella sp. GTDB lineage: Bacteria > Actinomycetota > Coriobacteriia > Coriobacteriales > Coriobacteriaceae > Collinsella. The sequence continues at coordinate 1,663 of DBFVZT010000042.1, read as the reverse complement.
CGTACCATCCAGGTCCTGTCCCGCCGCACCAAGAACAACCCCGTGCTCATCGGCGAGCCGGGCACCGGCAAGACGGCCATCGTCGAGGGCCTGGCTCAGCGCATCGTGGCCGGCGACGTGCCCTCTTCGCTGAAGGACCGCGACCTCGTGGCGCTCGACCTGGGCGCGATGGTGGCCGGCGCGAAGTATCGCGGCGAGTTCGAGGACCGCTTGAAGGCCGTGCTGCGCGAGGTGAAGCAGAGCGAAGGACGCATCATCCTGTTCATCGACGAGCTGCACACCATCGTGGGCGCCGGCTCCACGGGCGACAGCTCCATGGACGCGGGCAACATGCTGAAGCCCGCGCTGGCCCGCGGCGAGCTGCATGCCATCGGCGCCACCACGCTGGACGAGTACCGCAAGTACATCGAGAAGGACGCCGCGCTCGAGCGCCGCTTCCAGCCCGTGCTGGTCACCGAGCCCACGGTGGAGGACACCATCGCCATCCTGCGCGGTTTGAAGGAGAAGTACGAGATCCACCACGGCGTGCGCATCACCGACGCCGCCATCGTGGCGGCGGCCGAGCTGTCGAACCGCTACATCTCCGACCGCTTCCTTCCCGACAAGGCCATCGACCTCATGGACGAGGCCGCCAGCCGCCTGCGCATCGAGATCGACTCGATGCCCGAGGAGGTGGACGCCGCCGAGCGCAAGCTCACCCAGATGCAGATCGAGGAGCAGGCGCTCATGAAGGAGAGCGACCAGGCCTCGCAAGAGCGCCTGGAAGCGCTGCGCCGCGAGATCGCCACGGCTCAGGAGGACCTCGACAAGCGCAAGGCCGAGTGGCAGAACGAGAAGGACGCCATCGAGCACGTGCAGAACCTCAAGAGCGACCTCGAGGGCGCGCAGCTTGAAGAGGAGCGCGCCACCCGCGAGGGCGACCTGGTGAAGGCCTCCGAGATCCGCTACGCGCGCATTCCCGCGCTGCAGCAGCAGCTGCATGCGGCCGAGGAAGAGCTGAACGTGAAGCAGCAGGACGGCGCCATCCTCAAGGAGGAGGTGTCGGACGACGAGATCGCCGAGGTCGTTTCCACGTGGACGGGCATTCCCGTGCAGAAGATGATGCAGGGCGAGATGGCCAAGCTGGTCGACCTGGAGGACAAGCTGCACGAGCGCGTGGTGGGCCAGGACGAGGCCGTGTCCTCGGTGGCCGGCGCCATCCGCCGCAACCGCGCCGGGTTGTCCGACCCGAACCGCCCCATCGGCTCGTTTTTGTTCCTGGGCCCCACGGGCGTGGGCAAGACGGAGCTCGCGAAGGCGCTGGCCGAGTACCTGTTCGACAGTGAGAAGGCCATGGTGCGCATCGACATGTCCGAGTACATGGAGAAGTTCTCGGTGCAGCGCCTGATCGGCGCGCCTCCGGGGTACGTGGGCTACGACGAGGGCGGCCAGCTGACCGAGGCCGTGCGCCGCAAGCCTTATTCGGTGATCCTGCTCGACGAGATCGAGAAGGCGCACCCGGACGTGTTCAACATCATGTTGCAGGTGCTGGACGACGGCCGCCTGACCGACGGCCAGGGCCGCGTGGTGTCGTTCAAGAACGCCATCATCATCATGACGTCGAACGTGGGATCGCAGTTCATCCGCGAGTTCGCCGAGCACGGCGACGAGAAGGCTATGAAGC
>DBFVZT010000041.1:0-28249 GCA_048486575.1 Collinsella sp. | reverse complement strand
GAACTCGCGCTCGTTGGAGAAGACTTCACCGCCGAAACCGTAGTCGTTTTCCCAGATGGCATAGGCCTCTTCAAGGCTGTCGATGCCGTCACGGTCAACGAGGTCGAGTCCCTGCACGAACTCCTTGAGGCTGTGCCCGTGTTCAATCATCCATTCGAGCTGATAGCGCTCGTAATCGGTGAGCATGTTCCATCACATCCTTTCCTTATCGGGCATCTAGCCCGATGTCATGTTTTTCCGTACCATCCGCCATCTCGGCTGACGCGGCCTTCATGGCCTGAGCCTCGCCCCCGAGGGTGATGCGGTCGTCACCGCGCATTCCGCGCGTACTGTGCAACTGGTGACACTCGATTGCCCTGTCGAAGCTGCCCGGTTCGGTCGCATCGAAGCCGTACAGATGCGTATCGCGGATGTGCTCAATGGGGCACACCTGCTCATGCCCGAGGTAGTCGATGTAGGAGAGGACGCGGTTGCCCTTGCGGCTCACGCGCTCTTGGCAGCACTCGGGGTGCTCATGGGCGAACGCGGCCACCGTGTCGGAAGCGAATCCATGCTCTTCTCGGTATGCACGATGACGGTCCAACTGCTCAATCTCCGCAGCCCGCATGGCCTCGCGCTCTGCCTGCTCCTTCTCGATGGCCTGCCTGCGCATCGCGTCGCGTTCCGCGACCTCGGTCGGGTTCATCGGTCGGAACGACTCGCAGACCGCATCCTCATCGAGCTTGTAGAAATCCGTCTCGTTGAAGAACTTGGAGGTGTGGTGCCACGAAGATTTGTGGAAGAACCGCTCGAACACCTCATCCTTGCGCATGCCCTTGAGCACATCGGGGTCGAAGAGCATGTCGAACTCATCGCAATAGGATTGGATGGCCGCGACCATGGCCTTCTTCGTCCATTTGCTCTTGGGCATCTCGCCATCCTCGTAAGCCTCGGCGGCGCGTCGTGACATCGAGTGACCGATGTACCCAGAGTTCACGTCCATCATCGGAGACTCCTAAGAGAGGTAGGGGGTGAAGGAAGGCTCGCGCTCATCGACCGACCCGTCGGCGGAGAGCGCCTGAGATGCCCTGCGCATGGACTCGGCCTCGGTTTTCAGGGAGATGCCCCTATCGACGAAAGCCTCGGGGGCACCGCCGCCGCCACCGTTCGGCCCGATGTTGTTCACCGCATCTGCAATCATCTCGTTGCCCGTCTCGGCGAGGCGGTCATGGAAATTGCTGAGAATCGGTTCGCCGTCGAGGTCGAGGGCTTCGAGTGCAGCGTCCACGTTCTCATCGTTCACTTCGAGACCGGCTTCCTCAAGGGCAAATTCAATGTCATCGCGGTACCAGAAGTCGGGGCAGATGACCTCCATACCGGGGGCGGAGATGGCGCGACCCTCAAGGTCCGCCGCCGCGCTGGCGAGGGAATCGTAGTAGGTGCCGTGACCCCAGTGCCCGGTCTCCTCATCGTAGCCGTGGGCGACGATGAACTCGCGGCTGCCGTCGGCCATCTTGTGCATCACGAGCGCGTCATCGCCGTTGCGGTCGATGGGGACGTGCTTCTCCTTCCAAGCGGCGATTTCTGCGGCCTTGTCCATGCCGTTCTCCTTTCCGGGGGCCTCGCCCCCATGTTCAGTCATGTGCGATTGCACGGCGGCTCTCACGTTCTCGGGCGATGCGATGACCCAGCCGTCCTCGGAGGCGATTTGAGCGAACATCTCATCGCGCGGGTCGATTAGCGGAGCATTCTCCTCGCCGTGCTCGATGATGGTCTCGATGCTGTCGGTGATGTAACCCGTGTAGCTCAACCCGCCCACGATGTCCTCGAACAGGTCGAAGTCGGGATTGTCGATGACCGCCAACAGGTTCGGGTCGTCGAGGTGGACGTATGTATTGGCGATGCTTCCCGTGTCGTTATATTCCCAGCAGAACTCGCCGGTCTGAGGGTTGTAGAGGTCCTTGCCAGAAGCCAGTGCCTCCTTGACCGCCTGCGGCGTGTCGAGGCGGATGTCCTTGCCGTCATTCACCATGTCCATGTGCTATCTCCTTGCTTTGTTGTACTTGCCCTTGGGCTTGCTATCGAACATCGGCTCTATCGTACCGTCCTTCTTGAGCTTCGCCTTGCAGTCGAAGGTCTTGCCCGTGGTCTTGGACTTGCAGCCCTTGAGGGGTACCGCCTTGCCTTCGAGCAGGGATGCAACCTGCTTCGGCGTGAATGTCTTGCCGCACCAGCCCAGCAGCTTGAAACCGCAGCCCGCGACCTGTTTCCAAGTCCCGTCCTCCTGCTTCTCGCTCTTGTTCGAGGAGCAGGTGTAGAAGGGCTTGCCGGACTTCGACTTGCGCTGCACCACGTCCGCGCCGCAGAGAGGGCACTTGCCCACGACCGTGGCCTTGGGCGCGATGTTCGCGCCGACATATGCCGTTTCCCGATGCCCGTTGAAGACCTCGATGACGCTCTGTTGCAGGGCGTTCACATCCGCGTTGCCCTCGGCGATGTCCTGCTGGATGAGCCACCAGCGGGCGGTCACGTCCGCACCGCGAATCTCGGGCGGGAGGAGATGGTAGAAGGCGCGGGCCTTCTCGGTGGAGCGAATCTTGCCCTTCACGTCCTCAAGGTACCCGCGTTCCTTCAACTTCTCGATGATGGAGGCGCGGGTGGCCGTGGTTCCGATGCCGCCGTGCTCGCCCTTCTTTCCGTCGTCCTTCTGCTTGAGGATGGCCTTGACCTCCGGGTCGGTGACGTACTTGGCGATGGAGGCCATGTCGGCGATGAGCGTGCCTTCCGTGTAGGGCTTGGGCGGGGCGGTCTCCTTCTCGGTGACGGCGCACTCGATGCGCTCAAGGCGATGGTCGCCTTCGTCAATCCAAGGGTTGCCGGATGCCGCGTCATCGCCGTCCTCATCGGAGACGTTGCCGAACACGGCCTTGAAACCGGCCTCGCGCACGCGCCGCGCGACGGCTTGGAACTCCCCGCCATCGACCGCGAAGGCACTGGTGCTCACATCGTAGGTGGCGGGTGGGAGGAACTGCATGGCATAGCGCTCGACGATGGCCGTGTAGACCTTGGCCTCATCCCCGGTCATGTCGGCTACGGGGGCGCTGACCTCCTGCGGGATGATGCCGTGGTGCGCAGTGACGTTCTTCTCGTTGAACGCCTTGGAGTGGATGGAGTAGTCGAGCGGCCATGTCGCCCCGACGTTCTCCATGGCCTGCGCAAGCACCACCGGTGCCTGCGCGAAATGCTCCTCCTTGAGGTACTGGGAGTCCGAGCGGTTATAGGTTATCGCCTTGTACTTATCACGCAAATCCTGCGTGATTTGCTGGGTCTTCGATGCGGAGAAGCCGTAGCGGCGGGACATGTCGGAGAGCAGCACCGTCAGGTTGTAGGGCAGGGGAGGGTTCTCGACCTTCTTCGAGATGACCGTGGAGAAGGACATACCCGAGCCGTCCAGCTTCGCCTTGATGACATCGAGGACATCGCGGTCGAAGACGTGCTTTTCACCGGCCAACATGTCCTTGTCCGGCTTGAACTTGAACACCGGTGCTCCCGACGCGTCTGCACAGCCGCCGGTGGCGGTCAGCTCGTAATACTTCCGGGTGACGTGGTTCTCTATCGCCTCATCGCGGTTGACCACCAATCCAAGGGTCGGGGTCTGCACGCGACCGACGGAGAACAGGCCCCCGAGCCGCTTGGTGGCAAGGCGGGTCTCGTTCACGCCGAAGCACTTGTCCGCCATCTGGCGGGCGTATGCCGCGTCACCGGCAGGGCGGCACTGCTCGTTGGGTACCAGACGCTCAAACGCCTTGACGATGTTCTTCTCGATGTTGTCGTTGACGTAGACGCGCAGCACCTCGCCCTCGTAACCGAGGTAGTCCAGCACCTCATCAACGATGAGCTGGCCTTCATCGTCGGGGTCACCGGCGTTGATGACGCACTCGGCCTCCGGCAAAAGCGAGTCGATGCGCTCCACCAAGTCTTTCTTGTCCTCGGTCGGCTCCTTCGCCCAATCGTCGATTTGGATGGGCAGCACGTCCAACGACCAAGGCTTGCCCCATGCGGGGTTCACCGCATCCGGCTCCACCAGTTCGAGCAGGTGACCGGCACAGGCGATGACCGTGTACCCGTTGCCCGAGATGGGCAGCCGCGCAGTCTCGGACACCTCCTTGCCGCAGATAGCGCGTGCGATGTCGCGAGCGAGCATCGGCTTCTCAGCGATTACAAGTCTGTTCATAAGCGTCCTCCTATTTAGCTTCCAGCAGCAGCTTCCTAGCGGCTGCACCGTCGAATTTCACTACTTGGTTGCGCTTGTTCACCCTAAGAAGCTCGTTCTCCTTGAGGGTTCTCAGAACGCTGTCGATGAGCGCGGCGCTTGCGCCGGTCTCTTGGATGATGCTCCTTTTGTCTACATCGCCCATCGCTTCAAGGTAGTCGATGACATCGGAACGCTCCGCAAGAGTCTTCTTATGTAGCTCATCCTTGCTGAGAGCGGGTATGTCTTTCTTCGGGGCGCGTTTCAGGCAGTTCGCAGCTATCGCCCCTTCCAAGTCGAACTCTGCATCATTCTGCTTGTCAAGATGCAACCCCAGCTCAAGACCTTGACCGAGACCGAGATAATAGTAGAAATCCTCATGCTCGTTCGCGAAGAACCTGACGATAAAGAGTTCCGGGTCAGCGCCGTCTGGGAGCGGCCAAGGACTTATGAGGGAGTAGCGGATGAGCGCTTCCTGGAGTTTGTCGATTTGAGTGCCGTCCTCGTCGGGGAAAAGCCAGCGGCACAGCTCGATATAGTACCAATAGCTGTTGAGAGTTCCCTTGGGGAAGTTCTGTTTCACGTCGCCGTAAGCCATCGCTATCGCGCTCCCTTGTCTTGAACACGCCCGTCCGTGCCATCCTTACGAAGTTCTGCGCTCGCGGCACGCGCGTCCTTGGCTTCCGAAGCAAGCCGGTAGCCGCGCTGACCTGCGGTTTCGCTCTTGACTATGCACTGCGGTCGGCGTATAATAGTCCTATTGAGGTCGGGTTCGACGATGTGGCTCCGAAGCAAATGTAGCTTCGCAAGTGCATTGAGTTCCCGGCCTCTTTCTTCGTCATAATAGACGACCCTATCGGGCGTGATGAGGTTGTCGAAGTAGCGGGGGAAGTTCGTCCTGCCGTAGACAGCCAAGATGAAGTTGGTCTCAATCTCGCCAGTCTCGTAATAACCGCGCCCATCGGGCCGCACGGCCATGATGAGCGGCAGGTCATCGCAATCCACATCGCACAGCACCGCGAGCATGGTGTCCTCGCGGGCGGGGCTGTCGCAGAGCATCACGGGATGCTCCATCAGCTCGGGCAGGCGCTTCATCTGCTCAACGGTGAGTCCATGGCGGTGGGGGTCGTAGCTGCTCTTCGGTCGGATGGCATCGCGCAGGTGGCGTTGGGTGTAGAGCATCGGCAGCGGGCGGAACCCGGCCTGTACGAACAGCTCAGGCGTATCGCAGAACTTGACCGCGCTGGAACGGGGATACTCCCCGCAAGTGACGGCATCGACCTCATCGCCGAAGCGAAGGTACTCAGCGCACTTCGCGGCGTGCCCCGTGTAATCCGATGCCTTATCGTCGCCGTCTTTCAGATGCACACCGCCGCGCGGGTCGAGGTAGGTGACACGCTCGCCCTCGGGCATCGCCACCGAGTTCTCGTACTCGCGGATGGTCAAGATGACCTCTCGCTTGTTCATCTCATCTGGCATATGGCCTCCTTCCTTTGTGGTCTGATAGTTTTCAATATGTATAGTTGAGGCGGTTTCCCACCCTTCCAACAGCCTTCGGGTCGGGTTGAGAACCCTCCGGCCATTGAAAGCGTGGAAAACCGCTTATGTCATCAGGATACCTGAACTTCTATATCTTCCTTTGCCATGTCAACGTCGATAGAGACGATGACACGGTTCTCCATCACAAGGAGACCGGCATCCTTCAACTCGGCTAAGATTGCGCGAAGGCGAGTCAAACCGATTCCCGTCTGTTCGGCCATCTCCTTCTGCGTCGGAGTTTCACCGATATGCGACGAAAGGTAATCGACGACCGTGTTCTTGGATTCAATGAGAAAAATCCTCTTCTCCTCATTGTGCTTTTCAAGACTAGTAAGACATGCCTTCGTGATTTCAGCCTCGATGTCATCATGCACTGTCTCGATGAGGCCTTCAAGCGCCATGCCTGCACCAAGATAGAAGTTGAAGTCGGCATATTCTCGGGCGAAGAACTTCATGGCGAAATAATCAGGTGAATAGCAGTCGATGTTGGAAGGGGGCCATGGCTCACATCGGGCATATTTGACAAGAGAGTTGCGGAGCTTCGATACATCTTTGGCAGCCTCGCTTTCTTTACCACATGAGGCGGCAACAGATACGATGTGGTCCCAATACTCCTTGAGGATGCCTTTACCATATTTTGTTTTTACATCACCGTATGCCATTCCTACTCCAACTCCTCGCGCTCGACGGCCTTATCGTCATGGCTCTCGGAGCCGAGCTGGGCGGATGCCTCGCGGGATTCCTTGGCCGTCTCATGGAGTTTGGTGCTACGGATGGCATCAGCCTTGCCCGCTTGCCCAGCGTACTTGACGGAACGCGGCATGGACTTCTTCTCGGCCTCCACATCGGCGATGGAGCCGCCCTGCTGGAAGCTGATTTTGAGCGCGTCCATCTGCTCGGGCTTGAGGCTTGCATCGGCGATGACATCCAGCATCTCGGGCGTGATGTCCTTATCGCCTGCCGCGAGGTAGAGTGATTCCATCTGCTCCGGTGCGAAGCTGCCATCGGCGAGACGCAGCACCGTCTGCGCGTCCACACCGAAGGTGAGGCCGGTGCGCATGGCCTCCATGACCGCCACGGGACGGGTGGGGTCGCACAGCACGTCAAGCTGCTCGCTCGTGAAGCGACCACCCGAGATGGCCGAATAGAAGCCCCAGACCTGCTCCATGGAGAGGTCGGGGTTCATCAGGCGCTCGATTCCCGGCTTTTCCATGCCTTCGGTGAGCGCCATGGTGATGACGTTCATGTGGTCGGCGGTGTAAGTACCGTCCGCGTATTCCTCCAAAGCGTCCATGGGGACATCGGACTTGAGGGCGTGACGCACGACCTCCATCTGGCGTGAGTCGAGTTTCAGCCAGTCGCGAGGGAACGCGATGTCATGGATGGCGGTGGTTTTCATAAGCTCACGGGCCTGATGTAGATGCTCGGCGGTGTACTCACCGTTCGAGAGCGTCTTGAAGACGTCCTTTTTATAGGGGCTTGCGTCGTGGTCGGCGAAATCGGTATGCACGGCGATGCGGCGAAGCTCGCGCATCTGGGCATGGTTCAGGACCGGGTTCGCGATGCGCTCCGAGATGACGTCCGCATCGACGCCTACCTCGAAAGCCTTGCAGATTTGGTATGCCTGCCACTCGGTGAAGCCTCCCTGCGAGAGGACTTTGGCTGCTGGCAGACGCAGGTTCACGGGCAAGTTGTTGAGCGCCGTCATGACGTTCTCAATCTGACGCTCGCCCAGCGCGTCTTTGAAGTCGCATTCATCGAGTGGAAGCACCTCGAAGCTCATGAGCTGCCCGTCGAGGCAGTAGCCGAGGTCGATGGGGACGCACTCGCCGGACTCGATGATGTCCGGGTCGATTTCCGCCTCGGGCACGAGGCCCATGGCAGTGCGAAGGTCGTCTGCGGTGCCGCCGTAGTCGAGGATGGCGTGCATCGTCTCCTCGATAGCGCCTCGGATGTCCATGGTGTCCGCATCGTCGGCCACATCCGCGATGCAGTAGCGGGGGAAGTAGTCGCCGTCGATGGCGTATCGCGCGATGGTCGTGTCGCTCGGTACAGTGTAATCGACGTTTCCGAGGTCGAGGCGCAGCAGTTGCAGCACGTCGGGGATGTTCTTGTCGTATGCCATGGTGTTTTCCTACCTTTCTGCCATGATGGCTTTCTATATATCTACACGATGGAGTGGTCGTCGCGTGCCGGTGAGCCGGTGTCGCGTCCCTCGGCCAGTTTCTCGGAGGCGGCACGCGATGCCTGAGCCTCCCCCTTGAGGGTGACGCGGCCATCTTCCGAGCGGGCTTCCTCACGGCGCTGTCCCATGCGGATTGCGATGACCTCCTCGATGCCGCTGCCGGGTTTGCTGACCTCGGTGAAGTAGTCGGCTACGCGGGACATCTCATCGGCTGAGAGGTCGCGATTCTCTCCGGTCTCGAAGTCGAACCCGACGGCCACGAGGTCGCCGCAGAGGATGGAGTACAGTTCTCCCTCCTTGACCGGTGAACTGTAATCCATCATGGAGAGGTACCCGGCCTCTTCCATGCCCTTCGTCGCGTACACCGCGCGGTTGGGCGGGCAGGTGAACAGGCCCTCCTCATTGACGTAGAGGCTGATGCCCTCGCCGAAGATGACATCGAACGGCTCGATGTTCCCGCCGACGAGGCGTTGCAGGTCGTGTAACGTGGAACCCGTCTCATCGACCTCGATGTCGATTTCGACCGGGTTTCCGTTTGTCGGGATGAGCATACCCTTCATGTCGCAATCCTCCTTCCTAGCGGGCGTCCTGCCCGCGATTTGAATGGTTTCCGTTATCCGCCAGCTTCGCGGAGGCGCGGCGGGCCTTATCCACTTCGCCCTTAAGCGTCACGACCTTCTCTGGTTCTCGGCGTGGAGCGTCCTTCTCGTACATAGCGCGGGCATTCGCCACCGCCGTGCGTGCGGCTTCCTCCGGCACACCCATGCGCTTGACGATGTGGCGTAGCATGGATTCATCGGAGCTGAGGTGGAACGGGACCTCGAAGCGGCTGTCTTCCTGCGCCTCGGCGATGATGGCAGTAAGCTCGTTGCGCCACATATCGGCTTGGGATTCCTTGAGCGCATCCATCGAGGGGTATCCGTGACGGGAGAGCAGTTCATTTAGGAGGTCATCGGAGATGTAGTAGTCGGAGTCACTGTCTGTGAGGTCATAGTTGCCGACGAGCACCCACCATCCTTCCTCGACTGGCTCACCGATGACGTAACTCGACATCGACCCCTCTTTCGCATGGAATCCGAAGCCGTAATCCTTATAAGTCCCGCACTCGGTGTAAGATTCAAGTTGCTCGCGTGCGGCGCAGAGGTGCGCATAGACCTCCTGCAAGTCATCGCCCCTGATGGTCCAATCCGGCACACCGCCATCGAGGCCGAGTGCCGACATCTCTCCGATGCTATCGCCGATGGAATCCATGCCGAGCAGGGTGGACATGAAGTAGCGGGAGACGAACTGGCCCTCGGGGAACTTTGCGGGGTCCTGCGACACGTCGTAGAACTCCACCAGAGGGAGGCCGTGGCCGTAGAGCTGGCAGTCGTTGATTGGGATGCCGAAGCTGCCGTTCGACAGGTCCTTGCCGTACACGAAGCCACCGCCCGCCCCGTAGCGCTCGCCCTCCTGAACGAGATGCACGCGGAAGCGACCGACCGTGAAGTCGGCCAGTGGGTCGGTGATTTCACCCTCGCCGATGGCATTCATCAGTTCGGTGTACCAGCCGCCCATCTCCGCCTCATCCTCGATGAACTCGCGCACCTTGTCCGCGAGGGCTTCACCGGCCCCACTCGATACATAGGGGTCGTTCTCGACCGCCTGAACCAGACGCATGAGCGCGGTCGCATCGTAGAAATCCATATCGCAGTCCTCCTTCCTAGCGGGCGTCGCGCTCGCGGTCGATGCGAGATGCGATGTTCGTTTCCATGGCAGCCGAAGCCGCGCGGGTCTCGGCTGCCATATCGGAGAGGGAGGGGCGCTGTCGGTCGTCGTTTTGAGAGGGGATGTGCATCTCGGAGGGAATCATGTGGAGTTGGAGGTCATCCTTGCCGTCATGGTCATCAGTGCCGCCGTTATTCTCGGAGAGCTTGGTGGAAACCGCACGGGCCTCCTTGGCGGCGGTTTTCAGACTTACCGGGCTGGTCTTGGCGCTCTCATTGCCCTTCTCGCCTTCGGCGTCCCGCGCGAGCCAATCGGAGAGCTGCGGCGGGACCCCGTTCCTATCCTCGAAGTCGAGCGCCCAGAGGGAATCATCGAGCTTTTGATTCCATCCGGCGATGGTGAGGGACGCGGAGGGTTCGATGGTTGCGGCGCGGTCCGAGATGCGCACAGCGTCCTTCAACCCGTTGAGGACATCTGCGGGGACTTCATAGGGGACACCTGAGACATCATGCACGGTCGCAGTTACAGCGCCCGGAGCGACCTCGGCGCTCATGATGGCGGATGGCGTGAACTCTGCTGCTTCGAGAAGCGGGTCGATGGCCGGTGCCTCGTACTCCTCGGCAGAGCATCCGAACGCAAGCTCCATGTAGCACGGGGTGGGGCACAGGTCGGGGTCCTCCCACAGGTCGCGCATGGCGGTGTCCACTGACTCGGGGGAGCCGTCGTACTCCTTCCCGCCGCTGGTGAACGGCTCGCCGTACCACGCATCTTCGATGACATCAAGCGCATCCTCACCGACATCGGTGAGCTGGCGCACCTCGACATCGACCCCGCCGTCGTGATGGTAACCGTGGATGAACAGGCTGCCGTTCTCATCCCAGACCTTGCCGATTTCACAATCCTTGAAAACGGAATCGGGGCCGCTCATCATGTCATCGAAGTCCCTGTACACGGCCAGACCATGGCGCGTGCCATCCCAGCGACCGATGGAGCCTCGCGCGATGATGCGGTTACCGCCGAGCGGGTTATCGTAGGAGGACAGCGGGTTATCGGAGCCATCTAGGAACGCCTTCAATCCGGCAAGTTCCTCGGAGCGGTCGATGTCCATCATGTTCATCGCGTTCTCGAATATCTCCTCCTCGGTATAGCTATCAAGAACCTCTTCCACGGTGATGCCTTCGCGGCTCGTGATGTCCTCGATGGAAATCTCGCTGCCCTCGTCGCCGTAATACACGCCCTCATCGAAGACGATGCGCTCTTTCGGTGTCTTATCCATATCCATGCTCCTTCCTAGCGGGCATCCTGCCCGATGTTCTCATGTGTATCGTCACCGGCCAAGGCAACCGACGCCTCGCGCGACTCCCTCACAGCGGCCTTGAGGCTCACGGGTTGCTCTGGCTCGCCCATGACCTCCTTCGCGTACTCCGCGATGCCCTTCCCGGTCTCATGCCTGCAATATGAGTCCATCTTCGGGAGCAGGGCAATGCGCTCCGCATCATCCAGCGGGTAGCTCAGTTCATCTATCCCGCCGTCTGCGCGGTTCAGGGAGATGTCGAGGTGGGCAGCGACCGCACCGGTAACCATGTCGTAATCGACGTAGATGTTGAGGTAATCGTCGTTGTCGAGCGAGCACACGTCCGTCCCGAACACGGCATCGCAGTTGAACGTGACCGGGATGTAGAAGTTCAGCTTATCGCCGTTGTCGACAATCTCATCATCGAACGTGATGAGGTCGAGTGGCAGCGGGGCAAGGGCCTCCTCCGCGGGCATACCCAGCGCAAGCTCCGCATAGCGCGGAGTGGATACGAGCGCGGGGTCGTCCCATATGGCGTGGAAAGTCCCGCGCACCGCGTCGAAATCGCCACTGCGGGAGGCGGCCAAGATACCGTCCATGGCCTGCTCGCCATCGTCGGTCAGCTTGCGGACCTCGACAAGGAGCGGCGAGTTATCGGGCCACTTCCCGGAGAAGAAAAGATGGCCGTCCTCGTCCCATACCTTGTCCACGCGATGCAGCGGCGAGGTGTGGGTGTGGAGCAAGTCATCAAGGTCATTGAGGTTGAACTGCACGAAGCCGTCATCGTAGTTGACAGGGCTGTAACGAACGAGGATGGACTTGCCCAAGAAGGCGTCCAGCGCCTTCTCATTCGAGCGCCAATCCATCTCCATGAGGTCGAGCAGGTCGTCCTCGCCCATGTCATAGCTGATGGAATCCTCGAACTCCGCGTCCGTCATGGGGGAATAGGAGTCGCGGGTCTCGCGCAGGTAATCCAAATCGTACTTTTCCGCGTCAAAGATGACGCGCTGCTTGGGGATTCTCGCCATGTCTCATCGCCTCCTTCATGTGAAAAGGGCGGGCGGGAAGAACCCGCGCCGCCCGGTCATCGTCTTATCTAATGCTCGGCGTCCCCATCGGCACGCTCATCCTCACGCTCGGGCGTCTGCCCGTCATGACTGTCCTGTTCGAGCTTGCCCGAGCCGTCACGGGTTTCTTTGGCCTTCTCGGCAAGACGGGGCTGCGACGGCTCTTGGGACTTGGGATGAGCCTCGACCTGATACGGCTCGCCGACGCTCTCGATGGTGAAGTCCTCGCCGGTCTGTTCACCGACCATCCCGGTCAGCTCCTCATGGGTGAGACCGGAGAAGAACACCTTATCGTCGATGTCGAGTCCATTGGTGTCTTGCGCGGAGAATGTCATGCTCTCGGACTTGTCTGGGGTCTCGTTGAAGTGGAGCGTGACGGGAATGAGGGTGACATCCTGCGAGGCGGCGAGTTCATGGTCTTCGGGCATGAAGCCCTTCCAGAACTCGTTGAACGCGGCCTCGTAGCCCTTCTCGTTGACCGTGCGCACCGCCTCGATGCTCATGGCGCAGGGATTCGGGAAATCGTAACCGGATTCCTTGATTGCCTCGAAGTCGCCGCTCAGTTCGCCATCTTCAAGAATCCCATCGTTTGAACCGAGGGCATCGTAGAGCGGTTCGTCCATGGCATCGTGAATCGCATTCTGCGCTTCGCTGGCGAAGTCCTCGATGTCCATGTTGTTGTCATCAAAGTCGATGGTGATGCCGTCGAACACATCATCATAGACATCATCTGCCAACGCGTACACGCCCGCCTCCTTGAGGCCTTCGAGCGCGGCGTACTTGGCGATGTCCTCCTGATGGTTGTACATGTCTTGCGTGAAGCACTCGTATTGGGCCATCTGGGTCATCTTGATGAGGTCGCCCTCGCAGCCTTCGAGAAGGCCTTGGAAGTCCGCCTCCTCAAGCCACTCGTAATTGTCGGGAAGCCACTCGAGCAGGTCATAGTTAGAGAGGTCTACGTTGGAATCGGCGATTTCGCCGAAAGCGTCGCCGATGTTGCCGTGTTTCTCCATGATTTGGTCGCCGTACTCGCCGAGGTCGAGGCGCGCCTGCAAGTCCTCGATGGAGGTGAAGCCCTCGGGGACCGGCGGGTGCTCGAACTCATGCTTTGCCTTGCGTTCCGCCTGCACGCGCTCGACCTCCTCCTTGACCTCATCAAGCTCGTTGTCAAGGGTCTCCGCGATGTCAGAGATTTCAGAGGTCGTGAGCTGCATGTCGTTCTTGAGCCAGTCGAGGGTCTTATGGCAGGACTCGTAGGCGCGGATGGCCTGAGACGGCTTCTCGAAACCGAGTTCGTCGGCGAAGGTATCTACGAATAAGCCATCAACTGCGAGCGCGTCGCTCGCCAGCGCGGCGAAAACGTCCGTCGCGGTCGGCTGGCCGTGGACATCGGGGTTGGACTGGTACGTGGTGGTGAAGGACTCGATGCCGGGCTTGCTGAACTCGCAGGTGTACTTGCGGTGCTGGGTCGAGAAGTCACCCGGACCCTCGTTGATGATATTGAAGTCGAATTGGGAGAGGAGGTCGGCGACCCCCTGTGCGTCGTTGTAGTTTGGCATGGCGACTCCTTTCCAAGGCGATACAGTGCCTCAATAATATATTATTAAGGGAAAAGGGGCGGCACCTGAGTCCGCCCCTTTCGGTATATGGTGCCTATTTTTTGATAAACGGTTTAGCCTCCCAGAATTTCCTTTGCCCAACCGCCGCACTTGAAGAGGGCGTAGATGAGCAGGAAACCCAACGCAATCCAATCGACAATCACCGCTACACCGTCATATCCGCCAGCGGCGATGGCACTTAGGCTTGATGTGCTTAGGGACGCGGCGGTCACCATATACGGGTAGGCTGAAATCAGGAACAGCATGACAGCACCGGCGAGGGCAGCGGCGCAGAAGTTCTTGAGGAAGCCGATGCCCATCTGCCGTGTTTCATCGAATCCCAGCAATGAGAGAGGAATGGGAGAGAACGCGGCCATTGCGTAAAGTTGCACAGCGCGAGCCATCACGACTACGGTGGACACAATGGTTGCGGCAAGACCTGTCAGCCAGCAGATTGCTCCGCACAGCAAGAGGATGAAGCAACCACCCATGTCCTCGCCCTTGATTTCACCTATGTCCTCGAACGGCTTGGGATTCGTCGCACTGGGAATGAACTCATTTGCTATCTTGTTGAACTCGTTGAAGATGGCGGTGATTATATCGAGCGAGTTGATGATGAGCCAATGGAAGAGAACGTATGTGACTGCTAGGAACACGATGTCCTTCACAGCAGGCAACGTGCTGGTAGCATCGATGCGCTGGCTGACCTTGACGAGCTGAACGAGCATGAAGAGGGCAAGGATGCTTTCGGCTAGGGGAATCACCACTGTCTGATGGACACTTTCCACGAACCCCCAAATCTCAGTCGAGCTGAATAGGTTCTCGAAATTTCCCGTGATTCCAGTCGAGTCCCCGAGCGCTGCGATGAAGCCGCTGTATCCCTCGAAAAGCCCTTTAGACCAACCGAGTAGGATTCCGCAAACCCATCCGTTCAAATCGAAGATGTCACCGAAGATGCTGGCATGGGCGACAACGGGGGTTGCCATGAAGAGCAGGGATACAATCGGCGTGATTGCAAGCACCTTGAGGATGGTGTGTCTGTGATGCAAGTTGCGGTTCCTGCTTTTTATAGTTAGTTGATTTTCGTTCATATCAATTACTTCACCTTTCTGCCTGAGCTTATTGCCTACATCGAGAAGCTGTATTTTTTCTCAGAGCGGTTGTAGGTGACGGATACAGAGGCTCCGGTATTTCCAGTCGCCTCATTTGAGTTGCCGTCGCCGATGGTGAAGGCGGTCGAGATGGTGTCCTCGTTGTAGTCGATGTTACAGGTTCCAATCCACGTCGCGGTGGTCGCCACGGGGAAGTGGATGGAACACCAGTCGCTCAGTTGTTTCTTCATCTCGTCGGTATCGCCGAGGAGTTCCGTGATTTCGCTGTTGAGTCCAGTGACGTTGATTTCCTTCACCGCGTCCTTGCGCTCATACGGCATATCTGTGAGTTTGAACATGGAGGTGGAGGCGATGGTGCATTCACCGGCAGACGCATTATCGGCGCTGATGACGAGCGTGAAAGTCGCGATGTGGGTACCAGTGTCAGTCTCGAACACGATGCGGTCGATTTCGCTGTCCGAGCCGTTGTTGCCGAACTCGACGGTGGAGATGGCATAGGAATGGTTCTGTTCCTTGCCGTTCACAGTCTCCACGTAATAGTCATCGTGGAAGCGGAGCGTGTTCCTGCCGTTGTTGGCGGAGAACACGCTTGCGCTCAAGGTCTCGATGAGCTTCTTCGTCTCATCATCGTATCCGTCGATGAGCTTCTTTTGAGAAGATGAAAGCTCGACTTTCTCTTCGGCATCCTTTCCATCATCAGACGTGCCCTGCTCATCGACGGATTCCGTCTTCGCCGCCTCCTCGGCGGCTCGCTGACGCGCCACGTTCATGGCGCTCGTGGCGGAGAAACCGATGAAGACGATGAGGGCGAAGAGAGTGAGAAGGGAGGCCTTCTTATGCTGTGAGACCAGTGTCTTTATCTTTTCCATACAAGTCATCCTTTCTGCTGTTAGTGGACACCCGGTGGGAAACCCCAGCGGGGCTGGCTGAGCTGGCCGTTGTAGGCAATCCAGCTATCCAAGTCGGTGGTCGCGATGTGTCCGACATTCTCCATGACCTTGCCGTCTCCTATGTAGATTCCGACATGGCCGTACCCGAGATGCCCGCCGCACCAGTTGCTATTGCTGGTCGGGGAGCGCTGCACACCGATGACCATGCCGACTTTCAATTGGCTGCGGTCGGTACTGGTGCAGAAGCTCAGGTATTGGCAGCAGGCGTTCCCGCCGGGGCGGGGGAGTCCTGCGTTCTCATAGACGTTGGACACCCACGCGGCGCAGTAACCCGCACCGGGTGATGGAGTGCGCTTGGCGGCATCCACGATGGCTTTTTGGGTGGCATCGGAGGCGTTGTAATCCTGTCCACCGCCGCTCGTGAGCTGTTCGTAGAACGATTGGGCGGCCGGAAGCCGTGTGTTGGAAAAAGAGTCTTTCGCAGCCCAAGCAGCTGGCCTTTCGTAGCAGGCCATGAAACAATAGGTGGCGAAACCAACATCACTTGTCGATAACCATGCCTCATAACTCGCATCCATGCCGCTATATTGCGGTGCGGCGGAGTAATAATATCCAGCACGATGCAAGGCGGTGTTCCACGAGGTCGGCAATCGCGTCATGAAGTACTCGGTCTGGACGGCGGCGCTGTTCTTGTCTTTGTTATTTGCGGAGCACCAGTTCGCGAAGACGGTGTAGTTGTAGACATTCTGAGCTGGCGCGTCTGTGAATTGGAACAGTCCGAAACCGTATTCACCGTCAGCACCATGGTATTCGGCAGTCGGGTTCCAACCTGATTCCCCTGAGATGTTTCCCATTACCGCCGCAATCTGAGGATTGCCGAGTCCTGCATCGGAGAGAGCCTGCGCAACTTCCAACTGCACTCCGCTGAGGTTACCGAAATTACTGCTGTCCTCGTCACCACCGGAAATGGCAGTTGTGATGAGGACGATGGCTAAAACGAAAACAATTATGATTCCGAGTACCGGTGCGGCGACTGCCCCCAGCGGTGCCATCAATCCCTGAACTGCGCCCCTTATGACGGATACACTGCCCTTCGCGGCAGTCGCAGCGGTCTTCGCTTTCTCGGCGGTGGAATAGACTTCTCGCTTGAAATAAGCGGATGCCTGTGCTTTGCGCTTTGCCTCGATTGTATTTGCATTTTTCTTGGCCGACTTCTTCTCAGAGAGCTTGCCGAGGCTCTTTTCCGATGAGAGAGCGTCTTTTCCGCTTAGACGTTTTTTTATTCCACGGACGGTATGGTAGGTAGCTTTACCAACATCGTAAAAAGTGTCCGCTCCTTCAAGCTCGGAGCCTTCAAGGGCGTTGTTTACCGCTCCGCGTCCAGCGGCCTTTCCAGCGGATTTCAAGGAACCTTTTAGATTAAGCGAACCTTTTCCGCTCAACTTGTTTCCAATTGCCTTTGCCGCGCGGCTCGCCCCTTTTACGGTATGGTAGGCGTCATCGACGCCCTCAAGCTCCGAACCTTCGAGAAGTTTATGCGTCGCGCCGCTGGCGAGCGCGGAGGCAGCGGCACCCGCCTTCCCATCCGCATCTACCTTTCCCTTGCGCCTGCTTGTGACGGCGGCGAGGGCGGCGCTGGCGGCACCGCCCGTCGAGGTCTTCTTGCCGACTGAGTAAAGGCCGCTCTTCAACGACTTCTCGCTCTTGTCGGCGCGGTCCACGATGCCGGTGTTGACGGCATCCGTCATCTCCGTCTGCAACAGGGATTGCGACATGTCCTGCTTCTGGCCGGATGTCGATACGAAATCAGATGGCTTCATTGACGTTCACCGTCCTTTCCCGGCTTAGATGACCTTGCCGTCCTTCTTCTTGGAACCGATATTCAGTTCCTTGGTCTCGTTGGGGTTGGTGCTGAACAGGTCGTAGAGCACGTTGCCCGACGGGAACTTTCCGCGAATAGGAACACGCGCGTTGCCAGCGATGAGCAGGCCGTCACCGGCCTCGGCGGATTCGTCGATGCACTCCTCCTCTTGCTCGGAGAGGTTCAGCAGCTCCACCCAGCGCATGCGGTCGAGCGGGGACTGCTTGAGCAGCATGATGAAGTCGGCGTTAAGCACGATGTTCTGCGCGGCCTCGTTGTTGAGCATCGCAACCGCGTTCTGGGTGATTCCAGTCAGCAGCAGGCCGAACTTGCGCCCCTCGTTGGAGAAGCGCGAGAAGTAGTTGAGCACCGTCGGGTAGGCGAAGAGCGACTGCATCTCCTCGACGTAGAGCCATGTGCGGACGTTGCGCTTCGCGTTGAAGTACATGCGGTTTCGCACAGCCTCGCAGACGTTGATGAGGGCGAAGACCAGCATGGAATCCGGCAGGTCCTTGAGGTTGAAGTCCACGATGCGGGTGTTGAAGTCCACGTTGGACTGACGGTTGAAGAAGTCCATGGAACCCTTGACGAACCGCTCATAGCGAAGGGCGATGGTCTGCGCCTGATGCTCGGGCTGCTCAAGGGCGATGTCGTAGAAGTCCTGCAAGGTCGGCGGAAGGCCGTCGCCGCGCTCTTCGGCACGCTGGAACGCAAGCTCCACGCAGCGCTGGATGATGGACTGGTCAACCTCGGAGAGGGACTGACCGGATTCGGCTGCGGAGGCACCCGCCTGCGCCAGCATCGCGTCGATTTTGAACGCAATCTGCTCGGTTCGCGGCATGTGCTCCACGGACACCGTGTCGAATGGGTTCAGGAACGTATTCGTGCCCACACCGAAGTGGTAGGTGGTGCCGCCGTAGCGCTCGGCGATGGCCGTGTACTCACCGGCGCGGTCGATGACGTAAATCTCATCCGTGGGGTTGGAGAAGATGGTGCCCGTCATCTCGGTCTTGGTGAACATGCCCTTGCCAGAACCCGTCTTGCCGCAGACGAAGCCCATGGGGCTGGTCAGCTTCTTGCGGTTGCACATGACGAGGTTGCGGGAGTGCTTGTTCTGGCCGTAGTAGTTGCCGCCCGCATCGTCAAGCTCTTGCGTGGCGAAGGGCACGAGGATGGCGACCTGCGCGGTGGTGAACATGCGGCTGATTTCGACATGGTTGTGGCCGAGGGGCAGCACGGAGTTGAGTCCCCTGCGCTGCCGGTAGTCGTAGGTGTCCACCTCGATGGAGTTCTGCCGCGCGGTGGAGATGATGCGCATGACCTGAGCGTCGAGCTGCTGTTTGCTCTCCGCGTAGGTGTAGATAAGGCCGGTGAAGACGTAGAGGCGCTGGTTCTTGTTCTGCAAGTGGTCGAGAACGTCTTCTGTCTCCTCCTTGGAATATTTAAGCTCCTGCGGCAGGATGGAGAAGTCGTAGCCCTTGTTCACGGCGCTGCGCTGCTCCTCGATAATCTCCTTGTCAATCCATGCGCTTCGAGTGCGGACGAAGTTGATGGCCTTGGACTTGTCCATGGGCTGAACGAACCACGTGACCGCCATGGGAAGAGGAAGGTCAACGATGTCCGCGAGCGCACGGTCGGAAAGCTCGGAGCCGAACTTCTTCATGACCAAGACCTGACCATACACCCCGTTGTCCAGCTTGAAGCAGTCGTTGAACATGCCGTCCGGTCGCCAGTCAATCTGCGTCGGGGCGATGCAGTCCTTAGTGGTCTGCACGCGCTTGGCGGAGATGTCCTTCTGGTAGTCGAAGTAGAACGGCTTGTAGGGATTCAAGAGCGAATGGATGACCGACAACCGCTGGGTGCCGTTCATCAGGTGGGCCTTGGACCCCATGGAATTGAAGATGCGGCTGGATTCCGTCTCGATTCGGGAGAGCTGGCGAGCCGCGTCGTCCGCCGTCTCGGCGGTGACCGAATAGGTCAGGTAGCGGTTGCGGCGGATGTTGGAAACGCCCTCGCGCACCTTGTCGTTCAGGATGTCGTTGAACACCTGCGCGTCGTTGCGGGCGGCGTCGTTGCCCTGACGGGCGACATCGAAGAACTTGCGGTTGCCGACCTCCTCCTTGAGCAGGGGCGTGTTGATGACGCTCATCTGGACCAGCGTGTTCGCGCCGAACTGGTCATACAGTCGCGTGAGCGCGGAGAACATGGATTTTTGCTGCTCGTCGCGCACGGAGTGGTAGCTGGTGTCGCCGAAGGAGATGGAGGAGGAGAACAGGCCCTCCTCGACCTCGCAGATGCCGTCTTGGTACATGCGGTTGTAGCCGATGTAGTTCACCACGTCCTTCGCGCCCTCGCGCTTGCGGCGTGCGTCCGCCGTCTTCGAGGTGAGTTCCTTGTCGCGGTCCTTGAGTTGGGACTTCACGGACGTGTAGCTCTTGCGGGCCTCTTTCTCGGCCAGCTTCGCCTCCTTCTTGAGGCGTGCGACCTCCCGTTTGGCCTGCTTCTTCTCCCTGCGGGACATCTTCTTGCCAGCCACGGTGGGAGTACCGGCGACGGAGCCGAGCGCCGCCACATCGACCGAGCCGTTATCGGCATCCATGGGGCGGTCGTTGCCGAACCCCTCCCCGGAGGTGTGGACGAACTGCTCGATGTCGAAGTTCGCCTCGGTGTCAGCCGATGACGCGTCCTGCACGGGGGGAGTAGGCTTCGATTCCCTTGAGGTTGCATTGCTTTCGGTAGTGTTTCCCATAGACCCTTCCTTTCTTGGTGTTCTTCCCATCGGACGGGCCGACGAGACCGCTGAGTTGCATCGAGGGGGTGTAGAAGATGCGCTCCACGCCGAAGTTGGCCTTGAGCCATAGGACGGCGAACCGCTCGAAGGGCATCCCCTTCGGGCGGATGAAGCCGCAGCACCAGAACGGGAGGCTCACGGCGTAGATGAGCATCATGTTGTCGCCGACGTTCCAGCCCAACACGAAATAGATGTAGAGGCCGGTTAGGACGGAGCAACCGAGCGCCCCCGCGATTGAGGCGAGGGTGCGCCCGGTCATCTTGCCCACGACCTTGGGCTGGTACTCGGCGATGTCCTTATGTACCGCTACGGATAGCATATAGGCACCGCCCCTTTCCTAAAGTCCGCCCGCCCAACCGGTGTTGAGCTGGCCGAAGTAGATGGCGGCACCCACGACGATGGCACCGCCGACAATCATGGCGATGGCACCGGAGAGCTGGCCTCCGCCGCCCTGCATGCCGTCCTTGATGGTCATGCCGAGGTTGATGAGGCCGAAGACGACGAGTACGCCGCCGAGGAACGTCACGCCCTGCGTGAGCATCTGCACTGCGTTATCGAGCATAGTTGTTTACTTCCTTTCTGGATTGGTTGATTGATGGTGGGTCCCCACGCGGCTCAGAAGCCCGTGAAGCCGTAGATGGCCGCGAACCCGGTCACGGCGGCACCGGCGGCAATCATGGCGATGGCCTTCCGCAGTTCGCCGCCTCCCGCTCGCGCCCCGTCCCTCAGATTCATCCCGAGGTAGAGGATGCCGAGGAAGATGACCGTGCAGCCTATGTAGGCGATGGGCTGCGCGGCGAGCCTGACGAGTTCTTCCAATGTCCTTTCACCGTCCTCTCCTTTCTTGCCTGTGAGCCGCATGTGCGGCGCACCGCCGGAAGCGGATGCGCCGCCGAGTCACGTAGATTATAACCGTTTGCAAGGGCGGCTCGGAAAATCACCGCTTCTCGCCGGTATCGCCGTCATCATGGTCGTCATACGGCTCGCATCCGCCCTCCAAGTAGCGCTTGAAATCGAAGGGCTTGTCATGTAGGCGCTTCGGGTTGCGCTTGTCCACGATGTAGCAGTAGCGCTTGTGGGTGTGCGGGTCGAACTTGTCGTCCATGAGCGGGTTGGTGCCAGCAATGAGCAGGATGGCCTTCCTGCGGCTCATCTTGCCGATTTCCGCCGCGTCGATGAGGTCGCGACCTTGTATCTGCAAGTTCTTAGATGCTGAACCTGACTGCCCTGTACTTTCCCCATAGGTCATCTGGTTGATGGTCTGCTTGCCAATCATCTCCGCGATTTCCTTGTTGGTGGAGTTCGACTTGCCGCCGAGGAACAGGGTGGAGTCGCAGCAGTCCACGATGGTCTGCGCCTTCTTGTCGTACTTCGATTCGAGCTGGGACATGGATTGCAGGATGATGGTGATGCCGATGTTGCGGGAGCGCGTGACGGCGATGGTCTCCTCAATCTGCGGGATGGTCCCGATGTTCGCGAACTCGTCGAAGATGAAATGGACCGGTGTCGGCAGCTTGCCGCCGTAGTCGGTGAGCGCCTTGCGGCAGAGCTGGTCGATGCACTGCCACATCATGATGGCGAACAGGAAGGAGAGCGTCTTGTCGGTATCCGAGAGGATGCCGAAGACCGCCACCTTCGCATCCGGGTCGCCGAGGGTGTCCAGCTCCATCTCATCGTATTCGAGCAGGCTGCGCACACCGGCGGTGGCGATGGGGGCGAGGCGCACGTTGCAGGAAATGATGATGGACTTGAGGGTCTTGCCCGCCGCGACCTTGAAGTTCTTGTAGTTCATGAGGGCAAAGTCCTCATCGGGCGACAGGCCGCCGCAGTCGGCGGGGCGCACGCCATCGGAGTTGCGCTTGAGGTTGGTCGGCTCCCATGACCAATCCGAGTCTCCGGTCGCGTTGCCCGTGCCGAAGCTGCGGGAGAGGCCCGAGACGCCCATCGACGGCGCGGGGGCACCGCCCTCGCTCGGGATGTAGCGCTTGCCCTCCTCGATTTGGAGGAACAGCAGGTCGAGCGGGGACTTGAAGTTCTCGTCGTTCTCTCGGGCCTCGGCCATGGAGAGCAGCGTCAGCAGGTTCGACAGGTTGTAGTCCTCCGGCGGGAACCAGTCGCGCAAAAGGGCGATGAGGGAGGTGTACAGCATCTTCTCCGAGTTCTCCCAGAAGGGGTCTCCCGCCTTGCCGTCGCCGTTGGTGTTCATGATGTAGCAGTTGACGAAGGAGAGGATGTCGGTGTCCGTCTTCACGTACTTGAGCGGGTTGTAGTGCATGGACTCATCGAGGTTGATGGTGTTGAATGACTTCACCTTGTAGCCGTTGTCCGTGAACAGGAAACCCGCGTCCTTGAGGAGCGTGCCCTTGGGGTCGGTGATGAAATAGCTCGTGTTGAGCTGGCAGATGTTCGGGGTGACGTAGTTGAACGTCTTGCCGGAGCCGGAGCCGCCCACGACCAGCACGTTCAGGTTGCGGTCGAGTTCGGGGTTGAACTTGGGACGGTGCAGGGCGAGGCCGAAGTTCTGCGTGAAGATGAGGTTGTTGTCCTCCGTGGTGAGGTCGCGGAACTGCTTGCCCTCTTTGAGCGTGCCCCAGCGTGCCGAACCGCTCTCCTCACCGGCGCGGAAGTTGCCCACGAAGGCGAGGTAGCGCAGCCAGAAGAGCCAGACGATGATGCACATGGTCAAGCCCGCCAGCATGGCGTTGGGGGACATGTCGAGATGGGTGGGTGTATCGGCGATGAGGGGCCACATGAGGGCGAAGCCATCTCCCCAGTGCTCGAAGAACTGCCCGCCGAGGGACGCCACCGCCTCCCAATAACGATTGCCAAGATAGAAACCTACGACGGAGACCAACAGCGTCACCAGAGCCGAGGTCGCGACCTTCTTGTTGATTTCAGGGTTTCCCTTGCCTTGAGCCATAAGCGACCCTCCTTCCTAACCCTCGCGTTCCGGCAGGGCGCGGGAGAGCGAAACGGCGATGGAGGCGCGGGTGGTCGGCGCGGTGCCCTGCGCGAAGCGCTTGTAGCACCCGAGGCAGAAATCGTCCTCGGGGCGGATGCCGTTGGTGTCGCGGGGACAGGTGCCGTCATTGCGCTCAAGCGTCGTCGGCTCCCAACTCATGGTGATGCCGTCCGCGCTGATGACGCGCTTGCAGCCCGACTCTATCTCGTAGAACAGGTCCCCGAGGTCGGTGGCGGCTGAACCCGGTGCGGAGGGACGCACCGCGTCGAGGAGAGCCTTGAGGTTTCCGACCGTCCGCTGCTCCAATGAGCACCAGTCGCGCAGGTAACCGAGGCAGGCATAGAGGAGCTGCCTCGCGCTCTTCTTGAAAGCCGCGTCCCCGTCGCATTCATCGCGCAGGACGCTGGCGCTTATCACCGCGTCGGCGATGGCCTCGATGTCGCTGTCGGACTCCATGGCCTGCAAGGGGTTCGCTGCAAGGCGCTCCGGCAGGTACTCGTTCATGTGGGTCATATCAGGCTCCCTTCTAGCGCTCTTGCTGGAACTTGTCGGAGATGTCGCGGTCGGGGGAATCGTTGGTCTGCGAGAGCTGCTTGCTCGCGGCGCGGTTCTCATCGGCCTTGGACTTGAAGTTGTAACCCTCGCGGCTACGGTCGGACTGCTCGCGCACCATGGATGGTGAAACCTCGGTGCCGTTCTGCTCACGTTCGACGCGCAGCGTGCTCGCCATCGTGTCCATGCCGTCATGGGACTCGATGCCCTGATTGATGTCGGGGGTCGAGCCGTTCATGTCGAGGGAACCATCGGTCACCTGCGATTCCTGAGCATCCATGGTCATTGAGCCGATGTCGTGGTGCGGTTCGAGGATGATACCGAGTTCTTCCGGGGTGTGTCCGGGGAAGTGCTTCTCGACGGCATCTACTACCTGTTTCTTGTAGTCAATGTCCACGACGAACCCCATCTTGCCATCCGCGCGGTCGAGTGTCTGGATACCGCGCTCCTCAAGGTCGCTGCGCACAGCGTTGCAGATGAGATTCAGGTCCTTCTGCGGTGGGATGGGCGCATGGGCGTCCGTGCGGTCGATGCCACCCGGCTCCTTGGGCGTGTTCTTCTCGAACCAGTCGAGGGTCGCATCGCACTGGTACCTGTCGCCCGCAAGGGTCTTCGCATTGACCGGCCAGTCCATGCCATTAACGAAATCGAGCATTTCGCCGTTATCGCCAAGACGGCCCTCGTAGAATTGCAACTCCCCCTCGTCATTGAGGCGGGTGCCTATGCCGTTCTCGGCGAGTATCGCCTTGAAATCCTCGAAGTCGCGGCACTGCTCGCGGGCCGCGAGCACCTTATCGCGGATGAGGTCGGTATGGGAGTACGGGTCGTTGGCGAGGTCATGGCCTTGCCGCCCGTCGCGACCCATGACGGATTTTTCCTTGGCGGACTGCTCTTTGGCGGCATCTTCATGAACCTTCATCGCCTTGACATGGTACGGTTCCCCGACGGAGCGGATGGTGACGCCTGACAACTCCTTACCAACCATCTTTTTCATGAGTTCAAGGCTCTGACTTGATACATTCACCTGCGCGTCGATGTCGAAGCCTTTCGTATCTTGCTCGGCGAACGTCCACAGTTCGTTCCTACCGTCACGTTCGACTTGAACGGGAAAGAGCGTGACGTCTTTCGAGTCATCAAAGGTGGGCAAGGTTGGGAGGTCGTTGATTTCCTTTAAGGTATTGAATTTTTCCTTCGTCACGGAAGGGGCGTTCTCGAATCTGTCGTTAATTTCCTTACATTTGAGCAGGGTTGACACTTCTGCATATCGACCTATGCAACTGCCGACAAGCTCGCCGTCGTCCTTGGCGAACCGGACATAGCCCTTTCCATCGGAATCCGTGAGGGCAGAGACGAGAATGCCGTTCTCTTGACAAACTTTCGCGAAGTAAGCGGCATCGTTTTTATCGCCGAAGGGGACACAGGCCTGCTTGCGAGCCGCCATGTCTTTGGCGGCGGCTTCTGCATCTTCCTCGCTCATGCCCTCCTTCATAAACTTATTCCTATACCACTCCTCATCCCTATTGTTGTTGCGTGATTCGCGCCAGAAGTCGTAAATCGCGCGTTCTAAGGAGCGTTTGAATCCTGTGAACAGCATCTCGCCGATGTCGTCTCCAAAATCTTGCGCCATGGTCTTCTTCCTTTCTACTCGTGGACGCAGCGGGGTGTGGAAGTCCCGACACCCCTTTCGCCGCATTATATCCGAGCACCCCATCGGTGCCTCACATTCCATACACGCAGACAAGGCAGATGTTGCCAATAGGGGAAGGTGGAAGAGGGCAGATGGTGTGCATCTGATGTCATCTAACGCCATCAGAGGTAATCTACGGTAATCATCGCTCATTTTTTTCAGTCCAGTACGGTGCCTGAAAGTAAAGCATCTCCACGTCTTCTACACATCTCTCCTTCTTAGAACCTTTTTCCCCGGCAAACGACCACCGGCGTATCGTGTTCCTTGTGGAAAGGAGGAATCACGATGATTTCAGAAGAAGAGAAACTGGCGGTAGTCAAGATGTTCTGCGCCTATTGCAGAAGGACGCTTCGCAACGCGAGGACGGACATCATTCGCAAGCAGGCGCGGGAGGCGCGATGGGAGACCGTGTTCTCCGACATGCACGAGAGCGAGCTGAACAGGCTGGCCTCACCCGATGACCTCATATCGGAGGAGGTCGTGTTCGAGGTGGTCGGTCGGGAGGTCGTGGTGATGGACACCGTTCTCGCCGATGCCATCCATGGCCTCTCCAAATGCGACCAAGCCATCGTCCTGCTCTACTACTTCGCGGAGTGGACGGACAGGCGCATCGCCGAGGAGCTGGGGTGCCCTCGCTCCACGGTCCAATTCCGGCGCTCGAAGGCGCTCCTCGCGCTGAGGGCGCGTTTAGAGGAGGTGATTGGCGATGATGAGCTATGAGGTCATGGTCGCGGCGGTCTCAGGCGACCCCGTTGCCATGCAGAAGGTCCTCGCCTACTTCGACGGTTATATGGACCAGCTCTGCACGCACGCCTTCCTCGATGAGTCTGGGCGCGTCGAGTACGGGGTCGATACCCTGCGAAAGACGCAGCTTCAAGGAAAGCTGCTCGCCGCGATGTTGCGGTTCGAGGTCTAACGCTCGCTCGGGTGATTCGATTATCAGAGGGGCGCGATACCCCGTAAAGCCTGCTGACGCACCGCGAACGCGGCTCACGGGCTTGACGGCACCTGCCCCTCCGATGTACGGCGACCAAGCCAATCGAAGGCTCCGCGTCCGATTGGCCCTATCGGTACATTCAAAGGATGGGCGACATGAGGAAAAGCAGAAAGGAGGTGATTTGCATGGCAGTGAAGGATATTCCCATTTGGGAGAAGTACACGCTGACTATCGAGGAGGCGGCACGGTATTTCAGAATCGGCGAAGGGAAGCTGCGCAGGCTCGCTGATGAGAAGCCAGCTCCTAACTGGTTGATAATGAACGGCAACCGCGTCCAGATTAAGAGGAAGAAGTTCGAGAGTTTCATCGACTCGACTGACGTGATTTAGAGGATGAAAAAGAGCCTTGGATATGCTATACTAGAAGTAGCATACCAAGGCTCTTTCCATATGGAAGGAGCGATATATGGATGTCACAGAAAAGACGGGACAACAGGAATAGGGTACTGAACACCGGTGAGAGCCAGAGGTCCAACGGCCTCTACGTATTCAAGTACCTCGACAGGGACAAAAAGCCGAAGTTCATCTACTCATGGCGGCTGGTGGAGACCGACAGGCTCCCAGCGGGCAAGAGGCCGTGCAGGCCGCTGCGCGAAAGGGAGAAGGAGGTTCGGCGTGACCTTGAGGACGGGATAGACCCCATCGGCAAGAAGATGACGGTCAGCCAGCTCTACGCGAAGTTCACGAGATGCCGCCTCGACGTGCGCGAGGGGACGGAGAGGTCGAGGGCGCAGCTCAAGCGACTCCTCTTCGAGGATGCGATAGGCTCGCGGGAGATAGGCGGCGTGAAGACGTCCGACGCGAAGGAATGGGCGCAGCGCATGAAGTCCAAGGGCTTCGCCTACTCCACTATCTCCAACCACAAGCGTTCGCTCAAGGCGGCGTTCTACTTGGCGATAGCCGATGACTGCATACGCAAGAACCCGTTCGATTTCAAGCTCGCGACCGTCATCAAGAGGGACGTGGTGGAGAGGGAGCCGCTGAGCAGGGAGCAGGTGGACGCGCTGCTCGGTTTCATGCGGTCGGATGCCGTCTACCACAGGTACACCGACGAGGTGGTCATCCTCCTCGGGACGGGCCTTCGCATCTCGGAGATGTGCGGGCTGACCGAGGCGGACATCGACCTCACGAACAGGGTGATTTTCGTGGACCACCAGCTCGCCCGCGCGGTCGGCGGGGGATACCGGGTCGATGAGCCTAAGACGGAGAGCGGCAGGCGCTACATCTACATGACCGACGAGGTGATGGCCGCGTTCGAGCATGTCATGGCATCGAGGCCGAAGGCGAAGCCCCTGAACGTCGATGGGCGCACGGGCTTCATCTTCCTCAACAGGGACGGGCTGCCGAGGGTCGGCGGCGATTACGACCGGGTGTTCAGGGGGCTGAGGCGCAAGTGCGCGAAGAGCGGGTACGTGGAGCTTCCCGAGGGCATGACACCTCACACGCTGCGCCACACGTTCTGCACGGAGATGGCGAAGGCGGGCATGAACCCAAAGGCGCTGCAATACATCATGGGCCATAAGGACATCAAGATGACGCTCGGGTACTACGCCCACATGGACGGCTGCACGGCTGCGGAGGAGATGCGACGCGTCGCAGCGTAGTAGAAGCGCGTTTTACTACCCGTTTTACTACTCACGGGCATCGAGACGCGGCGGAATACGGAAAGACATGTGAACGTCCCCGAAAGGCGAAAAGCCGGGAACGCCCATGGAATCGGGCTTCACCGGCTTTCGGAAAATAATGGGAACATGCTGGAAAATGTCGCGTTGATTTA
>DBFVZT010000040.1:0-49949 GCA_048486575.1 Collinsella sp. | reverse complement strand
CCCATCGAAACACATCTCCACCGTTCCTTCAACTGGGAAAACGGCGCCCCCGGGGCCCGGATGGGGCCTCGGGGGCGTTCGGCTAGCTGCGGGAACGGCCTGTCCGCCTAATGTGTTCGGCTGAGATCGGAAATCAACCTAAACCAAGAACCACGCCATGCAGTACAATAGGGTTGTCGATGGGCAATGTCGTCAGTCGAGACGCGACCGCGCTCCGCACCCCTCCGTCTACTCGGTGCGCTCCCGCCTCCTCCCCGAGGCGGGATGTCGGCATTTTTTCATTCACCGACAACCCAATAGCCTGTGGACAGCCCGGGTAGCATCGCGTGCATCAGCAGCGAAAGCAAAAAGGGACCCGTCCATTGCGGACGGATCCCTTAAAACAAGTGATCGTCAAACCGATTTACTCGGCGTCGGTCTCCTCGTCCTTCTTCTCGGAAGGAAGCGGGGTAACCTCGATCTCGACGCCCAGAGTCTCAGCAGCGGACTTCATGGACAGAGAGATACGACGACGGTCGAGGTCGATCTCCATGACCTTGACCTGAACCTTGTCGCCCACGTGGGTGACCTGAGAAGGCTGGTCGACGTGCTTGTTGGCCATCTCGGAGATGTGCACCAGGCCCTCGATGCCCTCGCCCAGGTCGACGAAAGCGCCAAACGGGACAAGCTTGGTCACAGTGCCCTCGACGATAGCGCCGACGGGGTACTTCTTGACCAGTGCGCGCCACGGATCCTCGGTGGTCTGCTTGAGACCCAGGGAGATGCGCTCGCGGTTGAGATCGACGTCGAGAACCTCGACCTCGACCTCCTGGCCGACCTTGACAACCTCGGAAGGATGGTTGACGTGGTTCCAGGAGAGCTCGGAGATGTGGATGAGGCCGTCGATACCGCCGAGGTCGACGAAGGCGCCGAAGTCGACGATGGAGGAAACGGTGCCCTGGAGACGCATACCAGACTTGAGCTTGGACAGGATCTCGGAGCGCTCGGCCTTACGGGACTCCTCGAGCACGACGCGACGGGAGAGGACGACGTTGTTGCGGTTACGGTCCATCTCGATGACGCGGGCCTCGATGCGGGTGCCCATGTAAGAGGTGAGGTCCTTGACGCGACGGAGGTCGACGAGGGAAGCAGGCAGGAAGCCACGCAGGCCGATGTCGAGAATCAGGCCGCCCTTGACAACCTCGATAACCTCGCCCTCGACGTTCTCGCCGGAGTTGAACTTCTCCTCGATGCGGTTCCAAGCACGCTCGTACTCGGCACGCTTCTTGGACAGGACCAGACGACCGTCCTTGTCCTCCTTCTGGAGAACCAGAGCCTCGATGGGATCACCGAGTGCAACGATGTCTGCAGGGTTAGCGTCCTTGCGGATGGACAGCTCGCGGACCGGGATAA
This sequence comes from Collinsella sp., assembly GCA_048486575.1. Taxonomy (GTDB): domain Bacteria; phylum Actinomycetota; class Coriobacteriia; order Coriobacteriales; family Coriobacteriaceae; genus Collinsella. The sequence continues at coordinate 48,557 of DBFVZT010000040.1, read as the reverse complement.
CGCCCTCGGACTTGAATCCGATGTCAACGAGCACCTCGTCATGCTCGATCTTAACGACAGTGCCGTTAACGAGATCGCCCTCATCAAAGTCGGTAATCGTACCGTCGATGAGGTTGTTCATCTCCTCCTCGTTGACATCGTCAAGAGAGAAAATGGACGAGTTCTGAATCTCACTCAAAGGTGGACCCCTTTCGAACTACGGGGCCCCGATTGCTAGGACCTACAGAAGGATGCGACAAGCACACAACGTTTAGGAACACTCGGGAGCCGACAGATACTAATGTGACGCTTATGCAATCACGTTCGTATAGGTTACGGGGAAATGAGTTCGATTTCAAGCGTGAACTGCGATTTTTTACTCGTGTGGAGACTTTTTCGTAATCTTATGAACACACGTCTCCGCAACTTGACGATAACCAGCTAGGCATTCGGCTTTGGGGTAAAGTATCCGGAGCCAACGATTCTAGATCGATTTTTCGAGAAAGGTGCCCGCGTGCTCAAAGCAGTCGTTTTCGATATGGACGAGACGCTTCTCAGCATCAACCTCAACGCGTTCATCCTTCGCTATTTTAAGGATGTCTCTTCGATGCTCGCGGATATCGGGCGCCGCAGCCGCGGTGGCACGATGACACGCCTCGGCACCATCCTGGTCGACCTCAACGCCAATCGCCGCAGCGGCACGGACAACCGCACCAATCTTGAGTTTTACCAAGAAGAGGTCGAGCGCCGATGCGGGATCCGCCTCTCCGATCCCCTCATCTACGAAGCGTTTACCTACTACGACCGCGAAGTTCTTCCGTACAAGAACGACGATGTCATTAACGCCCACGCCATGCCGGGCGCACACGCCGCGCTCCAGGCCGTACAGGACGCAGGGCTGCGTTGCGCGCTCTTTACCAACCCCAGCTTTCCCCAGGGGGCCATCGAGTGCCGCATGGGTTGGGGCGACCTGGCCGACGCTCCCTTTGAGCTCGTCACGCACATGGGAAACACCACCCGCTGCAAGCCCGATGCCACCTACTATCTAGAGCAGCTTCAGGTGATGGGACTCGAGCCGCACGAGGTCCTTATGGTGGGCAACGATCCCAAACGCGACTTCCCGTCCCCCGATTGCGGCATCCAAACCGCCTTTGTGGGCCAAGGAAAACCGGGACGCGCCACCTGGCGCGGAACCATGGAAGATTTCGCCCACGACTTTAACGCCGTAATCGAGGCCTTCTACGAACACCAAATAGCCAACGAACTGTCATAGAACCCCTCACTCGCTCCAAACAAAACAACGCCGCAGGTTGAGCATAAGCCAGCGAAAACGCCCCTAAGCGAGCAATGTGCCTTGAAAGAGGAGGGCATAGGCCTTCTGGCCATGCCCGACGATTGAAAGGTAGATTGCCGCTTAGGGGCGTTTGCAGCGTCGACTCGTTACGCGGTTTGGTAAAACCGCGTAACTAGCAGACTCGAGTCTTGCCGATCATGATGTTGAGGATCTCGATGTCGGTGTCCTTCATGCCCACGCGGCCTACGTAGCCCATGCTGGCGATCGTCTGCTCAACGGTATCTTGGATCAGGCCCTCGCCGGCGCGGAAGCCGCGACCCTGCATGGCCATATCATGGCCCAGAATCGCCGCATCGACGGCAGCCGAGATCTTGGCGGCACAGCTCGCCTTGGCGCCGTCGCACACGATGCCGCCCACGTTACCGAGCGTATTCGAGACCGTCGCGCCAATCTGCTCGCGCGTGCCACCGCACAGCCAGGTAATCGCGGCGCCGGCGCCGCACGCGGCGCAAATAGCACCGCAAAACGCTGAGAGCGCACCAATATAGCTCTTGATATGCACGGCGATAAGATCGGACAGCATCACGGCGCGCACCAGGCGCTCGTGGTCGCAGCGCAGGTACTCGGCATACTCCATGACGGGCAATGCGCAAGTAATGCCCTGATTGCCCGAGCCGCACACAATGGCGACCGGCAGCGCGCAGCCGTTCATGCGGGCGTCGGACCCGGCGGCCGCACGGGCACGGGCACGGCAGGCGACGTCATCGGCACGAGCACCTAGCAGCGTACGACCCACCTCGGCGCCCCAAGCGTGCGCAAGGCCCTCGGCACTGATTGCGCCATTCAGCTCAATCTGACGCTCAACGGCAGCGCGGCCGTCCTCAATGTCACCGTCCTCGATAAAGTCGATGATGGTCTCAATCGACATGGGCGTATCGGCGTTATCTGCCGCCCGCTCGGCCACGACGCGCTCGGCGCAGGCGGCACACTCCCCCGCCGACTTGCCGCACACCGGAATACCGTCGAGGGTATGGCACGTGACATTGGTGTGGTGGTCGGTAATCTCGACGACCGCGGTATGGCCCCCGGCCGTCGCAGTCACCTTGATGTAGAGGTTGGGCACACCCTCGACAAGCGACACATCGCAGTAGCCGGCGTCGGCGAGGAGCTCGGTCACGCGAGCACGATCTTCGTCGTCAACGCTCTCGAGCACCTCGAGAGCGCTCTTAGCGTCGCCGCCCACGGCACCCAGCACGGCCGCGGCCTCAATACCGTGCATACCGCCCGAGTTGGGCACGGTCACGCTCTTAACGTTCTTGATGATGTTGCCCGAGCATGCAACATCCATATGATCGGGTTCGCAACCGAGCGTCTGGCTCGCCAGCGCCGCTGCATAGGCAACGGCAATGGGCTCGGTGCAGCCGAGTGCACAGACAAGCTCGCGGTTCAAAACATCGCAAAACGCGGCATCACGGATGGAATCGGTAGGCATAGGTATCTCCTGCTTGCATAACGGGCTAGGCTCTCAAAAAATGTTAGCTCCTTTATTTGATAACAATGCATCAAAAACCGCAACCATGGTTCCGGCGGACGGCGCTCAAGCACAAACTGACAGCATTCATTCATGAGAAGCCGGTCTTGTTGCATGCTAAAGCGTTTGACCAAAAAACGCCCGAGCGTTTACGCAAAAGTCGCGCTATCATGCAGTCGAACGCGGTAAACACCTTTAGCATTTGCGCCGCACAGACCAGAGAGGAACCATCCATGAAGATCGGTATCGGTAACGACCACGCCGCCGTCGAGCTCAAGAACATCATCTCCGAGCACCTGAAGGAGCGCGGCTGCGAGGTCGTGAACTTTGGCACCGACACCTCCGAGAGCTTTGACTACCCCATCGCCGGCTACAAGGTGGGTAAGGCCGTTGCCAACGGCGACGTCGACCTGGGCATCCTCATCTGTGGCACCGGTGTCGGGATTAGCCTGGCTGCCAACAAGGTCGAGGGCGTACGCGCCGTCGTGTGCTCCGAGCCCTTCAGCGCCAAGCTCTCCCGCATGCACAACAATACCAACGTGCTCGCCTTTGGCGCCCGCGTCGTGGGCTCAGAGCTCGCCAAGATGATTGTCGACGAGTGGCTCGACGCCGAGTTTGAGGGCGGTCGTCACGAGCGTCGCGTTAACCTCCTCAACGAAATCGACCACACGCGCGGCCTCAAGGTCGTCGACGAGGCCTAAACATCTCAGTGCCACAAGCTAACAGCAGGGGCCCGCTCGGAACTCATGACCGAACGGGCGCCTTCATAGATTTTGGAATAAAAGGGCGCCGCGGATGGAGTTCCGCGGCGCCCAAGCCACACGCTAACAGCTTTAAGGAGTCAAAGCTGGTTTAGCCAAAGAAGCGCTTGATCTCGATCTCGGCGTTCTCCAGGCAGTCGGAGCCGTGGATCACGTTGGCGTTGACATCGACAGCGAAGTCGCCGCGGATGGTACCAGGAGCAGCGTCAAGCGGATTAGTAGCGCCCATGAGGGTGCGCATCTTAGCAACAGCGGAGAGACCGGAAACGACCATCTTGACGACCGGACCGCTCGTCATAAAGTCACAGAGACCGCCAAAGAAGGGCTTGTCGGCCAGATGGGCGTAGTGCTCCTCGACGGTAGCGCGCTCGAGCGTGGTCATCTCCATGCGCTCGATGACAAGGCCGCTGCGCTCGATGCGAGCAACAATCTCGCCGATCTTGCGGTCGCGCACGGCGTCGGGCTTAATCATGATGAAGGTCTTCTCGATAGCCATAAGGTAGCCTTTCAAGTAGGTTCGCGCGTGCCCAAGTCCCATTCCGGCACCCGCCTGGACTGCATCGTAACAGAGTTTTAGCTGCAGTTAAACAAAAAGCTGTTTATTGAAACGTTGCAATTTATTGAAGCGTTCCATATGTGTCACTTCTGTTTCGAAGCTCGATTAGAGTACCATCCGACTGCCCATCAACCGCATCGAGCAGAGCAGACGGTCGGTTGCCGCCCGCGAACGTACCCCCTTCACAACCTGCCCAAAGGTCCTACAGAACTTCTCGACAAGCCCCTCCCCCATAGCAACAAAATACGGACGCTCACATCAGCAGACGTCCGTAAAGCAAAAAACGATTTATCAATACATGGCCAAAACGGCTTCAGCCAAACCTCTACTTTGCCCCATGACCCATCTCGACGACCTTGGTTAGCGATCCAAACACACCTTCGTCGACCACGAGCTGCGCCTCGGCACGCTGCAGCTGCACGGCAACGGCGGCAGGGGCGGTGCCGCCCTCGGTCGTGCGCGCGGCGACAATCGACGGGATGTCGAGCGCCTCGGTAATGTCGTGCTCAAAGAGCGGGCTTGCCTCCTGGAACACCTCAAACGGCAGGTCTTCAAGATTGCAGCCGCGCTTCTCGCACATCAGGACCAGATGGCCCACCACGGCATGTGCCTCGCGGAACGGCAGACCACGTTTAGCCAGGTAATCGGCAACATCGGTGGCGGCAAGGTGTCCCACGCCGCACTCGCGCGCCATGGCGTCCTCGTTGACGGTCCAAGTCGAAATCATACCGGCCATAACGGACAGGCACTGCATGAGCGTGCGGGCGGTATCGAGCGCGCCCTCCTTGTCCTCCTGCAAGTCCTTGTTATAAGCAAGCGGCAGGCCCTTCATGGTCACGAGCAGCTGCACCAAGTTGCCATAGACTCGGCCGCTCTTGCCGCGGATAAGCTCGGCAAAGTCGGGATTCTTCTTCTGCGGCATGATGGACGAGCCAGTGGAATAGGAGTCGGAAAGCGTGATAAAGCCAAATTCGGAGCTCGACCACAGCACGATCTCCTCGGAAAGACGCGACAGGTGCATGGCCATGACGGAGCCGGCGTAATGCAGGTCGAGGAGGAAATCGCGGTCGGAAACCGCATCGAGCGAGTTGGGAATCACGTCCGCAAAGCCAAGCTCGGCAGCCGTCATCTGACGATTGAGCGGATAGCTCGTACCGGCAAGCGCGGCAGCACCCAGCGGGCAGTTGTCGGCGGCATCAAAGGCGGCCTTCAGGCGCGTAAAGTCGCGCGCGAACATCCAGGAATACGCCAGCAGATGATGCGACAGCAGCACGGGTTGGGCGTGCTGCATGTGCGTGTAGCCCGGCAGAATCACCTTGTCGTACTTCTTAGCTGCATCCACCAGCACATGGCGCAGCTCAAGATTGGCCTCCATGAGCTTCTTGGCCAACGCCTTGACGCCCAGGCGCGTATCGGTCGCCACCTGGTCGTTGCGCGAACGGCCGGTATGCAAGCGCTTACCGGCCTCGCCGATGCGGCGCGTCAACTCGCTCTCGATGGACATATGAATGTCCTCATCGTTGATATCGAAGATAAAGTTGCCGGCATCGATATCCTGTTCGATTCCGGTCAGGCCCTTGGCAATCGCCTGCTCGTCCTCGGCACTGATGATGCCCTGGGCCGCCAGCATCTTGGCATGCGCCTTAGAGCCGGCGATATCCTGCTTATAGAGATGTTTGTCGACCGGCAGCGACGCGCCAAACTCCTGCGTGACCTCGGCCACGCCTGCCTCAAAACGACCGCCCCAAAGAGCCATGGAACCGTCCCCTTTCTCCAAATACCAAAACAAGCGCCCAAAGCAATGCGCCATATCGCTAAAGCGATTTTTCAACCGCTAGTTTTACACATTCCCCACCGTGTGCGGTGTCATGTAGCTAATTTGCAAAGAAGTGACGCGCCATGCACTTGGCGCCCAACGTCTCCCTCCGGATGTTGCCCTGCGAACCATCGATCCAGGCTTTCAGGCTCATAGGGACATCCTCGACCTTTGCAGCATCGAACTCGGGCGCGAGGGCAAGTAAAGCATGCGCGATAGCATTGAACATAATGGATACTCCTCATATATATAGGCGCAGAGCCGCCAAATTGATAGAAGGAGCCCCGCCGGACAACCCCGGCGGGGCTCGGACTCAGCCGCAGACGCGGCATCATATATGCGGGCGGAACGTAGGGGCCACCGATGTTAAGAAGTGTCAGCAAGCATAACGAAAGGTAGGGACCCCGTGCGCCCGTTATGTATCACGCGGATGGGCCGCGCGGATACCAAGGGAAGGAGGCGCTAGGCCTGGGCGGCAGCAGAGCTGGGGCCCTGGACCTTTGCCCACGTCTTGAGCGACAGCGTATCGATCTCGATAAAGCCGGCGCTGGCCTTCTCGTCAAACGTGGTGTCGCGGTCGTAGGTAGCCAGACCGTAGTCGTAGAGGCTGAAGGGGCTCTTGCGGCCGACGACATGGCAGTTGCCCTTAAAGAACTTCAGACGAACAGTGCCGGTCACGAACTTCTGGGTATCGGCCATAAAGGCATCGAGCGCGTTTTTGAGCGGGCTGTACCACTGGCCGTTGTACACGGCGGTGGCCCAATCCTGCTCGAGCTTGATCTTGGTCTTGAGCAGGTCGCCCTCGACGCAGATGTCCTCGAGCGCCTTGTGGGCGGTGATGAGCGTCAGGGCGCCGGGAACCTCGTAGCACTCGCGGCTCTTAAGGCCCACCAGGCGATCCTCGACCAGATCGAGACGGCCAAAGCCATTGTCGCCGGAGATCTTGTTGAGGGCGATGACGATCTCGGAGAGCTTCATCTTCTTGCCGTCTACGGCGACGGGCTTGCCGGCCTCAAACTCAATCTCGGTGTAGGTCGGGGTGTCCGGCGTGTCCTCGGGGTTCTTGGTCATAACCCAGGCGTCGTCGAGCGGCTCGTTCCAGGGATCCTCCAGGTGGCCGCACTCAATGGCACGACCCCAAAGGTTGTCGTCGATGGAGTAGGGGTTGTCGTTGGCACCCTCGGGAACCGGCACGTTGTGGGCGTGGGCATAGGCGACCTCGTCGGGACGGCACTTCAGATCCCACTCGCGCACCGGGGCGATAACCTTGAGCTCAGGGTCGAGGGCCTTGACGGCGGCCTCAAAACGGACCTGGTCGTTACCCTTGCCGGTGCAGCCGTGGGCGACGTAGGTCGCGCCAAACTCGTGGGCGACCTCAACAAGCTTCTTGGCGAGCAGCGGGCGGGAAAGAGCGGAGAGCAGCGGGTACTTGTTCTCGTACATGGAGTTTGCAGCGATGGCCTTAGTCAGGAACTCATCGGAGAACTCGTCGCGCAGGTCGAGCACCTGGCAATCGAGAACGCCCAGGTCGAGCGCCTTCTGCTTCTTGGCATCCAGTCCGGTCTCTTCCTGGCCCACGTTGCCGCAGACACAAACGACATCGAGATTCTTCTCGTCCTGGAGCCACTTGACACATACGGATGTATCAAGACCACCGGAATATGCGAGAACGACTTTTTCCTTGCTCATGGCTGTTTCCTTTCGCCCTTGGTAGCTAGTTAGAACATCGGTCAGTTGCAAGTCATTTCAAGGTCATATACCGTGCAATATCAGGTTAAATAGCAAAAATCAGCACATACATGCCCTAGAAACATGCAGCAATGTCGTGCTAAAACCCAACGACCTCAAAATGACTCTGTTGAGGCAATTCGCCCCATGCGGACAGAGACGATTGTTATCGTCGTCGGGAAATTGCGCGCTGGCGTCGGATGGCATTGTCTGCAGTGGTGATGATCTTTACGAACTGCATCTGCCTCTCCTTTCACCTATCGCCGGGCGCAATTCTAATATCGCAAACGGTACCTTTTCCTCGGTAAGCGGTTGTTTTTCCGTCTCCGTTTTCGATGTTCGCTATACTACGCTAAAGCGCCTGCTGTACAAGCGACAAATTCAAATTTCTGAAAAGTTTTTTCATTAATTTGTGAAGCGTGGTGCAAATACGCTCCGTTCCTGCGAAAATACGCCCGACTACGAGTTGATGGTTATAACGTCTGAAACAATTTCGAAACGAAAGGCTCGCTTTTATGCAAACTTACGAATCGGACGCCAATATCAGAAACATTAAGCTCATCGCCGTCGACATGGACAAGACGCTGCTGACCGACGAGCGCGTGCTGCCCCAGGGCCTCGATGAGCGCCTGGACAAGCTCGCCGAGGCTGGCATCGTGTTCTGCCCCGCCAGCGGACGCCCCGCCCCCAAGCTCGAGGAGATGTTCGAGAGCATTAAGAACCGCCTGGCCTTTTGTCCCGACAACGGCGCCTGCGTCATCTATCGCGGAGAGTATATCTATAAGAGCAATATCGACGCTGAACTGTATCAGCAGGTCTTGAGCCGCGCCTCGGAGGATTCGCGCGCCGTCCCCGTGCTGTGCTGCTACGACGAGTTCTATGTGCTTGCCCGTGACCATCAGTATCATAACGAAATCAGCGTGTACTACAACACGATCAACTACGTCGATACCTTTGATGGCATTGATTTCGAGTCCAACAAGATTTCGGTCTTCTTCCCCGGCTACGACGCCGAGCCCGCTTTCCGCGAGACCTATAGTCCCGAGTTCTCGGACAAGCTCTACGTCACCAACGCCGGGCGCGAGTGGATCGACTTTATGAACCTGGGCGTCGACAAGGGCGCCGGCGTCGCTCACCTGTGCGAGCACCTGGGCATCGATATTGCCGATGCTGCCGCCGTGGGCGACACCTACAACGACATCCCCATGCTGGAGCGCGTCGGTCACAGCTTTATCGTGGACAATGCCGAGGAGCACATGAACGCGCATGCCAAATGGCGCATTCCGAGCAACAACGACGGGGGCGTACTGACGCTCATCGACGCCATCTTGGCGGCTCGTTAACGTGGCTCGTCGGACCTGGCCGGGCGAGGCGGGTAAGTTTTTCGTTCGGTCAGGTCCTGGGCTCGCTCGGAAAGCACATTAAGTGCTTTCCGGCTCGTGCGGAATCTACGAAAAACTTACCCGCCTCGCCCGGCCAGGTCCTAGGGTGACTTGCTTGCCGCCTAGATGGCGTCTTGGCGTCTAGATACTTGGCTGAATAATTATGGATGAAGGGAGTTCCTTGCTGAAAGGGACTCCCTTCTGGTTTGGCTGCTTTGGACCTGTGGCTGTTTTTCTATTTCGCGTCGGCCCAGGTTATGCCGGTACTGGCTTCGGCGATTAGGGGGACGCGGAGGTCTACTACGTGCTCCATGACGTCGCGGACCATGGTGGTTAGGCGCTCGACTTCATCGACGGGGCACTCAAAGTCCAGTTCGTCGTGTACCTGCAGGATCATGTGGGCGGCAAAGCCTTCTTCTTCCAGGCGACGGCTTACGCGGGCCATCGCGATCTTGATGATGTCGGCGGCGGTTCCCTGCATGGGGTGGTTCATGGCCGTGCGCTCGCCAAAGCCGCGGAGTTGCGGGTTTTTGGCCTTGAGCTCCGGAATATGACGACGGCGTCCGTACATGGTCTCGGCATAGCCCGTCTGCTTGGCGCGCGCCACCACGTTGTCGAGGAACGTGCGCACGCCCGGGTAGGCCTCGTAGTAGCGGTCGATCATGTCGCGCGCCTCGGCCATCGAGATGTGCAGCGACTGCGACAGGCCGTACGCCTGCTGACCGTACACGATGCCAAAGTTCACGGCCTTGGCGCGGCTGCGCAGGTCGGGCGTTACCTCGGACACCGGCACGCCAAACACGCGCGCCGCCGTCTCGGCATGGAAGTCCTCGCCCTCGTTGAAGGCGCGCACCAGGTGCTCGTCGCCCGAAAGATGCGCCAGCAGACGCAGCTCGATCTGCGAGTAGTCCACCGCCAAAAAGACGCTGCCCTCGCCTGCCGAAAACGCCGTCTTGACGGTACGACCCAGCTCAGAGCGCGTCGGAATGTTCTGCAGGTTCGGATCACTCGAGGACAGACGTCCCGTTGCGGTAATGGTTTGGTTATACGTGGTGTGCACGCGGCCGTCGCCTCGACGCAACGGTCCCAACGTGTCCAGATAGGTTGACTTGATCTTGGACTTCTCACGCCAGTCCAAAATCAGGCGCACGATCTCGTGGTCGCGGGCAAGATCGCTCAACACCTTGGCATTGGTCGAATAGTAACCGCGCTTGGTCTTTTTGAGACCCTTGGTCGGAAGGCCCATCACATCAAAGAGCACATGCGAAAGCTGCATGGGGCTGCCAATATTAAAGGTCTCGTCACCGGCAAGGTTGCGAATGCTTCGCTCAACTTCGGTGATCTGGGTCGCCAGGCCCTCGGACAGGCTGCGCAGTCGATCGGGATCCACGAGCATGCCCGCGCGCTCCATCTTGGCGAGCACCGGCACAAGCGGCATCTCGATGCCGTCGAACACGTTGGCGGCGTTCTCACGGGCCATGCGATCGCGCAGCGGCGCGACCAGCGTCAGCGTCAAGGCAGCCGTGCGAGCGGCGGGCGCAGGAGCGTCCTCGCCGGCACCCTCTGCGCCGCGTGCCGCGGGCAGCGACATCTGCAGATAGGTATCAGCCAGATACGCCTCATCAAACTCGGAGCGGTCGGAATCCAGCAGGTAGGCGGCAACCACGGTATCGAAGATACGCGTGGAATCGGCAGCGAGCGGATCCATGAGCTCGGGCTCAGAGGAATCGATGGGCGAAAGCTCGTGCAACAGCGCCTTCATATCCGGGCTCGTCACGCGGCCTTCCATAAACAGGCGCGCGAGCACACCAGCGATCACGCCGTGGGCAAAATTGAAGCCCTCGACAGCGGCAGGCGCGCCGCCATCGGCTTCCTCGAGCGCAAAGAGCCCCTTGGACGTCGCCAGCCACAGCGTACGCGTCAGGCCAAAGAGCGCACCCTCCTCCTTGTCATCGTCCACCACGGCGGCAACCCACTCGCCCGCATCAATCGCGCGGGCGACCTCGGACGCCACGGCAGCAAGTGCCTCCGCATCGCCTGCGGCGGCACGCAAAACGGAGGGAATCTCAAGCGTGCTGGCAGCGGGCACGACCCCGCCCTCGCCGCCAATCAGCGCCAGGAAGCGGTTCTGCATGGCCGTAATGCCGAGCGTGCCGAGCGCCGCGGAGACCTCGTCGGCAGAAAACGCCGGGAAGGACGTCGCCTCAAAGTCGAGCTCGACGGGCGCATCGGTGCGAATTGTCGCAACCTTGCGGCTCAGTAGTGCGTCATCGATGTGTGCACGCAGGTTCTCGCCCATCTTGCCCTTGACCTCATCGGCATGCGCGATGACTTCGTCCAGGCTACCGTACTTCGCAATGAGCGCACTCGCCTTTTTGGGACCGATGCCCGGTACACCGGGGATGTTGTCGGACGTATCGCCCTTTAGACCGTAAAAATCGGGCACGAGCGCCGGCGTAATGCCGTGATACAGGTCGTCCACGCTCTCGGGCGTCATAATCGCCACGTCGGACAGGCCCTTGCGGGTCGAGACCACGTTGACGTGCTCGGTCACGAGTTGATACATGTCGCGGTCGCCGGTCACCAGTAGCATGTCGCAGCCGGCCTCTTCACCCAGGCGCGCCATGGTTCCCAGGATGTCATCGCCTTCCCAGCCCTCGGACTGCAGAATCGGCACGTTGAGCGCGGCGAGCAGCTCCTTAATCATAGGGAACTGCGCATGCAGATCGGGGTCCATGGGCGGGCGTTGCGCCTTATACTGCGGCAGCATCTCCATGCGCACGCGCGGTTTACCCTTGTCAAACGCCACGACGACGCCGTCGGGGTTAAAGGCATCGATCATCTTGAGAAACATGTTCAGAAAGCCAAAGATCGCGTTGGTGGGGCGACCGTCCGGCGCGTTCATGGTCGGCGGCACGGCGTGGAAGGCGCGATGCATGAGCGAGTTGCCGTCGATAACGGCAAAGGTGCGGCGCTTGTCAGACATATTGAATACCTCGCTTTGGGCTGGGCACGGTTTGCTCACTCCAGTTTACACGCTCCCCGCCCCGCGGCCACAGTACATCAAGCTCCCCCGCCACCGTGAGCCCGCGCGTGATACGATGGCTCACGGTACATCAACCAGCACGATCGATCCGAAAGGAGTCTGCGTCATGGAGCGTCCCTGCGCATGGAAAAAGTACACGCCACAGCAAATCGAGGAGCTCGAGGAGCTTTGCCGCGGCTATAAGCAGTTTTTGAGCGAGAACAAGACCGAGCGACTGTGCGTCAAAACCGGCATCAAGATGGCCGAGGAGGCGGGTTACGTCGACCTAGAGACCGTGATCGCCGAAGGCCGCGAGCTCAAGGCAGGCGACAAAGTGTACGCCGCCAACCACGGCAAGGACCTTATGCTCGTCAACCTGGGCACCGCCCCGCTCGAGCAGGGCTTTAACATCCTGGGCGCCCACGTGGACTCGCCGCGCCTGGACCTCAAGCAAAACCCCGCCTTCGAGGCCGGCGACATGGCCTACCTCGACACGCACTACTACGGCGGCGTCAAGAGCTACCACTGGGTGGCCTCCCCGCTCGCACTCGTGGGCGTCATCTGCAAAAAGGACGGCACCACCGTCGACATCAACATCGGCGACAAGGCAGACGACCCGGTCTTTACCATCTCCGACCTGCTGATCCACCTCTCGAGCGAACAGATGTCCAAGCCCGCCAAGGACGCCGTCGATGCCGAGATCCTCGATGTGATCGTGGGCGGTCGCCCCGTCAAGTTCGATGAGGACGACAAGGATGCTCCCAAGGAGCCCGTCAAGCAGATGTTCCTGGACATCCTCAAGGAGCAGTACGGCGTCGAGGAGGAGGACTTCCTCTCCGCCGAGATCGAGGTCGTGCCCGCCGGCCCCGCCCGCGACATGGGCCTCGACCGCTCCATGATTTTGGGCTATGGCCACGACGACCGCGTCTGCGCCTACCCCTCCATGCTCGCCCAGATCAATGTGGCCAATGTCGAGCGCACGAGCATCACGCTCATCGTCGACAAGGAGGAGATTGGCTCCGTAGGCGCTACCGGCATGACGAGCCGTTTCTTCGAGAACACCGTCGCCGAGATCATGACGCTCGTCGGTGAAGACAGCCCGCTGGCCCTGCGCCGCGCGCTCGCCCGCAGCCGTATGCTCTCCTCCGACGTGTCCGCCGGCTTCGATCCGGGCTACGCCGGCAAGTTCGAGACCAAGAACGCCGCCTTCATGGGTCGCGGTCTGTGCTTCAACAAGTACACGGGCAGCCGTGGCAAGGGCGGCTCCAACGACGCCGACGCCGAGTACGTGGCCCTCATCCGCGACATCATGGACGAGGCCGGCGTGGACTTCCAGACCTGCGAGCTCGGCCGCGTCAACGCGGGCGGCGGCGGCACCATCGCCTACATCATGGCCAAGTACGGCATGAACGTCATCGACTCCGGCGTTGCCGTCCTGTCCATGCACGCCCTGTGGGAAGTCGCCAACAAGGCCGATATCTACGAGGCCTACCGCGGCTACAAGGCCTTCCTCGAGCGCGCCTAACCAACCCTTCATCAGTTGCGGTGAAATACGGACTAAACTGGCCCATAAACGGCCAAAACAGACCGTATTCCACCGCAACTTCCTTTTTGGCAGAGGAGAGTTCATGCTGCAGGTCATCATTTCGCCCGCCAAGCAGATGCGCGCGGCCCAAGATGCTTTTGAAGTCCTAGGCATTCCACCCTTTGTGCGCGAGACAGCTCGCCTCCACCGCGCACTGCTAGATATCGAGCGGAATGAAGGCAGCGGCGGCCTGCAGGCGCTATGGAACGTGAGTGACAAACTGTTGGGGCCTTGCCTCAACACCCTGCATGAGTTCGGGCCCATCCTGAAAAACGGCGATCTCGACAATCCCGCACTCGCCCGTCACCTCTCCCCCGCCGTCATGTCCTACCACGGCATCCAATACCAAAGTATGGCGCCCGAGGTCATGGATGCCGCGCAGCTCGCATGGCTGCAAAACCATCTCTGGATCCTCTCGGGACTCTACGGATGCGTACGCCCCTTTCATGCCGTTGAACCATATCGGCTGGAGATGGGCGCGAAGCTTGCCGTCGACGATGCCCGAGACCTCTACGCGTTTTGGGGCGACAAGCTCGCACGGGCCATCGCTCCGGCGGGCTCCAACGCTACGATCGTCAACCTCGCCAGTGCGGAATACGCCAAAGCCGTTCTGCCCTGCCTCACCACCGATGTCACGGTCGTCACATGCCTCTTTGGCGAAGGCATCCGCAACGGCAAGCCCATCCAGCGCTCGACCGCCAGCAAAAAGGCACGCGGCTCCATGGTGCGCTGGATGGCAGAAAACAAGCTCGAGGATGTAAGCGGGCTCACCGCGTTCGACGTTGGTTATCGTCACTTTCCCGAGCTTTCAAATAAAAACACTTTGGTCTTCCTGAACGAACAGGCCTTGTAGGACCACCGCTACTTTTGAGTGTGCTGACTAGGCACGGCGTCTATCCCGCCAAGCCGTCGGCTTTGGCGATCTCGCTCGTAGAGCCATCTTGGTAGGTAACCTTAACGTGCTCTACCTCGGTCACCTTGACACCCGCCGGGGGCTCCAGACGCCATTCCGTCAGGGCGATATCCATGGTCGTGGGCACATCTCCTTGATCTTTGACCTTCACCGTGAGCGTTTTGAGCGCCGCGTCAAACGTCACGCGTTCGATTTCTTCACCTGGAATGGACCCACCACTCAGCTGCAACTGCACAAACTCATCGCGCGGGTACCAATAATCGCCCGGAACGGCGAGCGTATTGGCATTACCGCCAGTACTCCTCACCGTCATAATCGGTAGGCTATCATCAGCCTCGAACTCCCAGGCAGCGCCGCCGCGACCGCCAAACGTCCAAATACAAAAGGCAATCACCAACACGGCAAGCACCGCAAAACCAATCGCGACAAGGCCATGGTGCGCACGGCTTTCCTCGGCCGATACATCCCATTGCGTCTCTCGATATAGATGCTTGTCTTCCATGTTCGCCTCCTCACAGGCACGCTCGTTAGGCCAATCGTACCCATTCGAGCTATACTTGAGCCCATTACATAAACGGGGAGCTTGCGGGACAAGACGGCAGGCTGAGATTGGGCGCGCCCGCCCTGACCCGCAAACCTGATATGGGTAATGCCAACGAAGGGAGCCGTGCCAATGAGCACACAGACCGAGCCCAAGCTCGTCACGCAAATCGACTTCGCCCGCGCTGGGCAGATCACACCGCAGATGAAGGAAGTCGCCGAGCGTGAGCATCGCGATCCCGAGTACATCCGCGAGCGCGTGGCCGACGGCCGCATCGCCATCCCCGCCAACATCGTGCACATCAAAAAGGGCATGCGCGCCTTTGGCGTCGGTGAGGGCCTGTCCACCAAGGTCAATGTGAACCTGGGCATCTCGGGCGACAAGGCCGATGCCGCCGAGGAATGGAAGAAGGTCAAGATCGCCGAGGACTACGGTGCCGACGCCATCATGGACCTCTCCAACTCGGGCAAGACACGTCAGTTCCGCCAGCAGCTCATCGACGAGACGCCGCTCATGGTAGGCACCGTCCCCATGTACGACGCCATCGGCTACATGGAAAAGCCGCTGGTCAAGCTCACCAAGGACGACCTGTTCGAAGTCGTGCGCGCGCATGCCGAGGACGGCGTGGACTTTATGACCATCCACTGCGGCATAAACAAGTCGGTCACCAAGACCTTTAAGGAGACCGGCCGCCTGATGAACATCGTGAGCCGTGGCGGCTCACTGCTGTTTGGCTGGATGGAGGTCACCGGTAACGAGAACCCATTCTATGAGTTCTACGACGAGTTGCTCGAGATTTGCCACGAGTACGACGTGACGATTTCGCTCGGCGACTCCTGCCGCCCGGGCTGCCTCTACGACTCCAACGACGCCACCGAGACCGCCGAGATGATCGAGCTGGGCAAGCTGTGCAAGCGCGCATGGGCCGCGGGCGTCCAGGTTATGGTCGAGGGACCGGGCCACATGGCGCTCGACGAGATCGCCGCCAATATGAAGCTGCAGAAGCGCCTGTGCCACAACGCCCCGTTCTATGTGCTCGGGCCGCTGGTGACCGATATCGGTGTGGGCTACGACCACATCACCGCCGCCATCGGTGGCGCCATCTCCGCGAGCTCCGGCGCCGACTTCCTGTGCTACGTGACGCCGGCAGAGCACCTATGCCTGCCTAACGCCCAGGATGTGCTCGACGGCCTCATGGCCACTAAGATCGCCGCACATGCCGCCGATATCGCCAAGAAGGTGCCGCACGCCCGCGACATGGACGACAAGATGGGCCAGGCACGCCGCAAGCTCGACTGGGATGCCATGTGGAAGTGTGCTCTCGACCCAGTTACGGGCAAAAAGCGCTACGAGGAGTCCCCTGCCGCCACCGAGGGCACCTGCACCATGTGCGGCAAGATGTGCGCCGTCCGCACCGTCAACAAGGTGTTCGAGGGCACGACGATCGATCTTGGCATGGAGGACTAACTCGTCACCGGAGACACAAACGGCCACAAGGTGTTCGTCAATTGTTGACATGTGAACATTTTCTTACATTTACGTAAAGATTGCACCGCCCGCCCGGGATCGGCATACAGCTGGCCCGGGCAACTTTATAATGCAGGCAGAAGACCCATTTGAATCCGACCGAACAAGGGAGCGAACATGGATCGCAGTAAGGTACCCGCCGTTCTATCCATCGCAGGATCAGATTCCAGCGGTGGTGCCGGCATTCAGGCCGACATCAAGACCATCACGGCGCACCGCCTGTATGCCGAGACGGCCATCACGGCCATAACCGCACAAAACACGCTCGGTGTCACCGTTGTGCAAAACATCTCCCCGGATATTGTCGCGGCGCAAATCGATGCCGTTTTTGACGATATCCGCCCCAGTGCCGTCAAGATCGGCATGGTTTCCTCTGTCGAGATTATCGAGGTTATCGCCGACCGCTTGAGCGCCTGGGACGCACAAAATATCGTCGTCGACCCCGTCATGGTCGCCACCTCGGGCGCTCGCCTGATCGCAGAGGACGCCGCCGAAGCGCTTACACGCCGCCTGTTCCCACTGGCGACCGTCATCACGCCCAATATTCCCGAGGCCATGGCGCTGCTCGATTACGAGGTCGATTCCGAGCGCACGCAACAAAATGCCGCCATGCTCCTCACCCGCCGCTTTGGCTGCGCGTCCCTCGTTAAGGGCGGGCATTTTGTCAACGAGGCCAACGATGTGCTAGCAGAGCCCGCGCCGCTCGATGACGAGGGCAACCATCTGGGCGATCCGCTCACCACGTGGTTCCGCCACAAGCGTATCGAGACCGACAACACGCACGGCACCGGCTGCACGCTCTCGTCAGCCATCGCCTGCGCGCTGGCCCAGGGTATGGATCTTGCCGATGCCGTCAACGCCGGCAAGGCCTACCTAACGGGCGCTCTCGCCGCCGGCTTTGACATGGGCAAAGGCTCCGGCCCCGTTAACCATATGTGGCAGTATTAAGATTCGCAGCCCAAAACCACCGCAAAGGGGACAGGCACCTTTGCGGTGGTTCCCACAAACATCTCGATCTGTAACAGTTAGAATCCATTTTTCGGCCCGCCTGTTACAGATCGAGACATTCAAATTTAGCTGAGAAGATAATCTCGATCTGTAACAGTAACTCGGCAAAATCGACCCTAGATGTTACAGATCGAGACAAATGACCGATATCGACCTAAATAATCTCAATCTGTAACATCTAGCCCGTTTTCGGCCTTACAACTGTTACGGATCAAGACAAACAAACGAATCAAGCCACCGAAAGGGGAATTTTTACACTGCTTGGGGTCGCGCTACGCTCCGAGCATCTCTTTGAGCTTGGCTGCCACGGCGTGGCCCAAGCTCTCGTGACTTTCGGGCATCATGTGCAGATAATCGATATCGCCCGGCTCGGCAAAATCAGCGGCATTCAAAAAGTCGCAGCCAAACTGTTTGGCAGCATACGCATAGTATTCGGCAAAATGCTCCGAGGCCTCGACGGAGCGCTCGTCAAAGTCGGTCATGTACACATCGGCGATCTGCGGTTTAATCTTGATAGGCGCCATCAGCAGAATACGCGGGCAGGGCGCGGCTTCGGTCCAGGGAAACGCGCGGACGGTGCGAATCAGCGCCATGGCACCGTCAGCGATATCGGCAGCACCCACGCTAAAGACCGTCTTGCAGTCGTTGGTGCCCAGCATAATCACGATCGCGTCCAGCGGCTTATGGGTCTCGAGCAGCATCGGCAGCGCGCGAATGCCGTTGAGGTTGGTGTCCAGATGACACATATCGTCGCGCACCGTCGTGCGACCATTTAGGCCTTCCTCAATCACGTGCCAGCCCTCGCCCAGGTCGCGCTGGGCCACACCGCACCAGCGCACATCGTGCGCATAGCGCACCGCGGTGCCGTCGCGCATACCCGCCGGATCGTAGCCGTAGGTATTGCTATCGCCAAAGCACAGAACGTTTTTCATCGTAAGCCCTTCCTTTAGTAAAAAGCCGACGGGAGCAGTCTCTCCCGCCGGCCCGACCCATCTGTCGGCACGTACCGATTACAGGTACTTGCGCCAATCGTCATCGTCCTCATCGTCCTCGGCAGCAGCCTGGGCTTGCTCGGCGGCGTGAGCGGCCGCAGCACGAGCGGCAACCTGGGCATAGGACTCCTCGTTGCGCTCGGGGAAGTTTGCCAGCACGTGCTCGAACTTGGCAAAATCCTCGTCCCAACGCGTAGAAGGCACGGCAAAGAAGACCTGCTTGACCTTAAAGTCGCCCGATGCGAGCTCCTTGCGGAAGAGCTCAGCCACGGCCTCGGCGTCAAAGCCGTTGTTGTCGCAGCCCCAAGCGCCCAGCACGAGCTTCTCGCGACCCAACTCGTCGCAGATAGCAAGCACAAAGCGGATGCGATCGCGCAGGGCATCCAGCAAGGCATCGTCGCCCACGCGATACTCCTGGCGAGCGCGCTTGGCGTTGGGTGCGGCGGCGACGATTACGTCGGCATATGCATGTACGTGGTTGCGGTCGAAGCGCACCGCAGGCACCACCAGCGCACGATTGCGGTAAAGCTCGCAGTTGATGTTGCGGCGACGGTTCTCGCCGTACCATTTGCGCTGCTTATCGAGCACGTTGTACAGGTACGAATCGGCACAGAGCGTGGCCTCCTGGCCCAGATAGCCCTGGATGTAGCCACCGCCCGGGTTGGTGAACGAGGCAAAGGCGAGCACGGCCATGTCGCAGAACTGCGCGTAGCCTCGGCCGTTATCCAGAATGGCCTGCGTGGCAGAGGCGTCGAGCACGGTGACCTCGGGCAGGACCGGAGCGGGCTTTTCGGCGGCAGGCGCGGACTCGGCCTCCGCGGCCTCCTCTGCGGGTGCAGGCTCGGTCGTAACCTCGGTCTCTGCGGATGCAACCTCAGCGGTCTCGACCTCGGCGGCCCCAGACTCCTCGGCAATCTGTTCCTCGGCAGTGTCGGCCGCTTGGGCCTTAGCCTTCATCGCCGCGACAAAACCGGCAGGCATACCATCGAACTCGCGCACGCCGGCAAGCGAACGCTCGATGTCCTTGGCGCAGGCCTCGGACACAGCCACCACATGGCGCTCGGCGGCCTTGGCACGCGCCTCGCGCTTGGGATTGGGCTGACCCGCTCGGTTAGACCTGCGGTTACGGTTCCTGTTGTCGACATCTGCCATTCGTGGCCACCTTTCCTGTCGCTGCCGCTATCGGCTTTTTCCCATCCATCATACCCCGCCGCGCACAAAAAAGACGGCCCCGAAGGACCGCCTTTCGCATCGTTTTACCGTGTCCGGCAGGAAGCGTCGCAATGCCGCGCTTTAATCGCGACGACCAAGGATATTCAGGATGCGCAGGAACACGTTGATGATGTCCACGAACAGGTTGGATGCCATGAGCACGGCGTTGGGCAGCGTGGGCGGCACCGTCGTGGCCACATAGGTGTCATAGCCAATAAAGCCGGCGAACACCACGATCACGATCAGGTCGGTGATGGACTGCGAGACGCCCATGAACATCAGCACGATCTCGACCAGAATCGTGGCAAGTAGGATGCCAAAACCAATGCCGTACACACGCTGGAAGAACTTGGGGAAGGTCACGCCCAGCGCACCAAAGACAAAGGTGATGGCGGCCGTGGCGATAAAGGCGGTGTTAATGGTAGGCAGGTCGTAGTTGGCAAGGCCAAACGACGCCGTCAGGCCAAAGGTGCTCGCAAAGACCACGTAGCCCACGAGCGACAGGCCCACGGACTGTTTGCTGGCAGCAGCCGACATCATGACCATGCCGACGATGGTCAAAATAAATGAGCCAAAGACCAGCGGCAAAGCGGCGCCGCTCATCATCATGCGCGCAAACGACATGGTGCTCGTAAAGTAGGCACCGGCGCCCATGGCGCAAAAGCCCAAAAAGATCAGGGCAGACATGACAAGGTTGTACGCGCGCGGCGACATCTCCTTGGCACGGCTTGCGCCGGTTTCTATGGGGCCGTTCTGATAGCCCTGGATATCGTTCATACTTCGTCCTTTCAAAAAGCGCCGCGACGGCGCCGTAGCTGACAAGTTTCCTGCCATTGTACCCGAACGCCACGCGTTCTTACCTGCGACGCTCGCTCTCAAGCGTCCGGTCGAACGCCCACACCCACCAACGCATCAGATGAGTCTGCGAGCCATCCGGTCGCTCGCGTGCCTGTTCTTCCAGATACAGTTCGGTCGCATGTCCGCCAAAACGAACCTTATAAGTCGCCGTACGAATGCCGTGGACCGTCAGGCCAAAACCGGTGGACGAGACAATCTCGTCAATCGTAAAGCAACGACCATCGACCCAGCAGACGGTAACCGGCACGACCTGTCCGCCCGCGAGGATGCGAGCCACGACGTCCACATACTGCTTGTGCACGCGTCGAGTTTTGCCGTCTGTCTGTCGATATTCCATGCCTCCTATTATCGAACGCATGTTTGCGTATTGTAAAGCGAACAGACTGTGGTTTTGGGGTGTTGGGGCGCGCGCACGTGTCCTCATGGCGTGTTAGCAAAAAGAACACCCGCGGTCAACAGGGCTAATATTCAAATTTAGTGCCAAAAAGTTCACTTCTCCCATCAGAACTCGGTAAAGAAACCCGCAGGAGGTGATACGATTTATCATGTTTTTGTAACGTGTCTGCAAACTTCGAGAAAGCCCATATATGGACGTAACGTTCTCAACCTTCCTCGGCCAAATTGTGTCGAACCCAGTCCTTGCCGTCACCGTGATCCTCGCGTTGGGCGCCATCTTCGTCAATGGATGGACCGACGCGCCCAACGCCATCGCGACCTGCGTCACTACGCGCTGCATGCCCGCCCGCGCCGCCATTCTCATGAGCGCCGCGTTCAACTTTTTGGGCGTGCTCATCATGACGCATTTTAATGCCAGCGTCGCCAACACCATCTCGCATATCGTCGACTTTGGCGGAAACAGCACCATGGCGCTCGCCTGCCTATGCGCGGCGCTGTTCTCCATCGTCGTCTACGGTGCCACGGCATCGCGTTTTGGTATCCCCACCTCGCAGAGCCACAGCCTCATCGCCGGCCTGACCGGCGCTGCTATCGCCCTCGGTGGCGCCAGCAGCGTCAACGTCCACGAGTGGATGAAGGTCATCTACGGCCTGGCGCTCTCCATCGGACTGGGCTTTGTCATGGGCTGGGTCCTGTGCAAGCTCGTCTCGATTCTTTTCGCCGCCGCCAACAGGCGACGCGCCAACGTCTTCTTTAAATACGCTCAGATCGCGAGCGCTGCGGCCATGAGCTTTATGCACGGCGCGCAGGATGGACAGAAGTTCATCGGCGTGCTCTTTTTAGGCGTGGCCTTTGCCAGCGGCCAGACGAGCGTCGGCGATGCAGGCATCCCCATCTGGATTATGCTGCTGTGCTCGGCCACTATGGGTATCGGCACCAGCGTGGGCGGCGAGCGTATCATCAAGTCCGTCGGCCAGAGCATGGTTAAGCTCGAGAAGTATCAGGGCTTCTCCGCCGACCTGGCGGGCGCCGCAAACCTGCTGCTTGCCACCCTTACCGGCATCCCCGTGTCCTCCACCCACATCAAGACCTGCGCCATCATGGGCGTCGGTGCCGTCAAGCGCCTTTCGGCCATCAACTTCGGTGTCGTCAAGGACATGATGTTCACCTGGTTCTTCACCTTCCCCGCCTGCGGACTCATCAGCTTTGTCATGGCCAAGCTGTTCATGATGTTCCTCTAGTCAAACCGAACGTCCATCCGGACTGCATTACCTCGCCCGCCCATCTTCACCTCGAAAGGACCACCCATGGCAAAGAAACCCGATTCGTTCTACTTTGACAACTACGTCGCCTGCGCCGACCTAGCCGTCCAGGCCGCAGAGCTGCTCACCAAGATTTTTGAGAACTTTGACCCTGCGCAGATCCACGACATGCTCGATAAGATGCATGCGATTGAGCATGCGGCAGACAAGAAGCACCACGAGCTCGAAGACGCCCTGCTCACCGCCTTTATCACCCCGCTTGAGCGCGAGGATCTAGACCTGATGAGCTGCTCGCTCGACACCGTGCTCGATCGTATCGAGGGCGTCGTGCAGCGCGTCTACTTCACCAACATCCAGAGCATCCACCCCGATGCCATCGTCATCGCCCACAAGGTGACCGACGCCTGCCGCGCCATGAAGGACCTGATGGTCGAGCTGCCCAACTACCGCAAGTCCAAGACCCTGCGCGAGCTCGTCATCCAGATCAACACCATCGAGTCCGAGGCCGACGAGCTCTACATCAACGCCATGCGCAACCTGCACGTTAACGGCAAGGACCCGCTCGAGGTCATCGCTTGGCGTGACGTGTACGCCTTCCTGGAGTACTGCGCCGACTGCTGCGAGAATGTGGCCGATGTCGTGGATTCGATTGTCATGAAGAACAGTTAATTGGGGGTACGTATCCCACCGGTCGCGGGCCCGACCACTAATACCTTTTTCACTCCGGCTGCAAGCAGAGTCGTTCAAAAGGTATTAGTGGTCGGGCCCGCTCCCTTACGTACCACCATTGGGAACTTTGGCTGAGGGGTTGAGCGTGGTGGGGCCTTTGCTGTGATGGCCCTTGATTGCTCGGGGTTTTACTTTGGTATTCGATGAGCGATTGGCTGATTGCTGCTTTGGGTACTGTTTGGGTTACTTTGGGTTTGTTTGATTTTTAATTGTTGGAGGGCTTGTATGTCTTATTTGGATCTGGCTCGGGGTCGGTATTCTTGTCGTGAATTTGAGGCTCGGGCTGTGGAGCAGGCTGTGGTGGATGCCATTGTTGAGGCTGGACGCATTGCTCCTTCTGCTTGTAATAACCATCCAGCCCGTGTGATGGTGTTGGATACGCCTGAGCTTCTGGAGAAGGCAGCTGCTTGTCAGCCTCGGTTTGCTCGTGATGGATCCATCTTTGGCGCTCCGCTCATCTTCCTCATTTGCAGCGTTACCGACGACGCTTGGGTTCGTCCCTATGACCAGATGAACTCCAGCGCTATCGATACCTCGATTGTTTGCGATCAGATGATGATGGAGGCCGAGGAGCAGGGCTTGGGAACGTGCTGGGTATGCCATTTTAAGCCCGAGCTAGCCCGTGAGCAATTCAACCTGCCCGAGGGCGTTTATCCCTATCACATGCTCGTCTGCGGCTATCCTGCCGACCACATCGCCGATCCCGAGCATCGCGAGGCCCGTACCATTCCCCTCCCCGACTTCCTCCTCAAGTAGGTTTTGGCGCATGCCCTAAAACCACCTTTTGCCACGCGCCCTTCGCCGAGTTCTGTCCTATCGTACACAGAGCTCGGCGTTTTCGCGCTCAGGGCGCACGCGCTTCCCTATTGAAATGCAAGTGGAACAGCTTTCACGAATACATGGCCGAGCCGTGGGCGACTAACACGGCAACCATCATTCCTCGATAAAAGCCGGAACGCGGTTAGTCCTGCGCATCTTGAAATCACCAATCTTGTGAGAGACATAGAGAATGCCGTCCATCCCATCTCGCGATGCATATGACAGGTGAACAGAACCGCAATCCGCTCCATCATTGTCGAGAAGATCGAACGAATTCGGATCGCTCGTTGCGGCCAAACGACCACTCAGACAAGAGCCATCGTCATTACAGATTTGCCATTCCATGTCTTCGCCTGCAAGAATCGCCATAGACGTCCTGGTCGCGCCATCGCTGACATACATCCCGTCTATGCCAAACCCATTTTCAGCACCATCGATGAACGACTGCTCGGACCTATACGTCGCAAATGATGCACATAGCGCCATTGCAAGACCAACTACAAGGACAACAATTACAATCCTTACGTAGCTCTTAGCCATCATGCCATCCCTCTTTTCGCTTGCCTAAGGAAATGCGGAAGAAGCTGTTCGTCGAGGCTTGTTTGCACACCTTTCTGCCCCGGTTCGGCTACTTAGGTTGCTTGAGAGATCCTATATATGATTTTATCCGTATACGTAATATGAATTTTGGACATATCGAAATTTGTCAATAATTGTGAGAGCTTTCGCCTTCAGTGAAATGTATTGGCCTGTCTCTCATGCAAATTAAGTCCCTGGCAGGCGTTCCGAAGAGCACGATATTCTTAATTTGATAAATGATAGGAATTAAGGCATGTCCCAAAAATCTAATAAAAAGGAGCCCGCAAGTGCGAGCTCCTCTTAAGGGCGCTAGATTGTAGCTCTGGCGCTAGTCCAGGTCGTCGGCAGCAAAGTTGTCGATCGGGGCGAAGGGGTCAGCCACGGGGACAACCGGATCAGCAACAGGCAGCGGCTCGGCGGCGGGAACGGTCACCGCAGGAGAAGCGGCAGAGCCGACCGGCGTGGAGGCCATAAGATCAGCGGGGAAGGAATTCTGCGCATCGTCCATGAAGTGCTGGATGAGCTTGAGGTACTCGGCCTTGAACTCCTCACGGGAAGCCTTCAGACGGTCGATCTCCTCGAGCTCGGCCTGCTTCTCGGTCAGGGCCTGACGGATGACCTCGCGGGCCTTGGCGTCGGCTTCGTTGCGGATGCGCTCAGCGTTCTCGTTAGCGTCGTTGACGATACCCTCGGCGGTCTGCTGGGCAGCAATCAGAGCGGCAGAGATCTGGCGCTCCTGAGCGGAGAAGTCGGGTGCGGGAGCGGCCACAGGAGCGGCGGGAACGGCCTGAGCGGCAGCGTCCTGAGCCTGGGCAAGTTGAGCCTGCGTGTCAGCAAGCTGCTGCTCGGTGGCAGTCAGACGACCCTTAAGATCGACAATCTTGGCAAGCATAGCGTCAACCTCAGAGGACAGCGTCTCCAAAAAGACGTCGACCTCGGCGGGATCATAACCGCGCTTGGCCTCAGAGAAAGTCTGAGCCTGGATGTCAGCAGGGGTAATAGCCATAACAAGTTCTCCTTTATCATCGCCTCGGCGCCGGGCGCCCGACGTAAGTTACTGAGCAAGTACTATACGAGTATACCTATAAGAAGCTGCAGAATCAGCCTCTGCACCAACTGCAACGCAATAATTGCAACGACCGGCGAAAAATCAACGCCGCCCATCGGCGGAATAAACCGACGAAACAGGTTGAGCCACGGACCGCAGACGCTATCGAGCACCGCGGCGATATCCTGCAGCAGGCCGCCCTGCTTCATGGGAATCCACGTCATAAAGCAATAGACCACGATGAGCGTGGAGTAGAAGTTGAACAGTGTGTTGACCAACTGGACAATGGTGTAGATGTTGATGGGAATCTCCTCGTCTTGAGTTTACTTAAGGTAGCCGTCGGCGCGCAGCTTCTTGAGGTCCGAATCCTTGACCTCGCAGCCGGCGGGCAGCACCATAAACACGCGATCGCCCACCTCTTTGACCGTAGCGCCCAGGCCGCAGGCAAAGCCATAGCTAAAGTCCAGGACGCGCTTGGCGACCTCGGTGCGAACGCCAACAAAAATCAGCGCAACGGGCTGCTTGGTGCGCACACGGCGGACAACGGTCTCGACATCGTCATAGCTCTCGGGACGCAGAACATAGGCAGGCAGCTGCGGCGTGGCGTTAATGATGTTGCTCGCATAGGCCGAGGCGTCGCTCGGCGCAGGAGCGGGCGCAGGTGCCGCGGCGCGAGCGCGAGCGCTCTCGGCATAGCTCGACGGCGTGTCGTAAGCGCCGGGACGATAGCCGCCCGCGACACTATCCTGAGAACGCGACGGCGGATTGTACGTTGTTGCATGACGGGAGTCATCGCCGACCAGCTGGCCGGAGCGCGTGTACACCGCTACAGACTCGGCCTCACCGCGGCGCGTCTGGCCCAGCAGGCCGTTACTCGGCTCGTCCTGGGTATAGAAGCCTTCGCCCGAGGCGCCGCTGTAACCGTTGTTCTGATAGCCATCGTCGTAGCCGTCATCGTAGCCGTAGTCGTCATCCTGGTCATAGCTCTGGTCGTAACCCTGCTGGCCGCCCAGGTGCATCTTATTTTTAATCTCGTCAAGGAAGCCCATGGTTGTGTCCTCTCACGGTTTAGTGCAGGCGCTCTGTAAACCAGTGCGCACTTCAGAGCCCTATTTTACTGCAAACTCCGGGCTAAATACTACCCTGCCCAGGCGAACGAGCGTAGAGCCCTCCTCAAGGGCAGGCTCAAAGTCCTCACTCATGCCGCAAGAAAGCTCGGGCAGCCTCAGATCGGGATGCGCCGCCTCCAGCTCATCCCTCAGCTCTCGCAGCCCGGCAAAGGTGCGACGCGCCACATCCTTGTTCCCCCGAGGGGCCATAGTCATAAGGCCCTGCACACAAATTCCCTCAAGTTCCGCAAGCTCGCCGGCAGCGCCACGAATCTCATCGGGCGAAAAACCGCCCTTGGACTCCTCGCCGCTTACGTTAACCTCGATCAGCACCTGCTGGGGGGCGGCGAGCTCGCCAGCTTCGATCTTGCGAATGGCACGGCTCGAGATCGCCTGCGCCAAATGAAGCGACCCCACCGAATGAATCAGCTCGGCCGAGCCCAACACCGCGTTGATCTTGTTGGTCTGAAGGTTGCCAATCATGTCGAAGCGCACCTCGGGCAGTTCCGGATGCTCCGCCAGACCCGTGAGCTTGCGGACGAGCTCTTGCGGGCGGTTCTCGGCAAAATGGCGGTATCCCACCTGGATAGCCGCGATGGTCTCATTGACACCGACGGTCTTGGACACGGCAATCAAACGCGCGCCATCGTGGGGCCTCCCAGCGCGATCGAGCGCGGCATAGAAACGCTCGAGTATCTGCTCGCGGCGAGTGCGCATTACATCCAAATAGTTATCCATTGCCAATCGCCTCCGCTAACAGCACAACAAGTAATCCCATGCTAGCGCAAGAGCGCGGCCCCGCATCCGCAAGGCCGCGCTCCCTCAGGTATTTACAATCTCTCAACGAACGGGGCTACCTACTCCTCGTCGTCCTCACCATCATCCTCGTCCTCAAGATGATCCAACAGGTAGCGAAGACCCTCGCTCACCTCGTTAGCGGGCACCTTGGCAACAAAGCGCGCATCGACGGCAGGCCTCATGATGACGCCCTCGCCCGAAGGCACGCGCATGCTCTCGAGCTCATCCTCGTCCGTGCACGCAATATCGCCGGCAGTCATACGCTGTCCGGTCAAAAGGAAGGTTAGACGGCAGGCGGCATCAATGGAAATCGAGGCGATGCGATCGAGATAGCGCGAGACCATGATGGCGCGGCGCAGATCGTCATAGTTGCTGTCGTCGTCCATAAAATCGCCTGTGTCCATGCGGTTAAAGGTACGGAAGAACTTCTCGTACGCCGCATGCACCGGCTCATCCTCAACGGCCAGGTTGCAGATGATGGACATGTCGTTGGTGACGAGCGCGGACAGCGACGAGCCCAGCACCTGGTACACGGCCTCGGCCTCGGCCTCAACCGTGCCGACGAGCTCCTGAGGCAGCGAGATGTCGGCCTTGACCATGTGACGCGTGGCGCGGCAGATCTGGCGAACCTTATCGGTCATGCGCTGCAGGTTAAAGTCGACGTAGATAATCGTCTGCAGCAAACGGAAGTCGGAGGCGACCGGCGACTGCGTAGCAATCAGGTTGTAGCACACGGCCTCCAAGTTGGCGCAGCGAGCATCAATCGAAAGCGTGCGCTTCTTGGTCTTGGTGGCGAGCTTGCGGTCGTCGGTCACATAGGCCTTCACGGCGTCGTGAAGGGCAAGATCGACGGCCTCGTAGATACTCAGCATCTCGTGACGGGCCTCGATGAGCTGACGGGAAAACAGTTTGCGCATGGTTCACTCCAATCAGTTGGGCGCGGTCATGCCGCCCGCACAGTGAATACGCACCGGACCAGGTCCGATCGGCTTGGGACTAGTCGCACCGATCAGCCAAAGCGGCCGGTGATATAGTCTTCCGTCCGCGAGTCCACCGGACTGGTGAAGATCGCGTCGGTTTGACCATACTCGATGAGCGTGGCGGGCTCGCCGGCAACTTCCTGCAAGAAGAATGCGGTGTAGTCGCTAATACGAGCTGCCTGCTGCATTGAATGCGTGACGATGATGATCGTCATCTCGGGCGCCAGCTCGGCCATCAGATCCTCGACCTTAGAGACGGACGTGGGGTCGATGGCGGAGCAGGGCTCGTCCATCAGGAGGACATCGGGTTGCACCGCGAGCACGCGCGCGATGCACAGACGCTGCTGCTGACCGCCCGAGAGCGCCAAACCATCCTTGTTGAGCTGATTGGATACCTCTTTCCAGAGGTTGGCGCGCTTGAGCGATTCTTCCACGATATCATCGAGGTCGCTTTTGCTAGTCACGCCCTGCAGACGAGGGCCAAAGGCGACATTCTCGTAGATGGATTTGGGAAACGGGTTGGGCTGCTGAAAGATCATGCCCACGCGACGACGGAGGTCGACCGGGTCGACACCCTCGGCATAGATATCGTTGCCGTCGAGCGTCATGGTGCCCTCGACGCGCGTACCCTCGATCAGGTCATTCATGCGGTTGATGCAGCGCAAAAACGTCGACTTTCCGCAACCCGAAGGGCCAATGAAGGAGGTGATGGCGTTTTTGGCGATGTTGAGGTCGAGCCCCGTCAGCGCATGAAAGTCACCGTACCAAAAGTTGAAATCCTTGGCCGTAATGGCCGCTTGCTCCAGCGTGGGAGCGGACTGATAAACGGACATGGGACTCCTTAACTAGCGACGCTTACGCGACAGGAAGCGCGCAAACAGGTTGAAGGCCAGAATGATCACCATCAGCAAGAGCGCGGTGCCGTAGGCTGCGTTCATGTTGATGCCGTCGTTGGCAAGCAGGTACAGATGGACCGTCATGGGGCGGCCGGAATCGAGCGGCGAGATAGGTAGATTGATGGCCTGGCCCATGGTGTAGAGCACCACCGCGGTCTCGCCGATGGCACGGCCGATGGCAAGGACGATGCCCGTGGCAATACGGCCAAAGGCAGAAGGAAGCACGATCTTGGAGACAACCTGCCACTTGGTGGCGCCCAGGCCGTACGCGCCCCAACGGATATAGCGCGGAACGGCGCGAATGGCCTCTTCGGTGGTGCGCATGACGATGGGGAGCATCAAGAGCGCGAGTGCCAGAGCGGCAGAGACCATCGAAAGGCCCAGGCCCATAGCCTCGACAAACAAGGCGTAGCCAAACAGGCCCATAACGATGGAGGGCACCGAGGCCAAAGCGTCAGCAGCGTAGCGAATGAGCTCGACGACCTTGCCCTGCTTGGCGTACTCGGCCAGATAGACGGCTGCCAGCACAGCGATCGGCGTGCAGATAAGCATGGCGAGCGCCGTCACGTAGACGGTCGAGACGATCGTGGGCCAAATTCCGCCCTCGGCGTTGACGCCCTGGGGCCAACCGAAGATAAAGTCGAGCGAGATGTGTGGCAGGCCGTTGATGACCACGTAGGCGATGATAGCGACCAGCACCAGCGTGGTGATGTAGGCAGCGGCACGAAACACGCCAAGCATGATCTTGTTGGACAGGTCCTTGTTGATGCGGCCCTTCTTGCCGTGGGAGAGGGCACGCTTGATGCGCTCGCGCGACGAGGTCGTATCGACCGTCGTGTCAACGGAATCGGACATAGCCTACCCCCTCTTCTTCTTGGAAATCAGACGGACGATGCCCACCAGCGTGGCGGAGATGATAAACAGGACCACACCCATGCCGAACAGCGCCGAGCGGTGCAGACCCGAGGAATAGCTCATGTCGAGCGCAATCTGGCTCGTGAGCGTCGAGATGGGGCTCGCAATGCTGTCGGGAATAACCGGGGCGTTACCTACGACCATGAGCACGGCCATGGTCTCGCCGATGGCACGGCCCATACCCAGCACGATGGCATCAACGATACCCAGCTTCGCGGCAGGTAGCACGACCTTATAGATGGTCTGCCACTTGGTGGCGCCCATGGCATACGATGCCTCGCGAATGCCCATGGGAATGGAATTGAGAGCATCGATGGTGAGCGTGGTGATGGTAGGGACGATCATGATGGCGAGCACAAACCACGCCGTCAGCGCACCAAAACCAAGGCCGCCGGTCAGTTGTGCGATAAACGGGCGGATGATGATCATGCCAAAGAAGCCGTAGATGATGGAGGGTATGCCCGCCAGCAGGTCAACGGCGGGGCTGATGAGCTTGCGCACGCGCTTGCTGGCAATCTCGACCAGGTAAACGGCCGTACCCACGCCCAGCGGCACGCCCATGGCGAGCGCACCGACGGTCACCAGACCCGAGCCGGCAAGCAGCGACAAGATGCCGTAGTGGCCCTCGGAAGGCGCCCACGTAAAGCTAAAGAAGTCCGCCAGACCGATGTCAGTAAAGACGGGCAGCGCCGAGTACGTGGTAAAGACAAAAATCAGGATGACGGTAACGACCGCCAAGAACGCGCAGGCAAAGAAAATCCACTGCAGCGCCTTCTCCTTGATATAGGTACTGCGCGATACGAGCGCCAGCTCGCGCTTCTTGGGCGTCTGAACATTCTGCTCAATCTGGGAGTTTTCCTGTGCTTCCATGCTACTCACTCCCCTTCTCGTCGTTGGTGACGGGAATAAAGCCCGCCTCGCGAATCTGCTTGTCCATCTTTTCGGACGTCACATAGTCGATGTAATCCTGCGCCTGCTGCGAAGGCGCACCCTTCACAAAGAAGTAAAGGTCGCGCGAGATGGGATAGCCGCCACTCGCGACCGTCTTCTCGAACGCCTCAACATGATTGACCGAGACGGCCTTGACCGAGGTATTGGCGTTGAGGCTATCGACGAAGCCCAGTGAAATGTAGCCGATGGCCCCACGCGAACGAGATACCACGTCGCGCACCTGGCCCGTACCCGAAAGAACAGCCGAGCGGCGATCGAACGGCGTGTCATCCATCACGATGGTACGGAAGGCCTCGCGCGTACCGGACGCCTCGTCTCGGTTGATGACCTGAATCCTCAGGTCCTCGCCACCGACCTCTTTCCAATTGGTAATCTTGCCGGCGTAGATATCGCGGAGCTGCTCGGTCGAGAGGTTATCGACGGGGTTGTCGTCGTTCACGATGACCGCAATACCGTCGTGGGCAATGACGATGGGAGTCAGGCCCAGATCCTGTTCGTCGGCATTGAGCCCACGGGAGGAGCTGGCGATATCGGCCGTGCCGGCGCTGACGGCCTCGATCCCAGCGGAAGAACCCAAACCGGAAACGAGCACGTCGATGCCGGTCTCCTCCTTAAAGCCCTCGGCCGCAATCTCGGCGATAGGAAGGCAGGTCGTGGAGCCGGCCACGGTAATGGAAGAGGTAGAAGATCCCGAAGAACAGGCGCACAGCGTAAGCGTAAGCACAGCGGCGCTCAGGACCGATACGATCTTTCTCATAGCATCACGCCGATCGCAGCATGGCGCCCACAGGTGCCGTCCTCGTTACGGTAGGAATAAAAGCGGTCGTTCTGACGCACGGTCGAAAGCTGGGTATCCACGATATTATCCGCGTCGACACCGACATCTACCAGCGCCTCGCGAATGGCAGCGGAAAGATCGAGCATGCGAGAGGTATTCGCATCGATGCAAGAGAACTCGGCGGCAAAGCGATCCATGAGTTCCTGGGATACCTCATATTCGTCACCCAAGATATGGGGGCCGATATAGGCGGAAACGTCGCTCGCATCGCAACCGGCAGCATCGCAAAGCGCCTGGCACGCCTTGGCGGAAATACGTGCAATCGTGCCCTTCCAACCGGAGTGCACCACGGCAAATCCGCCGGGGGCCACCAGCACCACGGGAACGCAGTCGGCAAAGCAGAGCAGCACGGGCACGTTATGCGCCGTGCAGACGATGGCATCACAGCCCTCGGCAATCTGCTCGCGAACGTCCTCAAGGTCATCGGCGCCGTTCGAGGTCACCGCAACGATATGATCACCATGGACCTGATTGGGAACGAGCAGGTTGTGCTCGCACTCGGCGGCACCCATAGCCTCGAGCGCACGACGACGATTTTCTTGAACAGCAAAGGGGTCATCGCCAACATGCGAGCCCAAGTTGAGTGAGGAGTACGCATCTTCGGAAACACCACCGGCACGCTCGGTGAAGGCAAAGCGAACATCGGATGTCGCGCCCTCCACCAACGTAACTCCATCATGGTCGACACGCGAAACTTTGTCCGCACGTGCTGCCATACTAAAGCCTCCTAATAACACAAGTACCGCGGCATCGCCGCTACAGCCCGCGTTTATACGGCTGTCATACTTCTCTAAAAGGATACCTGCTGCGCTGGAGGCAATCGTAAAGGGAACGTAAAGAGATTGGAGGTTCTAGTTTACAAAGTCGAAATAAAAAGGGCGCGTCCATACGGACACGCCCCTGTGCACAACAATGCAAAGAACGACTTAGAAGCTACCGCGCTTCAGGAAGTCGGGAAGCTCGAACTGATCGTTGCCGAAGTTAGGAAGCTCGGTGCCACCGACGTTGCGGGTCGGAGCGGCCTGAGCCGGACTCGTGGCAGGAGCGGTGCGCTGCGGCTCAGCGGAGGCAGCGGCCTTGCTCTGAGACTGCTGAGCAGCAAAGAGCTCGTCCTGACGGTTGACGTTGGAGTCGGAGAAGCCCGTAGCGATGACGGTGATACGCACCTGATCGCCCAGGGACTCGTCGACAACGGTACCGAAGATGATGTTGGCCTCGGGGTCGACGGCGTTGGCGACAACGTCGGCGGCGTCGCTGATCTCCTGGATGCCCAGGTCCTTGGAACCGGCGATGGAGAGCAGCACGCGCGTGGCGCCATCGATGGAACTCTCGAGCAGCGGGCTGGAGATGGCCTGCTGGGCAGCGTCGACGGCACGGGTGTCCCCAGAAGAGGTACCGATACCCATCATGGCGGTACCGGCCTGCTTCATGATGGTCTTAACATCGGCGAAGTCCAGGTTGATGATACCGGGGACGGTGATGAGGTCGGTGATGCCCTGGGTGCCCTGGGAAAGGACGCCATCGGCAATCGCGAAGGCCTCGAGCATGGTGGTCTTCTTCTCGGCGATGTCGAGCAGCTTATCGTTAGGGATGACGATCATGGTGTCGACGCAATCGGAGAGGGTCTTAATGCCCTCCTCGGCGCTCTTCTTGCGCTTGCGGCCCTCGAAGGTGAAGGGCTTGGTCACGACGGCGACGGTCAGCGCACCGACCTCGTTCATCGCGATATCGGCAACGATGGGAGCAGCGCCGGTACCGGTGCCACCGCCCTCGCCGCAGGTGATGAACACCATGTCGGCGCCAGCGAGCGCCTCGGCAATGTCGTCGCGGGACTCATCGGCAGCCTTGCGGCCAACCTCGGGGTTGGCGCCGGCGCCCAGGCCGCGGGTAAGGTCGGTGCCGATGTGCACCTTGATATCGGCATCAGAGATCGCGAGTGCCTGAGCATCGGTGTTGATGGCAACAAACTCGACGCCGCGGATGCCCTCTTCGATCATTCGATTGACCGCGTTGGTACCGCCGCCGCCGACGCCGACCACCTTAATGACGGCAAGGTAGTTGTTGATCTCTGTCTCGTGCATGTCGGTCCTCCGAACAAAGGTTATAGCCATAGCATGGGTCGACCCCTGCGCACATTAACCTTCAGGTTGAAAGTAAATGCAAAGGTAAACCGTATTATGTTTGCACATTATGAACGTATCAGTCAAATAATTGACCGTGAAAACCAAACAAACCAGATAAACGGCGTGGTATGGCCCCTCAACAAAGCATCAACCAGCGCTACGAGGTCGGAGCGTTCCTAAACGTATAGTTACCCGGAGAGCGCACATTGATATACGTTACGCCCTCTACCTGCGAAAGCAGCTTGGTGACTACGCGCTCCTTCTTGACGATATCGTTCGAATCGCCCAGCGACACCTCAATGCCGTTATTGAGGTTTGCCGAGATGGCTTCGACCGAAGGCGTGGAAATATCCTTGACTTGTCCCAAGAACTCGCTCGAAAAACCACGCACATAATCCAAGCCAGCCTTAACGGCCTTGGAGCTCACCGCCTGGCCGGAAACCGGAGCGACATCCGCCGAGACATCAGTCAACAACACCGCGCCATAGTGCTTAGCGAGCGCCAGCGCGGCATCAATGCCGGTCAGGGTATTTGAGCCCTGCCCTGTC
Organism: Collinsella sp.; assembly: GCA_048486575.1. Classification (GTDB taxonomy): domain Bacteria; phylum Actinomycetota; class Coriobacteriia; order Coriobacteriales; family Coriobacteriaceae; genus Collinsella. Next base: position 13,858 of record DBFVZT010000040.1, on the reverse strand, counting down.
GTGATGACGTTGCCCTGGCCATCCACTTCGACCGACGTCGACAGCGGGGCGATCCAGGTGTCATCATCCCCGATGGCCCAGGCAAGGTCATCGGAGCTGATATAGGCAATTGCGATGACCTTGCGCTCCATAGGCGTAATGATGAGCGTATGCGGGAACTGGCGCTGGACATCCACGCCCGAGACCCACGGGTTCTGCTTGAGGTCCTCGGTAATCCGGTCGGGATCGACGTTAAAAAGCGACGTTCCCTCGGGCAAATCGATCAGCTGGATAGCATCGTGCTTCGTCACATGCTCGCTGCCTTGAATCTGAATATCAGTGGCGGTAAACAATCCAGAGTTGATCACCACGACGGCAACGACGACGAGCACGGCCAAGACGGCCAGAACGCCGCCCACGATTTTGCCTTTGCCTGTAACGAGAGAAGCGGCGTCTGACGTTTTATTTGCCATCGCCCCAAGTGAAGACAACGGGTTGACGCCTTTTTTACCCGAAGGCTTCTTGGCGGTAGCCGGCACCGATGTCAGCGAGCGCGGTTTCGATGCGCCCAGCGTGCGACCCGGACGCGCCGCCTTAGTTCCCGTCGAGGGCTTAGGAGTTGCCATGGGACGGGCAGGCTTGGCGCCCATAACAGGCTTTGACGTCACCGAGGGACGCGAGGACTTTTTTGCGGCCGGACGATTACCGAGCTGAGAGCCGACGACCGGACGACTGGTCTGTCGAGCATGCCCGACAGACTTAGAGTGCGCGACGGTATTGCGTTGAGGTTTGGCAGGCGCGCCGGAACGCCCTCCGGCGCGGCGGAAGGTGGGTTTCGATGCTCTAGAAGCCGAGGAATTTAACTTCCGGTCTGAGCTCGATGCCATACGCCTCCCTCACCTTTCCGTGCACATGTCTGATAACCGCGGCAACGTCATCGGCCGAGGCGGTTCCGTTATTAACGATAAAATTAGCGTGAACGGGCGAAACTTCCGCGCCGCCAATCGAAAAACCCTTTAATCCACAATCCTCGATAAGCTTGCCCACACTCGCATCGGGCGGGTTGCGAAAGACCGACCCGCAGGATGCGCGACCCATGGGCTGCGTACGCTTGCGCCTCGTCAGGTACCGCTCCATGCGCTCGCGAATGTCGGCCTTGGGCGCCGGTTTAAGCTTGAGCACGCACTCGAGGATAATCTCATTGCGGGGAAGGCTACATTCGCGGTAGCCCCAAGTGATCTCGGACCCCGCATAATGCTTGATACCGGATGCCGGGTCAAACGTTACGACATCCTCAACCAGCGAGCCAATCCACTCGGTCCGTGTGCCTGCATTCATAGATATCGCACCGCCAACCGAGCCAGGGATGCCAACGGCAAACTCAAGGCCCGAGAGGCTACGCGACAGGGCATCGTTGACCAGGCGCGCAAACATCACGCCCGCACTGACCGTCAGCGTACAACCGTCATCGGCAACAACCGTGCGCTGAAACTCACGTCCGAGCGAAATGACGGCACCGCGATAACCGCCATCGGCAACCAGCAGATTGGAGCCCTTGCCGATGATGACCCACGGCACCTGCTCGCGATCGAGCACCGCCACGGCGCGGCGGAGGGCATGATAGCTATGGCACGTCACAAAGAGGTCGGCCTTGCCGCCGATACGATAGCTCGTATGACGCGCAAGGCGCTCGTCCTCGATCACATCCGTGTCGATCATGCCCGAGAGCGCCATGACGGCGTTAAACAGACCCATTAGACTTAAGCGTCTTTCTTGGCAGTCAGATACTCGATAAACTCGGGACCGACGGTCGTAACGTCACCGGCACCCATTGTGAGCAGCAGGTCGCCCTCGCCCACCATCTGCTCGAGCTCCTGATTGAGCTCAAGACGGCTGGAGCAGTACACGACCTCCTTGCCAGGATGCTTGGCGCGCACGGTATCGGCGAGCATCTTAGAGGTGACACCCGGAATGGGCATCTCGCCAGCCGAGAACACATCAATCAGCAGCAGTTTATCGGCATTGGCAAATGCATCGGCAAAGTCGTCGCACAGGGCCTGCAGGCGCGAATAGCGATGCGGCTGGAACACGACGTCGACGTGCTTGTAGCCCAGCGACGAAGCGGCAGCAAGCGTCGCCTTGATCTCGGTGGGGTGATGGCCGTAATCATCGACCACGGTGATGCCATCGATATCGCCCACGTGGGTAAAGCGACGGCGGACGCCCTCAAAGCTCGAGAGCGCCTTGGCGGCGGCGTCGATGTCAAGGCCCAGGACATGGGCGACGGTGAGCACCGCCGTGGCGTTGAGCATGTTGTGGCGACCGGGATTGCTCTTGATCTCCACAGCGTGCTCAGTGCCGTCCTCAAAGCGAACGATAAAGTCGCTCTGGATGCCCTTGACATCCGGGTGCATGCAGACGATGTCGTTGCTCTCGGCAAAGCCGTAGGAAAGCACGTGACGGCCCGTCGACTTGGCGAGCTCGACCAGATGCGGGTCCTCACCGCAGACGATGACGGTGCCGTCCTCGCCCACCAGGCTCATGAATTTGGCGAAAGTTGCCTCGATCTCCTCGATACCCGAGTAGTGATCGAGGTGGTCGGCCTCGACGTTGGTCACAATGACCACGTTGGGGTTCAGGAACAGGAAGGAGCTGTCGGACTCGTCGGCCTCGGCGACAAAGTAGTCGCCCGAGCCGTTCTTGCCGTTCGTGTCATAGCCCTCGACGATGCCACCGATCAAGAAGCTCGGATCCAGACCCATGCGGTCGAGCATGGTGGCGCACATCGAAGACGTGGTGGTCTTGCCATGCGTGCCGGCAACAGCGACGGTGGTGTAGCCGTGGCCCAAAGCAGAGAGCATCTTGGCACGGGGCCACACGGGAATACCAAGCTCGCGAGCGCGCACGAGTTCAGGGTTGGACTCCGGAATAGCGGTGGAGACAACAACCACGTCGGGCTTGACCTCGTCGATCGTGGCGGCCTCATGGCCCACATGCACCTTCACACCAGCGCGGGTAAGCTGGCGGATATAACGTGACGTCTTAAGGTCGGAGCCGGTAACGGCATAACCGCGCTCGTGCAGAACGAGGGCGATGCCGCTCATGCCGGCGCCGCCGATACCGATAAAGTGGGCGCTCTTAAACTCGGGCGCGGAGGTTGCAGTCTGGGAATCAGCCATGTGCTCGTGTACTCCTTGCGTAAACACTGCCTGTAACCCGTTAACTGTACCGCACCTACCGCATCAGCGCGAGGGCGACCGACGATATCCCGTCTAACTAACGCAAACCCTCTACCGCATCCGCCAGAAGAGCGGCGGCCCTATCCTGAGCCAGACCACGCGCCGCCTGACGCATGGCGTCGCGCGCCGCCGCGTCATCGACCAGGTGCAGCAGTTCATCGGCAAAGGCAAAACCGTCGATATCGGCATCGGCGCAGAGCACGCCGGCCCCGGCGTCGACCAGATAACGGGCATTGGTGGTTTGGTGGTCGGCCGTCGCATGCGGATACGGCACGAGCACCGAAGGTACGGCGAGCGCAGCGATCTCGGCCACGCTCGATGCGCCCGAACGCGAGAGCACCAAATCGGCAGCAGCCAGCATATCGCCCATGTTGTCGATGTAAGGCTGGACGCGGTAACGCTTCGCCTCCTCGGGCGTCAGCGCCAAAGCGCGCTCGGTCTCCTCAAAGCCGTCGGCACCCGTCGAATGCAACACATAGAGGTTCTTGCGCGAAAGCAGCTCGTTTTTGAGCGAAGCCACACGCTCGTTGAGGTGCTGGGCGCCAAGTGAACCGCCAAAGACGAGCAGCAGCGTAGCGTCCTCGGGAACGCCAAGTGCCTTGCGGCCGCGAGCGCGATCGCCCTCGATCACCGAGCGACGTACGGGGTTGCCGGTCATGAGCACGTGGTCAGGGTCACCTTCGCGCTCAAAGACCGAACGCGCTGCCGGCACCGAGATGCACACGCGGGCGGCGTGGGAGTTCATCATCTTGTTGGCCAGGCCCGGAACAGAGTTCTGCTCATGCAGCAGATACGGAACGCCCGCGCCCTTGCACCACCCCAGCAGCGGAACCTCGACATAGGCACCAAAACCAATGGCGGCATCGGGCTTGCCGACCTTTGAGAAATGACTGGCGAGCGCACGCTTGGCTTTGTTGACACGCCACAGCGAGGTCAGCGCCGTCCAAGGACGGGAGCGGTCGAAGCCCGTGACCGTAATGGGCACAAAATCAAACCCAGCCTCGGGGACCAGACGACCCTCGAGCTTGCGCGACTGGCCCACGAACACAACGTGGTGGCCACGGTCACGCAGCTCTTCGGCCAAGGCGAGCGCGGGGTTGATGTGCCCGGCCGTGCCGCCGGCTGCAATAGCAACGGTCATTTTATCGGTCATGGTAGTCCCTTCGTACACGCGGTCCCTGGTCGTCGGTACGCAGACGCGCCGACGAGTCCGAGTTCAAATCGATTCGATTATATCCGCCGCCCGCGTTGCGAGGGCTGGGGCGCTGAGGACGACCTTGCGGCGCCGTTCGCTGACGCGGGCGGGCTGCCGGCTCGGTCGCAGAGCCATCCAGGACGGTAAAACCGTTACGCAAAGATCGCTCGCCGCGCACGTGGGGCACGCCGGCGGTACTCTCATCCATAACGGCAAAGCTCTCGCGGCGGCGGTCATACTCATCGCGGCGGGCGCTCTCGTACGAAACGCGCAGGATCAACCCGGCAAGCATGAGCGACACAATAATCGACGAACCGCCGTAGCTAATAAACGGCAACGGTTTGCCCGTCATGGGAAACACGTTGAGGATGCCCAGCGCGTTAATCAAAAACTGCACTGCGAGAATGACCGCGGAGCCAGACGCCATAAGCGCGCCCCGGCGATCGGTCGCCTGCTCGGCAATGCGAAACGCCGAGTAGATCAGCATCGCAAACACCAAGAAGAACAGCACGGTTCCGACAAAACCGACTTCCTCGCCAATGATGGCCAGGATGTAGTCATTGTGCGCCTCGGGCAGATACGAGTACTTCATGGTTGAGTTGCCGATGCCACGGCCGAACAGACCGCCCGAGGCAAAGGCCATAATGGCAAGCGTGGCCTGATAGCCGTCACCATACTCGTCGGCCCAAGGGTTCAAGGCAACCTGAATACGCACCATACGGTATGGCTCTGCGACAAGCGCAATCACGATCACGAGAATGCCGAAGATTAGCACGCCGATGATAAATCTGGGGTCGAGACCCGCAAACAACGCCATGCACATGAGGGTCAACAGGATGATCAGGACGGTACCGAAATCGGGCTGGATAAAGATCAGAAAGAGCGAAATGCCCAGGTAGATGCCCATCTTGCGAAGGAATTCGTTGATGTTGCCACCGGGCGAAAAGAAGCGATCGAGCATGATGGCCGAATACGCAATGGCAAATGGCTTTAAAAACTCGGAAGGCTGGAACTGAATGCCGGCGATGTTGAGCCAGCGCGTGGCGCCACGGCTGCCGCTGCCCACCAAGAACACCAGAAACAGTAGCCCTATCATGCCTATGAGGAAGATCCTGAGCACGTCTTCCCCAAACCAACTGTCCGGCAAGATGCGCACGATGGCAACCATAGCCAGCACGCCAACTCCGGCAAACGCGGCTTGCCGAAACAGAAAAAACGTCGCCGAGCCATTCTCGTGCAGCGCCTCGACCGAAGACGCCGAGTACACCATCAGCAGGCCAAAGCACACCAAGGTAAACAGGCAGGCCATGAATATCAGACGGGGGCGCATGATACGGGCGGGAACGCCGGCAATATAGCGTTCGCTAAACGTCTGCCCGCCGCGACCGGAACGCGGTGTGCTGCGCCGCGAGGAAGCACGGTCCGAGTCGGGCCTCCTCATACCTTGTCGGGGGCTCTCCTCTCTCACCGGCAACCCCTATTCCATTTGCGATTTCGCCGCAGCGGCAAGCTGCGCCACATAGTCCTTAAACACGCGGCCGCGCTCCTCATAGCCCGAGAACTCATCGAACGAAGAGCAGGCAGGAGAAAGTAAGATCACGTCGCCACGGCTAGACAGCGAACGGGCAACGTCCACGGCATCGCGTAGGTCATCCGCCTGGGCGATATCCACATCGCCATCGACATCGGCCTCGTCCATAGCGGCGGTGAAGCGCTCGCGCGCATCGCCAAAGCAGACGACCGAGCGCACGTTATCCATAACAACGCGCGCGAAGTCCGTGAGCGGCGTGCCCTTATCGTGGCCGCCGAGCAGCAAGATCACGTCGTCATCGGGAAATGCCGTCAGTGCCTTCTCGACCGCGTCGGTGTTGGTCGCCTTGGAATCGTTGACGTAGCGCACACCGTCAATCTCGCCGCACGGCTCCACGCGATGCTCGAGCGGCTGGAACGAGGCCAGACCGCGGCGGACACCATCGACATCGGCACCGACGGCCAGAGCAGCCGTGGCGGCACATAAGGCATTGATGACATTGTGGTGGCCCGAGATCTTGAGCTCGGACGTGGCGACAAGCTGAGTCTCGACGCCCTTCAGGCGCACGACCATTTTGCCGTCGCGCACAAAGGCGGCATCCTCGCCCTCGGGCTCGTCAAAAGCGACCTTGCAGATGCGACGACCCGGCGTGTAGATGTACTCATCGAACTCGTGAATGCCGGCGTCTTCGACGTCGACAACCACCAGATCGTCATCGACCATATTGTCAAACAGTTTGATCTTGGCAAGCGCATAGTTCTTATGGCTCTTATGCCAGCCCAAGTGGTCGGGAGTGATGTTGAGCAGCACCGCCACGCGAGGATGAAGCTCGGCGGTCGTAGCAATCTGGTAGCTCGAGAGCTCAGCCACAAACCACTCGTTGTGGGCTCGGCCGTCAATCTCGTTGACCGGCGGCTCGCCGATGTTGCCGACGGCTACGCTGGCCTCGCCGGCAGCCTTGAGCAGATAATCAGTCAACGACGTGGTGGTCGTCTTGCCGTTGGTACCCGTGATGGCAATCCAGTTATCGGGCGACAGGCGATAGGCAAACTCGGGCTCACCCATAATCTGGGCGGCATGCTCGCGCCCGGCCTTAAAGAAGCCCGAGAACTCCGAGATGCCCGGGCACGTCACGCATACGTCATAGGCGCCCTCGACCTGTTCGGTCCCATAGACAAACGACGCACCAGCAGCCTCGAGCGCACGCGTGGCGTCATTGGGCTCAGAGGTGCCGCCGCCATACACGGTAACGGCGCTTACGCGCTCGGGATGTGCCAGCGCCCAGCGGGCGACATCGAGACCGGATTTGCCCTGACCCAAAACGAGCAGGCTAAAGACATCAGCAAGAGGCATGAAAGACCACTATCCCAACTGGAAGAACAAAGCAAGGCCAACGGCACCAAAGGCCGCAGCGATAATCCAAAAACGGATGACGACCTTGGTCTCGGCCCAGCCCTTCTTTTCGAAATGATGATGGATGGGCGCCATAAGGAAGACGCGCTTGTGCGTAAAGTGGAAGTAGACAACCTGAATCATGACCGACAGGGTCTCAACGATAAACAGGCCGCCGATGATGAGGGAGACGACCTCGGTGTTGGTCATGATGGACGTGCAGGCAAACGCGGCGCCCAGGGCAAGCGAGCCGGTATCGCCCATAAAGATGCTCGCCGGATAGCAGTTGAACCACAGAAAGCCCAAGCAGGCACCGGCACACGCGGTGCAGAAGATGGACAGGTTCACGTCTCCGTGCAAAAACGCCATGGCAGCCATGGCGAGCATGGCAATCATGGAGGTGCCACCAGCAAGACCGTCAAGGCCATCGGTCAGGTTCACGGCATTAGAAAGACCGGCGATCATCAGCCAGCAAAAGACAATGTAGAGCCACGGGAACGAAAGGCCGCAGATGGTGGTCGAAAGAACACCGAGGTCAATCGTCAGGCCGCCGGGAAAACGAATCTCGGGGGCGACGCCGCACCAGTTGACGGCAAGTACCGTAAAGGTGACACAGATAATGGTTAGGCCGATCATCTTGGCATGAGGCGTCAGACCGAGCGAGCGCCCATGCGTAACGGAAGTCAGGTCGTCGATCAGGCCCAGCACGCCGGTCGCCAGCGTGGCGAGCAGCACGAGCACGAGCTCGGTGGTGAGCTTGCCCATCAGCAGGCAGGTCAGCGAGATCGCGACGAGAATGACAACACCACCCATGGTGGGCGTTCCCTGCTTAACCAAATGACGCTTGGGGCCGTCGGCACGAACCTGCTGGCCGATACCCTCGACCTTGAGCAGCTTGATCCACCACGGCATGAGCAGCAGCGCAATGGCAGCGGCGATGCCAAGCCCCAAAAAAGCCTGATACGTTGGATACGAGGGATTGCCGAACATGGGCTAGCACACACCTTCCACAAAGCGGTCGAGCTCAACAAAACGGGAACCCTTGACCAGTACAACATCATGTTTTTCAAGCGCGCCGCCCATGCGGTCGAGCACCTGCTGATAATCGGAGAACACCTGGATGCGGTCCTCGTCCATGCCCATCATGCGCGCGGCATCGGCCATAAGCTGGGCCAGCTCACCACCCACGCACGCCAGCATGTCGAGCTTCTTGGCGGCGGCATAGGCGCCCACGAGCTCATGCATGCGAGGAGCCTCATCGCCCATCTCGCCCATCTCGCCCAGGATCGCCATGCGAGACCCCGTGCACGAAAGCGAGCACAGCAGATCGAGGCCAGCAGCCATGGATTCGGCACTGGCGTTATAGGAATCGTCGATGACGCGGGCACCGCTCTTGGCGCGCTTGATCTCTTGGCGGTGACCGGTGATCGTGAGGCCCCTAAAGGCAGCATCGATCTGCTCGGGCGTCACGCCCAGGCGATAGGCAACCGCGGCGGCCTTAACGGCATTTGGGACGGACTGCACGCCGGGGATGGCAAGCATGGTATCGATTGTCTCGCCCTGACCAAAATCGAGCGTAAAGACCGGACGGCCCTCGTCATCAACTCGAACGTCGCGGGCACGGACCTCATCATCGTCCGAGACGCCGGCCAGCATCACGTCGATACCAGCAGGCTGGGCGAACGTATCGCGAATGAACGGCGTAAAGTCGTCCTCGCCGCCCAAAACCAGCAGCGGCAAGAAGTCGCCAGCGGCGCACATACCCTGGACAATCTCGGCCTTAGCGCGGGCGATGTTCTCGCGGCTACCCAAAATGCCGATATGAGAGGTACCAATCTTGCTCACGATGGCAAGGTTGGGATTGGCGGACTGGGACAGGCGCTCGATCTCGTGGAAATGGTTCATGCCCATCTCGAGCACCAGGACCTCGGTATCGGCCGGAGCGGAAAGCACCGTGAGTGGCATGCCGATCAGGTTATTGAAATTGCCCTTGGTGGCCCAGACACGATAGCGCTTGGCGAGCACAGCGGCGAGCACGTCCTTGGTCGTCGTCTTGCCGATGGAACCGGTAATACCAACGACCAGGCAGCCAAGCTCCAGACGGTACGTGTGCGCCAAACGCAGCAGAAACTCCTCGGGATCATCGGTCAGCAAGATGGCACAGCCCTTGTCCTGCGCCAGCGAGACCAGCTCGGCCTCGGGCTCACGCGTCATCACGACGGCGCCGGCACCCGACTGGACGGCACGGGAAGCAAAATCATTGCCGTCGACGTTTTCACCGGGAAAGGCGACGAAAATCGTCCCTTCCTCGACCTGGCGCGAGTCGATAACGCACCCGCGGCATACCCGATCGGCTTCTCCCGTCACGGTTCGGGCCCCTGTTGCGGCCGCGAGGTTGTTGACGGCGATCTCTATCATTGCAGCTCCCCTGTAAACCTAATAATGCTATCGGCGTATTGTATCCCAGCGCCGCGCATGCGTGGTGCAGGGCATGTGAACACCCCTCATATGGGACAACAAACCACGCCCCAAAGATTGTAACCCCCTACTTCGTGTGCGGGATACCCAGCACGTCGAGCGCGTTGGCCATAATGGACTGGAACGGCACCGCAGCGGCATCTGAGCCGCTCGGCGTTCCGTCGAGCGTGATATAGCACAGCACCTTGGGCGATTGTGCCGGTGCAAAGCCCATAAAGGACGACATGTAGTTCTCCTTGAGGTAGCCGCCGTTCTCGTCGGCTCGTTCGGCCGTACCGGTCTTACCCGCCACGTCATAGCCGTCAACCGCGCCGCCAACGCCCGTTCCCTCGGACACGACCGTCTGCATGCACGATGTCACCTGGGATGCGGCGTCCTCCGAAATCGCGCGCTCGCCTTCGCCCCAGTCCTTCTCGTCGCCTTTGCTGGACTTATAGAAGTGCGGGGTCATCATCACGCCGCCGTTGGCGATGCCGCCCACGGCACGTGCGATCTCAATCGGCGAGACGGACAGCGCCTGTCCAAAGCTCATCGAACCCAGCGTGGCGCCGTCATACTGGTCACGCTCCTTGACGATGCCCAGGCTCTCGCCCGGAAAATCGACACCGGAGCTGTGACCTATGCCCCACTTGTCCACATAGGCGGCAAAGTCATCCGCACCGATCTTGCGCCCCACCAGGACAAAGCCCACGTTGGACGAACGGCGCATCATCTCGCGCACATCCATGGTCATGGCATAGTCGCGCTTGTCGGCATCGGTGACGGTATCGTCACCCACCTTGATGCTCGCCGGCACCTCAAACGACGTACTCGATCGCACGACGCCCAAGTCGAAGCCGGCGCCCGCCACGAGCGTCTTAAAGACCGAGCCGGGCTCGTAGGCGTCGGTGACCAGGCGCAAGTTCATATCCTCGGTCTTGGCGTTTTCCAGATCGGTCTGGTCGTAGGTCGGGTACGAGCAGGCGGCGAGAATTTCACCAGTCGTGGGGTCGGTGACCAAAGCCGAGCCGTTCTTGGCCTTTGTCTTCTCGACAGCCTCCGCCAAAGCATCCTCTGCCGCTCGCTGCATATTGACGTCGAGCGTCGTCACGATGTCAACGCCGTCGACCGCAGCCACCTTTTTATAGGCACCGCCCGCGATATAGCTGCCGTCCCTCGCGCGCTCGCGCACGAGGGTACCATTCGTGCCGGTCAGAAGCTTGTTGTATTGCTTTTCGAGACCCGTCAAGCCGTCGTTGTCTACATTCACTACACCCAGCACCTGCGATGCCAGATTGCCGTATGGATATACGCGCTTCATGGCCTGCTCAAAAAGCACGCCGGGCAGGTTCTTCTTCTCCAGCGCCGCAGCATCGTCTTCGTCCACCTGGCGCTTGATATACACCCAGGTGCCATCGGACTCGACGAGCTTGCGGCAGGTCTTTTTATCGATTCCAGTTGCCTTGACCAGCGCCGACACCGTCTTGTCAACATCCTCGACAAGCTGCGGGTTCACGGCGATGTTGCGACATTCGACCGACGACGCCAGCACGTTACCGTTGCGGTCGTAGATGGTGCCGCGTTTGGCATAGAGGGTCTGTGCAAGCAGGCGGCGCGCATCGGCACGCTCGCGCAGTTTATCGGCTTCGACAATTTGATAGTCGGCAAGGCGAAAGACGCCCAAGCTCAAACCAAGCCCGATGAAGCCCATGATGGCTTTGCGGCGAGGCAGAGGCGTGCCTGTGAGCCATTCGGTCGACGAACTCTTGCGCGACCTGGTGTTATGCATTTGAGGGCCGTCCGAGCCGCGAAGTCGCGACGCCGGGTCGTTGCCACGGGACTGCCCGGCGTTGTAAGATTGCCGACCCGTTCCTTGATAACCAGAACGTCCCCGCGACGAGGGACGTCCAGAACCGCGGCCCCCATCGGAACCGCGGCGATAGTCATTTGTCATACTCAGCTACCGTCTTGCTACTGAGCGGTCGCGGTCGCGTTGGCGCCCGCGGCTGCATCCTGCGAAAAGTCAAGTGTAACGCTCTCGCTGGGCTCCACCATGCCATAAGCGCCCGCAAGGTCGCGAATGCGCGTGTCGGCGCCATAGACCGAATGCATGACCTCCAGGTCGGAGCTCTCATCGGTCGCCTTTTCGAGCGTGCTGGTAAGCTCGGCGTTGCTGTTGAGCACCTGGGCCGTAACGCCGGCGAGCGCCACGCGGGCGACGCCGATCGTCATGAAGATAGCCGCAATGATGCAAAACGTTTTAAGAACGCTCATGAAAACCGGGCTTACCGCCTGGTTTGCCTGACGGCCCGCGCCCGTGTAGACATCAAAGCGCGGCGCGCGCTGCTCACGGGGAGCAACGGGGGCCTGCGGCGTCTCACGATAGGCGGGCATGGCGTTCATATCATAGGCGAGTGCTGCGCTTGAAGTGTTGTAGCCCATGATATGCCGCCTCCCATCCCGAGTACGTTGGTAGTGTGTTTAAGCTTCGTTTATGGTGCGAGCGGGAGGTCCAATATCGCGCGGTCGCGCCTACAGACGCTGCGCCACGCGGATTTTGGCTGATCTCGCCCGAGGGTTGCGCTCAACCTCATCAGGCTGGGCAACCAAGGGTTTGCGGGTGATGACCTTGAGTATCGGCACGTTGCCGCACACGCACACCGGAATCTCCGGCGGACACGTGCACCCCTGGCTCATCTCCTTAAAGTGGTTCTTTACGATACGGTCCTCGAGCGAGTGATACGAGATGACGCAGATACGTCCGCCCGGGTTGAGCCACCTGGTGGCGGCATCAAGCCCTCGTTCGAGCACATCGAGCTCGTGATTGACCTCGATGCGAATGGCCTGGAAACTTTTCTTGGCCGGGTGTCCGCCATGCCGACGAGCGGCAGCCGGGATACCCGCCTTGATGATCTCGACAAATTGGCCGGTGGTTTCGATCGGTTCTTGCTCGCGGCGGCGCACGATCTCGCGCGCGATCTGCGAGGCGAACTTCTCTTCGCCGTAGACGCGTAGAATCCGGGCGAGGTCGTGTTCGTTATAGGTGTTGATGACCTCAGCTGCGTTTAAGGTGTTATTACCCGGATCCATCCGCATGTCCAATGGGGCGTCCTCGTTATACGAAAAGCCCCTGCCAGGGATATCGAGTTGCGGCGACGAAACGCCCAAATCGAACAGGAAGCCATCGACCCCGGGCACCTCGGCCGAGCAAAGCAGCTCGTCCAAGTCGCCGAAGTTGCCCTTCAGCAGCTGGTGCGGAACGCCGGGAACCTCGCGGTCCAGACGGGCGCCAGCGGCCTCGAGGGCCATGTCGTCCTGGTCGACGCCGAGCAAAAGGCCCGTCTCCCCCACCTGCGCGGCCATCTTTACCGAATGGCCGGCACCGCCAAGGGTGCAATCGCAGACAACGGAGCCGCTCTTTAGCCGCAGCGACTCAAGCACTTCGCCGAGCATGACAGGTTCATGCCGATATTCTTGTGTCAAGATCCCACGCTCCATCCGTTACCCGTGCCTTGCCCTTACGAGAAGAAGAGGTCCAGCAGGGCCTCATCGTCATCGTCCTCATCGGCCGCGGCGCGATCCCAAACCTCAAGGTGGTCGTAGTTGCCCACAACCGTGACCTCGCGGTCGAGGTTCGCCTGCTTGCGGAGAGACTCGGAAAGACCGATACGACCGGCGCTGTCCACGTCCATCGACGTGGTGCGCTTGTTGATCGCCCTCATGAGCTTCTGGTCATTAATGTCACGCGGGTTAAAACCCTCGTGGCCCTCACGACCCGCGAAGAGTCCTTCGACCCACTTATCGAAGGCCTCGGCAGAGAACACGTACAGAGCATCGACATCCAGGGCTTTGAACACGCGAACGTGCTCTCCAAGCTCCTCGCGAAGGGGTGCAGGCAGGGACAGACGACCTTTTGCATCGAGATTGCGCTCGTATGCACCAGTCATTCCCATGTGCGCCCTCCCCTCGGTTACTCAGATGGCACGTACGCGGGGAACCACCCCGCCTGTCGACGTCATTAATAATATGGGGACCCGCCCCATTTTTCAACACCTTTCGCCCCCC
>DBFVZT010000039.1:0-2585 GCA_048486575.1 Collinsella sp. | reverse complement strand
TGATTATTGCGGCTGAGATGCTACGCCGTTCCAGACTGCGCTGCTGCGGCGTTCCGCGTTGCGCTGCCACGCGCTAGCTGCCCGGCTTGCCGCGTTTAAGGGCGTCTTCAGACGGAGGCGTCCTTTCTTTTCCTGCACAATCCCAATGTGGTGCAAAAGGCACCTGCTGGCCATCGAGAGAACAGGAGAAGAAAATGGTCAAGTACAGAGAGATCCTCAGGCTTCACGCCATGGGGGTCAGCATCCGCAACATCGCTTTCTCGTGCCGATGTTCCACCGCCACCGTCAGGGCCGTCACCGGCCGAGCGAAGGCGGCTGGGATCGAATGGCCCCTGCCTGAGGAGATGGGGGATCGCGCCATCAGGGAGGTGATCTATCCTCCCAAATCCAAGGCCGATCCCGACAAGGCGCCGATCGACCACGATCATGTTGACGCCGAGATGTCCCGTCCGGGCGTGACGATGATGCTTCTGTGGTCCGAGTACTGCGAGTCTGCGGTCAGCCAAGGCAGATCCCCCTACATGTACTCGGCGTTCTGCGAGAGGCACCGCAAGTGGGCGATGTCTCGCAAGACCGCCATGCGCATCGCCCACAAGCCCGCCGAGCAGATGCAGGTGGACTACGTCGGCGACACCATGGAGGTCGTCGATATGGACACGGGGGAGGTGCTCAAGGTCTACGTGTTCGCGGCATGCCTGCCCTTCTCGGGCAAGCTCTACGCGAAGGGCTCCTACGACATGAGGGAGGAGTCCTGGGTGGACGCCCATGTGTCGGCGTTCTCCTTCTTCGGCGGCACCACGCCGATCCTCGTCCCGGACAACCTCAAGCAGGGAGTGGTGAAGCACACCGTCGACGAGCTCGTGATCAACGAGCAGTACAGGCGCATGGCCGAGTACTACGGATGCGCCGTCGTGCCGGGCCGTCCGCGGCGCCCCCGGGACAAGGCAGCCGTGGAGATGGGGGTCCGGGTCATAGAGCAGCAGGCGATCGCCCCTCTCCGCAACCGCGTCTTCACATCCCTCGATGCGCTCAACGCGGCGCTCCTGGACAACGTCGCCCGGATCAACGCGCGGCCCTTCCAGAAGCGCGAGGGCAGCAGGGACGAGATATTCCTCCGCCAAGAGAAAGCACTGCTCGTCCCGCTGCCGGGCAAACCCTACGAGATGATCGCGCGCAAGGCCGCCACCGTCAATTTTAACTACCATGTCGCCTTCGACGGAGGATGGTACTCCGTCCCGTTCTCCTATGTGCGCCGCGAGGTGGAGGTCTGCGCCACCAAGAGCGCGGTGTGGGTCGTCTGCGACGGAGAGCGCATCGCCATGCACAAGAGGCTGCACGGGCCGAAGGGGTCCTATTCCACGAACCCCGACCACATGCCCGACGCCCACCGCGACTTCTCCGAGTGGAACGGGGATCGCTTCCGCAGATGGGCAAAGGAAATCGGCCCCGCTTGCGCCGACGCCATTGAGGCGATCCTCTCGTCGAGGGCGGTCGAGCAGCAGTCCTACAGATCCTGCAGGGCGGTGATGGCGCTGGCCGACAAGCACGGACGGCAAGAGCTCGAGCGGGCCTGTGCCAAGGCGCTCTCCTATTCTCCCAGGCCGAGCTACAAGACCATCAAGTCGATCATCGCCAAAAGCGCCGAGCTGTCCGGGGAGGACCCGGATGCCGGCGCGTATCTGCGCGGTAGCGACTATTACGCAACCCTCGATAGCAAAGGAGACATACGATGAGCGCAAGCCAGACTACCATGGACAAGCTGTACGGAATGAGGTTGTCGGTGATGGCGCAGGCATATCGGGACCAAGAGGAGATGCTGAGCGTTGCCGACATGACCTTCGACGAGCGCTTCGCGATGATCGTGGACGCGGAATGGGACTCGCGACGCATCAACAAGCGGACCCGCCTGCTGCGCCAGGCGGCCTTCTCCGACCCGGAGGCCAACGTCATCGACATCCGCTACGACGCCGACCGCAAGCTCGACAAGGTGAAGATCGCCGAGCTGGCGAACTGCGAGTGGGTCAAGGCGCACAGGAACGTGGTCATCACGGGCGCCTCGGGCGCGGGCAAGTCGTGGCTCGCCTGCGCTCTGGGCGTCGCGGCCTGCAACGCTTTCTACTCGGTGCGCTACACGCGCATGCCCGAGATGCTCGACGAGCTCACCGTATCCAAGGACGAGGAATGGCTCAAATCGAAGAAGCGCTACACGAAGTGCGACGTACTGATAGTAGACGATTGGCTGCTGGAGAAGATCGGGGGCGACCAGGCCCGAGAGCTGCTCGAGATAGTCGAGTCAAGGCTCAGGACCGGCTCCTTGATCATCTGCTCCCAGTTCTCGCCAGCCGGATGGCACGCAAAGTTGGGAGAGGGCGCAATTGCGGATGCCGTGATTGACAGGATCGTGTACAGGTCGGATGTGATCCACATCGAGGGCGACGAGTCGATGCGCAAGCGCATCGGCTAGAAAGGCCAGTGAAGACGGGGGCGCCAGATGCCCCGGTGCCCCCGTTAGCACGAGGCAGCCCTGCGCGGTACGGTGTGGCAGCTAAGCGTGGAACGCCGTGGCAATCGGCCCGCAATAATCA
>DBFVZT010000038.1:0-8655 GCA_048486575.1 Collinsella sp. | reverse complement strand
TCTACGCCCGCAACACCGTCACCAACGACGTGCTGTACAAGGAGGGCCTGGACCTTCTCGTCGTGCCCTCCGCCGAGCTCTCCCGCGGCCGCGGCGGCCCGCGCTGCATGAGCATGCCCTTCTGGCGCGAGGACCTCTAAGTTTTTCCGTTTCCGGTGCGGTCCCCCTACAACCGCACCGGTTTCGCCCGTCAAACGGGCAACACTAATACTTACGTAATTCATTTCTTCGAAAGGAAACGAACCATGGGTGTTAACCTCTCCGGCCGTAGCTTCCTCAAGCTTCTCGACCTCACCACCGAGGAGATCGAGTACCTGCTCAAGCTCTCCAAGAACTTCAAGGACATGAAGCGCGCTGGCGTTCCGCACCGCTATCTCGAGGGCAAGAACATCGTTCTGCTCTTCCAGAAGACCTCCACTCGTACCCGCTGCGCCTTCGAGGTCGGCGGCATGGATCTGGGCATGGGCGTCACCTACCTCGATCCCGGTTCGTCGCAGATGGGCAAGAAGGAGTCCATCGAGGACACCGCCCGCGTTCTTGGCCGCATGTATGACGGCATCGAGTTCCGTGGCTTTGCCCAGGACGACGTCGAGGAGCTCGCTGCTAAGTCCGGCGTGCCCGTGTGGAACGGCCTGACCACTGAGTGGCATCCCACCCAGATGCTCGCCGACATCCTGACCGTCCAGGAGAACTTCAACTACGACATCAAGGGCAAGACCCTCGTCTTCATGGGCGACTGCAAGAACAATGTCGCTCGCTCCCTCATGGTTGTTTGCTCCAAGCTCGGCATGAACTTCGTGGCCTGTGGCCCCGAGGAGTGCATGCCCGCTGACGACGTCATCGAGGCCTGCAAGCCCATCGCCGAGGCCAACGGCTGCACCATCAAGCTGACCACCGACGTCAAGGACGGCGTCACCGGCGCCGACGTCCTGTACACCGACGTGTGGGTCTCCATGGGCGAGCCCGACGAGGTCTGGGCCGAGCGCATCGCTCAGCTCACCCCGTATCGTGTCACCTCCGAGGTCATGGCTATGGCCAACCCGGGTGCCATCTTCCTGCACTGCCTGCCCAGCTTCCACGACACCAACACCACCATTGGCGCCGAGAAGTGCGAGCAGTTCGGCATCACCGAGCAGGAGGTCACTGACGAGGTCTTCGAGAGCCCCGCTTCCAAGGTCTTCGACGAGGCCGAGAACCGCATGCACACCATCAAGGCTGTCATGTACGCCACGCTCAAGTAAGAGCATCTAGCATCCCGCTCGGGGTGTATTGCTGCGCACCCCGAGCGCCTATTTCTGGTAAAGATCTCGCGCCAAGCGACATGCACGGCACGGAAGAGCCGCTTTGGACGAGACCAATAAAATGATTTATGAAGGGGGGATGAGAACTATGACTGAGACCGCTAAGAAAAAGCGCGGTATGCCTTCATCGTTCACCATTCTTCTTGCTCTGCTGGCAATTGTCGCGATTATCACCGTTATCGTCTCCGGTACGTCCGGTGGCGCGGTTACCGCTGCCCGCCTGAGCGATTTCTGCACCGCCCCGGTCAAGGGCTTCGCTGACGCTCTGCCCGTCTGCCTCTTCGTTATGATCCTCGGCGGCTTCCTCGGCATGATGACCGAGACCGGCGCCCTGGACAACGGCATTGCCGTTCTGGTGCAGAAGCTTAAGGGCAATGAGATCATGCTCATTCCCGTGCTGATGCTCATCTTCTCCCTCGGTGGTACCACCTATGGTATGTGCGAGGAGACCGTTCCTTTCTACGCCCTGCTCGCCGCTACCATGATGGCTGCCGGCTTCGACCCCATGGTCGGCGCCGCTACCGTCCTGCTCGGCGCTGGCTGCGGCTGCCTGGGCTCCACGGTTAACCCGTTCGCCGTCGGCGCTGCCGTCGACGCCCTGACCGGCGTTGACATTGCCGTGAACCAGTCCATCATCATCGGCCTCGGTGCCGTCCTGTGGCTTGTTACCACCGTCATGTCCATCGTCTTCGTCATGAACTATGCCAAGAAGGTCAAGGCTGACAAGGGTTCCACCATCCTTTCGATGCAGGAGCTCAAGGACGCCGAAGAGGCTCATGGCAAGGCTGCTTCCGAGGTTCACAAGGAGGTGAAGCTCACCGGTCGTCAGAAGGGTGTTCTGATCGCCTTTGCCTTCACCTTCGTCGTCATGATTGTCGGCTTCATCCCGCTGGCCGACCTCAACGAGGGCGTCGCCAACTTCTTTGACGCTGGCGCTGTCTACGATGCTGACGGTAACGCCATCGTTCAGGGCTGGTCTGCCCTGATCACCGGCCTGCCCATTGGCCAGTGGTACTTCGACGAGGCTTCCACCTGGTTCTTCCTCATGGCTATCCTGATCGGTATCATCGGTGGCCTGTCCGAGAAGCAGATCGTCAACACCTTCATCACCGGCGCTGCCGACATGATGTCCGTTGTCCTCGTCATCGCTCTCGCTCGTGGCATCTCCGTCCTCATGGCTAGTACCGGCCTCGACGTCTACGTCCTCGACGCTGCCGCCAACGCTCTGTCTGGCCTGTCCGGCGTGATCTTCGCTCCCATGAGCTTCCTGGTCTACTTCGGCCTGTCCTTCCTGATCCCCTCGACCTCCGGTATGGCCACCGTTTCCATGCCCATCATGGGACCGCTGGCTGTTAAGCTCGGCTTCTCGCCCGAGGTCATGGTCATGATCTTCTCCGCCGCTATCGGTGTCGTGAACCTGTTCACCCCGACCTCCGGCGCTATCATGGGCGGCCTTGCCCTGGCCAAGATCGAGTGGACGACCTGGCTCAAGTTTGCCCTTAAGCTCATCGTCGCGCTCTCCGTCGTCTGCGCCATCATCCTGACCGTCGCCTGCGTGATGATCTAAAGTACCCAACGGGTACCCCACGGAACCTTGACGATCCTGTTACGGATCACCTGGTCATCGTCTGTCCGGTGGGGTCAACCCACCGGTAGACTCCTACCTTTAGCCCCCTCCCGTTCCGTGCGCGGGAGGGGGCGCACTTATGTTGCGCGGTTCTACGAACCGCGCAACCAGTCGACGCTGCGCGCCGCCCAGAACGACAATTTGTCATTCAAAAGGCAAGGCATGACCAGAAGGTCTATGCCTTGCCTTTTTCATGCCAACTTGTACGTTCTGGACGTCGCTCGCTGACTTATGCTCAACCTGCGGCGCTGCCATTGTTGGCGCAGGGGGCGGCTTGCTCGCTCTGGTGTCTGTTCGCTGTCCGTTCTCTGCCCGCGACGTTTCTGCTGTTGGTGCAAAGGGGTCAGGTTACTTTGCGCCAAAAGGGGAAGTTGCGGTGGAATAGTTCCCGTTTGGCCGTCTTGAGGGGTTAAACAGGAGCTATTTCACCGCAACTTATCGATGGCGTGTTTGGTTGGTGCCTGTTGATGGCCTGGGCATCGGGGAGGGCAGGCTCCGTTATAATCGCCTAAGACATTAAATGGAAACGGGACGGGAGCCATACATGCGTCAGGGTTTCGACAACGCGAAGTATATCGAGCTGCAGGCCGCTCATATTAAGGAGCGCATCTCGCAGTTTGGCGGCAAGCTGTATTTGGAGTTTGGCGGCAAGCTGTTTGACGACTATCACGCGAGCCGCGTGCTGCCGGGTTTTGAGCCGGACAGCAAGTTTCGCATGCTCAAGAGCATAGCCGACGACGTCGAGGTCATCATCGCCATTAACGCGAACCACATCGAGAAGAACAAGGCTCGCGGTGACCTGGGCATTACCTATGACGAGGACGTTTTGCGCCTGGTCGACCTGTTCCGCGGCAACGGTTTTGCTGTCGCGGCCGTGGTCATCACCCAGTACGCCGGCCAGCCCGCCGCCGACGTCTTCCGCAATCGCCTGAACGCGCTCGGCATTCCCGCCAAGTTGCACTATCCCATCGAGGGGTATCCGCACGATGTCGATCTGATCGTGTCCGACGATGGCTATGGCAAGAACGAGTTTGTCGAGACCACCCGACCGCTCGTTGTGGTCACTGCCCCCGGTCCTGGCTCGGGCAAGCTTGCCACCTGCCTGTCTCAGCTCTATCACGAGCACAAGCATGGCACGGCCGCCGGCTATGCCAAATTCGAGACCTTCCCGGTTTGGAATCTGCCCCTTACGCATCCGGTCAATATTGCCTACGAGGCCGCCACGGCAGACCTCGATGACGCCAACATCATCGACTCCTTCCACCTGGAGGCCTACAACAAGACCACGGTCAACTACAACCGCGACGTCGAGGCCTTCCCGGTAGTCCGTGCCCTGATGGAAAAGATCCTGGGCAAGAGCCCCTACCAGAGCCCTACGGACATGGGCGTCAATATGGTCGGCTTTGCCATCACCGATGACGATGCCTGCCGCGACGCATCCAAGATGGAGATCGTTCGCCGCTACTTTACCGCGGTCGAAAATGTGCGCCGTACCGGCGTGGGCGATGAGCAAGTCGACCGTCTCAAGATTATTATGAAGAAAGCCGGCATCGATAAGAACTACTCACCGGCGCGCTCGGCGGCCCTCACCAGGGAGCAGCTGACGGGTGGTCCCGTGGGCGCCATGGTCATGCCCGATGGCTCCGTGGTGACCGGTAAGACCTCCACGCGCCTGGGCGCCGCAAGTTCGCTCATTATGAACGCCCTCAAGCATGTCTCGGGCGTCGACCTTGAGCTCGAGGTCATTAGCGATGAGGCGATCGAGCCCATCAGCAAGCTCAAGACGCATTTCCTGGGCAGCAAAAACCCGCGCCTCCACACCGACGAGACGCTTATGGCGCTGTCGATCACCTCGGCCACGAGTGAGACGGCCGCTCGCGTCCTTTCGGGCCTGGAGCAGCTGCGCGGTTGCGATGCCTTCTTTAGCGTGATTATCTCGCCGACGGACGAGACGGTACTGCGCAAACTGGGTATCAACGTGTGCTGCGAGCCCAAGTTTGAGCGCCGCGGTTTCTTCCATCGCTAAGTTTGAAGCACCGCGGTAATTGCATTGTATTTTGGCCGTATCGGGTTAGCGCCCGGTACGGCTTTTTGATCAATAAAGGGTCTATTTCGGCGAAAAATAGCTGTTTACCTGCCTAGAAACAATTTGAGCGGTATACAATAACCGTAACTGTTTCATCCTTAGCGGGATGCCGCATGATGGATATTACCTGCCATCGTGAGGTGTGTCGGTCGCGCACGGCGCGTTAGATGCTCGTGCTCGGTTTGAGGAGGCTGCTATGGCGGGCAAGGGTCGTGCGAGTGTTAACGATATGAAGCGTGTCGAGGTGCTGGTGTTGATGGAGATCGACCAGCAAACCGAAGACAATGGCGGGCCGTATGGTTTCTCGCGCAAAACGCTTGCCGAGCGCGTGGGGGTTTCGCCGTATCGTGCCCGCGCCGCAATCGATCGCTTGGATTCCGAAGGTATGATTGATGTCGTCTCGCGTTATAGCGACGACGGCGGTCAGCTTGCAAATGGCATTTGCCTCACCGAACGTGGTGAGTGGTATCTTGAGGGCGTCCGTACCGGCATGCTCGTTCAAGAAATGCTTGAGGACGAGGTTGCTGATCGATAGCAGCATGTAACCCTTGCCATAGCGACGCCGCCTGGGAAACCGGGCGGCGTTTTGTTTCAAGATTGAGAAATGCAATCGCACGCGAGAAAAATTGCGGACGGTCCGCGGCGCGAGTATTACAATGAAGACCCGTAAGATGTGGATAAACAACTTCTACGGGAAGCGCAGGTAACTCAATATGACCAAGCATGTGTTCGTAACCGGCGGCGTGGTTTCGTCCCTGGGCAAGGGTATCACCGCGGCCTCGCTGGGCCGTCTGCTCAAGTCGCGTGGCTACAAAGTAACGATGCAGAAGGCCGACCCGTATCTGAACGTCGACCCCGGTACCATGAGCCCGTTCCAGCATGGTGAGGTCTTTGTAACCGAGGATGGTTACGAGTCCGACCTGGACCTGGGTCATTACGAGCGCTTTATTGATGAGAACCTGACCCGCGATTCCAACTTTACGACCGGTGCCATCTACAAAAGCCTAATCGCCCGCGAGCGTCGCGGCGACTTTTTGGGCGGTACCGTGCAGGTGATTCCTCACGTCACCAATGCCATTAAGGATAAGTTCCGCCGCATCGAGGAGCAGACCGGCTCCGATGTAGTCATCACCGAGCTGGGCGGCACGATCGGCGACATCGAGTCCCAACCGTTTGTCGAGGCCATTCGTCAGTACCGCAAGGAGGCCGGCCCCGAGAACGTCTGCTACATCCACGTGTCGCTCGTTCCCTATATCGCCGCCGCCCACGAGGTCAAGACCAAGCCCACGCAGCATTCCGTCAAGGAGCTCCGCAGCTTTGGCATCCAGCCCGATATTATCGTGTTGCGCTCCGACCACCATATCGATGACGCTATCCGCGGAAAGATCGCAAGCTTCTGCGACGTCGACACCGATTGCGTCTTTACCAACGAGGACTGCGCGAGCATTTACGATGTTCCGCAGCTGCTTGCCGAGCAGGACTTTGACCTGCGCATTTGCGAGCGTCTGGGTCTGGACCCGCGTGAGCGCGACATGAGCGAGTGGAACGAGTTCCTGCGCAAACAGAATCACGCCAACCATCACGCCGACAAGGTGAAGATTGCCGTCGTTGGCAAGTACACGCAGCTGCCCGATGCGTATCTGTCGGTTATCGAGGCCCTGCACCATGCGGGCGTCTTCTACGATCGCCATGTGGACGTCCAGCTGGTCGACGGCGAGAGCCTCGACGAGCAGAATGTCTCCGAAGTTCTGGGCGACGCTTCGGGCATCCTGGTCCCCGGCGGCTTTGGCAAGCGCGCCCTGGAGGGCAAGATCCTCGCGGCCGAGTTTGCCCGCGAGCACAAGATTCCGTATCTGGGCATTTGCCTGGGTATGCAGGTGGCCGTGTGCGAGTTCGCCCGCAACGTCGTCGGCCTTGCCGGCGCCAGCTCCTCCGAGTTCGACCCGGACGGTCCGTTTAGCGTCATCGATCTGATGAGCTCGCAGGAGGATGTGACTGAGAAGGGCGGCACCATGCGTCTGGGCGCCTATCCGTGCAAGCTCGCCGCCGATACTCTCGCTCGCGAGGCATATGGCGAGGATCTCGTCTACGAGCGTCACCGTCACCGCTTTGAGTTTAACAACGCCTTCCGCGACCAGCTCGAGGACGCCGGCTTGGTTATCTCTGGCCTCTCACCCGACGAGCGCCTGGTCGAGATGGTCGAGCTGCCGCGCGACGTGCATCCGTGGTATGTGGCAACCCAGGCTCACCCCGAGTTCAAGAGCCGTCCGACCAACCCGCAGCCGCTGTTCCGAGAGTTCGTGCGTGCCTCGATCGGTCAGCACGAGGGTGTCGATCGCCTACAGGTGACGCCCATGAACCTCGCTACGGACTAAGGGTGCCGGCGAACAAAGAACATACCGAAGCTACTCCCTCGTCGCTCGCCGTGGCGGCGGGGGAGTATCTCGATTACCTCGCGGTCGAGCGGGGTTTGGCGCGCAACACGATTGCGGCCTACCGTCGTGACCTGACGACGTACTGCGCCTATCTGGAGCGGGCGGGCATCATGTCTTTTGATGAGGCGACTCGTCAGGTCGTGGAGGGCTTTGTCGCCGACCGTCGCGATGGGGGCTATTCCGATGCCTCGGTGGAGCGTGCGCTTGCGGCCGTGAAGGGCCTGCATGCCTTTTTGGTGCGCGATGGGATTGTGGCCCAAAATCCAACGGCGGCGTTGCGCCTGCCTAAAAAGGCTGAGCGTTTGCCGGAGTATCTATCGGTGGAGGATGTCTCGGCGCTGCTCGATCAAGACTTCCTCGAGGGCGAGATGGGCTTGCGCGACCATGCCATCTTGGAAGTGCTCTACGGATGCGGCTTGCGTGTGAGCGAGTTGGTGGGGCTCGATGTGGGCGATATCCATATCGACGATGGCTTTGTGCTCGTTCGCGGTAAGGGCTCAAAGGAACGCCTGTCCCCGCTGGTGGGAAGCGCGGCGCGAGCTCTGACGCTCTATTTAACTGAGGGGCGTTCTCGCTTGGCGGCCCATGCCCACGGAACCGAGACCTCGGCGGTCTTTTTAAATAAGAACGGCCGCCGTCTGTCGCGCCAGGGCATCCATGCCATCTGTGAGCGCTACGGGCGCCAGGTGGGGCTGGTGGGACTCCATCCCCATACGCTGCGTCACTCCTTTGCCACCCATATGCTTGCGGGCGGTGCAGACCTCCGTGTGCTACAGGAGATCTTGGGACATGCCGATATATCGACCACGCAGGTCTACACGCATGTCGATCGTACGCAACTGACCGAGGTCTATCTGGCGGCGCACCCGCTGGCACATCGTTAACACATCGCTGGCCTGCATATCTATAGGTATTTGGGGACGGGCCCCAGATTGCCGCGGCGTGCTTTTGCGCGCGCATGGGCAATCTGGGGCCCGTCCCATTTTTTGCCACTTGTCGTCGCGGTGGTGGGCCGCATGTGCCTTGGGTGGGGGAGTTTGGGGGCGATGTGAACGGCATGTAAAGGGACGCAAAAATCGCCTCAAGGTCAACTTGAAGGTTGAGGTTGAAAGGCGGGGTGCCACAGGTGGCATCCCGCCGTTGCCGTAAACACAACATATTGTGTTTTAGAACATATGATTGGGGGTGTTTTGCAATATATGGTGG
>DBFVZT010000037.1:0-1440 GCA_048486575.1 Collinsella sp. | reverse complement strand
GGTCGGTGACTACCGAATCCTGTGCGACATCAATGACGGCAGGCTCGTCATTCTCGTGGTCGATGTTGCGCATAGACGCGAGGTTTACAAGCGCAGATAAAAAAAGAAAAGCCCCAGCAAGCTTGGCGGCAGCAGGGGCATTCGAGACAAGGAGATTATAGCATGGCGGCAAACGCTGGCGAGACGAAGGTGAAGCTCTGGGAGGGCATCTGCTACCCAGAGAACATGCGCGATGACTGGCAGGACGAGATAGACGACATTCTTCAAGTGCCTTTCGCTTATGCGGTTCACGACATAGACCATGACCAGAAGAGCAAGCAGCGCAAGACGCATGCGCACGTCATTGTTGTCTGGGGCGGCAACACGACACGCAAGGCAATCATCAACGTCTTGAACCGATTGAGCGCGGACGGCAAGAAGTGCTGTTCGTCAGCCGAGCCAATCAACAACATCAGGCATGCGTATGACTATCTGATTCACGACACGGCTTCCTGTCGCAAGAAGGGCAAGGAGCTGTATCCGGTCGAAGCACGCATCGAGGGAAACAACTTCGACATTGGTCAGCTCGAACAGCTCTCGACTAAGGACAAGCAGGACATGCTCTTCGAGTTGGTCGGCTTCATCATGTGCGAGAGGTTCGAGACCATCAACGATTTCACGGCTGCGGCGCTGAGGGAGTTTCCCGAGCAGTACCGCGAAATCATCGTGGGGTACAACTCGATTCTCGAGCGCTATTGTCGCGGGAACTATCTGAACGCCGAACGTAAGCGCAAGTGCGTGGAACAGTCAGGTGCCAAAGAGTAGTCGGGTCAATGCAGCAATGCGTGACTACGGGGCGGCGTGGTCTGCGCTCGCGCAGATCTAAGCCGACTCGTTCACGGATTGCGGAATTGACGCGACGGCCAACCGAATAGACCAGACTTGATTAAGGGTCGATGGACGCTCTGCTCCATCGACCCTTTCCTTGCCCGTGTCTCGACTGGATGAGACCTGCAGAATCGGGCGGCTCATTATTTTTCGCTAACTACGTCCGAAAAATAATGTGACAAATGACAAATGACAAATGACCACAGGGGGGGGCGAGGTACTACGACCTCGCCCATGGGAATCCCATATCCCATACCCATACGTCGGGGTGGTTTGGAGGGGTTTCACCCCTCCATCTCGGCGGAGCCGAGCGGGCAAGGAAGAGGTGCCGCCGCCGATGACGCGCAGCAATCTCGACCGCTGGGAGGATTGCGGAGAAGCCCCGCAGGGCACGTCCTTAGCGCAGCTAAGGACGTGCCCTGCGGGGCTTCTCCGCCCTGCGCGCGTAGTCGGCGCAGTCGCGGTCGAGCTTCGCGCTCAGGTCGGCCGAGAGCCTGACGTTGAGGTAGCCGCCGTCGAGCGCTTCCTGCTTCTTGTAGCCTTTGGATCGCGGCAACCGGCTTCCTTCCTTCA
>DBFVZT010000036.1:0-2865 GCA_048486575.1 Collinsella sp. | reverse complement strand
TCCATTATTTCTTTGAAATTCTTCAGATCATAATCCGTAGCGTTTTCCAAAGCTTTACAGACAATCAATTCTTCGTGCGTGAATTCTGTAAGTGTTTCTAAATGGTTTGCAAGAATTAGACCATAAATAACGCAAACCTTTTCTTTAGCGCTTTTTTGCGGCAGCCGCGGCATAATACTGCCAACGCACGGGACCTAGCAGCACACCCCGTGCGCAACCTTTTGGTGGACATCGAGGAGGCCGCATAAGCATGCATTCTTCCAATGACGCAGCACAGCAGCCATCCCTAAAACATGCAGACCTTTTCTCCTTCCCCCCGACACAGAGAAACGGCCTCCTCGACTCCCCCACCACAAAAGCCAAACGCTCAACCGACCAGAGCCACAACCTGCGAGCATCCTTCGAAAAGCTCCAAGCAGCCCTAGACAAAACCTTCCCCAACCAAGCCCGGGCATTCTAATCCCCCATCAGCAAAGAAGCCCTCACGCTCCATTTTTCCGACACTAACGCCACAAGGGCGATTGAGCAGGACGGCTTGGGCGGGTCCCGTACTTAGTTTCCAAAATCATTCCGCAGCGCGAAGGCCCCCGTTGTCAACGCTTCGAAGAAGCGAGACAACGGGGGCCTTCATGCGCGAGGACGTTTTGGAAACTAAGTACGGGACCCGCCCAAACCGTCCGGTGGGATCAGAGTACCCTTGCTGTTACTCTGCTTTGCCCACAGAGTTGAGGTTGGTCATGCGAATCTTAACCAGCTCGGTGATCTCACGCATGCCCTCCTTGGCCGGCTTCTTGGGGTCGAAGCAGGCAGGGTTCTCGGCCATGTAGGCCATGAAGCCCTTGGTGTAGGCCTGACGCAGCTCGGTGGCGTAGTTGACCTTGCAGATACCGTTCTTCACAGCCTCGGCAACCTGCTCATCGGGCACACCGGAGGTGCCGTGCAGAACCAGCGGCACGTCGACGGCGTCGCGGATAGCCTTGACCACGGACTGCTCGATGTGCGGATCGCTCGTGTACACGCCGTGGCTGGTGCCAACGCCAATAGCGAGGGAGGTGCAGCCGGTACGCTCGACGAACTCCTTGGCCTCGGCAGGATCGGTGTAGGGGCTCTCGCCCTCAACCGCGGGACCGTCGTCCTCCTTGCCACCAACCTTACCGAGCTCGGCCTCGACGGGCACGCCCATGGCGCGGCCAGCGTCGGCGACGGACTTGGTCAGGGCGATGTTGTCCTCGAAGGACTCGTGCGAACCGTCAATCATGACAGAGGTGTAGCCCGTGCGGAAAGCCTGCATGCAGCGGTCATAGCCATCGCCGTGATCGAGGTGCAGAGCGACGGGCACGGAAGCGCGCTCGGCGGCAGCCTTGACCATGCCGTAGAAGTAGTCCAGACCAGCGGTCTTGATGGTGCCCGGGGTGGTCTGCATGATGACGGGGGACTTGGTCTCCTCGGCAGCGGCCAGAACGGCCATAACAAACTCGAGGTTCTCGACGTTGAACGCGCCGACGGCGTAGTGACCGGCCTGAGCGTCCTTGAGCATCTTTTCGGTGGTAACAAGTGCCATGAGCGTTTGCTCCTCTCCCTCGCCCGCATCTGGACATCGGGCGTACGTGTTCGCAAGGCATTTTACCTTGCGTTTTGCTGCGCTCATTGTATGAAATTCAGCGGGTATGAATGTGCGGGATGTTGTCACTCCACAGGGCAAGACTCTGAATTTTGAAAAGCAAACGGAAGGGTTATGTGCCGAGCGCACGCGTTCGATATTGAGTTTTGAGCGTCGAGTGCCTTTCTTTTGTAGAAAAGATAAGTAATCGAAAGGCGTTTTCTTACTCAAAAAGAAAATGAACGAAAATAGAGTCAACACAATTCCTGCAAATTTGACAAAGAATGGAGCAGCAATGGCCCACGCAACAACCCGTGCTTTTGCCGACGAACGCCGTGCCGCCATCATGGAAATGCTCGAGCACAATGCCTCGGTGCAGGTGGCAGAAATCGCCCAGACCTTTGGCGTGTCCTCCGTCACGGCCCGCGCCGACCTGGACGCGCTCGCCGAGGCAGGCAAACTGCGCCGCACGCACGGTGGCGCCGTATCACTCCACAAGCGCCTGACCGTCTCCACGCAGGATCGCCGCATCAACGTCAACGTAGCCGCCAAGCAGGCCATCGCGCAAAGCGCTATTGAGCTCGTCAGCGATGGCGACACCCTGCTCGTCGACTCGGGCACCACGGCACTCGAATTTGTCCGCCTGCTCGACCAACGCGACGGCATCACCGTCATTACCGCAGACATTACCATCGCCGATTACATCGACGAGAGCATGCCCTCGGTCGATGTCGTCATGCTGGGCGGCGCGCTGCGCAAAGGGCACCGCTATCTGTACGGTCCGCTCACCATGCAGGCACTGCAGATGATTCACGCCGATCTTGCGGTTATGTGCCCCGGCGCCTTTGTCCCCGACTGTGGCTTTACCACCGACTTTCCGCAGATGGCCGAGACCAAAACGGCCATGATCTCCGCCGCCCGCCAAAATGTCGCCCTGATGGACGCAAGCAAGGTCAACGGACGCGGCATGTACCGCTTTGCCGAGCTAATCGACGTCAACGCCATCGTGATGGACCGTGATCCCGATGGCGCCGTCGCCACCTCAATCGCCGAGACCGCCGACGACGCCCGCCCGAATCTCGTCATCGCCGGCGCTTAAACAAAAACCACCACAAAGGTGCCTATGAACTGCCTCCCATTTCTTGGACATCGGGAAATGGGAGGTTTTCCATGAGTATAGACCTCAGGTCGAAGCACGACCTGGAGTCCAGGAGGCGGGCCGTCGAGCTCTTCGACGCCGGCGTCGGCTGCAAGCCGGCGGCCGA
>DBFVZT010000035.1:0-9642 GCA_048486575.1 Collinsella sp. | reverse complement strand
GCGCCTTGTCCTGCTCCTTCGGAGCTGCGGACAAGGCGCCACACTGGTCTGCGGAGTGTTCTGAAAACTAAGCCCGGCCCCCGCCTGCGGCGACTCGGCTGCGAGCGGCCTGCGATGGGGCCGTTGCTGGTTGGGGCCGCTGGGCTGATGTGGGGGCACGTGGTTGTTGCGGGCCCTAGTCCCGGCGGCGGCCTCGGCGCTTTGCGCCTGCCGCCTTGGGGGGGGCTGCGGAGCGCGGCCGGCAGCTGCGGCGCGTTGCGCCTGCTGCCTGAGGGGACTTTGGGGTCGTGCGGCAGCTGGGGCGCTGTCGCGCCTGCTGCCTTGGGTGACTTTGGGGTCGATTGGGGTTGTCTGCACAATTCGCGGTATTATGTTGCGGAGTTTTGAAAGGAGCCGCTGGTGGTCACGACGACATTTGCTTCGCCTTTGGGCGAAATCTTGCTTGCCGCTGATGGCCGCGGTCTGACGGGGCTTTGGTTTGAGGGGCAGGAGCACTTTGGTTCCACGCTTCTCCGGGAAGACTCCGAACATGTTGAAGGCGCCGACGCGGTTTCCGGTACCGGTGGAATATCTTTGGTGAATCCCGCAAATGGTGCGGCCTCCTCGGTGCTCGAGCGTTCTTGGGCTTGGTTGAATGCTTTTTTTGCAGGGCAGGAGCCTCGGTATACGCCGCCGTTGCATTTGATTGGCACGGCGTTTCAGCGTGAAGTCTGGTACGAGCTGCTTTCTATCCCGCGTGGCGAGGTCGCTACGTATGGCGAGATCGCCCAGCGTGTTGCCGCCCGCCATCGGGTGCCGGGGAACGAGGCACCCGTTGTATCTCCCCGTGCTGTGGGGGCTGCGGTCGCGCGTAATCCCATTTCGATTATCGTGCCGTGCCATCGCGTAGTTGCCGCCGATGGTTCGCTCAACGGATATGCCGGCGGGCTTGACCGCAAGGAGTGGCTGCTTCGGCTTGAGGGCGCGTACGAGGAGTAACGCTCGAGCACTTTGCATAACTAGGACGCCGTGAAAGGACGAGTCACTGTCCCTTCGCGCCCGGCATGCGTCAAAGCGCTCGACACGTGCGCCTTAAGTTTGGCTAAGCCACATCCTGCGTATTTAAAAACGCACAGGTTGAGCAGCTAAGGCTGCGCTAAGGCGGTTGACGGTACGCTATCATCGGCAGTATCGAAACCTGTAGAGCCATGCGCCAAAGGAGCAACTATGAAGCTGATGCTTGCCGAGGACGAACCTGGTCTCTCCCGCGCCCTCACCGCGATTCTTCAACATAGCGACTACGAGGTTGACACCGCCCTCGACGGCTTGACGGCGCTCGAGAATCTACTCACCAACGATTACGACGCCGCAATCCTGGACATCATGATGCCCGGCATGGACGGCATCGAGGTGCTCAAGCGTACACGCGCCGCCGGAAAGCGACTGCCCATCATCATGCTCACGGCAAAAAGCGAGGTGTCCGATAAGGTCGAGGGCCTGGATGCCGGTGCCAACGATTACCTGACCAAGCCGTTTGCCGCCAAGGAACTGCTTGCGCGTATTCGTGCCATGACGCGTGCCGCGACGGCAATTGACGCCACGACGCTCAGCGTGGGTAACGTGCGCCTCGACACGGCGGCTTGCACGCTTGTGGGACCCTTGGGCGAGGAGCACCTGGCCAATCGCGAGTTTCAGCTTATGGAACTCTTTATGCGCAACGCCGGCACGCGCATGCCCACTGAACGTCTGATGCTCGAGGTTTGGGGTGAGGACGCGCCCGAAGGCGCCAACGTGGTGTGGGTCTATATCTCGTACCTGCGCAAAAAGCTGACGGCGCTTGGTGCCAACGTTGCCATTCGCGCGTCGCGTAACCAGGGCTATTCGCTCGAGGTTGTCGAGGAAGGCGAATGAGCGTGAGCGCGAGCGCGTGGTGCAAGCGCATGACGGAGTGGTTTCACGCCGCCTCGAGTAGTAAGGGGCGGGCTAATTCTGTTGACGCATTGGGCCGCCGTCTGCGTCGCAAGTTTATCCTCGTTGCCATGGGCGCCGTGACCGTGGTGCTCACGCTCATCATCGCCGGCATCAACATCGTCAATTATTCGCATGTCTGCAAGATGGCTGATGCGCGTCTGGACTATATCCTGGCAGGCAAGGGCAGCATCGATTGGGAAGACGAGTCCAGGACCGATTCCGGCAATGGCGGGGATACGAGCACCGGCATGGTTGCGGATGGCGATCGAGCGGGCGCTCGCGTGGGACATTTTGAAGGCATGACGGCGGAGTCTCCCTTCGACACGCGCTACTTTACGGTGACGCTTGTCGAAGGGCAGGTGGTCGATGTCAATACCGCCCGCATTGCCGCGGTGGGCGCCAAGCGTGCCGCCCGTATTGCCATGGGGCTGGATTCCAAGGGCCTGACCTCTGGGTTTTCTGGTAACTACCGCTATACGACCACAGCTCAAGGCGAAAAGACCACCTATGTGTTCGTGGACTGTTCGCGCGAGCTTGCAAGTTTCCATTCGTTTTTGAACGCGAGTGTGGCAATCAGCTGTATTGGCTGGCTGGCGGTGCTGGCAATTGTAACGGTCGCGTCGGGTGCCGTGATTCGACCGATGGTCGAGAGCTACAGCAAGCAAAAGCGATTTATTACCGATGCAAGCCACGAGATCAAGACGCCGCTCGCTGTGATCGATGCCGCCAACGAGGTACAGGAGATTGAGAGCGGCGAGAGTGAGTGGACGCAGAGCATTCACGAGCAGGTGGCGCGACTGACGGCACTTACGGAGCGTCTGGTATTTTTGGCGCGCATGGACGAGGGCTCGGCGGGCTTTACCATGGCGTCGATCGATCTCTCGGAGGCAGTTGACAAGGCAGCCGCGCCGTTTGAATCGGTGGCGGTCTCGCGCAGCAAGCGCCTGTCGATGTCGATTGCGGATGGCGTGCGGGCCCATGCCGACGCTGCAGCGGTGGCGCAGGTGGTTGAGTTGCTGCTGGACAACGCCACACGCTACGCAAGCGAGGACAGCGTGATCGAGCTGAGCCTGCGTGCCGTTTCGCGCGGTGCGGGCAAAGGCTCGGCAGAGCTTGTCGTATCGAATGCTGTTGATGAGCTGCCCGAGGGCGACCTGGACCGGCTGTTCGACCGCTTCTATCGTGCGGACGTGTCGCGCAGCTCCAAGACAGGTGGCTCGGGCGTGGGGCTGTCCGTCGTGCGCGCCATCGCCGAAGCCCATGGCGGATCCGCCACCGTATCCGGCCACGATCATCAGATCACCTTCACCGTCCGCCTCTAAAACCTGCAAAAAGGGACAGGTTTGTTTTGGCAGGTTTTATCTGGGAAACCGTCGACGGAGGAGGCTGTGGGCGGAAACTGTGTCCCGGTTTGACGCCTCGGAATGGGATGAGCTTTCCCCTTGAAGGGCCTAGCGGAAACTGCGCCCCGGTGTATCTGCCGGGCGGCTTCCTACGCCCGCTCCTGCAGGGCGTAGATCGATTTGTCCATGTTGAACAGATAAGCCACAACGCAGACGATGAAGAACATCGGCAGATTACCGAAACCGAAGACCTCGCAGCCAATGAGGATCGGCGCGAGTAGCGTGTTGGTGGCGCTGCCAAAGACGGCGGCGTATCCCAGCGCGGCGCAGAGCTCGACGGGCATGCCGAGAATTCCGGCGAGCACGACACCCAGGCTGGTTCCGATGGAGAACAACGGCGTCACCTCACCACCTTGATATCCTGCGGCAAGCGTGGCGATGGTGAGTGTGAATTTGAGCGCCCAGTCCCAAGGCATGATGGTGACCTTGCCGTCACCGTTGAGCGCCGCCGATATCAGGTTGGTGCCAAGGCCGCAGTATCGCCCCTGCCACAGAACGAACAGAATCGCCGACAGCGCAAGGCCCATAACGGCAACGCGTATGTAAGGGCTGGGGAGCAGCCGCGCTGCAAGGGTCTTGGCATGGGCAAGGCACCAGGCAAAAGCGCCACCTACCATACCAAACGCGATACCCAACAACGCCAGCCGTCCAAGACCGGGGAGGTCGAGCGCATACGAGGCGGTAATGGCGACCTCAAACTTCTCGAGCCCCAGGGCGCCGGAGGTCATGCTTGCGGCAAGCGAAGCCGTAAGCGCGGGAAACAACGCGCGGTATTCCATGCGTCCGGCGACCAGCACCTCGACCGCAAAGACCGTGGCGGCGAGCGGCGTTCGAAAGAGTCCGGCAAAGCCGGCGGCCATACCAATGAGCAAAAACGTGTTGCCGGGGTCTCGGAAAGGTAGACGCTGGCCAATCCAATGCGAGACGGTTGCACCGATCTGCACGGCCACGCCCTCGCGTCCCGCACTGCCGCCAAAGAGATGCGTGGCTCACGTGCTCAGCATAATGAGCGGCACCAGACGCGGGGAGATGGCGTCCTCGCGTCCGTGACCTACGTCGAATACTAAGCTCATGCCCCGATCGGTGCCTTTGCCCCAGGTGCGGTAGGCAAATACGATGGCCAAGCCCATGAGGGCGAGGAAGGGAAGGAGCAGTACGATGTGCGCGTCCCGGAAGGCGCCAATTGCCAGGAGCACACGACCAAAAAGGGCACAGATGGCGCCAACGATAACGCCGATAGGGATTCCGATGGCGCCCATGAGCACGAGACCGCTATAGGTGTTGACCAGGCGTTTGATTCTGCTCGAAGCGCTGCTTTCTGACATTTTGCTTTCCGACACTTGCTCTCTTGATAGAAAAAGAGCTGGAGTTGCGCATCGTTGAGAGGCTTTCCAGCTTTAGCAAAACAAACTTATAAGATGCGACGGGCCGCGTCAAGATAATTACCGGACGGCCTAGGAGGCGGCTGGTTGGCTGGCTTAAAACCTAGCGCGTGAAATGACGCCCCACGCTATTCAGCGCGCTTGATAGGATGACGAACCACGGTCTTAAGTTTCTCCGGTGCGCATTTGCGTGGATCGGAGAGATAGATTTCGTGATGTAAACGGGTGTCTGAGAAGTCGGGAACATAGCCCAGCTCGGTCGTGTATTCATGCATAGCGTCTACGGTCGCCGGTTCGTTGTCGTAGGGCCCGGTGTGCATGCATTGAACGCAGAGACCCTCGTCAACTTTAAGCAGTTCGACGGCGGAAAAGTCCAGTTTCTTTTTGGTCGTGGCTTCCGCGACTGCCCAGTCAAAGTCATCTCGGGTGACGAAATCAGGCAGGCGGATGCACGAGATAAAGTTGAAATTGTCCTTGTGTACATAATCGATGTCGCCGCTCGGGGACTCTTGCCACCAGAAACCCTCGAGCGGCGGTACCACAAAGTCGAAATAGCCCTCGATACTCCTTGAGCCTTTCTTCGACATCTTGACGGTATAGGCGATGCCGTAAAGTAGCGGCAGGGCGTTTTGATACTCGCCACCTTCGGTATTTGGGTCGCCCTTTCCGCGAACGGCAACGTAGCTCATAGGCGGGACTGTTACGATGCTCGGCTTGCTTGCAGGTTTGTAGAGCTCCTTGCATTCCTTCTTAAAGTCGAACGCCATGTTGGCCGCCTTTCTGCGTATTGGCCTGCTTAGATAGCTGAATCATATCATAGAAACGAACAGCTGTTCGAATGATTTGGCTGACAGATTGAGATGCGTGCGTTGTGTTTGGCGGTCGGCCTGACCCCGTTGATGATTTCTCGGCCTCCCCGGCGCCCTATCTATAGCTGCCGTTTCCCCATATAAAACCTGCCAAAATAAACCTGTCCCTTTTTGGTAGGTGGGAAATGGGTAATACTAAAGAGTTATCCGACCAGATGGGAATTAATCGATGGCCTATATCGAATTCAAAGACGTCATCAAGGCATACGGCGAGGGCGACGCCCGCATCCACGCGCTCGACGGCGCGAGCTTTACGGTCGAGCGCGGCGAGCTCGCCATCATTCTGGGCGCTTCGGGCGCCGGTAAAACGACGGCGCTCAACATCTTGGGCGGCATGGACACGGCAACTTCTGGCACCGTGACGGTGGACGGGCGTGACGTGAGCTCTGCCAACGAGGCTCAGCTTGTGGAATACCGCCGCGCCGACGTCGGCTTTGTCTTTCAGTTCTACAATCTGGTCCCTAACCTGACGGCGCTTGAGAACGTCGAACTCGCGGCGCAGATCTGCCCCGATTCGCTCGATGCCGAGCAAACGCTTCGCCAGGTTGGCCTGGGCGACCGCCTCGCTAACTTTCCGGCGCAGCTTTCGGGCGGCGAGCAGCAGCGCGTATCCATCGCCCGCGCGCTGGCTAAGAACCCCAAGCTGCTTTTGTGCGACGAGCCCACGGGCGCGCTTGACTACAAAACCGGCAAGCAGATCTTGCAGTTGCTACAGGACACTTGCCGCAAGCAAGGCATTACGGTCATCATCATCACCCACAACTCTGCGCTGGCGCCCATGGCCGATCGCCTGATTCGCTTTAAGAATGGTCGCGTGGAGAGCGAGACGGTCCAGCAAAATCCCGTGCCTATCGAGACGATCGAGTGGTAGCGCCCATGGACCAGGACCGCCAAAACAGCCAGCGCCGCGACGCGCAGAACACGGAGCGCGAGCAGGATTTTACGACCTACCGCACCGCCCAAAGCTCAAACGATATGGTGCCGACGGTTTTTCGCCGTGGCATCTACCGTACAATCCGAGGCAGTCTTAAGCGCTTCTTGTCCATCGTGGTCATCACCGCGCTCGGTGTGAGCGTGATGTGCGGCCTCAAAGCGGGGTGCGAGGACCTGTGCGATTCGGTTGACGCTTACTTTGACCAGCAGAATGTTTATGACATCAACGTGCAGTCGACCTATGGTCTGACCGATGACGATCTTGCTGCCATTCAAGAGGTCGATGGCGTCGAGACGGCCGAGGGCATCTACACCGAGACCGCCTACACCGCCGTGGGTACAACGCGCGAGCGCGTGGTCGTGCAGAGCCTTTCCAAAGAGAACATTGACCAACCGGTGCTAGTACGCGGCGAGCTGCCCGAGACTTCGGGCGAAGTGGCAGTGACCTCACGTTTTTTGAAGGCATCGGGCAAGAAAATCGGCGATACGGTGAGTTTTGCCGCCAATGACGCGAGCTCGTCCAATCAAAGCGCCAAGGACCAGTTTGCCGCGGGCGATTACACCATTACGGCTGAGGTCCTCGACCCCACTGATGTAAGTTCTGACTCGACAGTCAACGCCTTTCGCGCTGCTTCGGCGGCGGACTATAAGTTCTATGTGAGCGAGGACGCCGCGACATCTTCTTCCTACTCCGCGGTCCACGTGATCGTCGAGGGAGCCAAGAGCCTCAACTCCTATTCGGATTCCTACGCGGCAAAGATCAATGAGGTCAAGGGCAATATCGAGAAGATCCGCGAGGAGCGTGAGAAGGCGCGCGCCCAGGAGCTGACGGTCGACACGCCGGCGAGCTTGGACGCGGCTGAGCGTCAGGCGAATATGCTCTTTGGGATTGAGCAGGACAACATCAACCGCATGGCCGAGGGCAGCGACGAGCGTGCGCAGGCGCAAGCCGACCTGGATCAGCGTCGCGCCGCCGCCGATCAACAGTTTGCCGATGCCCGCGCCGAGCTTTCCGATCTGGGCGAATGCACCTGGTACATCCAGGACCGCGGCAACATCGCAAGTTACTCGAGCGTGGAGAGCGACAGCTCGTCAATTGAGGCCATCGCCACGGTGTTCCCGTTCATCTTCTTTATCGTCGCCGTGCTCATCAGCCTTACCACCGCCACGCGTATGGTCGAGGAGGAGCGCACGCTCATCGGCCTGTATAAGGCACTCGGTTATTCGCGCGGACGCATCCTGTCCAAATACGTGGACTATGCGCTGTGGGCTTGTCTGATCGGCGGCGTGCTCGGCAACATCATCGGATTTGTGGGCCTGCCGCTGTTCCTGTTTACGGTGTTCGACGACATGTACTCACTGCCCCAGATGCTGCTTTCGTACGACATCGTGTCGTCGCTCGTGTCGGTGGCGCTGTTTGCCGTGGGCGTGGTGGGCGCCACGATTATCGCCTGCCGCCACGAGATGGCCGAGACCCCGGCCTCGCTTATGCGTCCCAAGGCCCCGCGCGCTGGCTCGCGCATCTTGCTCGAGCGCATCGGCTTTATCTGGCGCCGCATGGGCTTTTTGAACAAGGTCGCTGCACGCAACCTATTCCGCTATAAAAAGCGCGCCTTTATGACCATCTTCGGCATCGCCGGCTGCACGGCGCTCGTGATCTGCGGTATGGGCATCCGCGATACGTCGGTGGCGCTTTCGCCCAAACAGTACGGGCATATCACGCGTTATGACTTGCTGGCGGTCGCCAACCCCGATGACTTTACGCAGACGTGCGCGGCGTTGGATGAGCGCAGCGCGGCCAATGATTCCAACGTGACCGTGACTTCGACGCTGCCGATTATGACCGACAACGTCACCTTTACGTTTGGCGGCAAGAGCGAGACCGTGCAGCTGATCGTGGTGCCCGATGACCGCACGAACGACCTGGACGACTATGTGCGCCTCGAGGACGAGTCCAAAGAGCCGCTGTCTTTGCGTGACGGAGACGTGTATCTGAGTAAGAGTTCACAGCTGGTGCTGGGGATTCAGCCGGGCGATACGGCACACGTCCAGGATTCGTCGCTCAATGTTGCCAAGGTCAAAGTCAGTGACATTTCGCTTAACTATCTGGGCAACACGCTTTACATGACGCAGGGCACCTATGAGCGCGCGTTCGGTCGAAGCGCACGCCTCAACGGCGTCTTTGTGCTGCTTAAGGGCTCGTCGGCCGACCAGATTGCGTTTAGCAAGAATCTTAAGAGCGACGGTTGGCTTACGATTTCGAGTACGGCCGAGCATTGGGAGAACTACGAGGCGAACTTTACGATTATCAATTCCGTCGTGGTGCTCGTGACCTTTATGGCGGCGTGCCTATCGTTTGTGGTGGTGTTTACGCTGTCCAACACGAATATCTCCGAGCGCGAACGCGAGCTGGCGACCATCAAGGTGCTGGGCTTCCGCCGTGGCGAGGTGCACCACTACGTCAACAAGGAGACGTTGATCCTCACGGCGATCGGCGCTGCGCTGGGCGTGCCGCTGGGCGGCTTGCTGGCCGAGAGTTTTACGTATATTTTGCAGATGCCGTCGCTGTACTTTGACGTCGAGGTCGAGCCGCTAAGCTACGTGCTCGCCGTGGTGCTTTCCTTTGGCTTTACGTTTATCGTCAACCTCGCTACCAATCGCACCCTCAATAAGATCGACATGGTCGGCGCCCTTAAGAGCGCCGAGTAGCCTGCCAAAAAGGGACAGGTTTATTTTGGCAGGTTTTATCGGGGCAAACGCCGGACAACCATTAGGTGGCCCGGCGTTTGCCCCGTCAAACGGGCTTTCCATTTGCCTTTCATTCTATTTGGTTTTCGCTCGCAGGCGTGGATGAGAGGCTCTCTTTGGCCTTCGAGATTGGGCTTGTATGGGTCGTATGCCACAAAATGGGCCTATCTACTACGTTTGCTACCACACCCTCGACCGTGACAAAGGTTATGAAATTAAAACCGACGCTCCTATAAGTTGTCAAGAGGCAGTTTGCGGGAGCGCTCTCTCCAATTCGCACAGGAGCTCGTAATACCTCCTCTCCAGTTTCGTCGACCGCCGTTTCCCCCGTTCCAAGTGCCCGAGTGTGGCTGCGGA
>DBFVZT010000034.1:0-8752 GCA_048486575.1 Collinsella sp. | reverse complement strand
CTCATAGAGCAGCGCTTCGCAGAGATTCAGCGCTTGCAGGCGTGCCACTCGCTATCCGATTCAGAGAAACAGCTCTCGGGCATTGCGTTCAAACGAGGCGTGGACTCCAAAGGATTCGCGATCATCAAGTCGAAGGGCGATGAGGCGTTATTCGGCGGCAGAAGCACGGCGGACATGAAGCGGCAGCTTGGTGTGTCCAAGAGTGCTGCATTGGCGGACAAGCTAGCCGATGTTCTCATCAAAGCAAAGGACCTCACGAACTCGATGACGGCCTTCAACGCCGAGGAACACGACTTGTACGGTCTGGACCAGATCAAACAAGAACACGTCGAGAACAACACGAGCGTGCGTGGCAGCCTCATCGACCGCGGAATTGTTCCCGAGAACCTACCGCCTGCCGAGGATACAAAAAAGCTCGAGCGTCGCGTGAAGGCAGACGAGAAGAAACTCAAGGAGGGTACTGACGGTTTCACCGATCCCCAGGGTAGACTCAATCTGTGAAAGCGGCCGCGCCCTTTCGGGTTCGACCCCATGCGAGGTTAACAAAAAAACGACCAGCCTAAGCCAGTCGCTTTAACGATCTTTGGGTGGGCCGTCAGGGGGTCAGCCTGCTGCGCAGGCGGCCGCTGCGGCGCCAAGGCGCCTTGCGCGCTGCGCTGGTAAATGCTTACGCATTTCCTCAGCTCCGCGCCCTTTCGGGTTCGACCCCATGAAAGGTCAACAAAAAAAGACGGCCAACCGAAGTTGACCGTCTTAACTTGCTTTGGTGGGCCGTCAGGGGGTCGAACCCTGGACCTTGGGATTAAGAGTCCCCTGCTCTACCAACTGAGCTAACGACCCAAAGCTAAAGTCCGTTGTGGCGGACTTTAGAGGAGATATCGTGTGGTGGGCCGTCAGGGGGTCGAACCCTGGACCTTGGGATTAAGAGTCCCCTGCTCTACCAACTGAGCTAACGACCCGATATCAACACGAAGCAAGAACTGGGGTGGGTAAAGGGACTCGAACCCTCGACCTACGGGACCACAACCCGTCGCTCTAGCCAACTGAGCTACACCCACCGTGTCCTGTGCGCTTCGCGCTCGACTATTATTGCAAGGAACGCCACGTGATGCAAGCCCCAATTTTCAAGAATTTTGAAAAGAGTCTTTCGAGACCATTTCGAGCAAATCCCACCGGTTTCATAGGAGTAAACTTGCCCCACTGCAAATGCTCGAAAGGACCGTCATGAAAGAACTCTCCAACCGCACGGCAACGTTTACCGATTCGGTCATCCGCCGCATGACACGCATCTCCAATAAGTACGGCGCTGTCAATCTCTCGCAGGGCTTCCCTGACTTCGATCCCCCAGCGCAGCTGCTCGATAGCCTCAGCACCATCGCCACCGACCCCAAGCCGCTTTACCACCAGTACTCCATCACCTGGGGCTCCCAGGCCATGCGTGAGGCGCTTGCCGCCAAGCAGGAGCATTTTATGGGCATGTCGGTAAACCCCAACGAGAATATCGTAGTCACCTGCGGCTCCACCGAGGCCATGATGGCCGCCATGATGACGGTTACGAACCCCGGAGACAAGGTCGTCATCTTCTCGCCGTTCTACGAGAACTACGGCGCCGACACGATCCTTTCGGGTGCCGAGCCTATCTACGTGCCGCTCAACCCGCCCACATTCGACTTTGACCGCGAGACACTCGAGGCGGCCTTCCGCGACAACGACCCCAAGGCCATCGTCCTGTGCAACCCTTCCAACCCTTGCGGCAAGGTCTTTACGCGCGAGGAGCTCACCTTTATCGCCGACCTCTGCAAAAAGTACGACACCTACTGCATCACCGACGAGGTGTACGAGCACATCGTCTACGCGCCCCACGAGCACGTCTATATGGCCACGCTGCCCGGCATGTTCGAGCGAACCATCAGCTGCAGCTCGCTGTCCAAAACGTACTCCATCACCGGCTGGCGTCTGGGCTACACCATTGCCCCGGCCCAGATCACCGAGCGCATCAAGAAGGTCCACGACTTCCTCACCGTGGGTGCCGCCGCTCCCCTGCAGGAAGCTGTCGTCACCGCCCTCAACTTCGACGACAGCTATTACCAGGAGGTCCTCGACCTCTACACCGCCAAGCGCGACCTGTTCTGTCAGGGACTCGGCAGCATCGGCCTCACGCACAACGTGCCGCAGGGCGCCTACTACGTCATGATGGACATCTCTGAGTTTGGCTATGACAGCGACCTCGAATTCTGCGAGGACCTCGCGTCTAAGGTGGGCGTGGGCGCCGTGCCCGGCTCGAGCTTCTTCCGCGAGCCCGTCAACCATCTGATTCGTTTCCACTTTGCCAAGCGAGACGAGACGCTTAACGCGGCGCTGGAGAACCTCAAGTCGCTACGTGATAAAATCAAGCCGCGCGGGTAAGGACGGCCCGGCAACTAAAGCAACCAAAGAAGCCCCGCACCGCCCGCCGCGTTGCGAGGCTTCTTTC
Organism: Collinsella sp.; assembly: GCA_048486575.1. Classification (GTDB taxonomy): domain Bacteria; phylum Actinomycetota; class Coriobacteriia; order Coriobacteriales; family Coriobacteriaceae; genus Collinsella. Next base: position 6,279 of record DBFVZT010000034.1, on the reverse strand, counting down.
TATAGCGCTTTCTTAAATAGTTTAGAGCTCTATACTTTAGTCACGGAGCAACTCGTCCCAGAGAGAGGAATACTATGGCAGAGCAGCAGCTTATCGGAGCGCTCGAGGCCGGTGGCACCAAGATGGTCTGCGCCACGGGCTATGCGGACGGTACGGTCCTAGAGCGCGAGCAGATCGCGACCACGACCCCGCAGGAGACCGTTGAGGCCGTCAACGCATGGTTTGCCGACAAGGGCATCGCCGCGCTGGGCATCGGCGCCTTTGGCCCCACCGCAGTCAACCCTGCCTCGCCCCAATACGGCAAGATCCTGGAGACGCCCAAAACGGCATGGCGCTACTTTGACCTGCTGGGCACTATCCAAAACGAGCTCAATATCCCCTGCGGCTACGATACCGACGTCAACGTCGCCTGCCTGGGCGAGGTCACGTTTGGTTGCGCCAAGGGCCTCACCGACGTGGTCTACCTGACCATCGGCACCGGCGTGGGCGCCGGCGTGCTCTCGGGCGGTAAGCTCGTGCACGGCATGATGCATCCCGAGGCCGGCCACATCCTGGTCACGCGCGACCCGCGCGACACCATTGGCGAGCACAGCGCCTGCCCCTTCCACGACAACTGTCTCGAGGGCCTCATCGCCGGCCCCGGCGTTAAAAAGCGCTGGGATGGCAAGAGCGCCGGAGACATGGCCGATGACCCGGAGGCCATGGACCTGCTCGCCGGCTATCTGGCACAGGCGCTCATGACCTACACGCTGTGCTACGCGCCGCAAAAGATCATCATCGGCGGCGGCGTGGCCGACCACACCCCCATCGTGCCGCTCGCACGCAAGAAATGTGCCGAAATGCTCAACGGCTATATCGTCACGCCCGAGGTCAACGACATCGATACCTACATTGTCAACAACAGCCTCGAGGGCAAGCAGGGCATCATGGGTTGCCTTGCCCTGGGCGCACAGGCGCTTCAGTAACAGACGCACCCACGGGGCGTGGCGCGCCCAGCAAATCCGACCAATGGAACGACGCCACCACGCCTCATATAAGCCCTCAAATAAAAAAGGCCGCCTAGGACCAAACAATACGTCCTAGGCGGCCTTTTTGGCGTACATCAGCGACCGTAAGAGATATCGGAGCACAACGCCCATTGCCGCTCCACAGCAGTCGATCATCACATCGGTGATCATGCCGGCGCGTCCCGGCACAAAGAGCTGAATCGTCTCGTCGATCGAGGGAATCAGCAGCAGGAACACCGCCGTGGGCAGCAGCACGTCAAAGGTGTGCCGGCCCTCAAAATCAAAAGCGTGCGTTGCCAGGATGCCGAGCACCATATACTCGGTAAAATGCGCGCACTTGCGAACAACAAAGTTGGTCACCCATTCATATGGAAGTCCCACGCCGTGCAGGAAACCGCGGATAGCTTCCATGACCGTTAGGCTCAGCGAGCCCGACCCCGAGCCGGGAACCAGCGAATTGCCCCAGATCAAGAGCGCCATCAGGCAGGTCACGACCGCCCATTTTCGATTGATCTTAACCATGCAGAAGTTATGCCTCTGCACGGAGCGGCGCGAAGCTGGCGGTACCGCCCTCGATAACGCTCAGATAGGCACGGCCCGTACGCTTGGCGGTAGAGGACTGCAAGCGCTCGATCTCTTCCTCGAGGATCTGATTGACGCGCTCGTGACGACGGTTTTCCATAATGCCGGCGGCAATAGCCTCGGCCCGCTCGATGCTCTCGCGCGAGATACGGGCAGTATCCTCGGGGAACACAGCACTGTGACGGCCGACATAGGCGGGGGCAGCAGGCTGAGGGGCAGCGACGGGAGCGGGGGCTGCAACAGGAGCAGGCTCGTCAATCTCATCCAGAATCGCGGTGGCGGCGGCCCACATGCCCTCGTGGCCCGAGTAATCGGCCATGGGAACAGCAACCTCGAGCGAGGCGTCCGGAAGGTCGCCGGTGTCGATGCGATCTTGGGCATCAATCGATGCGGTGATGGCTGCAGGCTCATCGAGGTCATCGAGATCGATGTCCGCGGCACCGGAGATGATAGGCATGCTGGCGAGGTTTGCATTGTACGGCACAGCCTCAGCCGCCTGCTGCTGGGCAGGAGCGCCCCACAATGAGCTTTCGGCGGCACGGCGGGCGGCAACGGCCTCCTCGTCCGCGGTCATGGCTTCATCAACGTACGAATTGTCGGCAGAAGCGTTCGCATCCGCCGAGGTAGCGCTGTAGGCGTTATTGGCTGCCGCGTTGGCAACGAGTGCCACGAAAGCCGCCGTGCTGCCCGCAGGGGCGGCCTGGGAACCAGACACGGCGCGTGCCGCGGCGGCGATGTCGTCGCGATTGAAGGAGCCGGTCTGCCCGCCGTTGGTGAGCTCGTCGATGGCGACTTGATAGACGTCGCGCGAGTGTGCAGGGTCGCAGCTCACCGGCGAATCGTCGTCGAGCATACTGTCGATCATGGACCAAGCCTCGTCCTCGTCCATAGCATCTGCGGCTCGAGCGATGGTAGGAACACCATCATCGGCATGACGGCGCTGGAACGCACCGGTCAGGCCGGAAAGGAATGCCGAGGTAGACTGCTCCGCCTGAGCCTGAGAAGCAGAAGTCACAGCGTAAGGAGTCGCATCCTGCTGCTGAGCTGGAATCGAGGCGGTCTTGAACTCACTTTGATGCTGATTGAGATTGGCGGCACCGCCCATGGCATCAGGCTGGAACAGACGCTCTTCACGCTGCGCACGATACTCGGAGATACCCAGCGAGGCAGCATAGATACCCACGCCCGCCACCGCGCCCACGGCAAAGGGAACCGCACCCGCCACGACCGTCTCGTTCACAGACGAAAACGGCAGCGTCGCGGCATACATAACCACGGGAGCGGCAAGGCCGATCCCGCACGAAAGTCCGGCAAGGACTGCTCGTTGTGTTGCATCAGAAGAAGCCATGAGCTCTCCCCATCTTCCAGCACCCAAATCGCATCATTCAGTTGGCTGCGCGAGAGAAGATGAAGCGGGGCTATGCCCCAAAGCAACGGTATATGGTTCGTTTCATCTGCGTTTTCCGTCGCGAAGCTTAAAAGCTATTATGCGAAACCGCCCTGTCGATTGCAAGCGACGATGTCGGATTGAAACGGGAAACCTGCTGCTTGCCAGTCTTATGGTCAAAAAAGCGCGGAGCGGCAATATAGAAAAGGGCCGAGGCTCAAAGCCCCGACCCTTTATTGCATTGATGACTATCGCTGTGCGTGGATGACAACCTAGAACGTCTGCTCGTAGTCGCTGTGCTTTTTGGCCGAACGCACCAGGAACTCCTGGTTGGTGTTGGTGCCCTTAAGACCCTTGATAAACGATGCGGCCGCGCGCTCGGTGTTGTTCATGCCGGCAAGAATGCGACGCAGGCCAAAGACAAACGGACGCATCTGCTCGTCGACCAACAGGTCTTCGTTGCGCGTACCGGAGGCAACGGGGTCGATAGCCGGGAAGATGCGGCGGTCGGCCAGGTCGCGGTCGAGCTTGAGCTCCATGTTGCCGGTGCCCTTGAACTCCTCAAAGATGACCTCGTCCATCTTGGAACCGGTGTCGATGAGGGCAGAGGCCAGGATGGTGAGCGAGCCACCGTTCTCGATATTACGGGCTGCACCCAGGAAGCGCTTGGGAGGATACAGTGCCGCCGAATCGACGCCGCCCGAAAGGATGCGGCCTGAGGCGGGCGCCGCCAAGTTGTAGGCGCGGGCAAGACGCGTGATGGAGTCGAGCACCACCACAACATCGCCGCCCAGCTCCACGATGCGCTTGGCGCGCTCGATGACAAGCTCTGCCACGCGAGTGTGGTTATCGGCGGGCATATCGAAGGTCGACGCCACAACCTCGCCCTTGATGGAACGCTGCATATCGGTGACCTCTTCGGGGCGCTCGTCGACGAGCAGGCAGATGAGGTGCACCTCGGGGTTGTTAATCGAGATAGACTGGCAGATCTTCTTGAGGATCGTGGTCTTGCCGGCCTTGGGCGGGGACACGATCAGGCCACGCTGACCCTTGCCGATCGGCGACACGATGTCGATGGCGCGACCGGTAATGGAGTCCTTGCCGTGCTCCATGCGCAGCGGCTCATTGGGATAGACCGGGGTGAGGTCGCCGAACTTGGGACGGTTGCGAATCTGCTCGGGGTCCAGACCGTTGACGGTCGTGATTTTGGCGAGGCCGGCGCGCTTGTCGCCGCCGCGCGAAGGACGCAGCGAGCCCTCGATAACGTCGCCCGTGCGCAGGCGCGCGGAGCGGATGAGGTAGGCGGGCACGAAGGCGTCGTCGTTGGACTTCATATAGCCATGGGCGTGGATGATGCCGGAGCTGTCCGGGCGAATCTGCAGAATGCCCTTGATGTCGCGGAAGCCCTCGGCCTTCGCGGCGGTGACGTAGATCTCCTCGACGAGCTCGGCTTTCTTCTTGCCGGTCGTCTCGATCTCGAACTCCTTGGCCTTCTCGCGCAGTTCGGCGACCTTCATGGCAGCGAGCTCCTCACGCGAAAGCGTGGGCTCGGTGGGGGCGGCGTTGCGCTCCTTGTTGCGCTGTTTGCGATCGCGCTGACGGTTGCGACGGTCGTTGTTGCGTTCGTCCTTGCGATCGTTGCGCCCCTCGTTGCGCTTGTGCTGGCGACGGTTGGAACGAGTGCCGTCTTCGGCCTCGGCGGGCGCGGCACCATCGGTTGTGGCGGCGTCGGCGTTAGCCGCAGTATCATCGCTGGCCTCGGCCTTGGAATCGCCCTGCAGCTCGGCCTCGGCCTGCTGCTCGGACGCCTTGGCCTTAGCGGACTTCTTACGACCGCGCTTGGGCTTCTCAGACGCAGGCTGTTCGACGTCCTGGGGCTCGGCGGCGTCAGTCGATGCATCGGCGGTCGTCTCGGCGGAATCCTCGGACGCAACCTTCTTGGCAGCCTTAGCCTTGGACGTGCGCTTAGCAGCAGTGCGACGGCTGCGACCGGGACGGAGGTCGGCGGGCTCGACATCGGCGGGAGCGGCCTCGGAAGTCGTAGCATCCTGGACGGGCGCGTCGGCGGCGGTTGCAGACTCGGCGGTCGCCGCAGCATCCCGAGCGGCTGCAGCTGCGGCTGCGGCCTTCTCTGCCTCGACGAAGGCCTTGGGCTTGCGACCGCGACGGTGCGGGCGCAAAGCCGGATCGACAACGGGAACTTCGCTGGCCTCGACAGGCGCAGCGAGCTCAACAGGCGATGTGCCCTCCCCTGCCGCGGAACGGACCGAAGCCTCAGTGAGCTCGGGGGTTACCTGATCGGCAACCTGCTCGGCCTTAGCAGCCGTGCGACGGCGTGTGCGCGGTACCGGCTTCTCGGTCGGCTGGTCGGCGACAGGGGTCTCGGTGGCGGCAGGCGTCTCGGGCACAGACGGAGCTGCAAGCTCGGTCAGAGCCGCAGCCTCGCGCTCGGCAGCACGACGGCGGGCGCGCACCACCTGAGCCTCGCTAATCTGCGCCAACGCACGTGCCTGCGCGACCTCATCGGAAATCGGCGCCGAGGAGTCAGCTGCAACGGTGCGCTTGACGCGCGTCATGCGCGTGGTACGGCGCTTGGGCTTGGTGACCTCCTCGCCGTCAGCAGCAGGCTTGGCCGTGCGGCGCGTACACTTGGGCTTTGCCGGAGCAGCCTCCTCACCAGTTGCAGGCACGGCCTTCTCAGCCGTTGCAGGCGTAGGCGTCGAAGCAGCCTTAGGCGTCTCAGGAGCCGAGGCATGCGCGGGCGCCGCGACCTGGTCCGACGCAACCGGTGCAGCGGGAGCGGCTTGCGTCGTCGTTATTTCGTTTTCTTGCTGTTGATCAGACACAGTGTTTGCTCAACTTTCTTTTCAAGCCCTGTGATCACATGCTCCCTGCATAAACCTTCAGGGCGGCTAAACAGTCTAGTTCCGTTCAAAACGACGGACATCATTGATCTGTATCGAGATGATTGCGTCATATACGCAGCGTTAGTGTAACACAACCGCCGCCACCTGCAACTTAGTCATTGGGAACGCTCTTAAACGACTAGTCAAAAGGGGCACTCTTTGGTTTAACACCCACAAATCTGACTGCCTCCGCCAAAACTATGGCGGTTTACTACGATGAATCGCTCAACCGCGACCACTCCGAAACTTGTTGAACTAAAACCGACGCTCCTATAAGTTGTCAAGAGGCAGTTTGCGGGAGCGCTCTCTCCAATTCGCACAGGAGCTCGTAATACCTCCTCTCCAGTTTCGTCGACCGCCGTTTCCCCCGTTCCAAGTGCCCGAGTGTGGCTGCGGA
>DBFVZT010000033.1:0-23432 GCA_048486575.1 Collinsella sp. | reverse complement strand
GTCCGCAGCCACACTCGGGCACTTGGAACGGGGGAAACGGCGGTCGACGAAACTGGAGAGGAGGTATTACGAGCTCCTGTGCGAATTGGAGAGAGCGCTCCCGCAAACTGCCTCTTGACAACTTATAGGAGCGTCGGTTTTCTTTTTGCGTTGTTCGCTGTGGTTGAGGGTGGTGGCTTAAACGTAGTAGATGGGCGTGTTTCGTGGCGGATGGGTCACGCGGATACCCTCACGAGGCCCAAAATGATCCGTTTTCCTCCGTCCCCAGGGGATCAGTTGGGGCTAGAGCTCCAGCGTGAGGGTGACGGGGCAGTGGTCGCTGCCAAAGATGTCGCCGCGGATGCCGGTGTCGCGTACGTTGTCGGCGATTGCGTCGCTTACCAGGAAGTAGTCGATGCGCCAGCCGGCGTTGTTCTTGCGGGCATTAAAGCGGTAGCTCCACCAGCTGTAGACGCCCTCGACGTCGGGGTTTGCCGCGCGCCAGGTATCGGTAAACCCGGCGTTGAGCAGCTCGGTGAACTTGCCGCGTTCCTCGTCCGAAAAGCCAGCGTTGCCGCGGTTGGACTTGGGGTTCTTAAGGTCGATCTCCTCATGCGCCACGTTAAAGTCGCCGCAAGTTACGACGGGCTTGCCGGTCTCGCGTTCAAGCGCGCTCAAAAAGCCGCGATAGGCATCGTCCCAGGCCATGCGCACATCGATGCGCGCGAGCTCATTTTGGGCGTTGGGCGTATAGACGTCGACAAACCAGAACTTGTCGAACTCCAGCGCGCAGACGCGGCCCTCGGTCGCGGCTTGGGCAACGAGCTCGGCAGCCTCGCCTTCGCCGGCGTAGGGCAGCAGCGCATCGGCGTGCAGCACGCGCAGCGGTTCCTGGCGGCTAAAGACCGCAGTGCCTGAATAGCCTTTACGCTCGGCGTAGCTCCAGGTTTGGTGATAGCCGGGCAGGTCAATATCGACCTGGCCTTCTTGCAGCTTGGTCTCTTGCAGCGCCAGGATATCGACGTCGAGTTCTTGCGCGATCTGGATAAAGCTCGGGTCCTTTTTGAGCACGGCGCGCAGGCCGTTGACGTTCCACGAGGCGAAAGTGTAAGTCTGAGGCATGGTGTCCTTTCGACGGGGTTGGCAGGCTTAAGATTAGCGCAACAGGGGCGGGGTGGGCTCCGTGGGCGACGGCGCAATCGCAGCCGCCCCGACCAACATGGACGGAGGACAAACATGACGCAAGCGATAACAGATCCCAAGCAGGCCTCCACCGCGCTGGCGGAGCTGTTCAATACCCACGGGCGTGTGGTGTTCTTTGGCGGCGCTGGTGTTTCCACGGCAAGCGGCATTCCCGATTTTCGCAGCGTGGACGGCCTGTATCACCAGCAGTTTGCCTATCCGCCCGAAACCATGCTCTCGCACAGCTTTTACGAGACGCATCCGGCGGAGTTCTTCGACTTTTACCGCACCAAGATGATCGCGCTTAACGCTAAGCCCAACCGCTGCCACACCAAGCTGGCCGAGCTGGAGCGCGTCGGCAAGCTTGATGCCGTGGTGACGCAAAACATCGACGGCTTGCATCAGATGGCGGGCTCGCAGCGCGTGTTTGAGTTGCACGGATCGGTCCATCGCAACATTTGCCAGTCGTGCGGAGCGGTCTATAGCGCCGAGTGGATTTGCTCGCGCGAGCACGAGGACGCCGCGGGCGTGCCCGTGTGCCCCGCGTGCGGTGGTCGCATCAAGCCCGATGTGGTGCTCTACGAAGAGCCGCTCGACGAGCATGTGTTGACCGGTGCCGTTGCCGCCATCGCCGCGGCCGATGCCCTCATTGTAGGCGGGACCTCGCTCGTGGTGTATCCGGCGGCGGGCCTTACACGCTACTTTACCGGCGATACGCTGGCCATATGCAACCTTGCCCCCACCGATCAGGATGCAAATGCCGACCTGCTGATTTCTTGCGACATCGCGGCCGCGTTTGCGTTCTAGCCCGCGTGCGCGGATACAATAGAAAGACTGAGTGCAAAGCGACCCCGCCGCCGGCTCCCCAAGCTCGGCGGCGTGGGCATTTTAGGAGGATGTTCATGGCGAACGACAGCAAGACATGGCGGTGCGGAAAGTATGAGCTCAGCTTTGACCGCCCGCGCATCATGGGCGTCCTCAACGTGACGCCCGATTCGTTTAGCGATGGCGGGGAGCACTTCGACCCGGATGCCGCGATCGAGTATGGCCTGACGATGCTCGACGCCGGCGCCGACATCATCGACGTAGGCGGCGAGTCCACGCGCCCTGGTTTTACCCCGGTCAATCCCGACGAGGAGGCTCGCCGCGTGCTGCCCGTGGTGCGCGCGCTGGCCAAGGAGGGCGCCATCGTCTCGATCGACACGCGTCACGTGGCGGTTGCCAAGGCGGCCGTGCGCTGCGGCGCCTCGATCGTCAACGACGTGACCGGCTTCACCGACCCCAAGATGGTCGAGTTTGTTAAGACGAGCACCTGTGGCGTCATCGTGATGCATGCCGGCGAGGTCGCCGCGCCCGCGCGCACGCACGCAACGGTGCAGCTCGATACCTCGGCAGCGGCGTTTGTTGCCGAGAAGGCACGCGAAGCGGCTGCCGAGGCCGCGCGCGAGGCCGAGAAGCCGGCCCGTCGCCGTCGCGGCAAGTTGCTGGGCGAGCCTAAGCCGGAGGCCAAGCTTCCGGGCGGCGTGGTGCAGCCCTCGTTGCCGTTTGGTGAACCGGAGCCCACGTCTGAGCCCGCAGCCGAGCAGGAGGCACCGGCCGCCGAGCAGGTCGCCCCTGCCGCTGACGCCGCCGCGCCCGAGGTCACGCCTGCACCCGCCGAGGCGGCGCCGGAGCCCAGCGACCACCTGGCAGCCATGATGCGCCGCAGCGCCCGCCGCGAGGAAGCCTACGTGCCCACCTCGCAGCTCCGCCGCTTTACCCTGCCCGATTCGGCGCCTATCATGCGCCGCGTCATGGGCTTCCTTTCCGACCAGGCCCGCACGCTCATCCATGCCGGCGTGTCGCGCGACCGCATCTGCATCGATCCTGGCCCGGGTTTTGGCAAGTCGGCCAACGAGGACATCGTCATCCAGCGCGAGACCGCCAAGATGGCGTCGCTGGGCTATCCGCTCATGTGCGCTGTGTCGCGTAAGCGTTTTGTGGGCGCCGTCTCGGGCGTGACCGAGGCGGCCGAGCGCGATGCCGCCACGTTTGGCGTGTGCCTGGGCGCCATCCAGGCCGGTGCCAACATCGTGCGCGTGCACGATGTCGCCGGCTTTGCGCAGTTCCTGAACGGTTATTGGGCCGTCGCCAAGCCGCAGCCGCGCCGCGCGTTTGTGGCCGTGGGCTCCAACCTGGGACATCGCTGCGATAACATCCGCGCTGCGCGCGACATGATCGCCGAGATCCCGCTCACCTGCGTGTCCAACTGCTCGCGCATCTACGAGAGCGAGCCGGCCTACGAGACGCGCCAGGACGCGTTTGCCAATGCCGTCATCGAGATCAAGACCGAGCTGGCGCCGCTGGTGCTGCTCGACGAGCTCATGAAGATCGAGGCCGAGCTGGGCCGCGACCGTTCCAAAAAGGCCAAGGCCAACGGCCCGCGCACCATCGACCTGGACCTGCTGTGGATGGACGGCGAGACCCACGGCGGCAAGAAGCTCCGCCTGCCGCATCCGCTGATCGGTGAGCGCGACTTTGTGCTGGTGCCGCTCGAGGACCTGATGCACGACCCGGCGCGGTTCTTCCGCTATAACGGCGTCGAGGTCAAGGAACCCGAGGATCGCGTGGGCCATATCGTGGGCGAATTGGGGCGTATGTAGGTGATCGAGATGAATGCTGTTGCCGCCGGCACCGAGTTGGACGCCGCACGCGATGCGGGCCGCGAGGGCGTGGCCGCGGGCTGGTGTGCGTGGAGCGCGGGCGATGCGTCGCTGACGTTTTCGCTGGTCGTGCGCCCGGATGTGAACATGCACGCCTTCCATGGCCTGCCGTTTGTGGCCGCGATGGGCATGATGGATGCGCTCGCGGGCACGGCCGCAACGCCGGGTCTGGGGCTTGCCGGCAAGGTGGGTATCCAGTGGCCGAGCGACATCGTGTGCGGCGCGCCGGCGTTTGAGACGTCGCTCGCGCGCGCCGCTGTTAACGGCGGCGCTGGTGCCGCGGGCATGTTTGCCGCGGTGACGGTTGATATTGAGCGTGCGGCGCTGGGTGAGCTTAGCGTGGATATGGCAGATGAGGCGCTGATCGAGGCATTGGCCGCCGCCGTGCTGGTCCGCGTGGATACCTGGGCTGCCGTCGCGAACACGCCGCAGGGCGCCGCAGGCCCGCTGGCTCCGGTGCTGGGCGAGTACTTTGACATGGTGCCACTGCTGGGTCGTCAGGTTGCGGCGGTGTCGCCCAACGGCTTGCCGCTTGCGGTCGGTGTGTTTGCGGGCCTGGACATCTGGGGCCGCGCGACCATCAAGACCGACGCCGGCGAGCAAGAGTTTCCGCCTGAGGCCGTGCGGATTCGCGGGCTGTAGCGCGGGTCCGCTCGCAAAGATAGCCATGACAATAAAGCCCTCCTCGGCCTTGCGCCGAGGAGGGCTTTTCGCATGACTGAAGAACGGCTGGCTAAATCCTATTCCTCAAAACTGAAAATTTTTCGATTTTGAGGAATAGGATTTAGCCAGCTCGACCTTTCACGAGGTATATTCGTTGCAGAGTCTATTCCTCAAAACTGAAAAAATTTCAATTTTGAGGAATAGCGATAAAAGACCGCGAGGAGGCCCCAATGAAACTCATCAATAGAACGTCATATATGGACACGTTGACGAGCCTTATTGGCGTGCCGGACATCAAGGTCATCACGGGCATCCGTCGTAGCGGTAAATCAAAATTGCTCGAGGCCCTCCGCGATTACGTGGAGGCAAATCTGTCCAATTCGAATGTCATCCATATCAACTACAACCTCGATGAGTTCGAGAATCTGCTCGAGTATCACGCGCTGCTCGCCTATGTAAAAGAGCATCGAGTGTCCGGCAAACAAAACTTTCTGCTTATCGATGAAGTTCAGATGTGCGACGGTTTTGAGCGTGCGATCAACAGCCTCCACGCATCCGAGCAGTACGACATATTCATTACCGGATCGAATGCCTTTTTGCTGTCGAGCGATCTGTCGACGCTCTTTACGGGGCGTACGTTTGAGATCGAGGTTTTCCCATTCTCGTTTGAGGAGTATCGACTCTATGGCGACGAGGGCGAGGTCGACCGCGACTTCGATGAGTACGCGAGAACCGGCGGTATGTCCGGCTCCTACCCTTATCCACTGCAGGAGCAGCGTTATCAATATCTCTCCAATGTCTTCAAAACGCTCATCGTGAGAGATATCGTGCAGCGGCATAACGTGAGAAACGAATCGGCGCTGCTGCGCATTGCCGATTACATGATGGACAACGTATCCAACATAACGTCGGCACGTAACATTACGGATATTTTGAACGCGGATGGGCTAAAGATAACGAACAAGACGGTCGGCACGTACATGGGGTACCTGTGCGATGCGTTTGCCTTCTATAAAGTTCGTCGGTACGACATCCGCGGCAAAAAATACCTTAAGAGCGGCGAGAAGTATTACCTGGCAGACCACGCGTTCAAATACGCGCTGCTCGGTACACGTGATATGGATTGGGGACGCGTATACGAGAACATGGTGGCAATCGAGCTGCTGCGCCGCGGATACGAGGTATACGTCGGCGTGCTCTATAAAAAGGAAATAGACTTTGTAGCAATCAAGCGAAGCGAGAAGCTCTACATTCAGGTGAGCGACGACATCAGCTCGGATAAGACATTTGAACGCGAGATTTCACCACTGCTGAGCATTGGCGACGCGTACCCCAAGATGATTCTCGCCCGCACGCATCACGAGGCCACGGACCGCAATGGGGTGCAGATCGTGGACCTGGCGAGGTGGCTGTGCGACGAGGCCTAGCAGAAAGCCCTATTCCTCAAAACTGAAAATCTTTCGATTTTGAGGAATAGGGCCGATGCGTTGCCTAGTTCGCCGCTCGCGCTCGTGCTCGACTTAAGCCCCTGTCCTATCCCAGCTCCTGCATGCGGCGGTAGATTTCGCAGATACCCTTGATGGTGAGCTGTCCGTCGACCACGTCGAAGGCATCGGTCGAATCGGCGACGATGCTGGCGAGACCGCCCGTGGCGATAACGGTGGCATCCTCGCGGCCCAGCTCGCGCTTCATGCGCGCGACCAGGCCCTCAGCCATGGCGGCGGCGCCCGTTACGGCGCCGACCTTGATGCACTCCTCGGTATCGCGGCCGATGGCGTGCTCGGGCGCCTCGAGCGGCACGCTGGCGAGCTTGGCGGCACGGGCGGCAAGCGCGTCCATGGAGATGCGGATGCCCGGCGCGATCGCTCCGCCAATGTAGTAGCCGTCCTCGTCGATGACGTCGATATTGGTCGCGGTGCCAAAGTCCACCACGATCGCCGGGGCACCGTAAAAGCGCTCGGCTGCGACGGCGTTGGCGATGCGGTCGGCTCCCACGGCCTGGGGACGCGCGGCACGCAGCTTGGTCACGGCGGCGGTCTGCGGGCCGATGACGATGGCGTCTGCCGCGATGCGGTCGGCCACGGCGTGCCATTCGCGCGAGAGCTGCGGCACCACGCCGGCAAAGGCGATCGCGTCGACCGTGCTGAGCGAGAGGTCGTACATCTTAAAGAAGCCCATCAGGCGCACGTGGATCTCGTCGGCGGTAAAAGAGCGGTCGGTGGGCATGCGCCACGACTGCACCAGCTCGTCTCCGTCAAACAGGCCCATGGCCGTCTGCGTGTTTCCCATATCGATAGCGAGCAGCATGTCTACTCCCGGTGTCGGCATAAAAGGACGCGCACCATTGTATACGCGCCGCCGGCGTTGGGCTGCGATTCGTTTACTGGGACACATGGACTGAAAGATATAAATATGAAGGAATTATGCTCTACGAGATTTTCCTTGCCGTTTACCGAACTCCCGCGTAATATTCTTTCTTGCGCACATGAGGCGTCCAGACATTGCGGGGTGGAGCAGTCTGGTAGCTCGCCGGGCTCATAACCCGGAGGTCGTAGGTTCAAATCCTGCCCCCGCGACCAAGAACCTTAAATACCTGCGGAAACGCAGGTATTTTTTATATTGAGAGCTACTTTTGACCGAGTGTCCCTACTATTGTCCCGCTTTTCAAATATGTGCAGGTTGTTCGTCGATTTAGGTGCTGCGGGAAATCTTGGGTAGAATAAGGCCAATTGCATACGGAGCCGTGAAAGTAAATGAGTGCTCGCAGGGCTGCGCGAACGTCGTGATATGCGCATAAGATGAGCTATTGGCGAAAAGTCACCACTAGGCATATCACCCCGAGAGAAGACGGCGGCTTGGTAACCGTTGCTTCGAGGCGAGCGAACCCACACTACAGATGGGGCAAACAGCTTCCAGCATCCTATTATGTGAGCGAAAGGCAGCGACGGTCGGAAAAGTCGTTCACGGGATGTGCCGGTCCAGGTAGAGGCACGGAGCGACGGCAGGGAACGGGTAAGGTGCCCGTCTCTGTGTCGCTTTTTTCATGTCGGCTCTCCGTTATCGGAAGAACGGAGAGCCGTTATGAAGCACAAAGACAAAGACAATCCAACTCCAGTTTTCATCCCGATGGCGCTTTCAAGTGAGGACGCCGCCCGTGCGCTCGGCGTTTCCCCGAAGACGCTCGCCAACTGGCGCTGCGCGGGTAGGGGGCCTGCCTATGTTCATATCAGCGACTCCCCTCGTTCGCCCGTTCTATATCTGATGGAGGACTTGGAGGACTGGCTGCGGTCCCGCCGTCGTTGCGTGGGGGGTGAGTAGCGTATGGCTGATGTGAACGGTCGACTTGAGCCAGATTACGCCAAGATGGAGCGTGAATGGCGCGACAGCATGAGAAAGGTGCTGTCGGAGGTCCAATGCAGCAAACTCGCTTGGGCGATCTGGAACTACTACCTTGATAAGGAGGAACCGAAGCTGCCCAAGCCGGCGATGCTCGTATTCGAAGCCTATAGGTCCCAGCTCGATTTCAGACGAGAGAAATCTATTGAACAGCTGACGCGCAATCGGGTGGGCAAGGCACCTTTAATCGCCGAGGATTCAGGAGAAGCCTGCGAAGTCTTGCCAGAAATCTTCAGAAATCTAGGCGGTTCTGAAAAGGCTTTCTTTCAAAAGCTTGAAGAGGAAAAGATATCTACCTGCGATTGTGGCGCAATCCACTGCGCGGTGACCACACGGTCATTGGACGGTGACTGCGGATATATAGATAGAGATAAAACTACATCAAGCTCTAGAACTAGGGCTGGGGCAGGGTCTGATTTTGAAGGAGGCGGAAGGACGTGCGCTCCGACTCTCGATGAAGTGAGAGCCTACTGCGAGCAATGTGGCCTGATTGCTTCTCCCGAAAAATTTTTCGACTACTACAACTCTAGTGGATGGCGCGACAAGAATGGCAGCCCTATTCGCGATTGGCGGTCTAAACTCCGCGCCTGGAACGAGCGGGAGGGGCACTATCCCGAAAGGGCGCAGACCGCGGATGCCGGAAACGGCACGAATGGACACAAAGGTCTCAGGATTGGTCTCATCATAAGTTCTGACAAGAAGGAGGGCGAGTGGTTCGTGCAGTCACCTGCTGAGCACGCTGGCCCCATCTCGGGAAGTAGGGGAATGAGCCGGGATGAGGCCGAGCGCTTGGCAATCAAATTGTATCCGGATTTGCGGTCCTATGTTTAGGGGAAGGTACCAAGGTCACGCTAGGGGCGGTTCTGAGTGTCGAGGGAATCGAGGTTTCCGCACGGGCTTCGTTTGATTCGGGAGCGCGTCTACCGGACGGCTCTATGCTCGTGATGACCGATTTCGAGGGCCGAGGTGTTTTGCCGTCAGCCGGTGCCCAGCATCGTTGCCGGTGATTGCTGGTCTGCCGTTCACGCCGCTCGCCTGATTGTCCCGCAAGTCTCGGGAGGCCCGCCTTCCCGGGTTGAAAATAGGGGCGGCGGCACTCCTATTTTCAATCCGGGAAGGCTCTCACACTGCTTAACAGCAGTGTTCACCGGCCAAGGCCGCTCTTCGAGTTGCAAGATTTGGGAAGTGTACGGACAAACTCCACTGTTGTGGACTTTTCCTTCACTTCCATCTTGCTCCCGAGCGGCCTTAGTGACCTTGACGGGAGGGTGCCCGCGCTTTGAAAAAACTGGCATTTTCGGATTGCCTGTTTTCGGCAGCTGGCGTGACCTCCGTCTGATTTTGCGCTACCAGCAAACGCGGCGGCGCTATTCGCTGGCAGCTTGTTTTTGGAAAACGAGAGGAGTCGAAATCGGCATGCGGAGAAAAGAGGCGCGCGTCGAGGTGCGCATGACGGAGCGCGAGAAGGAAATCCTCAAGCGAAAAGCCGCCAAAAACGGTATGACGGTTTCCGAGTACGCCCGAAAGCTTCTCGCCAATTCCGACGATGAGACAATCAGGGTCATAGACACGGAGCCTTTGAGAATGGCGGCGCATGAACTCGCGAAGCAGGGGACGAACCTGAACCAGTTCATGAGATTCCTGAACTCCAACGGCTCGAGCGCATTCAACCAAGATGAAGCCAAGGCGGTTTTGGAGAAAGAGGTCTCGGCGTTCTCTGAAATCGTGGAAGCGCTCGCGGCGCTCCGTATGGAAGCCGACCGAAACGGTGTCCATCTGCAAATCGAGGGTTTCGACAGCATCGAGAATGAGTGACGTGGGCAAGGAAAGGGTCGATGGTGCGCTACGCTATCGAGCCTTATCCAAGTCTTGTCTTCGGTTTTGGCGGTCGCGTCAATTCCGCAGTCCGTGAATGGGTCGGCTTGGATCCGCGCGAGCGCGGGACACACCGCTCCGTGGTCACTGAACGTCGCATTGGCTCGGCTGTCTATTTCGTTCGAGTGCCTTTATCCTGTTTGCGATTGGCGCGAGTGGAATGAGCGCGGCATGAACCTTGTCGGTGTTGCTCTCTTTCTCTGCATCGCTCACCGAAGTCGGCGAGCGCCACGATGCCCTCTCCTATATCAAGGGTTCCCATGGCATCATCGTTCCGGTTCCCACCCATTCGCTTGGACTTGAGGAGCTTGATTTCTTCGGCTCCGAAATCGGTGATATGAAGAGTGCGACAGCAGAGCTATCGAAACGGAACGGGTTGGAACCACCGAAAGACCTGAATAACGAGCATTAGAAAAAAGCCCCGGCCATTTGGTCGGGGCTTTTCATCTATATGGACTCTCTAACTGTTAGTCTTGTCATCCTGCACGATACGGTCTAGGCTCTTTCCAGCCGATTGCCGCTAGACCTCCATGGCCGGTACATTCTTCAAGCGCGACGGTCTTTTTGCTCACATGAGTCTGATACCTTACATCATCCGCCGGTTCCGTTCCAGCATAAGAGCATACTTCGCTCTCATGGAAATAGACATAGCTGCGATAGGCAAGCGAACTCGGATGCATCCGATGACCCTGCTCTCCGGGTTTTGGTTCATATCCCCACTCGCGCCATTGCTTACGCGTCTTGAATCGTGCGCCAAGCTCAGGCGGAAGGTGATTCTTTACTGGTAGCCCGGTCTCTTCATTGCAGTAATCGTGAGGTATATCCGTAAACATGAAATCCCCTATTTCCGAGCACCGCAGGAACAAGTGTAGTATGCCGCAGAATCTGTAATCGTAACCGTTTCCTCCCATGCCGCAGAATCTGTTACGGTATTGTATACCGTATGATATGCGCCACATGCTTTATTGCCTGCCATAAGTGCATTATACGCATGAGCTTGTTCATTGCCCGTGATATCTGCTCCGCAGCCATTGCAAATTGAGCGCTCTTCCGTATGGGTAACTGCGGGATGGTACACCTTCTCCGTATGGGTCACTGCGGGATGGTACACCTTCTCCGTATGAGTCACCGCAGGATGGTAGATATCATACTTATGAACATGCGCCGGGGTGTCATCCTTTTTCGATGAACTGCCTGAATTGGTGTTTGAGCCGGAGTTGCTGCTGTTGCCGCCACTCGGCTTGCTATCGGACTTACCGTCATCCTTCTTGGATGAGGAATCTCCCTTGCTGCCGGAACCGGAGTTCCCGTTATCCTTCTTGCCGTCGGAGGTCTCCGGTGCCTTGGCATCGGACTTGTCCTCCTTGGCCGTCTCCTGCGCCTTTTCGCTCTCCTTCTCGACGGCATCGGTATCGGCGTTCGGGTTCTTCTTGATGTTGTCCTCGAACTTCTTCACGACCTCAGCGCCCTTGTCCCCGGTCAGGGTGGAATCGCCCTTCTTCACGGCTTCCGCAACGTCCTTGGCAATGGCTGTCAAGTCATCTTTCGTTACCTTGTCCGCATCCACCTTATCGAAAGTCACGCCTGTGGCAACTGTCTTGTCGGCTTTTCCGGCGGTAACCTTCTTCGATGGCACCTTATAGATGGAGCCGTCGGCGTTCACCGGTGAGATGAATGTGACGGTATAGGTACCGGACTTGCCGACCTTCACGGTCACCTGCTTGTTCGCGGCGATGGCGGTGTAGAAGTCTACTTTCCCGTCCTCATCCTCGATATGGGCGATGACAGGCGTGGAGGTGTCCGCATCCCAGCCGTCAGCCTTCACCTCAAGGGAAAGCACCATGTCCTGCTCCTCATCGTCCTTTGACTGGGACACCGCAGGGGCGTTCGCTTTGCCCGTCCAATCCGCATGTGTGATGGCATATCCACCGCCGCCGACGAGAAGCGCCGCACAGAGGATTCCTGCGCCAGCCGCGCAGACCTGTTTGCGGGAGAACTCGCGCCCGAAGAGCTTGACCGTCTCCTCCTTCTTCTCCGCTTCCTCCGCTGAGTCGGAAACCTGCGGAATCTCCGTAACCACCATGGCTCCTTCCTGATTGCGATACTTCAGTATTTGCATTGTATTTCAAATTGTCACTTATATAGGTGTGACTTATATAGGGTTGGCTTGAATCATTGACACCGGTGGATAGGAGGTGCCGATGACTGAGCTTGACCCCAAGATGCGCGTGGGGCTTCGCATTAAGGAGCTGAGGGGTGAGCTTGGCATGAGTCAAGAGGCCTTCGCATACTCCATCGAGATGTCCCGCACCTATTTCGCCGAAGTCGAGACGGGCAAGCGAAACGTGTCTATTGAGAATATCGACCGCATAGCGAGGGGCCTCGGCGTTTCCCTGAGGGGCTTTTTCGACTCAAATCTGTTTGCGGAGCGCTGAGACATCAAGTTGAAGTGGCTCTATCGGTTGTTGACCCTGCTCCCCCTGTCAGACACATCATTGTGCTAACTCGATGGCCGATAACGGTGCCTGCCAGAAATCGTGTCTTTGGGGTCCGATGGGTGAATCTTCAGGGGGTAATTGCAGGTTTGGTTGCTACGAGAATAGGTCAATTACTCCGCTGACATCTCGTGTATCGGTGTAGTAACGCCGGGCTGTCTCCGGATCGTGACCAAAGAGCGCTGCCCTTATCTCAATCGGGACACCTCTGTTACGGGCAATGGTGTGGAGGGTTGCTCGCCACACATGGGAACGGGCTGTCTGCAAAAGTTCTATGTCACAGTCGCTTGCTATCTGACAATAAAGGGTGCGAACAGCCTTCGAGCAGTTGGACTTGTCCCATTCGCGCCACGGATTATCGGTTGCGGGAGCGGGGAAAACCAATCCGACCCCACTACTTTCGGCTCGGCGATTTTCGAGTAACGAAATGACGCGCGAGTCGAGAACGGGGACAATTCGGCCTCGGTGGGTCTTGCTTGCCTCGTTGGTAACTTCAACCGAGTCACAGCCCTTGCTTACCTTGTCCCAAGTGAGGGTTCGCGCCTCACCGATGCGCAATCCCGTGACGGCTTGCAGCGCTGTTAGCTCCACGATTGCCCTTTGCGCATTTGCAAGCTGTTGACGGGAATATTTTCCGCGTACGGAGCCACTTTGCGGCAGAGCGCCCTTCCAGCTGTCTGATAGGAGCCAATCGAGCACCTTTCCCCACTCGCTTTCCGAAAGCCCCTGCCCTCCTTGCGGCTTGTTGCTCGCCTTGTTTTCAGGTAGGTCGAAGCTCATCCCTGCAATTGGATTCGAGTTGAGCACGCCGCACATAATTAGGGGTTGTATGACCCATTTGTTGACGACCTTCCGCACCTGTCGCGCCGTTGCTGTTCCGTGCTTTTCGGCAATCAGGCAGAGGGCTTTACCAAAGGTCCCGGCGCGCAGAGCGTCCGCAATCGGGTAGCCCCCAAGGGATTCCGTTGCGATAGAGAGGCAGAGAGCATAGCGTTCTCTGGTCGATGGGCGGAGGCGAGGGCTTTCCTCCATGCTCGGCAACGCCTCGGATTTTATGTATCCTCCGAAAAGGTCAGAACTGTTCCAATTGCTTTTCAGCCCGCATGTGGCTTTTAACTCTTCGGCCTGCCGACGGGCTTTTGCGCGAAGTTCGCCTTTTGTCACGCAGCCTCTGGTGTCCCGACGGAGCGTGATGCCATCGGGGAGCCTGATGCTCCATTTCATGCGGTATCCGCCGCGCGGGTCCTCCTTGATGTGTGCGCTGTCGATGGTGTCTTGACCGGGCTGAAGCCTTTCTCTTGGCATATTTGCTCCGTTCTGTGTCCCTACTATTGTCCCTACTATCATGGGGAGACTTAGGGATTAGATTAGCAACAGTGGGATAAAAAATATATATCTACCAGCAGAAAGTAATAGATAATCACCGTATAAAATTATAGCACTACAATACCCGGAGGTCGTAGGTTCAAATCCTGCCCCCGCGACCAAGAACTTGCAGCTCGTCGGCCTAGCCGGCGAGCTTTTTTGTTATTCCGGGACTGCGTGGTCGACCCGATTCTCAACTTTTCGGTCGAAAATCTCAATCTGTAACAGGTTGACCCGATTAGGGTCGCTAACTGTTACAGATCTAGATTCAAGAGGGTGGGCCGAGAGGTTTGTCTAAATCTGTAACACGAGGGACGGAATTTGCTGAGTAACTGTTACAGATTTAGATTTTCCGGCAGGCAGGTTTGGCCTGTCTCGATCTGTAACAGGTAGGACTGGTTTTGGTCTGTAGATGTTACGGATCGAGACAAACCGGTAGCCGGCCCCGCCCCCCATCCACCTGCCGCTACCTGCTATCCGCCGATTTCCGTTGCGTCACCGTGCTCCCATGCCATATCCTCTAGATAACTACGCGGCAACATCGCCGCCGCGCCTACAAGAGAGGAATGTCCATGACCGCACCTGCATCCAAGCTGCTCCAGCCCATTACGGTTGGCCCCCTTGAGCTCAAGAACCGCATTATGTTCCCGCCGCTTACCACCGGCTACGAGGAGCGCGACGGTTCCATTGGCGAGCGCAGCCTGGCTTTTTACGAGCGCCTGGCCCGTGGCGGCGTGAGCTACATCGTCATCGGCGACGTCGCTCCCGTCATGACCGCGAGCCCCACGCCCAAGCTGGCGACCGACGCTCAGATTCCCACGTTTAAGGCGCTGGCCGACGCCGTCCACAAGCACGGCGCCAGGGTCGCGCTGCAGCTGTTCCACCCCGAGTACGACGTGCCCGGTGTCGGCCGCATGGTCATGGGTTCCATGGCCGCCGCCAAGGCCGCGCAGGAGGCCAAGGCCGCCGGCGACGAGGAGACCTTCGCCGCCAAGATGGCCGAGTCCAACGAGATCCGCAAGCAGGCCTACGCCAAGTTGCACCACGATATGCAGCACTTTGTGAACGAGGCGAGCGTAGAGCAGCTCACCCAGATCAAGGAGGCCATCGCCGCCTCGGCCGCCCGCGCGCAGCAGGCCGGCATCGACGCCATCGAGGTTCACGGCGACCGTCTGGTGGGTTCGCTGTGCTCGGCCATCCTCAACCAGCGCACCGACGAGTACGGTGGCTCGTTCGAGAACCGCGTTCGCTATGCGCTCGAGGTCGTCGCCGCCATTAAGGAAGCCGCGCCGCAGCTGATGGTGGAGTACAAGCTCCCCGTGATCATGGAGAACCCCGACGGCACGCCGCGCGGCAAGGGTGGCCTGCAGCCCGACGAGGCCTGCGAGTTCGCCAAGCTGCTCGAGGGCGCGGGCATCGACATGATCCAGGTCGCGCAGGCCAACCACACCGGCAACATGGGCGACACCATTCCGCCCATGGGTGCCATGCCCTACAACTGGACGCTGCCCGTGGCCGAGCGCGTCAAGGCCCTGGTCTCCGTGCCGGTGGCCACCGTCGGCCGTGTTGTTTCGGTCGAGGCCGGCGAGAAGATTCTTGAGGACGGCGCGGCCGACATTATCGCCTATGGCCGCTCGCTCATGTGCGACCCCGACATTGCGCTGAAGGCCGCCACGGGCGAGCCCATCCGCGAGTGCCTCAACTGCAACAAGGGCTGCGTCGACGCGATTCAAAACCGCAAGTACATCTCGTGCGTGCTCAATGCCGAGAACGGCGACGAGGCGACCATCGCCATTAAACCGGGTGAGGGCGACAAGAAGATCGCCGTGGTGGGCGGCGGCATCGCCGGCCTGGAGGCCGCGCGCGTGGCGGCCAAACGCGGCTACGACGTGACCGTCTATGAGGCGAGCGATCACTTGGGCGGCCAGATTGTGCTGGCGGCCGCGCCTCCGCGCAAGGATGAGATTATGCGCTCGGTCGAGTATTACGAGAAGATTCTGCCCGGCCTGGGCGTGAAGGTTGAGCTCAACCATGCCGCTAGCCCCACGGATCTCAACGCCGCCGACGCCGCGATTGTGGCTGTGGGCGCGCACGACGTGGTCATCCCCGTTCCGGGTGCCGACTCGGACAAGGTCGTCTCGAGCTGGGACGTGCTGGCCGGCAAGGTGGAGCTCAGCGGGCGCGTCGCCGTCATTGGCGGTGGCCTGGTGGGCACCGAGACTGCCGAGTACCTGCTGCAGCACGGCTGCGAGGTGGCGATCGTCGAGATGCTCGACAAGATTGCCGCAGGCGAGTCCGAGACCATTCTGCCGCTGATTATGAGCGACTTTGCAGAGCACAACGTGGAGCAGCACGTTAAGACCCGCCTGACCGCCATTACCGACGAGGGCGTGGAGGCCGTTCGCACCACCGAGGACGGCGCCGAGGAGCCGGTGAAGATCGCCTGCGATTACGTGGTGATGGCCGTGGGCTCCAAGGCCAACGCGTTTGACCTGGACGGCGTGACGGTGCCCGTGACCTGCGTGGGCGACTGCTCGGGCGAGCGCACCGCCGATATTGCGAGCGCCATCCGCACGGCGTATCACGCGGCCAACGAGCTGTAGCTAACATCGCGGCGGGGCGGGGCGGTAGCACGGATCCGCCTCGCCCGGCTGCGTCCCGTCGGGTGTCAACCGGTGCGGGGCCTGCAAGCGCAGCAGGCCCCGCCCTTTTTGTTTTGCTCCGGTGGATGGCAATGCGCGGTAATCATGAGGAGTAAGGACGTCTACTGCCTTGCCGATTACTCAAAATTATTGGGGGAGGGGTTAATAACTATATCCTCTATGCCAAAGGACATAAAGAGATGTCAATTTTGTTGACAAGCGAATGACGATTAGCTGCGAGTCAGCTACCAGCGTAAATAATCGATAAAGAAATGTCGTAAATTGGTGCCAAATGCCCAGATAACACCGCGTCTATTTTAATTAACTGCTTTGAGCAAACAGTAAAATGCTACTATCTAACTTGCACGTAAGAAAGCAGATTAACGGTTAAGGCTAAGAAGTGGCAGGTATGTCGGAAGCAACTAGGACTCGCACGCATGCGCCCGAGGTTAGGCAGCGCGCCGTCGAGATCCTCCAAGAGGGGGTCGGTCATCGCGCCCTCGCCGCGGAGCTTGGCATTCCCCAGGCCACGGCTCGTCAGTGGGCCCGCGCGTATGCCGTGGGCGGTGCCGACGCCGTTCTCAACGCCGGTTCGCATCATCACACCTATTCGTACGAAGTTAAGCTCGCCGTGGTCAAGGACCGCTTGGAAAACGGCTTAACGGTTCGCGAGGCCATGATCAAGCACAAGATTCCCAGCGAGTCTTCGGTCAAGGCTTGGTGCCGCCAGTATCGCGAGAGCGGTGAGTCCGCGCTGGTCGATAAGCCGCGCGGTCGCAAGCCGCGCGTTAAAAAGGCGGAATAGCGAACGAGATGGTGCGCCCACAGGGGCGCATTTTTCTTGCCGCGCCTCTGCTCCAATGCGGACAGACTCGTTACCCCGTACGCCTAAAACTCCCCAGTTGACCGAAAACCCGCCGCCGCTACTCCTCAACTGAGCTATAACGTTAAACAATTGCAGCGTTTTTGCATGGGGGAGTGATGGTATGACGCTACTGTATTTCCTTACCCTGTTTCCGCTGGTACCGGCGCTGGGCATGCTGCTCGCGCGCGGTGACCGCGCCCGCGATGCGGTAGGGCTTGTAGGCTCTGGCATCATTATGGCGGTGACGGTTGTAGTCGCCGTCATGTTTTTTGGCTCGGGCCCGCAGAGCTTCGAGGTTGCCCCCGGCACCTCGCATGTGCTCTCGATCATCGGCTCCGTCATCGACGTGATCCTGTGCGCCGTCATCCTGTACAACGCGCGTAAATATAAGAGCACGCTCACCACGGTGCTCGGCGTGGTGCAGCTGGTGGGTTCGGTTGCCTTCGCTGCCATGACGCTGCCCGCGGCCGAGGTTGTCACCGCCACGCCGCTCTACCTGGATTACATGAGTGTGATCATGGTGCTTGCCGTCGGCATTGTCGGCAGCCTTATCTGCGTGTACGCCCTGGGCTACATGAAGGACTTCCAGGCCCACGACGAGCACGAGGCAGCGCTGCGCGGGCAGGCGGCGCCCGACCGACGCCCGCAGTTCCTGGCGCTTATGTTCCTGTTCCTCTCGGCCATGTTCGTCATCGTGACAAGCGACAACCTGGAGTGGCTGTTCTGCGGCTGGGAAATCACCACCGTGTGCTCGTTCCTCATGATTGGCTACACGCGCACGCCCGAGGCCATCAAGAACGCCTTCACCCAGATCATCCTCAACATGCTGGGCGGTATCGCGTTTTTGGTGGGCCTTATGTTCTTGCACGTTAACGGCATGTCGCTGACCATCTCGGGCATGATCGAGCTTTCCGGCGCCGGAACCGCGCAATCCGCGCTGCTGGTGATGCCGGTCGTTCTGCTGTCGCTCGCCGCACTCACCAAGGCCGCACAGATGCCGTTCCACACTTGGCTGTTGGGTGCCATGGTTGCCCCCACGCCCACGAGCGCCCTGCTGCACTCGTCCACCATGGTCAAAGCCGGCGTGTTCCTGATGGTCAAGCTCAGCCCGCTCTATGCCATCTATCCCGTGACCGGCTTTATGGTCACGAGCGTGGGCGCCATCACGTTTTTGCTCGCTGCCCTCATGGCCATCTCGCAGAGCAACGCCAAACGCGTGCTTGCGTACTCCACCATTTCCAACTTGGGCCTTATCAGCACCTGCCTGGGTGTCGGCGCGCCCGAGGCCGTGTGGGCCGCGATTTTCCTGATCCTGTTCCATACGGTGGCAAAGTCGCTGCTGTTCCTGTGCGTGGGCACGGCCGAGCATCATATCGGCAGCCGCAATATCGAGGACATGGACGGTATGTTCAGCCGCATGCCGCACCTGACGCGCCTGATGATGCTGGGCATTATGGGCATGTTCGTGGCACCGTTTGGCATGCTCGTGTCCAAGTGGGGCGCCCTGGTGGCGTTTGCCCAGACCGGCAACGTGCTCATGATCATGGTGCTTGCCTTTGGCTCGGCCGCGACGTTCTTCTTCTGGGGCAAGTGGCTTGCCAAGCTTTCGGGCGTCGACCCCACGGCTCAAAACGTTGAGGTCAATGTCCATAAGACCGAATGGATGGCCCTCAACACCATCGCCGCGCTGCTGATTCTGTGCTGCGTGGCGTTCCCGGTTATCTCGAGCGGTCTGGTGTCGCCTTACTTGGCCATGGTGTTTGGCCGCGTGCCGTACGTTATTGGCAAGGACGCCATGTACCTGATGGTGGTTATCGTGGCGTTTATCGCCGTGGTGCTGCTGACTTCATTCCGCGTGAGCAACAAACCGCACGTAAACGTATATCTTTCGGGTGTGGGAACCGACAATTACCGCCATTTCCGCGGCTCGATGGGACGCGAGGTGAAGGCCGAAAAGCGCAATTGGTACTCGGAGGATGCCCTTGGCGAGAAGCGTATCGGCCCCGCGGGTAGCGTCGTGTGCTGCAGCATTATCTTGTTTGCGCTGCTGTGTTGCGCGTGGATTGGGCCCGAGCGGCTTGCCATGAGCGCGCCCTCGGTGCTGCGCGGCAAGTATTTCGAAGGCTCGGGCGTCGTGGGCATTTTTATTGGCACCGTGGCGTTTGCTTTGCTGGCGCCGCTTGTGGGCGGCCTGATCGACGGCCTTGACCGTAAGCTTTCGGCTCGCATGCAGGGCCGCGTGGGTCCGCGCTTGCTGCAGCCCTTCTACGACGTTGCCAAACTGCTGCGCAAGGCCCCTGCCAGCGTAAACACCATGGACGATACCTATATGGCATGTGCGCTCATCTTTACCGTGGTAGGCGGCGGCATCTTTGTGTCGGGTTCCAACACGCTGCTGTGCGCTTTTATGGTGACGCTCGCCGCGATCTTTGTGGTGCTAGCGTCCGCCTCGACGCAAAGCCCGTTTGCCCAGGTCGGTGCCGACCGCGAGTTGCTGCAGGTTATGAGCTACGAGCCCGCCGTTCTGCTGATGAGCGTGGGCCTGTACCTTGCCACCGACAGCTTTGATTCCATTGCCGTGACGGGGCAGTCGGCCCCCATCATCGTGTACAGTGCGCCCATTTTCCTCGCGCTGCTTGCGGTGCTCACCATCAAACTGCGCAAGTCGCCGTTTGACCTTTCGTACTCGCATCACGCGCATCAGGAGATTGTCCAGGGCGTCGCCACCGAGATGAGCGGCGGCACGCTGGCCAAGATGACCCTTATGCACTGGTGCGAGACCGTGCTGTTTTTGATGTGGGTGGGCATGTTCTTTGTTTGGGACAACCCGGTGAGCTGGGTCGTAGCCCTGGTCGTGATGGCCGCGACGTATTTTGTCGAGGTGCTGATCGACAACACCTTCGCACGCAGCACCTGGCGCAGCTGCTTTAAGCTCGGATGGGGCGTGGCGCT
Organism: Collinsella sp.; assembly: GCA_048486575.1. GTDB lineage: Bacteria > Actinomycetota > Coriobacteriia > Coriobacteriales > Coriobacteriaceae > Collinsella. Next base: position 3,316 of record DBFVZT010000033.1, on the reverse strand, counting down.
GGTGTTTGGCCTGCTCAACCTTATGCCCATCCTCGTCGACGTGTTTATTTAGGAGGCGGCATCCATGGATCATAAAATGTCGCGCTCGCCGTGGGTTATTCATTACGACGGTTCGAGCTGCAACGGATGCGATATCGAGGTGCTGGCCTCGCTCACGCCGCTGTTCGATGCGGAGCGCTTTGGCGTGGTCAACACCGGCAACCCCAAGCATGCGGATATCTTTTTGGTGACGGGGTCGGTCAATGCCCAGAACCTGCCCGTCGTGCGTCAGATCTACAACCAGATGCTCGAGCCCAAGTGCGTGGTGGCGTGCGGCATTTGCGCGTGCTCGGGCGGCGTGTTCCGCGATGCCTACAACGTGATCGGCGGCGTGGACCGCGCGATTCCCGTAGACGTGTACGCGCCCGGGTGCGCCATTCGCCCCGAGACCGTGATCGATGCCATTGTGGAGGCGTGCGGCATTCTGGACCAGAAGGAAGCCGTGATGCGTGCCGGCGGCGACCCGCTTACCGTGGGCGGCGCCGCTACCTGGGACGGTGGCGTTGAACTGGGCGAGGACGGGTTTGTGGCCACTGCTGGGGCCGACGGTGCCGGTGGCGGCGACACGGCCGCTGGGAAGCCCGCCGCTGCAAAGGAGGCCGAGTAATGCAAAAGGCTATCTATACCACCGTCGGGATCGACGAGCTCCTGTCGCGTGTCCAGGCGCTCAAGGGCGTCGGCGCGCGCTTTGTGCAAATGCACGCCGAGCGCAACGTCGATGACGGCTCGTATCGCTTGGTCTATACGTTTATCAACGTTCGTGCTGCTCAGGAGCATATTGCTCAGGACGGCAGCTATGCGATCGAGAACCTGGTGGTCGAGGGTATCGACCGGTACCAGGAGATTCCGTCCATCAGCTCGTACTATCCGGCGGTGTTCCCGTTTGAGAACGAGGCGCACGACCTGTTTGGTCTTGCCGTCACCGACATGCAGATCGACTTTAAGGGCTTTTTCTACCAGGTCTCGACTGCCGAACCCATGAGCGTTATCACGCCCGAGGTGAAGGCCGCGCGCGAGAAGGCCATGAAGGTCCGAGCCGCCGCCGAGGCCAAGGCGCGCAAGGCCGCGGCCGAGAAGGCCGCTGCGGCTGCTGCGGGGGAGGGTGCCGCTGGCGACGCTGCGGGTGCTGCGGCCGCCGGCTCCGATGCTCAGCACGATGAGGCTGCTGCGAAGGCCGCGCTCAAGGCTGCCGAGATGGAGGCAAAGCTCGCCGCCATGGATCCCGAGAAAGCGGCCAAGGTTCGCGCGGCGCTTGCCGCCAAGGCCGCCCGCGACAAGCAGAAAAAGGAGGCGTAAGGTCCATGGCTCATCGCTCCGTAATTCCGTTTGGCCCGCAGCACCCGGTGCTGCCCGAGCCGCTTCATCTGGACCTGGTGATCGAGGACGACCGCGTCATCGAGGCAATTCCGCAGATCGGCTTTGTGCACCGCGGACTCGAGAAGCTCACCGAAAAGCGCGATATGCACCAGTTTGGCTACATCGCCGAGCGCATCTGCGGCATCTGCGCCGTGGGCCACAGCTACGGCTATGCCAGCGCCTGCGAGCGCATGCTTGACATCGAGGTGCCCGGCCGCGTGCAGTATATTCGCACCATTCTGCACGAGCTTTCGCGCATTCACTCGCATTTGCTGTGGCTGGGCCTGCTTGCCGACGCCTTTGGCTTTGAGGCGCTGTTCTATCGTTCGTGGACCCTGCGCGAGCAGATTCTCAAGATCTTTGAGAGCACTTGCGGCGGGCGCGTGATTCTGTCGATTAACGAGATCGGCGGCCTTAAACACGACATTGAGGACTCCGAGCTGGCGGGCATTGTCCAGGCGCTCGATGCCATGCGCCCCGACTACGAGGCCCTGGTGCATACGTTTTTGGACGACAATAGCTGCGGCGAGCGCCTGCATGGCGTGGGCGTGATCAGCAAGAAGGACGCGCTGGAGCTTTCGATGGTCGGCCCGTTTGGGCGCGCCTCGGGCGTGGACTACGACGTGCGCATGTTCGGCGACGGTGCCTATGCGGACCTGGCTGCGTTTGAGCCCATCGTTGCTACCGATGGCGATTGCTATGCCCGCTGCCAGGTGCGTTGCGCCGAGGTCACGCAGGCCATGGACATCATCAAGGAGCTTGTGGGCAAGATTCCGCACGACGGGATCGGCGGGCGCACCAAGCTTACGCCGGCCGACGGCGCACGCGGCGAGGTTGTGATTGAGCAGCCGCGCGGCGAGGCGTATTACTATGTGCGCGGCAACGGCACCAAGAACTTGGACCGTTTTCGCGTGCGCACGCCGACGTCGCAAAATCTGGCGGGTCTGACGCATGCTCTGCAGGGCGTGCTCCTTGCCAACGTGCCCATGATTATCCTGACCATCGACCCCTGCATTAGCTGCACGGAAAGGTAGGCGCGGCATGAGTTTGCTGACATTTGCCAAGACGGCCTTGGGCTCTATGGTCAAGCAGCCGGTCACGGTGTGCTATCCACAGGAGAAGCTGACGGCGCCCGAGCGCCTGCGCGGGCATATCGTCAACGACATGAACGTGTGCATTTGCTGTGGCATGTGCGCGCGTCGCTGCCCGGCGGGCGCGCTCGCGGTCGATCGCAAGGGTGGAACGTGGTCGATTGACCCGTATGCTTGCGTGGTGTGCGGCGAGTGCATCGAGAGCTGCCCCAAACACTGCCTGACTATGGACACCGCCCGCACTCCAGTCGCGGCGGACAAGACTCCCACGGTAGAAACCAAGCCGGAATAGTGCTGGAATAGAGCTGGAATAGGGGCCGGTGGGGCAAGAATGCCCCACCGGCCCCGCGCTTAAACGCGCGGTGGAGCCGTCGCGAACAAAACTATGCCGGATTACTACGATAAATCGCCTACCCCCAACCACACCGCATTTGGCAAAATCAAAACCGCAGGTAGGCGGCTTGCGGTTTTGCGAAAAAGTCACGCGTGGTTGGAGACCTCATTTTTATCGTAGTAAACCGGCATAGTTTTGAAATACCACCATATCCGTAGCATCCCTTGATCTCCCGTGGACAGAGGGAAACGGATTATTTTGGCCTTGCGAGGGCTGCCGCGTGACCCGTCTACCACGAAATGGGCCCATCTACTACGTTTAGGCCGCTACCCTCAACCATGGCAAGTAATGTGAAATAAAACCGACGCTCCTATAAGTTGTCAAGAGGCAGTTTGCGGGAGCGCTCTCTCCAATTCGCACAGGAGCTCGTAATACCTCCTCTCCAGTTTCGTCGACCGCCGTTTCCCCCGTTCCAAGTGCCCGAGTGTGGCTGCGG
>DBFVZT010000032.1:0-185517 GCA_048486575.1 Collinsella sp. | reverse complement strand
GGTGGAGACGTGGTGGTAGCGGATACCGTATTTCCTCACGGCCTCCAGCAGGCGGAAGGTGCCCTCGACGTTGGTGCGCAGGAAGGGCTCCGGGTCGGCGATGGAGTTGTCGTTGTGGCTCTCGGCGGCGTAGTGCACGATCGCGTCGTGGCCGGGGACCAGCCTGTCCAGCAGCTCGGCGTCGCAGATGTCGCCCACGACGAGCTCAACGCGGTCCACCGGCAACCCGGCGATGTTCTCGGGGTTGCCGGCGTAGGTCAGCTTGTCCAGGACGGTCACATGCACCTCGGGGTGGTTGTTCACCACGTAGTGCACGAAGTTGCTGCCGATGAAGCCGCAGCCGCCCGTGACGATGATGTTCCGAAAAGAATTGGTCATCATTTAGCACCTTTCTCGCTGAGGGGCATACCTTCTAAAGCCTTAGTTAGCACCTGCGTCATAGTTTCTATTGCGACTGTTGCGGCTTTGACCTCAGTCTCATTTGGATCAACAAGTCCTTTTGTGACTAGCCCAAGATGAATTCTATTAGCGACTTTGAAAAAAGGATCATCCTTCGGGTATACATATTTTTCTTCGATACCGAGATCGTCTTCCCAGTCTTTCCCAACCGGAATTGAGAACTTGGCGAGGACCCTTACGCCCAAGTTGGACTCATAGATGGATTCCTTTCTCCGATCGGGACGTTCGGAACCAACAAGAACTGCTTTCTGGAAATAAGGACGCTCCGCCTGAGGCGGCATCAGACCAGATAGCTCCATTTGGAAAAGCCCATCATTGGAATTTAGCGAAAGTGGTCCATTCATGTACGGCATTCCAAGAGCATAGACTACCGGGCTATCAGACGGATCCGCATTATGAAGAGCAAACCAACATGCAGTTCTAAGGGATCTCGTGAGATCAATAAGCGGTGTCGGGCAAATTCCGTAGTGCTGCAGTAAAGCCCATTGTTCAACCCTTCGGGAGGCAAATCTTGTTTTCTCCTTGCCAAACAATCCCTTATACTTCCCGGCAAGCTCGCTTTCAAGTAGCGAACATGCTGCCCCAAGCACATCGAACCGCGAATCGAGCTCTTCACGACTCAGCTCACGAGCGTTATTGGCCCTATAAATTGAAGGCATTATCAGTGAGCGCCCGGTTGCATCATCTAAATAATCGTTATTTTGACCCCGAAACAAAACCATATAATCGGGGTTATAGGAAGATATCGACGCGGTCATCCTTACAAGGTCCTCGTAAAGTCCCACGAAATAAGGAGACTGACCCGCCATTGAGTTGGCGTTGATGCGCGACGAAGTGAAGCCCGTTTTCAGTTCAAGGGGAAGTGAGACGGATCTAATTAATCTCATTGAATAATCCGTCATCTTGAATTGGCACTAGCTCTCCGGCGGCGACCTTCTTCAGGTGCCGGCCGTAGACCGACTTGCCGTAGGCCTTCGCGGCCTCCTCCAGATCGGCTGTCGTGATCCAGCCGTTCTCCCAGGCGATCTCCTCGGGCACGGACACGGGCAGGTCCTGGGAGTGCTCGACGGCGCGGACGAACTCCGCGGCCTCGTGCAGGCTCTCCATGGTGCCGGTGTCCAGCCACGCGTAGCCGCGGCCCAGGGTGACGACGGACAGCGTCCCCTCCTCCAGGTACATTTGGTTGAGCGTGGTGATTTCCAGCTCGCCGCGTGCGGAGGGCTTCACCTCGGCGGCGCGGGAGGACACGTCGCCCGGGTAGAAGTACAGGCCGGTGACGGCGTAGGAGCTCTTGGGCTCGGCGGGCTTCTCCTCGATGGACACGGCCCTCCCCAGCGCGTCGAACTCCACGACGCCGAAGCGCTCGGGGTCGTCCACGTGGTAGCCGAAGACCGTGGCCCTCCCCGACTCGGCGTTCTGGACGGCGCGCGTCAGGTGGCGCGACAGGCCGTTGCCGTAGAAGATGTTGTCGCCCAGCACGAGCGCGCAGGGCTCGCCGCCGATGAACTCCTCGCCGATGGTGAAGGCCTGCGCCAGGCCGTCCGGCGAGGGCTGCTCGGCGTAGGAGAGGTTCACGCCGAAGCGCGAGCCGTCGCCCAGCAGGCGCTGGAAGTTGGGCAGGTCGGTCGGCGTGGAGATGACCAGGATGTCCTTGATGCCCGCCAGCATGAGCGTGGACAGCGGGTAGTAGATCATGGGCTTGTCGTAGACCGGCAGCAGCTGCTTGGAGGCCACGAGAGTGAGCGGGTACAGTCGCGTGCCGGACCCGCCCGCGAGGATGATGCCTTTCATTTAATCTGTCCTCTACAATCGAAATGCGCTTTAGATCGAGTGATAAATAAGACTTGGGTATCCTATTTTGCTAAACCCCCTCATTCTTAACGAAATAGGCAAGGTAATGACTGCGGAATATGGCTACCTGAATTGCCCCTTCCATTTTTCAATGCTCGACCAAGGGAGATTGATTCCGGTTATTTCAGGTTGGTTAATCCAATCAGCCATTTTGAGTAAAAAGTCATCTTCTCGTTCGAAAACAGGAAGTCCGGTATCTTCACCGATGATCGCGTGCCAAATGTTGGTAATGGACTCACTTTGCTTCAACGCTATGAAAAGCGCCAGTATCGAAAATCAATTTATAATCCCACAATGATGTGAATTCGTTCGGGCAAATAACGACCGCAAAGTGATACAAGCGAATAAGATCCGGCAAGAGTTAGCGCCCAAACAGCAAATGTCGAAACACCAAGTGGAATGACGAATAATCCAAGCAGTTTCCAAACGGCCTTGAGAACAAGTATATGGCAGAGGTAGATTCCAAAAGAGGCGTTCCCAAGGTCAACAAGCAAAGTAGAAGATAATCGCGACTTGAATGATCCCGGAACCGCCATAAGAAGCGCGATCACAGCTAAAGAGGTCGCGGCAGAACCGAGCTTAAGCTGAGTTGTGGCCATATTGAAATCGCCAGTCAAATACCACCAGAAGCCTGCGACCTCCTGAATTATTAAAAATATAAAGAGCACTGCAACAAGCTGAGTGGTTCGTCCTTCAATGAGCGCAGCCCAACGCCTCCAGTCGAGACCGAAAACATAAAAGATGAGCCATATGGGGCAGAAAACCTGTATTAGAGGCAATGCGATACCGGCAACGGCAGCGAGCTCCCTTAGAAGCAAGCAAGCCGGTGTCACACAATAGACAAAGAACCTATACCGTGAAAGGAGCCTGAACAGTACCGGAGTAAGCAGCACAAGCTGTGAATAGACCAATAGATAGTACATCTGAGCCGATACGGAGCCCACGGCGAACGCCAGAAACCCAGACGCCCATGAAGGGCGGGGAAACGCCGCAAGATAGATAACGCTCCAGAACGCATAAGGTCCGGCAACCTTGCTAATGCGGCGTCGAAGACCCCCCCCGCATTAAATTTGCGCTCGTCGGTAAGAACACCGGATAAAAACAAGAACAACGCAACAGAAAAGTTGAGGAATGGGCGAATGGCGACCGACGCGGCACATTGAGGAAGACAGTGGATAAGCACCACTGCGGAAATCGCAAGCCCACGAAGAGCTTGAAGGTAGCGATCCTTGGCCATCTAGGCTCTCCTTCCAACGAGTCTCTTTAGTCGTCGTTTAATACCACCAAGCTTGCCGCGGACACGCTGCCAGAGAGTGGGACGGAAATCCCACTTGTCCATGAGATCTGGGATGGAAAGCCCGGCAGACACGTCGTTCAAGAACTCGTCGCGCTTTGGATAAGGCGTGACAGAATGGACGAGGCTAGGGTTGCCCGCGATTACCCCATCAAGCGTCGCCGGACCGTTTGCAGTAAGCCCAGAAATAGCCTCGAATGCCCGCACGCCCTTCTCGGTATTGCATAGGACGGCAGATACGCCCTTGGAGTTGTCGACCTCGGGATGGGTATTCTGGAACCCCCAGAAATCACCGAGCGTGATATCGGCGCCGCTGGAGCGCTTTGCTGGACATGCCAGACAGGACGAACGAAGGCTCGCATTGGCCAGAAACGCTTTCATGTACCAGTCTTTGCCGAATATCTGGGACTCGGTGTCCCCGGTGTTGTCTTTCTCCGCTATGTGCTTGTACATAGCGGAGAAAGACAACCATCCGGTTGTCTTACTCCGCATATTGACGTCGCAGACGTCCGACCCGAAGGCCTCACCACGGTAGTCGACCCAGCGCGACCAGAGCTCTGGAGACGGAACACCGTGGCAGATGACGTCGACGCCGAGGAAGAGGTCAGAGTCGGCGAGTTTCCCCAGGTATGAGCGCATGCCAGCCACCTGGCATGCAGTACCGGCAAAGAGCGCCGGCCTGCCTTCACGCAGGGCAGCGCGGACGCCCTCGAAGACGCCGCGGCCAACCGCGCTCTGAACGTATTTCGAGCGCATAACGGCGCCGAGCGCCGGCCTGTCCTCCACGAGCACGTGACGAAGCTCGCGGCAACCGTCCGTCCACGCGGCGCCCGCCACAACACCGCCGCGCGAGAGAGCGTCACCGGCGAGTAGACCGAACACGCCGCCCGACGACGATCTATCGAGCAAGCCGACGTCATGAGCCTTCGCCCAGAGGGCGAACTCGCACCCGTCCTCCCCAGGGGCGTTGAGCGCCGGGCATACGGCGTCGCACGCCCCGCAGCCTACGCACCCGGAGGCGTCGACGGTGGGGTGTAGGAAGCCACAATCATCGGGTTCCATGGAGATGCATGACTTGGGGCAGCGGGCAGCGCACGCGCCGCAGCCGCAGCAACGGTCGCCAAGCGAGACGACCCTCGGGGATTTCTCGGAATCATTCATGATGGACCCTATCTAAGGAACGGGAGACGAGAGACGACCGCGATACGTTCGTCCTTCGTTAGGACGGCGAGCCAAAGGGCTATGGCGAAAAGCGCGCTGTAAACGGCGCCCCACTCGAGGAACGCGGGCCATCCGTTGACGGGCAGGACCGCCGTGCCAGCGAGGCAGGCGACGGTGACGGCAGCCCAGGCGAGCAGCACCGGCAGGTTCCGCTTCCAGAAAAAGAGCATGTCGAGACCGACCCGCTTCTGGTAGTACCAGTTCATCCACAGTCCGTTGCCGAGCACGATGCTGACGACATAGGCGATCGCGGGGGCCCACGGCCCCAGCGCCGGGGCGGCCGCGGCGGTGAAGGCAACGTTCCCGACCGCCATCGCAAGGTAGACGAGACTCCTGGCGTGGTGCATGTTCTTGGCCCTCTGGATCTCGATGCCGACGTTCTGACAGAGGGGCACCATGACGGGTAGCGTCATGGCGAGCACGAGCCAGTAGGCCTCGGCGAAGCCCGGGCCCGCCCACCTCGTCACGAAAAACTTCCCGAGAATAGCGAAACCTCCGTACACCCAGCAAAACAGTACCATCTGGTAGCGGCCCACGCGCGTCATAAGGCGAGTGAGCTCGGCGTTGTCGTCCGAGGTGGCGACGATGCGGTTGACCTTCGGAATGAAGACGTTCGACATCGTGGTGGAGAGCGAGTAGAAGACCTGGCGGATGTTCACGGCCACCGCGAACAGAGATACCGCAGTCGCGCCCGAGATGGCCCCCAGCATGATGTTGGGCACGCTCTGATTGACCATCTCGCAGACCTGGTTACCGAAGATCCAGGCACTGAAGGCGGCGATGCCGCGCATGACGCCCCAGTCGGCACCCCTGAGCTCGAAGCGCATGCCCAGCACGACGATGGCGTAGCGCGCGTTGAGGGCGAGCAGGACGAGGTTCACCGCGAGCTGTGCTAGGGCAACGCCCACGGGCCCCATACCGGCGGCCAGCAGGGCCCAGGCGCACAGCGGCGTCGCAAGCGTGGTGACGAGCTGCCTGGTCTGCTGGTAGACGAAGCGCTCGTGCGCCGTGATGTAGGAATTGAACACGACGGTGAACAACGTCGAGGCGACGTTGAGCGTCATGATGGCGAGCAGCTCCCGGGCGAGCGAGACCTGCGCCTCGGTGAACCCGGCCGAGAACACCGCGCCGGCGTTTGCGGAGAAGCCCATGCCGAGGGCGACCGCCGCGGCTGTGACGGCGACGTAAAGCGTGAGGTACATGCCGTTCAGGTGCCGGATGTCGCGCTCGCCGCCGTGCGCCACCGTCTGCGTGTAGAAGCGCACGTAGGCCTCGGAGAAGCCGAAGGACAGGAGCGTCAGCGAGAAGACAAAGGAGTTCGAGCTCTGGAAGACGCCGTAGTCCGCCTGCCCCACGTAGGACAGTAGCATCGGCGTGTAGACGAGGTTGACGAGGTTCTTTGCGAGGATGTTGGCGTAGCCGAGGAGGGCGCCCGCCTTACGCTGGCTAGCCACGGGCGGCCTCCGAGGGAATGCTCAATCCACATCTATCGAGGAATTCAACAACGATCTTCCTCTGAGCTGCCAACCTGTCATACGCCTTTGAATAGTCACTCTCGAGCAGTTCCGAATTACATACGGAAAGAATTGACCGCTCAACGAAAGAAACACCCAGCTCGCTGGCTAGCGTGTCGAATCGGCTGCTCATGTCTGGACCAGTGGACTCACGAGGGCAATAAATCAGCGGCTTCCCGAACAAGATCGAGAAAATTGATCCGTGATACGAATCTGTCGCTACAAGCTTTGCGTGACGGACGGCATAGAGGAACTCTGAAGGCCCGAGGGCGTAGTAGCGCGCATCCCCTAGTAAATCGACCCTCTTGCAGCTAAGTGAATCACAGATTTCGGCAACCCTCTCTTCGTAAGCTGCACTCCCGAGGAAGTACGTCAATACATAATCATTTGGAAGCCCGCAGTGCGGCTCTTTTTCATACCTTTCCCACCAGGAGCCGTCAAACATCAGTGTTGGGTCAATCAACACCTCGGCCTTTAAGCCGTACAGACTGTTTATAAGCTCGGCGCTCTTCTGCTCACGAACGGACAGCCTATCAAACCCGTCGAAATAGCCGTGGAACAGCTCACGCTTCTCCTTGGGAATCGTCGGAGCTGCCAAGCTTGGAGAAAAAGCAATGCGCTTTTCTCTTGGCGAAAACGTGAGAAACATAGTGGAGTTAGCGTCAGGGGAATACGGAGACCAAACTTGGTCGCTCCCAGCAACGAAAAAGTCATAGGATTTAATGTCACGTGGAGGGTTGGAATCAGATATAACCTCCCGGCTAAAGGAAATGTTACGGGAATTGAAATCCTCAAACGAACGATGCCTCTGGATGTGGGCAACGGCAAGCCCCTTTGGAATGAGCGAAGCCAAAGACTTGAGCTTGTATTTGGCAGATCTCGAGTCCTTCTGTCTGAACGTAAGGACATCTGCACCCGAGAGTTTGAGAGTTTCTTGGACAGCAAGGTTCTGGAGCCTCTGCCCATAGTTGTCCCCATGCGTAAATGTGGAAATGCCTATTTTCATGTTCAAACCTGTTCTTCGTCTCTATCAATAATCAAATAGTCTGCAGCCGAGGAATTCCACGACCAAGCCAGCGCTCCACAGAGCAGCAGTAGGCACAAGCAGCAGTTCACCCTTGTAAAGCACTGCGTATACAGAAAGGTAATAAGAATTGTTAGCAAAAGGAGCAAACGAACAATCCGGCCATTAGATCCTTTTTCCTGCTCCATAAACTCACTAACCACGGAGTGGAAAAACGCTACATACGCTGCCGTCTCCCAAACCCCCATGAGAATCAAGAAAGACCCCATATCCGCTTGACCAAAGTGGTTAAACGACATGAACCCGGACGCGTAGAAGCTTGAGGCTCCAAGACCCTCTCCGAGACTCCATGTAGCCGGTCTCAAGAGAGCGAAGCCGATGATAGCAATCCTCTCGTTACTGCCGTCGGCAGCAGTACCGACGGAAGCTGAACTGCCAACCATATCGAACAGACCAAACACTTGCGTATCCACGAGGATCTGGAACGCAGGCACCAAGGCGTATGCAATTGTCAGGATAAAATACAAGGCGACAAGCCAAAAGAAGGGACCCGAAACATCCGCTTCTCCTCTCATGACTGAAATAAGCCAGAACATCACTAAAACGAGAGGAAGGATTATGAAGAGCGCCTTATTATCGTTGAGTGTCGCAAGATAGAAGGACAGGACGATAAGGCAGACATTGTAAGCGATGGCAAGGGATGGCCAGAGAGGACCCCGAAGCCTCCTAATCCAGACGAAGTTGTAGAGCACGACGAATGAAGTGTAAAGGGCCACCGCATGGACGGACGCATAAGAGAACAGGCCGGAGATATTGTCCTCGAAGTAACTGATGTCGTTCGTTGTCGCAGCGATCATCCCATGGGTAGAGTACTGGATAAACATGATCGCCATATTGAGAAGCAATATGGCGTTGAAGACCGGAAAACCTGCATCAAAGAGTCCAAGAAGAAAATCCCTCTTGTTAGTGACCAAAAGAAAGAAGTAAAGCGTATAGACAAACGGGTAGAGGAGCAGCAAAATATTCGCCCTAAACGTTTCCATATTGCCACCCAAGAGGGCACCAGACAGCCACCCTGCAACGGTAATCAGCCCAAGTAGTAGCGCTCTACCGCTATATTTCCATCCGGAGAAGAGCGCCCTCACGCAAATCATGCCGGTAATTACCCAGTTGAGGTATCGCCCCAGACCATAGTACTCAAGGAAGAAAACCTGCGCCAAGATACCTATAACGATCGTCGCATCCGCCAGGTCACCCATGCAAACGGTTAGAACGCCTTGCTTATTAGGGAGATACCAACGACCTCTTCGACCAGCCCGCTCCTCCGCTTTATTTATAACGAGCCTCGCATGCCTATGATCTTGCATTGAGTACCTCCAGCAGCACACGTTCAATCAGCCTCGTGTGCATGTGAACTCCCGTGTTGAGACCTACCGAAGAGCATGGAAGCAGGTCTACGATCTCATCTGAATCGACAAGATCGAGCGGACCAGGCTTTCCGCTCCTGAAACGATTGACCTCCCTGATAAGCCGGCTCTTATCCCTAAACAGCCCGATTAGCTCCTCCTCGTTATTCAGCACCAAACCGGACCCATGCTCAACGACAAAGTCGGCGACATTGCCTGCACATGCACTCGAAATCGTATAAGCGTTTGCGGAGTAAGATTCCATACAGGTGTAGCTATAGGTCTCTGGACAAGATGGCCACATGACAACGATGGCAATCTCGCACTCCCTGAGAGAGTCGGTCATGGCATTTGGGTGCTTCTCATCAAATTCGACAAACCGCTTGTTCATCCCTGGATACATATCGTTCGAGCTGTTGAAGACGAAGAACTCGTACTCTTGTTCATCGACCGCAGATACGAGGCGAAGCCAGGTCTCCCAGCCCTTTGTCTTCCTCGGCATCCCCAGAAAGGCAACCCTGATGCGCTCCCCTGCGTTCAGAGGACGTCTGTTGCCCAGATACTCTCCAAGCAGCTTTTGGTGCGGTATTACATCAACAAGGCCCTCGTATTGGGGCCTGAATGAGAGAAACCGATTCTTCGTATAGGTCGAAGGTGCAACAAAACGGAGATTTTTGATGGAGTCAAACAGCCCTTGGATCTTCGACTCCACACGAAGGCTGTTACTGAAGTGGGGGCATTTCTCGCAGGGAGCGTCGCCGAGCCTTGAGCTGTCACAAAAGCCGCTCCTATTTTGGAGGTTATAGCTTGTACAACACAGGTAATAGTCGTGGAGAAAGGCCCTGACCGGTGTTTTGCCTGTAACTTTTAGCAGTTCGGAGACTTTCTCAAGGCTCACGTACAGAAGGTGGTGGATATGAAGCTCAAGAAGGCTGAAGCCGCTTTTTTGCCAGCTGCAAAGGGCCTCGCACACCTGGGCAATACTGAAAACACCAGCCTCCACCCCGTCGACCGTAACCCCGAATTCGCAAAATAGCATCTGGTCGTCCCTGAACAGGGTCTTCTTAACCGAGTGGAGATAGACGTAACTTATGCCGTGCGACGCCATGGCCTGCTGACTCGCCATAATAGCCTTTGGGGTGCCGGTCTTGTCCTTGAGATAGTCGCAAAAGGCAAGCGCTAGGACGTACCCACTATTGTGCGGTTTGGGGATGCTTTTACTCATATCATCGCTTCCCAAACAAGAGGAGAGATCTATTGAAAAGGCCCTCTTGTAGACTGCCGAAATTCAGCCTCGAAGAGAAAGAAACCCTGCACCTAGCCATGAAAGAAGCGTCCATTTTCGATACCAACTCTCCAAGAGCACGCTCTGGAGGAAGAATGCAGTCGGAATAAGTTGAAAGAAGTCCAGTAACTTGCTTTGCAAGAGTAATCTCTCGCGGATGACAAAAACTATTGATTTTCTCAATCACTTTAGATGGTAAATCAGTACTCACACCGACCACATTACGACCATGCTGGCGATATCCCATATGAGGAGAAGCATCGAAAACAATCCGATAACCCAGCAGCACGCATAGATTAGCTATCAGCTTATCATGCATGATGACGGGATGGGGCAGCTCATGCAAGCAAACAACTTCCCAAATACGCCTATCAAATACTTGCGTACATCCCATAGGTGACCCAATGCAAAGCTGGTTGAGAGGGTCGTTATCTCGATAAGATATGCACCTTTGTTGCCCATAGGTTAACCGGCCCATCTCATTACCAGCTGAATCTACAAGTCTTGAATTGCAATGATAAAGAGCCAAATTCTCCTGCTTCTTAAGCTGTTTAATCGCAGTTATCAGTTTATCGCTATCCCAAATATCATCTTGGTCGGAAAACGCATAGTAATCAGCTTCGGGAGCATCCCGCAACAACGTCAAAAACCCTAAAGCAGGTCCTAGGTTTTCTCCTGTTAACAAAGTCAGACTGCCCTCATCTGCATAGCGCTGCAGAAGATCACGAGTACCATCAGATGACCCGTCATCACGGACAAAAAGACGTACGTCAACTTCAGCCTGCGAGAGAATGCTGTCAATTTGTTCTGAAATAAATGGGATGCCGTTGTATGACGCCATTAATACGACGCACTTTGGCACCTTGGAATTACTCAACATATGGATTACCTTATCATTAATGCCTAAAGCAAACGCTCTCGATGTGTTAACCCCTGAGCAAACCCAGTGCAAGCAGTATATCCTTGACCAAGTACTTGGCGCAGTCTTTTGGCCTCGCCCTGAGAACGAGTCGGTTAACCCGTACCCCGTTACGAAAGCCGTCCATAAAGGTATTTCTTTCTATAGGCTTCGTCGAAGGACGTTGAAGCTGTTCATTGTTGGCCACAGCTAGACCAGGATCAACCGGCAAAAGCTCAAGGTCCGTCATTTCTAACAGTTCTCGACCCTTGTCTGTCTGCACAAGTGCGAGGGATATCCCGTTCGCGACCTCATCAGAAAGCTCGCTACCCCATGAATCGCCAAGCGTAATATCGGAGACACGATCACCCTTGGCGTAGCGGCAGGAGTAGCAGCCTTCCGTATACGGTAAACCCGAAAGGAAAGCAATCGAGTAGCGATCGCGGACACCCGTCCTACCCACAGTTTCAGCTCCGCGATAGCGGAGCTGATACTGGACTTTCTTTCGAAAGTCCAGTATCAGCTCATTAGACAGGTTGTTACCTGTCTCTTCCAAGAATCGGCTCAGGACCTTGGGGGACGGTGAACCATGACAGATAAGGTCGATGGTGTAAAGGGAATCGGCTAAACGGCTTCCAACGAAGTTACGCATCGCAGCAACCTGACAAGGAAGACCGATAAAGAGAACCCTTTGACCACCTTGCAGGGCCTCCCTAACCTCGCGGTACGCACCAAGCGGATTGCTTTTGACGTATTTGGAGCCTTGGGCCCTCCTCAAGTAATCCGCATCAGAAGTGAGGTGGAACCGGAACTCACCGCCCTCCTGTGCACATGAACACACTAATCCATTTAACGCCACAAACGCCTCCGAGATGGCCGTAGCCAGACCCCCGGACGAAGATGACATTCTGAGCGATGTATCTTTCGCCCACCCCTGTAGCCACTCGAGAGGACGCAACGAAGATGGGGATACCATCTGGGGACACGTTTTCTCGCACAGTCCACATCCCACGCACCTTGTAGGATCAATACGGGCGTTATACGCCTCAATCGTATCCTCAATGGCAATCGCTCCATGTCGGCATGAATCGACGCAGGCCATACAGCCAGCGCACATATCCTTCTTGCATACCGTCCTAGTGCCAACGTTTGACAATGCCCTACTCCTCAATCATGCTCTTGAGCTGCGCTAGGGACTTCTCCCTCTCCGCACCCATCACGTCGTTGACCCGACCAAAGTCAATCTGCTTGGATGCTAACTCGACATCATCTAGATTCTGAAGCACTCTGTCCGTGAGGTCCGTGAGTCGCAGAATACTCACGTTCCTGCTCGAGGTTCCGTTCTTGGGCAGCACTTCTACCAGCGGCGTATTGAGATTTATGGCAAAAGCCGTACCGTGGAACGAGTCCGTGACTAGGCATGCTGCGTTGTCGACATACGAGAGAAACTCAGCAAGCGTCGGCAGCCACTTGAACTTGCCCTCGCGTGAGGCCTGGTGCAGGCTTGCGGAGATCCGTATCAGGGGCAAGCCAAGCTTTTTGGCAACCTTCACGGCGTACTGCCCCACCGTCGGGTCGCTGTGAATCTGGTAGACGAGGATGTATTCGCCCTTCGGGGCAGGTGCCGCCATCCTTCTCCACGCCTCGCCATCAAGCAGCAGCGTGGGATCGACAACCTGTCCGGCCTCTATGCCCCACGAGGCAAGCTGCTCGCGCGCGGCATCCTCGCGTACGAACACGGCCTCATATGCTCGAAGGTCCTCGAGAAACCTGGGGCGCACGCTATCCGGCATATTCTTCTTACCAAAGCTTGCCGCATATGAGATGCGCCTTGCGCCCTCGGGAGCAAACTCAAGCGCGTATGACAGGTCGTATGCGCCCGAGCTGATGGGACCCCACACCTGATCGCTTCCAGTCATATAGACATCGGCCTTGGGCGGATTAGCCTTCAGCTCCTCCAGGGATGCATAGTGAGGGCTCATCTTAAGCAGCTGGGAACGCTCACGCGCAAACCGCTTGCCCGCCACCCTTGTCTCAGGCTCCATCAGAAGTCTGTAGACAGACTTCTTCAACGGGTTCCCGTTCCAGGACGGCTTTGTCGAAAGAAGCGTCCTCACCTGCTGGGATACGTCCTCACAAGCAGGTACATAGTCCATAATCTCGAACTCATGCCCCAAGCTCTCTACCGCTCGTTGTGTCGCATATGCCTGGAGCAGGGAGCCATAATTAGAGATTGCGTGCCTGGTTATGCAGGATACTTTCACGTGTTTCCTCCGATTGATATCGAGCAACCGCTATTTCTGAATTTTTGCATTCGATTTTTCCACCCGGCTGCACTACAGCGCCTCCTCAGTCTCGTACACGTGCGCGTCGGCTCGGCTTGCGTCGGAAAGGCCGTCGTTGATCGCGGCGTGCATGTCGCAGGTGGAAAGAGCGTCCAGCTCCTCCTTCGTCACCTTGCCCGACTCGTAGTCGCGCACGATGGGGAGCTCGTGCATGTCGAACTTCTTGCCGGGCTTGAGCTTGTGCGCCAGCACCCACGACGCGGGTTTCCAGATGTACTTGTGCATGGCAGGAGACACGGAGCCGATCATCCAGCAGTTGCGGTCGCAGTGGCGCACGCAGCCGCGCACTTTCTCGGCCTGGGCGCTCTCCCACAGCTCATCCCAAGACTCGTCGTTAAGGTTGCCCATAACGAGCTTCTCCTTGGTGCCGTTGCAGGGCATGACGTCGCCGTAGGGGTCGATGAAGAACGTGTCGAACGCCATATCGCACGGGAGCAGGCGCTTCTGCCCATAGATGTAGTTGATGAGGCCCATGTTGAAGTACGCGCGGAACCACTTCTTGGGCTCGTTGGACTTGAGGAGCTCGTTTACCAGGTCCTCGAAGTTCTGGGCCACCATGGGACGGTCCTTGATGATGTTCTTCGCCTCGACAAAGTAGAAGCTGTTGTGCAGGCTGGCGGTGGCGAACTCCATGCCGAGCTCGTCGGAAAGCTTGTACAGCGGCACCAAGTCCGCAGCATTGCGGTCCTGCACCGTCATGCCAAAGCCCACGTCCGGGTGCTTCATTTCCACGAGCTTCTTGAGCGTCTCGTAGCCGCGGTTGAAGCCGTTCTGGAGACCGCGGATCTCATCGTTGGTCTGCTGCAGACCCTCGATGGAGATGCGGATTCCCACCTGGGGGAATTCCTCGGCAAGGGCGATGATGCGGTCGGTGAAGAAGCCGTTGGTGGAGATGACGATGCGGTCGGACTTCTTGTACAGCTCGCGCACGATATCCGCAAGGTCGGTCCTGATGAAGGGCTCGCCACCGGTGATGTTGGTGAAGTACATGCGCGGGAGCTTCTTGATCACGTCGAGGGAGAGCTCCTCCTCCGGACGGCTGGGAGCCTTGTAGCGGTTGCACATGGTGCAGCGCGCGTTGCAGCGGTACGTTACGATTACGGTTCCGTTGAGTTTCTTCTCGGCCATGGGTTAGGCCACCACCTTCCGGTCAATTAGTTCTTGATACAGGGAGACGAGATTCCGGATGTATTTCTCTTGATTACAGTTCTCTGCCACGAATGAACGGCAATGCGCGCTCATCGCGGCGTAAGCCGCAGGATCGGCGGCCACCGCCGCACCCCTACGGATTGCATCTGCGAGTCCTGCCTCATCGTGGGCTTCAGCCAGGAAGCCCGTTTCACCCTCACGTACCAGCTCGGGTATTCCGCCCATGTTCGTACCGATAACGGGCTTGCCCGCGGCGAGTGCCTCGAGAACCGCATATGGCGCGTTCTCGAGCCACTCTGACGGCGCAGCCGCCAGAGTGGCTCGATTCACAAGTCCGCGCAGGGCGTCACCGGTTTTATATCCAACCAGCTCAATCCTCGAGCTTATTTCGTTTGGCATTGCGGAAACTTTGACCTTCACAGCATCACATTCAGGGCCATCGCCTGCAATAACAAGACGCCAATCAGGGATCACCGGTGCCGCCTTCTCAAAAGCATGCACGAGCGTTAACACGCCTTTCTCGCGAGAAAGGCGTCCCAGATACAGCATGTAGGGATCTTCATTATTTTGGTTGGCAACTTCCCGTGACATCGAATCGGGATTCAGGAAATTCCGCATGAGGACAAGCTGACGCTCGGGAAGCCCCGCTTCAATAAACTTGCTCCGCATGAACTCACTCGGGCAGATGATGCGATCGAGACGTGAATAGGTTTTGTGCCGTTTAAGCCACTCCGCCTCAGCCACCGCTAACGCGCTTTTTGCGATTGAACCCTTTACGCACTTCTTCTTAAGGCAATTGCCAAAATGACCCCCGAGACACGAATCGCAAACGTTGCCCTCGGAATCAAGCATAAGATAGCTCGGGCAAGCAAGAATCAAGTCGTGCGAGGTATACACAACCGGCGTTGGATGCTGCTTTAGCCAAGGAGCGTCCAAGATGGAAAACGTAATCTGCCTATGAGTGAGATTGAGATGGATTACATCGGGCTGGAATTCACGGCACAGCGCATCGAACTTCTCGCGCGCCTCTTTGGAATACACAAGTGCCTGCGCGGCCTTCGCCTTATCGACAATAGAGCTCGGTCCGTTATAGTCGCGATTCGTTACAAAGTAACGCGACCACTCAGTCGGCTCATTACGCTCATCCTCCATGCTGAAGAAGGCAACTTCATGCCCAAGAGCGCGAAGACCATCGGCAAGAGCAAAGTAGTACGTCTCGCTTCCACCCTTGCGCCAATGAAACTTATTTACAAGAAGGATCTTCATTACGCAACACCCTCATACAAAGCAAGCGTCCTTTGGACGACGCTGTTCCAGTCATAGCCATTAATCGCGCGGTCACGTGCCATGGCGCCCAGCCTCTCCGCTTGGGCAGAATCCGCTATCAGGCCTTCAAGCACATCGCGCAGCGCCCCCGCGTCTCCGTGTGGGAACGTGAGCCCGCAACCCTGCAGAACATCCGCGCACTCGGGAATATCCGAGGTAACGCATGCCGCACCGTGAGACATGGCCTCCAGCAAGCTCATGGGCAGGCCCTCAACGTCGGAGGGGAGCGCGTAGCAATACGCGTTGGAGTACAGCTCGGAGAGCAGGTTGCCCTCAACGTGGCCGGTAAAGAGCGCGCGGGGGTCGGACGCGGCAGCCTCTTTGAGCGCCACGGCGTAGTCGTCCGTATCGGAGGAGTCGCCAGCGATAACCAGGCGCTTATCCGTCTTTACCTGCTTGTACGCCTCCACCAACAGTTCCGGTCGCTTCTCGGGCACAATGCGACCGAGGTAGAGGACATAGGAGCCCTGGGTGAGCCCCAAGCGCTCGGAGATCTCCTTCGCGGGAAGATCCGCCTCGGGAGTGATGCCGTTGGGGATGAGCGTAGCCTCGCGGCCGTAAGCCTCCTTGAAGTACTCCTGATTGCCCCGGGAAAGCACGATGAGCGCATCCGCGCACTTGGCCGCCGTCGCCTCGCCGAACTTGATGTACTTGGAAGCCAAGCCGCCCCATTTTGCACGCTGCCAGTCCAGGCCGTGGATCGTTGCCACGGTCCTGATGTGCGCGGAACGCGCAAAACGAAGGGGGACGCACGGCCCCTCTGCGTGATAGTGAATTACGTCTGCCCCGTCTTTGATGGCGGCCCTTGTTGCGGCAAAGCTGCTCGTGAGCGCAGAGAGCCCCTTGATGTCCAGAGCCTTTACGGGAACGATGCGGTAGCCATCCTTCTCGTAGGGCTCGGAAGGAGCTCCTTCGCCCATACGGTCGTAGCAGGTTACTTGGTGACCAAGGTCTGCCATACGGCGAGCAAGCTCGCCTACCACCACTTCTACGCCGCCCTCGCGCGAACCCGTTCTCTTTTGGCCTATCATGGCGATGCGCATGCTACACGGCACCTTCCCCAGAGAACATCGTCTTCAGCGTGTCGAATATCAACCGCAGGTCCTGGCGCAGGCTGCGATTCTCTATATAGTGAAGATCCAGCTCAACCATTTCGTTGAAGCCCAGGTGGCTGCGGCCCATTACCTGCCAAGGACCGCTGCAGCCGGGTTTTACCGCCAGGCGCTTCATGTCGTGCTCGCTGTACAGGGCAACCTCGCGCGGCAGGCCGGGGCGCGGGCCAATGAGGTTCATTTGGCCCAAGAACACGTTGATGAGCTGGGGCAGCTCGTCGATGCTGTGCTTGCGAATGAAGTTACCCACACCGGGAATAATGCGCGGGTCGTGCTTCATTTTAAACATGGGGCCAGTGGCCTCGTTTTGGGCCTGCAAGTCCTTGAGCATTTGGTCTGCGTTGGGAACCATGCTGCGGAACTTGTAGATCTTAAACAGGTAGAACGTGCCGTCTTTGCGCACGCGGCCCACGCGCCACTGTGAATATAGGGGGCTGGCGCCCGGGCTCTTTATGCAAATGACCACGCTCAGAATTACCCCGGGAATAAAGAGCAACACCAGGGCTCCGCCGGCGGCGACAATGTCCACCGTACGCTTAACAACGCGGTAGAGCCTGTGCCCAAGCTCGGGCTTCACGCCGGAGTTGGCACCGCGCAGCATCTTGTACGCTTCTTCGTTTGTAAGGTAATCCCCCGCAGCACCGGCTGCGGCAGTGACGGAATTCGCCGTGGCGGCCGTGCGCGTCTCCCGCGCGCCCTGTGCCATGGTCATTATCGTAGGCTCCAAGAGCCCCTCCCCCGATGCTTTTTGCCTTCGGTCGTCCGCTTGCGAGCTTGCAGCTAGGCGATCGCTCTTCTGTGATTGCGCATAACGCGCTGCTCTTTTGAAAGCACTGCTAGACCAACGCGGGTGGTTACGCGTCGGCCGCACAGATCGAGCTCCAAATAAGCCGTGCTTTTGCGCCTGGTAATTTTTTTGATAAGGCCTTCGTGGCCCAGCAGCGGACCTGCCGTTACTACGACCTGTTCGCCGTCCTTTAAGGCTTCGCTCATGGGCACTACGCGGTCTCCCCTATACGTAAAGCCGCCAATAAGCTGGACCTCTTCTTTTGCCAGCGGCACAAACTGACCGTCCTGGGAAAGCACCCGGGCAAAGTCGTCCATGCGCAGCAGATACTGTTGCACGGTTCGGGGATCTGCCGTATCGCAGATAAGATAACCGGGAAAGAGCGGCTTGATCGTCTTGACCCATTCGCCGTGTATCTTAATCTCGGTTTGATATTGGGGATAAAAGAGCTCTTGCATGGCACCAGCCGGCACCATGTGCTCGATGCGCTCGCGCATTACATCTTCTCGACCGTTAATGACCTGGATCACATACCACACGAGCATCACCCCCCCTGCTGTCTTACATGTGGCTCACGGGGTTTGGGTATGGCTTCGCCAGGGCGCTTGTGCGCGAAGGCGCTCCATATTCAAACCCTGAGCCCAGTTAGACAAGCACGTGGCTCTGCCCCACCGTGAACGGTATGCATAGAAGCAGCGCTGAGGTCACAGGCACGTATCGCAAGAATGCCCACAACCTCAGCTGGCTGCGTGCGATCCGGTCAAGTGATTTCAAAACTGGACCGCACGCAAACAGCTGAAGGACTGCTACGTTTTGCCATGCAATCTATAAATTATTTGCACCTGTGAATTAACTCAATACAAATAAACAACGTCTCATGGCTTCTTTATTGGAGCTCGTGGTTTTTCTAACACCGCCGTTACGGCCGGATGCTGATCGACCCTGCGCTTTGTGGCTTGCTGGAGCCGTGAGCACAGTTGAACTCATGTAACGTTAGGTATCCTAGCACAAGCTGATAGCGAAACTGATTTGGCTTGTGGCGAACAACATATCGTTCATTTAGCGTGCTTAAGGGGGTTGTTTTGGGATGTTGTTCACGTTGATGCAGGTTATTGGGGCGTTGGCAATAATTGGGAGCGTTCCTGAAGCCCAACTGGAGCAGCGAGCTACACTGGTAATCGCGTTTGGATAACAAACTATGTACAGACATGGGAAATAAATTGTGCAACTTTTTGTTGGCGTAGGTGGGGTTTGTGGCGTATGACGTTTTCGCATGAAAAAAGGCCTTCGGAATACCGAAGACCTTTGCATTCACAATGGTGGAGACGAGGGGGATCGAACCCCTGACCTCTTGACTGCCAGTCAAGCGCTCTCCCAGCTGAGCTACGCCCCCGTGACGAGGAGATACTATAGGGGAAGTTGACGCGACGTGCAAGGACTTTTTTGGGTCAGACTCCAAATGCCCATTGATATAAGTAAGCGATGGCGGTGCCGGTGTGGACTTGGATCGTGGCTGTTGACCTAACGACGTTGCTGATGCCCGTGTCGGCTAGTAGACCTAACGAAGCGTGATCTAGCTCCCACTCTAGGCCGCGTTCGCTTACCACCGTCCCAGGGGCTATAGCAATGATAGAGAACGTCTTGTCCACGACGCCCTCGATGGTCCACGATTCGCCTTCATGCAGAATGCGGGCCGTGATCTCGTCCTCGGCAATCCAGACGGGGGCGTCTTTGTAGTTGGCTAGTAAGCCTAGGACGCTTAGGGCCATATCAGGGCGGCCGCCCGTGGCGCAGGTCGCAACCACTTCGGCACCTGGCCAGCGGCGTCGGACGGAATCGAGCGCCAGCGCCAGGTCGGTATAGTCTTTGTAGGGGTCGTGACGCTCAACTTCAAAGTCGGTGGCGGCATCGACCAACGCACGACCCGCGTCACTTACCGTGTCGGCATCCCCCACATACACGTCGCAGCTTAGTCCCGCACCCAGAAGGGCATCCAGGCCGCGGTCCACGGCAACAACGTAATCGCACTCCCCTACTAGCCTACGCAACAGATCCGCGCTCGCCACCAAGGGCGAGCCGCAAACCACTAATACCTTACAAGCCACAGCTCTCGCCTATCCCTCAAACGCAAGCAGGCGGGCTAGATCCAGCTCCTCGTAGCTGTCGATAAAGATATCGCAGTTGGCGCGCACATCGTCGCGCTTCATGCGGCCGTGCGGGTCATAAATACCTACACGCTTAAAGCCGGCGACCCCAGAACTCTTTAGGCCAAAGACGGCGTCCTCAAACACCCACGCGCGCTCAAACTTGTGCCCGTGGCGCTCTTCTAGGCGGCGCAGCGCCAGCTCGTATACGTCGGAGAACTGTTTGGAGCGTCCTGCCTCGCCCGTCGTGGTAACAAACTCCATGTACGCGTCGAGCCCGGCGCCCGCAAGCGCAGACTTAACCAGCTCGGCCGGCGTGGACGTGGCAACGCACAAGGCAATGCCCGCCGCCTTCGTCTGCTCCAAAAATGCCAGGAGCCCCTCGCGCGGCGGCACCTTGGAGTACCCATCGATCAGGATGTCGCTCAACTCGCGATACAGCTCCTCGCCATTCGCTCCAATGCCCCAGGTGTCGTGGTAGGCCTGGCACTCGTCCTCGAGCGACAAATGTTCAAACTGGGCAAAATCGTCGACCGTCACGTCAACTCCGTGGCGGTGCAATAACTCGGGCTGGGCATAGGCCCAAACGGGGGTGCTATTAACCAGCGTGCCGTCGCAATCGAAAATAAAAGCGACATTGGGAGCGGCGGTCTGGGACATAAATGTACCTTTCGATGTCAAATGGTAAACAACCTGCTAAAAACGTTTTACCAAACGTCAAACCAACAATCAAAAAACCCTTATTGGTAAAACTGTCAAGAGTTTTACCATCGCAATTCTGCCAGTGGTCTAAACATGGCGCTTACCGATTAAACGCCGCCCAAAAACCACTTTCCTTCATAAAAGTAACGTACAGGTGTTATCGTAGTTTCTGCCGAAAGTTCCACCGAGCACGCGAGGTGGAACGAATCATAGAACTATCGCCGTCCCTTCGATTCGTGCAGCCTTGGACCTTTCGCATCTAGTCACCAAGGCAACACGCTGCCGCGTCATGATGGGATCAAACGTGAGCGATACAAAGCTAAAGCCAGCAACCAAAAAGCCCGCTACCCGCAAAGCCGCCCCGCACGCACCGGAGCTCTCCAAGGACGATGTCTATCTGTTTGGCATTGGCATGTGGGAGCGCAGCTGGGAAAAGATGGGCGCGCACCCCGACACGCAAAACCGTACGCGTGGCTGGCGCTTTTGCGTTTGGGCGCCCGATGTAAAGAGCGTTCACGTCATTGGCGAATTTAACGACTGGGACGAGGAAGCCAACCCGCTGGTACCCGTGCATACGAGCGCTATTTGGGAAGGCTTTATTCCTGGCGCCGAGCAGGGCCAGCTCTATAAGTACCTGATCGAGACCAATGAGGGCGAAAAGCTCTACAAGGCCGATCCGTATGCCTTTAAGGCCGAGTGCCCTCCGGGTACGGCAAGCGTGCTGTGGACCCTGGACGGCTATAAGTGGAACGATGCCGCGTGGCTCAAGCGCCGTGCCGGCCACAACCACATGTCGCAGCCCCTTAACATCTACGAGGTACATATTGGATCGTGGAAGCGCCACGGCGACGCGCCGCAGGGCGAGCCGGACGAGTACGGCAACTACCCCGGTCCCATGGATCCCTTCCCCGCGCAGCGCGGCGAGTTCTACACCTACGACGACCTGTCGGTGGAGCTCGTGGACTACGTGCGCGACATGGGCTACACGCATATCGAGGTCATGCCGCTCATGGAGCACCCCTTCGACGGCTCCTGGGGCTACCAGACGACCGGCTACTACGCCGCAACGTCGCGCTACGGCAACCCGCAGCAGCTCATGCACTTTATCGATGCGTGCCACGAGGCGGGCATCGGTGTGATCATGGACTGGGTGCCCGGCGGTTTTTGCGCCGATTCCCACGGCCTTGCCACCTTTAACGGCCACATGCTGTTTGAGCACGAGATTCACCCCAACTGGGGCACGCACAAGTTTGACTTCGCCCGTGGCGAGGTCCGCTCCTTCCTGGTCTCCAACGTGCTGTACTGGCTCGAGAACTTCCACGTTGACGGCATTCGCATGGACGGCGTGTCCAGCATGCTGTACCTCAACTTTGGCATCGACGATCCCGGCCAAAAGAAGTTCAACAAGTACGGAACCGAGGAGGACCTGGACGCCAGCGCTTTTATCCGCCAGGTCAACTGCGCCGTGGAGGCGCACTACCCCGATGTAATGATGATGGCCGAGGAGTCCACCGCGTGGCCGCTCGTGACCTATCCGCCGCAGGACGGCGGCCTGGGCTTCCACTACAAGTGGGACATGGGCTGGATGAACGACACCCTGCACTACATGCAGACCGATTTTCCGTGGCGTCCCGGCAACCACGGCCTGCTCACGTTCTCCATTATGTACGCCTTTACCGAGAACTTCATCTGCCCGCTCAGCCACGACGAGGTCGTACACGGCAAGTGTTCGCTCATCGGCCGAATGCCGGGCGACTGGTGGCGCCAGTTTGCCGGCCTGCGCACGCTGGCCTTCTACCAGATGACGCATCCCGGTGCCAAGCTCAACTTTATGGGCAACGAGATCGGCCAGTTTATTGAGTGGCGCTACTACGAGTCCATCCAGTGGTTCCTGACCGAGGAGTACGAGACCCACCGTCATCATCAGGCGTTTATCAAGGCGCTCAACCACCTGTACACCGCCGAGCCCGCCCTGTACGAGCGCGGCTACACCGACGACGGCTTTACCTGGATCGACGCGGACAACTCCAAGCAGTCCATCGTGAGCTTTGTGCGCCAGGGCGAGGACGTCGACGACGACCTGGTGATCCTGATCAACTTTGACCCTGCGAGCTACGAAAGCTTCCGCGTGGGCGTGCCGCGCGAGGGTGACTGGGAGGTCATCTTCGATTCCGACCGTCCCGAGTTTGGTGGCAGCGGCTATGCTGGCGAGGAGCCCTATACCTGCTCGAGCGAGCCCTATCCCTGGAACGGGCAGATGGACTCCATCGAGATTAAGGTACCCGGCCTGGCTGGCGTGGTGCTTAAGCGCCGTGGTCCCAGCAGCTATAAGCCGCCGGTGGTCGAGGCCCCCAAGAAGGCGACGCGTAAGCGCACGTCCTCGGTAAAGCCCAAGCCCGCGGCCGCCAAGAAGGCTCCGGCCAAGGCGAAGGCCGCCAAGCCCGCTTCCAAGTCCGCCGCCAAAACCACGGCCAAAAAGGCAGCCACCAAAAAGGCCGCTCCCAAGGCTAAGGCAGGTGCTGTTAAGGCTCCTGCCAAGAAAGCGTAACAAAGGCGTTACCACTGTAATTACCCGCCCCGCGGGGGCGTAGGATACATGTCATAGCCGTTCCGGGGAACAACTCCCGGGGGAAAGGAACGTATGAATAAGATCTTCGACAACAAACAGGAGTTTACCGAGCTCTATCGCGATGCCGTTATGAGCATCAGCGGCAAGAGCGTCGAGGCCGCGAGCGACCTCGACCGCTTTAACGCCCTGGCCAAGCTCGTGGCCGAGAAGGCCCGCACCGTTGCCACCAAGAGCGACGCCCGCGCCACCGCCGAGGGCAAGAAGCGCGTGTACTACTTCTCGATCGAGTTTCTGATCGGCCGCCTGCTCGACAACTACCTGCTCAACTTTGGCGTGCGCGACATGGTCGCCGAGGCACTCGACGACATGGGCTTCGACCTGTCCGTCATCGAGAACCAGGAGCCCGATCCGGCCCTGGGCAACGGTGGCCTTGGCCGTCTTGCCGCATGCTTCCTGGATTCCATGGCAGCCGAGGGCATTGCCGGCTACGGCAACGGCATGCGCTACCGCTACGGCCTGTTTAAGCAGGAGATTGTCAACGGTAGTCAGGTCGAGGCCACCGACGAGTGGCTCACCCACGGCTATCCCTGGGAGGTTCGCCGTCAGGACAAGGCCGTGACCATTAAGTTTGGTGGCCACGTCGAGGGCTTTGAAGAGAACGGCCGCACGTTCTACCGCACGGTGGACACGCAGGATATCCTGGCCGTCCCTTATGACATCCCCGTCGTGGGCTATGCCGGCGAGACCGTCAACAAGCTGCGCGTCTGGGCCGCCGAGCCGGTCGAGGAGCACTTTGACCTGGAGGCCTTCAACCGCGGCGACTATGCCCTGGCCGATGCTGAGCGCGCCGAGGCCGAGGCCATCAGCGCCATCCTCTACCCCAACGACGCCGGCGAGCACGGCCGTCTGCTGCGTCTGAAGCAGGAGTACCTGTTTGTCTCGGCCGGCATCTACAGCCTGCTCGACACCTTTGAGAAGGAGCACGGCGAGAACTGGGAGCTGCTGCCGCAGTTTGTGGCCATCCACACCAACGACACGCACCCCGCCATGTGCGGCCCCGAGCTCATGCGCATCCTCATCGACGAGAAGAAGCTCGAGTGGGATGACGCCTGGAACATCGTGACACAGGTCGTGAGCTACACCAACCACACCATCCTGCCCGAGGCCCTGGAGAAGTGGCCCATCGGCATGTTCTCCAAGCTCCTCCCCCGCGTGTACCAGATTATCGACGAGATCAGCCGTCGTTGGCACGAGTCGTTCGACACCACACAGGAGGGCTGGCAGGAGCGTCTGCGCCAGACCGCCATCCTGTGGGACGGCGAGATTCGCATGGCCAACCTGTCCGTGATCTGCAGCCACAGCGTCAACGGCGTGGCCAAGATCCACTCCGACATCATCAAGAACATCGTGCTCAAGGACTTCTATGCCCTGACGCCCGAGAAGTTCAACAACAAGACCAACGGCATCTCGCACCGTCGCTTCTTTGCCGAGGCCAACCCCACCTACGCCAAGCTCGTGACCGAGGCCATTGGCGACGGCTGGCTGAAGAACGCCTTTGAGCTGGAGAAACTCAAAGAGTTCCAGAACGATACCGAGTTCCTGAAGGCCGTGGGTGCCTCCAAGCGCGCCAACAAGGAGCGTCTTGCCGCCTACGTTAAGGCCGAGACCGGTCTGGTCATTGACCCCAACACCGTCTTCGATGTTCAGGTAAAGCGCTTCCACGCCTACAAGCGCCAGCTCATGAACATCATGAAGGTGATGGACATCTACAACCGTCGCATCGCCGATCCCAATTTCCATGTGACGCCGACGACCTTCATCTTTAGCGGCAAGGCTGCCTCGAGCTACACCTTTGCCAAGGAGACCATCCGCCTTATTAACTCCGTGGCCGACGTCATCAACAACGACCCGCGCGTCAACGAGGTCATGAAGGTCTGCTTTATCCCCAACTTCCGCGTAAGCAACGCCCAGCTCATCTACCCCGCCGCCGAGATCTCGGAGCAGATCTCCACGGCCGGCAAGGAGGCCTCGGGCACGTCCAACATGAAGCTCATGATGAACGGCGCCATTACGCTGGGCACCCTCGACGGCGCCAACATCGAGATCGCCGACCTGGCCGGCCGCGAGAACGAGGCCATCTTTGGCCTGACCGCTCCCGAGGTCGAGCAGCTTTGGGCGTCGAACAGCTACTTTGCGTGGGATACCCTCAACGGCGACCGCGAGCGTCTGGGCCGCGTGATGGACGAGCTCAAGGACAACACCTTTGCGGGTCTTTCGGGCAACTTCGAGAGCATCTACAACGAGCTCATGAACAACAACGACCCCGACCTGGTCATGGCAGACTTCCGCAGCTACGTGGATGCGTGGGAGAAGCTCACGAACAGCTACGGCGACCAGGAGACCTGGAACCGCAAGGCCCTGCTCAACACCGCCTCGAGCGGCTGGTTCTCGAGCGACCGCACCATTCGCGAGTACCGCGACGAGATCTGGCACGCATAAAGGCGCGCGAGCTCCCCTATGCCAGCACGGCATTACTCGACGGGCGTGACGTTGCGCCGCGCCCGTCGCTAATGGGTTTAGGAACATCGATGACAGAAGGAGAAATCGATGAGTAAGAAAGAATGCATCGCGATGCTCCTCGCAGGAGGACAGGGCAGCCGATTGGGGGCACTCACCCAAAAGATCGCTAAGCCGGCGGTTAGCTTTGGTGGCAAGTTCCGCATTATCGACTTTTCGCTGTCCAACTGCTCAAACTCGGGCATCGACACGGTGGGCGTTCTGACGCAGTATCGCCCCTACCTGCTGCATGCCTACGTGGGCTCCGGCGAGGCGTGGGATCTGGACAGCCGCGACGGCGGCGTGTCGATCCTTCCGCCGTACGAGACGCAGACCGGTGGCGCCTGGTATGCGGGCACGGCCGACGCCATTACGCAGAACCTCGACTACATCAAGGCCAACGATCCCAAGTGCGTCCTGATTCTTTCGGGCGATCACCTGTATCGCATGGACTACCGCAAGATGCTCAAGACGCACATTGAGAACAACGCGGACCTCACGGTGAGCGTTATGCCCGTGCCGTGGGAGGAGGCCAGCCGCTTTGGCATCCTGACCACCGACCCCGAGGACGGCCGCATCACCAAGTTCACCGAGAAGCCCGATAAGCCCGATTCGAACCTCGCGTCCATGGGCATCTACATCTTCTCGGCCGACGTGCTGATCGAGGCGCTCGAAGAGGACGCTCTGGACCAGCGCTCGAGCCACGACTTTGGCAAGGACATCATCCCCAAGCTTCTCGGCGAGGGCAAGCGCCTGTACAGCTACGAGTTCCACGGCTTTTGGAAGGACGTCGGCACCATCGCCAGCTTCCACGAGACCTCGATGGACCTGCTGGGCAACAACCCCGAGTTCGATCTGTTTGACAAGAACTTCCCCATCATGTCCAACATCACCACGCGTCCGCCGCACTACATTGGCCCGGACGGCCGCCTAGACGACTGCCTGGTCTCCAACGGCTGCAAGATCTACGGCACCGCTCGCCACTCGATCCTTTCGACCGATGTCATCATCGAGGAGCGCGCCGTGGTCGAGGACTCCGTGCTGCTGCCGGGTGCGCACGTTAAGAGCGGCGCGCACATCTGCCGCGCTATTTTGGGCGAGAACTCCACGGTCGAAGAGGGCGTGAAGCTCGGCTCTGTCGATACCACCAAGGATACGGCCGTCGTTGGAAATGACGTCGTTATCGGGAAGGGGGAATGATCCGATGATCAATCGCAAGGCCATCGGTTATATCACCGCTAACTACTCTTCGTCCTACGGCAGCGTGCTGCTCAAGGACCGCCCCATCGCGTCCGTTCCGTTTTTGGGCCGCTACCGCCTGATCGACTTCCCGCTGTCCAACATGATGAATGCCGGCATTAAGACCGTCGGCGTCGTCATGCCGGGCAACTACCGCTCGCTGATCGACCACGTGGGCTCGGGCAAGGACTGGGGCCTGGACCGCAAGAAGGGCGGCCTGTTCATGGTGCCCGGCAACGCGTATGGCACCACCAAGGGCGGCATGCGCTTCCTGCTGCGCGACATCATCTCCAACAAGACGCTGTTCCAGCGCTCGGACAAGCCCTATGTTGTGATGATGGGCACCAACATCATCTTTAACATGGACCTCAACACCATCATCGAGGCGCACGAGAACTCTGGCGCCCAGATGACCGTGGTGTACTGCAAGGCTACGCGCAATGTTGATGACGAGACCAAGCTCGAGATTAACGAGAACGGCCGCCTGACGGGCGTGAGCGCCGGCGTCGTGTACGGCGACAACGCCTCCATGGACTGCTGCATCGTCAACCGCGAGACGCTGCTCGAGATTATCGACCACTACCAGGCCGCCGACTATCTTGACCTGCTCGAGGCACTCCAGGGCGACTTTGGCAACATCGACGTGTGCAGCTACGAGTACAAGGGCGAGGTCGTGGGCGTATTTAGCGAGAAATCACTGTATCGCCGCAGCATGGACCTGCTCGACCAGACCGTCGCCGACCAGCTCTTCGATCCCGAGCGCCCGATCCTGACCAAGGCTCACGACGTGCCGCCTTCGCGCTATGCGACCGGTAGCCACGCCTGCAACTCGATTATCTCGGCCGGCTGCATCATCAAGGGCACCGTGCGCAACTCGATCCTGTCGCGCGGCGTTGTGGTTGAGGAAGGCGCTTCGGTGACCAACTCGATCATTAACCAGAGCTGCATCATCAAGAGCGGCGCCCGTGTTGAGAACGCCATTCTGGACAAGAACAACGTGGTTCCCACCAACACCGAGCTTCGCGGCACGCCCGAGAACATCTTGGTGCTGGGCAAGGCTCCGTTAACTTCTGATATCACCAACGCGAGCTAGCTTTGGCACCGCAACATCGCTCGTAACACGTAGAATAGCCGCCCGGTTTGCGCCAGGCGGCTATTCTCGAATTGCAACAGGGAGACAATATGGCTGATTCCAGCAAAAAGATGCAGATCGTGTTTGCCTCGGCCGAGTGCGCACCGTTTGTGAAGACCGGTGGCCTGGGCGACGTGGCGGGCTCGCTGCCTGCGGCGCTTGTGCGCGCCGGCGCCGAAGTAATCGTGATGGTGCCCAAGTACGCCACCATCAAGGACGAGTACAAGTCGCAGATGGAGCACTTCTCCGACTTTTACGTGAGCCTGGGCTGGCGCAATGAGTACTGCGGACTCGAGAAGCTCGAGCACGACGGCGTCACCTATATGTTCATCGACAACGAGCGCTACTTCGCGCGCGACTATCCGTACGGCTTCTTTGACGACGGCGAGCGCTTTGCGTTCTTCTCCAAGGCCATCACCGAGAGCCTGCAGCACCTGCCCGCCGGCTTTGAGTGCGACATCCTGCACTGCAACGACTGGCAGACGGCGCTGGCGCCCGTGTTTTTGCGCGAGTTCTACCAGGGCCTGCCGCTGTATGACCGCGTCAAGACCGTGTTCTCGATCCACAACGTGGCGTTCCAGGGCCAGTTTAGCGACACCGTGATGGAGGACATCCTTGGTGTGGCGCACATTCCGGCGGCCGCCTCGCAGCTGCGTTGCGACGCCTGCAGCATCAACTACATGCTGGGCGCCCTGCGCTATGCCGACGCCATCACCACGGTGAGCCCCACCTATGCCAACGAGATCCAGACGCCCGAGTTTGGCGAGGGCCTGGACGGCGTGCTGCGCGAGCGTTCGTACGCGCTGCAGGGCATCCTCAACGGCATTGATGTGGCAGGCTTTGACCCGGCAACCGACAAGCGCATTGCCGCCAACTACACGGTCGAGGACCGCTCCGGCAAGGCCATTTGCAAGGCCAAGCTGCAGGAGGAGCTGGGACTCGAGATCCGCGACGACCGCCCGCTTATGGTGATGGTCACGCGCCTGACGCGCCAAAAGGGCATGGACTTGGTCATGTACGCGCTCGACCGCATCCTGGCTGGCGGCGTGCAGGTAGCCGTGTTGGGTACCGGCGACCGCGACTACGAGGACGGCCTGCGCTACTTCCAGGACAAGTACCCCGGCACCATGGCCGCGCGCATCGAGTTCGATCCAGCGCTGTCGCAGCGTATGTACGCCGCCGCCGATATGTTCCTGATGCCGTCGAAGTTTGAGCCCTGCGGCCTGTCGCAGATCATCGCCATGCGCTACGGCACCCTGCCCATCGTGCGCGAGACTGGTGGTCTGAAGGACACTGTGATCCCGTATAACGAGTTTACCGGCGAGGGCACGGGCTTCTCGTTTAGCAACTTTAACGGCGACGAGATGGGCGACGCGGTGTTCCGCGCGGCGCGCCTGTTCTGGGATAACCGCGAAGCGTGGGATCAGCTGGTCACGCAGGCCATGAGCCAGGACTTTAGCTGGACGCGTTCGGCCGATAAGTATCTGGACCTGTACTTCTTTATGCATCCGGAGATTGAGCGCCCGGCGGCTGTGGAGGCTGCTGCGGCTGAGGAGGATGAGGCCAAGCCCGAGGTTGTGGCCGAGCCCGAGCCCAAGGCCGAGCCGGTTGTTGAGGCGCCCGCTGCTGTTGAGGAGCCCAAGGCTGAGGAGAAGCCGGTTGAGGCTAAATCTGAGGTGAAGGTTGAGGCTGGTCCCGAGGCTGAGGCTAAGCCGGCTGCAAAGCCTGCCGCCAAGAAGACCACGACGCGCAAGACGACGGCCAAGAAGGCTACGACGACCAAGGCCGCTGCAAGCAAGACCGCCGCAGCAAAGACGACTGCTGCCAAGGCAACGACGACGCGCAAGCGCACGACCGCCGCTGCCAAGAAGGCCGCCGAAGTTGAGACTGCTCCCGAGGTAAAGGCTGAGGCCGCCGTCGAGGCCAAGCCCGCCGTCAAGGCACCGGCCAAGACCACTGCCAAGAAGTCGACGGCGTCCAAGACCACGACCGCCAAGAAGGCAACGGCAGCCAAGAAGACCACGGCAAAGAAGTCGACGACCACGAAGCCTGCTACGACGAAGGCCGCCGCAAAGCCGGCCGCCAAAGTCGAGGAGACGCCAGCCAAGCCCAAGGCCGAGGCAACCGTCGAGGCCAAGCCGGCCGCCAAGACCACCACGCGCAAGCGCACTACGACGACGGCCAAGAAGACCACGACCAAGGCCGCTGCTCCCAAGGCGGAGGCTGAGGTCGAGAACAAGCCCGCAGCAAAGGCCAAGCCGGCGCCGAAGGCTGCCGAGGCCAAGCCTGCAGCCGCCAAAGAGGAGCCCAAGGCCGAGGTAAAGGCCAAGCCCGAGCCCGCCAAGGAGACCCCGGTCTCCCCCGCCACTCCGGCCGAGGAAAAGGCTCCGACCAAGAAGACGTCCGTCCGCAAGGCATCGGCCACCCGCAAGCGCCGCTAGCCCACAGACGATCCAAAACCTCATCAAACCCTAAGCAAGGGGCGCTCCAACCGGGCGCCCCTTCTCTGTGGATAGTTGGTAAAACGATTTTCTAGGACAACCGTTCGCCGATGGTAAACGGATGTTGTTTATACAGCCTGTGTACAACAGATATACTTACATCTTGTGCGTAAAGCCCATGGCCAGCAGGCCATGATTCTATTGAACTGGACCGTACTATGAGATTGATACACAACAGCCGTCTGCCGCAGTTTCGCACTCCGTTTGGCGCTGTGACCACAGGAACAACCCTTTCGCTCTCCGTGATTCTGGAGGATGCCGATCCCGCGCAGGCAACGCTTACGCTGCGCACCTGGGTCGATGATATCGGTGAGTCTCGATATCCCATGACGCACGAGGGCGACGGCATCTTTAGCGTAGAGCTTGAGTGCACCAAGCCCTGTCTTATCTGGTACAGCTTTATCTGCAATATCGAGGGCCAGCCCGAGGTTCGCCTGGGCGCACCGCAGGGCCGCACCGGCGGCGAAGGCGTAACCTACGACTACGCCGAGGTGCCGTCATTCCAGGTCACTGTCTACAAACACCGTGAGGTTCGTCCCGAGTGGTACGAGCGCGGTATGGTCTACCAGATCTTCCCCGATCGCTATGCCCGCGACGAGCACTGGCGCGAGCGCACGCTGGCCGAGGTCGAAAAACCGCGTAAGGGCATTCAGCGCCGCATGGTCGAGGACTGGAACGAGCCGCCTGTGTACGAGCGCGCCGAGGACGGCTCCATAAAGACTTGGGACTTTTACGGCGGATCGCTCAAGGGCATTCAGGAAGACCTGCCTCGCATCGCCGAGCTGGGCTTTACAGCCATCTACCTCAACCCCATTTTTGAAGCCGCGAGCAACCACCGCTACGACACCGCCGATTACACCAAGATCGATCCGATTCTGGGCACCGAGCAGGACTTTACCGAGTTGTGCGAGGCGGCCGAGAAGCTCGGCATTTCCATCATCCTGGACGGTGTCTTCAACCATACGGGCGACGACTCGATCTATTTTAACCGCTACGGCAACTACCCCGGCGTGGGCGCGTGGCAGAGCGAGGATTCGCCGTGGCGCGATGCGTTTTATTTCCACGAGGACGGCTCGTACGACTGTTGGTGGGGCGTGGGCAATATGCCCGCCATCAATGAGAGTTCCGAACTGGTACGCGAGCGGCTCCTGGGCAAGGACGGCGTCATTCGTAAATGGCTGCGCGCCGGCGCTCACGGCTGGCGCCTGGATGTGGCCGACGAGCTTTCCGATGATTTCCTAGCCGAGATCAAAAAGGCCGTACTCGCCGAGAAGCCCGACGCGCTGCTGCTCGGCGAAGTCTGGGAAGACGCCTCCAACAAGATCAGCTACGGCCATCTGCGTCGCTATCTGCAAGGCTTCGAGCTCGACTCGGCCATGGATTACCCCTTCCGCGACATGGTCATCGGCTTTTTGATGGGCTACAAAAACGCCTACCAAGCTGCCGAGGATATTGAGACCCTACGCGAGAATTATCCGCGCGAGGCCCTATCCTGCGCGCTCAACCTGCTGTCGAGCCACGACCGCCCACGTATCATCTCGGTGCTCGGCGGCGGCCCCGACGAGTCGCAACTACCTGAGAGCGAGCGCAGCAAGTGGCGCCTGGACGAGAACTCCATGGGCCTGGCCAAGAGTCGTTTTTGGCTCGCGACGCTCATGCAGATGACGTTCCCGGGCGTTCCCTCAATCTATTACGGTGACGAGTACGGCTTGGAGGGTCTCACCGATCCGGGTAATCGCCGCACCATGCCGACCAAGGAAGACCTGCACGACTTCGATACGTTCGCGATCGTCAAGAACGCATCTGCTGTGCGCCGCGCGCTGCCGTTTATGATCGACGGTGAAATCAAGGCCTTCGCGCTCAATGACGAAGTACTCGCCTATACGCGCGCCGGTAAAGACGGCGAGTCCGCGACGGTTATCATCAACCGTAGCCTGCGCAATTCACACCGCGTGACGATTCCAGCGCTCGGCGAATGTGCGAGCGATGTGATCAGCGGTCACGAGTGCGAGATCCACAGCGGTACGGTCACGCTCGATCTGTATCCGCTGGGCTCGTCGATCATCTATCACCATGCCGAGCAGCGCCTGCAGGAGCCGCTCGATCACGGTGCGGGTGTTGTGTGCCATATCACATCGGTGCCGACCGACGACGGCAAGCCCGGTACGATCGGCGCGCCCACGCGTCGCTTTATCGACCATCTGGCCGCCATGGGCATGCGCTACTGGCAGGTTCTCCCCGTCAACCCCACGGACTTCTTCCGCTCCCCTTACGCCGGCCCTTCGGCCTTTGCAGGCAATATCGACCTGCTACCCGAGAGTCACGAGGAGCTGGCCGCCGACTTTGAGACTTGGAAGGCCCGCGGCGGCGAAGATGCCGATCCGTTGTACACAGCGTTTAAACATCGCAATGCCGATTGGCTCGAGAAATACTGCGTCTATATGGCCGTCAAAAAGTACTTTGAAGGCGAGTCGCGCCACGATTGGCCGGCAGATGTCGCGCGCTACAACGAGCATCTGATCGACGACAAGCGCTTCCATAACGAGGCCGAGCTGCAGGCGTACATGCAGTACCGCTTTGACCTGGCTTGGTGCGAGCTCATGAACTATGCGCACAAGAAGGGCATCGAGGTTATCGGCGATATTCCCATGTACGTGTCCGACGATTCGGCCGATGCCTGGAGCGAACCCGAGAACTTCTGGCTGTCCGATACCGGCAAGGCAATCGAGATCTCCGGTGCGCCGCCCGACAACTTTGCGCCCGAGGGCCAGGTGTGGGGCAACCCGACGTTCCGCTGGGACCACATGAAGCAGAACGGCTATAGCTGGTGGATGGATCGTCTGCGCCGTGCGTTCTCGCTCTACGACCGCGTGCGCCTGGATCACTTCCTGGGCTTCCACAGCTACTTTAGTATCCCCGCGGGCAAGGCCTGCGCCGACGGCCGCTGGCTGGCGGGACCGGGCAAGGACCTGTTCCAGACCGCCTACGACGAGCTGGGTCCGCTCAACTTTATCGCCGAGGACCTGGGCTATTTGACGCCCGGTGTTCGCGCCATGGCTTCGACCTGCGGCTTCCCCGGCATGGACGTGCTGGAGTTTAGCGATTACGACGTTCGCTGCGGCGTGCACCCCACGCCTGACAAGATCCTGTACACCTCAACGCACGATACATCGACGCTGGCCGGTTGGTGCACACACTCCTTTGCGGGCGGCGATGAACCGAGCGGTGTTGAGGTGGCGGCCAAGCTGATGGGCGACGCGCTGGCAAGCGACGCTCCCCTGGTGATGATGCCGCTGCAGGATATCCTGGGGCTTGGCGACGACGCGCGCATGAACGTACCGGGCGTGGCCACGGGCAACTGGACTTGGCAGGCTGACGAGGCCGACGTTGCGGCCGCCGAGGGCAAAACTGCGCAGCTCCTGCGCAACACCCATAGATTCTGGGGCGAGGCGTGATAAAACGCCCGATATAGGGTACAGTTACAGACGTTTGAATTTTTGCGGGCAGAGCGATCTGCCCGCTTTGTGCTGAAAAGGAAGTATTATGGCACGCTATGATTACAAGTGCTCGAGCTGCGGCAACGTGTTTGAAGTTGAGCACCCCATGTCCGAGAGCCCCGAGGTCGTGTGCCCCAGCTGCGGCGCTCCTGCCGCCAAGACGTTCTCGGCCAGCGGTATTAAGTTCGAAGGCAGCGGTTTCTACAACACCGACCAGCGAAGCGGCGGCTCCAGCACCAACGCCACTAGCGGCTGCTGCGCCAACTGCCCGCATAGCCACTAGCGACAAGCGGCCCACGATCAAGCCCGATCGCGGGGCTATTTCTTTGCGCTATGAGTAGCTCTATGAGTTGCGGACCAGCCTGGCGCAGAAGTGGCCGTCGTAGGAGTCGGCGTTTACCGGCACGCTTTGGAAGAGGCCTCGAGCGTTTTGACGCAGGGTGACGAGGCTCTTGGCATGATCGTATTCGGGGAGTTGCAAAATCTGGGCTTCGCTGAGCGGCGCCACGGCAAAGCCCTCACCCTCGGCAGAGGCCAGGAAGGCATCCACGACCTGCGTGTTCTCTTCATCAAAAACCGAGCAGGTGGCATAGATGAGCTCTCCGCCGGCGGCCACGCGCGCAGAAGCCTCCTTAAGCATCGTCAGCTGAAGCTTGGGTAACTCGGCCGTCACATCATTCTCGGTCAGGCGCCACGGGATCTCGGGATGACGACGCATGGTTCCGGTGCCCGAGCACGGCGCATCGATAAACACGGTATCGAACTTGACCCGCTCACCGCGCATGGCATCAAACGATGTGAGTACCTCATCGAGCTCGCAGGCATCACCCGAAACCGTACGAACGCCCTGAATACCGGCCTTATGCAGGCGAGCGAGATTCAGATCGCACTTGCGATCATGCAGATCGAGCGCCGTATGCTGACGCTCATATTCCGCACGCTTTGCCTGGCACATCATCACATAGGTCTTGGTACCGCGACCGGCACCAATCTCAAGGCAGCTTCCAGGGCGCGTGGCAGCTGTGGCGATAAGCTGCGCATTGAGATCAGACGCCACCGCGGCAGCATGCTCAAACACACCAGAAGCAACGGTAACCTGGGCATCAACCGGGGCATGGCAGCCCGGGAAGACAGGCGCGACGAGCTGCGAGATATACGGATCAGGTTTGGTTGCAAAGGCGTTCTCATGCAGGGCCAGCGGCGCGGGGGCCAGATTGCCGGCAAAGTTAAGCGCACCCTCAGGCGTGTCAAACGACGCCATAATACGAGCGCACAGCCATCGCGGCAGCCCCATCAGGCGCGACAGACGGACCAAGCGTCGCTCAGACTCATCCACATCGGATGCAGTAGCAAAGTCCTCAACATTGTCCGCAACCTTATGCAGTACAGCATTGGCCAAGCCAGCGGCGGACTTAGCACCGCAGCGAACCAGCTCAACACCCTGACTTACGGCAACGCGGCCAGGCGTATGCAGATAGAGCATCTCGAAGGCCGAGATACGAAGCGCCATGCGAACACGCGGCGCAACCTTTTTAGGCTTATCGAGAAACTGATCGAGCAGCTCGTCCAAAATGCCCTGCGTGGCGGCAACACCGAGCGCCAAACGAGCGGCAAAAGCAGAATCGCGCTGGTCAATAGCCTTGGCCGATGCGCGAGAGGACAGCACGTCACGCGCATACATGCCGCGGCGATCGGCCTCCATTAGCACATCGAGCGCAAGCTTGCGCGCGGGAGACAGCTTGCTCATGACAAAACACCCCAGATAAGATCGGCACCCTGCAGGCCAGCAGCCCAAGCAGAAGCGGCCATAGCACGTTTGCCATCGGGCTTAACCTCGAGCAACTCAACCGAGCCATCGGAAAGGCCCAGGTAAACACGCTTGGCCTTAACGAGAACCTGACCCTCGCCAAGCGACACATCGGCCGGCGCAGCATCGAGCACGCGCACGGTCTTGCCGGCAATCACGCAACGAGCAGGCGCGGTATCGGACGAGGCCAGCACATGACGCACGCAATCAAGCGCCGCCATTTGCGGATCCAGACGCATCTCCTGCTTAGAAATCTTGGCAGCATGGGTAACGAGCGCCTCATCCTGTTCAGTCCAAACAGCCGAGCCATCGGCAAGAGAAGGAAGCGTACTGGCAAGCAGCTTGCCGCCAAGCTCACCAAGCTCCATGGTCAGCGCCTCAGCATGCTTACCGACAACCGAGGTCGAGGCCTGCGCGCAATAAGCGCCGGTATCCACGCCATGTCCAATACGCATAATGGAAACGCCAGCAATCTCATCACCAGCAAGAATG
This sequence comes from Collinsella sp., assembly GCA_048486575.1. Classification (GTDB taxonomy): domain Bacteria; phylum Actinomycetota; class Coriobacteriia; order Coriobacteriales; family Coriobacteriaceae; genus Collinsella. The sequence continues at coordinate 149,207 of DBFVZT010000032.1, read as the reverse complement.
GCACGCTGAATAGGAGCAGCCCCACGCCAACGGGGCAGCAAGGACGCATGAACATTTACAATGCCGAGCGGTGCCATATGCAGCACCTCATCGGGCAAAATGCAGCCATAAGCAGCCACACAGAAAATGTCAGCCTGGGCAGCTTGAAGCGTCTCAACAACCTCAGGCGTCATACGATTAGCCTCAATAACCGGCAACCCAAGCTCAAGCGCCTTGGCCTTAATAGGAGACGGCTCCAGCTTCTTACCACGCCCACGAACAGCATCGGGACGAGTAACAACAAGCGCAATCTCGTTCCCAGCCTCAACAAGCGAAACCAGCGAAGGCACAGCAAAATCAGGCGTACCCATAAACACAATACGCATAAAGGACGTCTCCCCTCAACCAAAGCCGAGACGGCTACAAAGAACAGCGGAAAGCCAAGTACCCGGCCCATCCGCAAGAACAATTCAACAAGAACAAATATACCCAAAACCAAAGAAAGAGCCGCATATAAGCAGCCCTCCCAACAAAGCACCTATCAGCGAAGACGCCCTTCCCTGGCCCGACGGCACCCGGGCGAGACAAGCAGCGTCAACGTAGTCCCCGGGGTGCCCGCCTATATCGTCCCGCGCGCAGTTTCGCAGCGCAGCGAGAATGTTTGAGCACGGGATGATATAGGCGGGCGCCCCGGGGACGGACAAACCTACTCCGTCTCGCCCGGTCGAGCGCCGCGGGCCAGGGCGTCCTGGTACTCCTTGACGGCCTTGAGCCTCTGCATGGGCTTAAGGCGCTCGAACATGGTGTTGCCGTGCAGATGATCGATCTCGTGCTGCAGGCACACGCAGAACAAATCGCCCGTGGCCTCATAGCGAATCAGGTTGGCGTCCAAGTCGTACGCCTCGACCACGACATGGTCGGGACGCTCGATCTCGCAGCTAATGCCGGGGATGGACAGGCAGCCCTCGCTAAACGGCACCAGATGGTCGCTCTGCTCAACAATGACGGGGTTAATGAGCACGTAGGGGTCATAGTCGTTCTTGTCGTTGTAGTCGCAGTCGATGGTGACGAGCTGAATGAGCTCGCCGATCTGCGGGGCAGCCAGGCCGCAACCGCCGTTCTCGAACATCATCTTCTTCATCTTCTCGGCAAGCGCCTCGATCGCCGGGGTGATCTCCTCGATGACGGCGCACTCCTGGCGCAGACGAGGGTCGGGCGACAGTACGATTCCGTTGGCTTCCATGGCCATCCTTTCGGGTTATTACATCAAATCATAGGCGTCGACGTCAACGCTCACGCTCACGCCGCGCACAGAGCCCACCTCTTTGAGGCAGGCGTCGATATCATCAGAGACATGGTACCCCACGGGCGACTTCGCAAGCAGATGGAAGCGGTAACGGTCCTTGGCTCTCTCGATTACACACGAAGCCGGGCCCAGCACCTGCGGCACGACACTCCCCGCCCGCAAAAAGTCGGGCGCGGCGGCATGCCAGCGGCGCTTAAGAAGCTTTGCAATGCGCCCGATGTAGTCCTGCGCGTCGTCTCGGTTCGCCGACCACACCAAGATGTTGACCAAGCGAACAAACGGCGGGTACAGCGCGTCGCGGCGCTGGTCCAGGTCGTAGTCGGTAAAGATCGAACGGTCGTGCTCAGCGACGGCGCGAATTACCGGGTCATCGGGCAGGTAGGTCTGGATGATGACCTCGCCGGGGCGATCACCACGACCGGCACGGCCGGCGACTTGCTCCAGCAGATCGTAGGCGCGCTCCCCTGCACGGAAATCAGGCAGCTTTAACGCAAAGTCGGCATTGACCACGCCCACGAGCGTGACCTCGGGAAAGTCGAGGCCCTTGGCGATCATCTGGGTGCCCAGCAGCACCGCACAATCGGCGGCATCGAACTGCTCGAGCAGCTTTTTGTGCGCATCCTTGCCGCGCGTGGAATCGGCATCCATGCGAATAATTGCGACGTCCTCGGGAAGCATCTGGTGCAGTGCGTCCTCGATCTGCTGAGTGCCCATACCCATTTTTGCCAGGTAGCGACTGCCACATTTGGGGCAACGGCTCGTGGGCGCGGGATACGGCTGCACGCGCCAGGACGAACCGCAGGTGTGACACTGCAGCGTGTGCGTGCGCTCGTGGTACGTGAGCGCGGTGGAGCAGTGGTTGCACGTGGGGACACATCCGCACTCGCGGCACATCAGGAAGGGCGCAAAGCCACGCCGGTTGTGCAGCAACACGGCCTTTTCGCGGCGCTCGACCACACGCTCCAGGCCTTCCATCAGAGGTTTAGAGAACATGGAGCGGCTACCGTGCGCGAACTCGCGGCGCAGGTCGGCAATGCGGACAGTCGGCAGCACGGCGTGTCCCGGGCGCTCGGGCATCTCGACGCGCGTCCAGGTGGCACCGTTATACGTGCCGCGGCGGCAGCGGTCGAGGGCCTCAGCAGAAGGCGTGGCCGAGCCCAACACGAGTGGGCAGCGATAGCGCCGCGCCATCTCGGCCGCTACCTCGCGCGCGTGGTAGCGCGGGCTGGAGCCCTGCTTGTAGCTGGTCTCATGTTCCTCGTCAATGATGATAAGGCCCAAGTCGTCAAGCGGGCAAAAGAGCGCCGAGCGGGCGCCGACGACCACGCGGGCCGCACCGCTGGCGACCATATCCCACTGGTCCAGACGCTCGCCGGCCGAAAGGCGCGAATGGAACACGGCGACCGTCTCGCCAAAGCGCGAGCGGAATCGGCCGACGGTTTGGGCCGTCAGCGAGATCTCGGGCACGAGCACGCAGGCCGAGCGACCGGCCGCGAGCACGCGCTCGATAGCTGAGAGGTAGACCTCGGTTTTGCCGGAGCCCGTAACACCGTCCACGAGCACCACGTCGCCGTGCGCATCCAGGCGAGCGCGCTCAATCTGCGCGAGCGCCTGCTGCTGGCCGTTGGTAAGTGCGACCGGCGCTTTGCCACTCGCGGAGGACAGCGTGGTCTGCTCGCTGCAACCGCGCCAGGCACGGCGCTCCTCCACCACGACAACGCCGCGTTTTTCGAGCGCCTTGATGGTCGCCGACATGCTGTTGTAAAGCAGGTTGAGATCGCGCGTCGTGACCGGTCCGCACTGGAGCGCCTCGATGAGCTGGCGCTGGCGAACGGCGGTCTTGGGCGGTGTATAGTCGAAGCCCTCGGGCGTGAGCATGACCCAACGGTTTTGAATAGGCTTGACGGCGGGGCGCTCAACCGACCATGAGCCGTCATCGCCCTTGACCACGCGCGGGCTACCGCCCGGAGGCAAAAACAGGCGCAGGCACTCGGAAAGCGTCGCGACATACTCGCGGCTCATCCAGCGCGCGATGCGGGCAGCCTCGGCGGTAAAGAGCGGTTTGCTGAGGATGGCTTCGACGGGATTGATGCGCGAAGGGTCGAGGGCGTTGTTGCCTTGCAGGTCGGCCAGCTCGGGCGCAATGTCGACGATGTAGCCCGCGGCCGCACGGTTACCAAAGTGGACCAGGACCGTGGATCCGATCTGCGCCTCGTTGGCAAGGGGCCGGGGGATGCCGTAGGCGAATGGCTCGGACAGCGCACGGGTCGGGATGTCGAGGACCACGCTCGCATAGGCGGCAATGAGCTCTGCCGCAGGCTCAGGCTGCGCCAAAGCGGCGGCAGGAGCCGCGGACTTCGGAGCTTCCTCCGGTTCCGGCAAACCAAAAAGCGACAGTTGTTCGGCCATTGTCCCTGCACCTCCCATCCCATTCGTCTTCAGAAACAAGAGCCCCGCTCGGGGTGAACGGGGCTCGGATACAAACGTTTGCGCAGCGATTACAGTGCCATTGTGCGGGCGCGGTCGATGCGCGCCAGGCAGTCGTCGCGGCCGACGAGCGCCATGGTCTCGCCCAGCGGAGGACTCACCATATTGCCGCAGACGGCGACGCGCACGGCCTGGAACACCACGCGCTTCTTAAGGTCCATCTGCTCGGGCAGCGGCTCAAGCGTGGCGTCGATGTTGGCGGCCGTCCACTCGCCCACACCCTCGAGCGCGGCCTTGGCGGCGTCCAGAATGGAACCCATGCCCTCCTTGGCCAAGCCCTTGTTGACGGACTTCTCGTCATACTCGAGCGTCTCGGCCGTAGCAAAGATGGGAGCGGCGACGGTCACGGCGTCGGCCGGCATCTTGGTGCGCGGTTTAACGATGGCAGCGAGCGCGTCGATCCAATCCTCGCCGTACTCGACATTACCCTCGATGAGACCCGCCTCGTGCAGTTCGGGGACCATGATCTCGTCGGCAAACTGAGCATCGGACATGCCGTTGATGTACTCAGCGTTGACCCAATCGAGCTTCTTGGGGTCGAAGGTCGCCGGGTTCTTGGAGATGCGGTCGAGCGAGAACTTGCTGGCCAGGACATCGCGCGGGATGATCGTGGTCTCGCCGTCGAGCGACCAGCCGAGCAGCGCCAGGTAGTTGACGAAGGCGTCGGACAGGTAGCCGGCGTCGCGGTACTCCTCCACCGAGGTGGCGCCGTGGCGCTTGGAGAGCTTCTTGCCGTCGGCACCCAAGATCATGGAGATGTGGGCGAACGTAGGCACGGGCGCGCCGAGGGCCTCGTAGACCATGACCTGACGCGGGGTGTTGGACAGGTGGTCGTCGCCGCGGATGACATGGGTAATCTTCATCATGGCGTCGTCGACGACGGTCGCGAAGTTGTACGTGGGCGTGCCATCGGAGCGGAAGATGACAAAGTCGTCGAGCTCCTTGGCGTCGAAGGTCACCTCGCCGTGGACGGCGTCGTGGATGACGACGTCGCCGCGGTCCTCGGGCACCTTAATACGCAGGACGTAGGACTCGCCGGCCTCGATGCGGCGGCGGGCCTCCTCGGGGTCAAGATCGCGGCAACGGCGCTGATAGCCCTGGAAGGGGTCCTTGCGCTCCTGCGCGGCCTTGCGGTCGGCGTCGAGCTGCTCCTTGGTGCAGAAGCAGGGATAGGCCTTGCCCTCGTCCCAAAGCTTCTGGGCGGCCTGCTTGTACAGGTCCAAGCGCTCGGTCTGGGCGTAGGGGCCAAAGTCGCCGCCCACCTCGGGACCCTCGTCCCAGTCCAGGCCCAGCCAACGCATGGCGCGCAGGATGATCTGCGTGTTCTCGTCGGTGGAGCGGGTGGGGTCGGTGTCGTCGATGCGCAGGATGAACGTGCCGCCGTTAGCACGGGCGAAAGCCCAGTTATAGATAGCGGTGCGGGCGCCGCCGATGTGCAGCTTGCCCGTCGGTGAGGGTGCAAAGCGGACGCGAACGTCTGATGCCATGGAAATCTCCTCGATTGCAGGATGGATGTCTAACCGCACCAGTATAAAGCATCAAAGCAACCTCCGCACAAAGGGCACCGACCCACTCATTGGGGACAGACTTAAATGACCATTCTTTGGGCAACCTGTCGGCACTTAGGTAAGGTGGTCATTTAAGTCTGTCCCCAATGAGTGGGTGCGGAAAGGGTGTGAATGTTTGATTTACGCGCTATGATGTGCCCTTGCATATAGAGCCCGGCGGAATGGTAACGGTCGCCGGGACACGTTTTTGAAAGGACAATCATGTCAGAAGAACTTCGTTCCATCCCGCCCCAACACGGGTTCTTTGTTTTTACGTCGGAGTCGGTGACCGAAGGCCATCCCGATAAGATCGCTGACCAGATCAGCGACGCCGTCCTCGACGCAATCCTCGCCAAAGAAATAGAGCTCCAGGAGCAGGGCTACATCGCCCCCAACGGCGTGCCTGCCAACGTGGAGAACGTCCGCTGCGCCTGCGAGACCCTCGTGACCACCGGCACCGTCATTGTCGCCGGCGAGATTCGCACCCAGGCCTATGTCGACGTACAGGAAATCGCCCGTGGCGTCATCCGCCGCATCGGCTACAACCGCGCCAAGTTTGGCTTTGACTGCGACACCTGCGGCGTTATGAGCCTCATCCACGAGCAGTCGCCCGATATCGCCCAGGGCGTTGACGAGTCCTTCGAGACCCAGACCGGCGCCACCACCGACCCGATCGACCTGATCGGCGCCGGCGACCAGGGCATGATGTTCGGTTATGCCTCCAACGAGACCAAGACCCTCATGCCCATGCCACACTACCTGGCAAGCCGCCTGGCCGAGCGCCTGGCCGCCGTGCGCCACGACGGCACCCTCGCCTATCTGCGTCCCGACGGCAAGACCCAGGTCACCGTGCGCTACGAGGAAGGCAAGCCCGTCGAGGTCACGACCATCGTCATCTCCACGCAGCACGCCGCCGAGATCGAGGACATGGGCAAGATCAAGGCCGACCTCATCGAGCACGTCATCACTCCGGTCATGGCCGCTGAGAACATGCCGTGGGACAACGCGGACATCTACGTGAACCCCACCGGTCGCTTTGTCGTGGGCGGCCCCATGGGCGACACGGGCCTCACCGGCCGTAAGATCATCGTCGACACCTACGGCGGTTACGGCCGTCACGGCGGCGGCGCCTTTAGCGGCAAGGACTGCACCAAGGTCGACCGCTCCGCCGCATACGCCGCGCGCTGGGTCGCCAAGAACGTGGTGGCCGCCGGCCTGGCCGACCGCTGCGAGGTCGAGCTTGCCTACGCCATCGGCGTTTCCAAGCCCCTCTCAATCATGGTCGACACCTTCGGTACCGCGCATGTTGCCGAGGACAAGATCGTCGAGGCCGTGGAGAAGACCTTCGACCTGCGTCCGGGCGCAATCATCCGCGACCTAGACCTGCGTCGTCCCATCTACGAAAAGACAGCAGCCTACGGTCACTTCGGCCGAGAAGACGCCGACTTCACCTGGGAGAAGACCGACCGCGTCGAAGAGCTCAAAGCAGCCTGCGGCCTGTAAGCCAACGGCAAAAGCTACAGCAAAGAAACAACGCACCAAAAGAAGTACCGGCTCCAACCGGTACTTCTTTTTTATTTAAAGGTGGTGAAGATGAGCCGACCTGGGACATGGAATAGGTCATAGGCCGATAAATTTCGCAACAGAGCGACTCCAACCATGTATCCTAAGTTCCGAGGGCTTTGGTATTTGGTCGGTCGCGAGTTCCACACGAGCCGGAGAGCACTTAATGTGCTCTCCGTGCGAGCAGGACTGCCCGAGCAGGCGACCAAATACCAAAGCCCTCGGAACGGCGGGACAGAGTATGCCCCACCCCTCGGGACGACGGGATAGAACAGGAGCGCATATGGCAGGCAAGCCGCAAACACTAGCTACGACCTCGGCATTCGAGATCTTGGGCCCCGTCATGGTCGGCCCCAGTTCATCGCACACCGCCGGTGCCCTGCGCTGCGCCCAAGTTGCCGCCAGCCTGCTGGAAGGCCGCATCACCAAGGTCACCTTTGGCCTGTGGAACTCCTTCGCCCACACCTACCGCGGCCACGGCACCGACCGTGCGCTCGTCGCGGGCATCCTGGGCCTCGACACCGATGACGAGAACATCAAGCAGGCCTTCGACCTCGCGCGCGAGCAGGGCCTCGAATATCACTTTGACATCAAGGGCGACGACGCCTCCATCCACCCCAACACCGTGGACATCGACATGCAAGACGATATGGGCGCCACGGCTCAGGTCCGCGGTGAGAGCTTGGGCGGCGGCAAGATGCGCATCAGCCGCATTAACGGCGTCGGCGTCGACATCTCGGGTATGTACTCCACACTCTTTGTGGCGCACTACGACGTCCCCGGCGTGCTCGCCGCACTCACCAACCTGCTCGCCTACGCACACGTGAACATCGCCTTCTGCCGCACCTACCGCACTGAAGTGGGCGGCCAGGCCTACTCCGTCTTTGAGACCGACGGCGCGCCCGACGACACCGTTATCCCCATGCTACGCAAGCTCGACAATGTCGATTACGCGACCTTTATCGAGCTCCCCGGTTCTGCCTCGTCGCTCTCCCCCGGTGTCTCGGCAAAGGAGATCTTCGACGACGGCGAGCAGCTGCTCGATGCGTGTGAGGAACTGGGGCTCAGCATCGGCGCCGTCATGGCCGTACGCGAGGCACGTCTGACCGGTGAGGCCCACGCCGTCGCCGCCATGCGCCGCGTGCTCGACGTCATGCGCGAGGAGACCACGACCCCTATCGCAAATCCGCAGCGCTCGCTCGGCGGACTTATCGGCGGCGAGGCCAAGCTCGTCGAAGCAACCCGCCGCAACGACTTCAATGCAAGCCTGATGGGCGCCGTCCAGACCGACGCCGTTGCCCGCGCCATGGCCGTGCTCGAGCGCTCCGCTACCATGGGCGTGATCGTCGCCGCCCCCACAGCCGGCTCCGCGGGTGTTGTGCCCGGCTGCGTGCTGGCGCTCGCCGATCACCTTCAGCTCGACGACGAGCAGGTCATGGACGCGCTCTACTGCGCAGCCGCCATCGGCCTCAACCTCACCACAAGCGCCTGCGTTGCCGGCGCCGAGGGCGGCTGCCAAGCCGAGGTCGGAAGCGCCGCCGCCATGGCAGCCGCCGCGCTGGTGCAGATGCTCGGCGGCACGCCCGAGCAGGCTCTCGACGCTAGCTCCATCGCGCTAAGTAACCTGCTGGGCCTCGTTTGTGACCCCGTCGGTGGCCTCGTGGAGGTGCCCTGCCAAAACCGCAACGCCATCGGCGTGGCAGCGGCCTTTAGCTCGGCACAACTCGCCCTCGCCGGCATTAAGAGCTTGGTGCCGTTTGACCAGATGGCACATGTCATGCTCTCGGTGGGTCACGCGTTGCCGGCCACGCTGCGCGAGACGGCAAAGGGCGGCATCGCGCAGGCTCCGGCCGCACTTTCGGCCTGTGCAAAATGCGGCGTGTGCGGATAACGGCAAAGAATGACTCAAAGGTGGGACAAATGTCCCACCTCTTTTGAATGCCACCGTTTCCGTACCACAAACAGCAGGGCAATCGCTATAATGCAAGCCCAGTAAAAACACGATGAGCCATAAGGCGAAATTCGAAGGATATGCATACGATGTCGCAAAACGATCGAACTCAACTGATTCCCGATCCGCAGCAGCCGAGCAGGCACACCGGCGGCGTTCAGTCACCGCGTCCTATCGCGCCGAGCCACGGTCAGCAGCGTGGTGCGGCAAACGCTTCCCAACGCCCGAACCAGCAGCGGCAGCAGCGTCAACAACGTCAGCAGCGCCAGGCAAACGGCAATGCGCCCAAGCAGCCCCCCACGCACGCTCGAGGCGATCGCGGTCCCGCACGCAAACCCGCCAAGAACAATAAGTCAGGCAAAAAGACGACGCTCTATGTCGTCCTGGGTCTTATCGTCATTGTCTATATCGTAGGCATCGTAGCGTTTTCGCAGGTAGCCTACCCCAACACCACCATTGCCGGCGTCGACGTCTCGTTCTCCAACGCTTCGTCTGCCGCGACCAAGGTCAACTCGGCATGGAAGCACTATAAGCTCACCGTGACAGGCGATGACTTTAACTGGACCTATCAGCCCGAGTCCGATGAACCCATCGTCGACGGAGAGGCTGCCGCAAAAGAGATCATCAGCCACAACGAAGCCTTTGTATGGCCGGTCCGCCTTGTGGAATCCTTAAGCGGCAAAACCAAAACAACCGCTACCTCCAACGAAGTCGATCTTGATCAAGACGTCGACCTGTCCATGCTCTCCGATACCTTTGACCAAAAGAAGTTTGAGAAGGATCTGGGCGCCGCCATCGACGAGTTTAACGAAGGGCGTTCGGGCACGTTCGAGGCCAATAGCTCCTATGACGAGCAGGCCGGCAAGTTTACCGTCGAGAAGGCGCGCTCCAACGAAAAACTCAACCGCGACCATGTCATTAAATATGCCGAGCTCGAGCTTGCCTCGCTGGCCGAGACCGTAGATCTTTCCAAGCTCGGCAACGATGCCTATGAGCCGCTCAATGGAACGCTGACCGATGATCAGATTCAGGCTGCATGTGATGCCGCCAACAACTTCCTGGGCGTCAACGTGACCCTTAAGCTCAACGGCGAGGATGCCGGAAAGGTTGATGGCAGCTCCGTGTTGCAGTGGATCAGCTTTGCCGATCCGGCCAACCCCACGCTCGATACGTCGCAGATCAGTAGCTGGGCAGCCGAGCTCGCCAACGGCTTTAATACCGTGGGCTCCACTCGCTGGTGGACGCGCGCCGATGGCAAGCAGTGCGCCGTCGAAGGCGGTGACTTTGGTTGGTCCATCGACAGCAGCTCGCTCGCCAAGCAGGTCGAAGACGCTATTAACAACAAGCAGACCGGCGAGATCGAGATCAAGTACTCCCAGAAGGCCGACACCTTTACCGCAAAGGGAGAGCCCGACTGGAAGGCATACATCGACGTCGACCTGTCCGAGCAGCACGCGCGCTACTATGACGAGAACGGTAATATCGTCTGGGAGGCCAACTTTATTTCCGGCAAACCGGGCGAAGACGCCACCCCCGAGGGCGTGTGGCAGATCAACAGCAACGACGGCGGCAGCACCCTGATCGGAGCCAAGGACCCCGAGACCGGTAAGCCCAAATACGAGAGTCCGGTGAGCTACTGGATGCCGTTTGAGGGCAACATGATCGGCTTCCACGATGCCACCTGGCAAAACGACAAGAGCTTCGATAACGCCGAGTCGTACAAGTGGTGCGGCAGCCACGGTTGCATCAACCTGCGACTGGCCGACGCCAAGGCACTTCACGACTGCATCAAAGTCGGCCTGTGCGTGGTTGTCCACTCGTAGTGCAACGCGCGCATTCCTACAACGTGGAACTGCTGCGACCAATCTAACAGTTCCGAAAGAAACCGTCCCATGCGCCCACCCCAACCGGTGGGCGCATATACTTATCAAGGTACTTTCTATAAAGGAGACGCTATGCCGAATGTCCCCACGACCACCCCGGGCCCGGATGATACCGAGCACACGCCCGAAGATGTCACCGAAACGATTCCTCTGGTTACAAACGTACATGCCGATAAGCAGAGCGGACGCGCGAACGATGCGGCCGAGATTTCCGATGAAGAGGCATATGCCAAGCTCAAAGCAAAACGTGCCGAACGTCGACGCAAAAAGCTGATTCGACGCGGCATTGCCGTCGGTGTCGTAGGTGCCATCGCGCTCATTGCCATTGTCGCAACCCTGGTTATCAATGCGCAGCCTCAGGGCGCTAGCGGGCCTGTGACCGACATGGTGACCGAGGGCACGTTTACCACAACGGTCGAGGCTAAAGGCCAGCTCAAACCCATTTCGTCCTCAGTGGTCTCCCCTTCTGTCGACGGTACGGTCGATTCGATCAACGTGCAGGCGGGCCAATCCGTCAACGAGGGCGACGTGCTTATGACCATTAAAAACGACGAGCTCGATCGCAACGTTGCCGAGGCGCAACGTGCAGTTGCAGCCGCTCAGGAAGACCTCGCCAACGCGCAGAAAGCCGCAGCTGCCGCGCAGGCCACCCCAACGTCGGACGTCGAGGGAGCTTCCGCAGCGGCTGGCGTCTCCGACGCATCAGCGGACACGAACGCCGTATCGGCCGCGCAGCGCAGCCTTGCTTCGGCCCAGGCAAACCTCGATCAGGCGAACGCCAAGGCCGCCAGCCGTACGGTCACGGCCCCGAGCTCGGGCAGCATCGTGGAGCTCAACGCCAAGGTGGGCGCCACGGTAACAGGCGGCATGATCATTGGCGAAAGCGATACGAGCGGCGGCAAGCAGTGCATGCAGATCGCCGACCTATCCAAGATGAAGGTGACCGTGCAGGTAGGCGAAAAGGACATCGCCAAGATCGCCGTTGGGCAGAGCGCCAACGTCACGTATCCCGCGTTTCCCGATATCGTGAGCCAGGGCACCGTCACGGCTATCGCGTCGGTGGCAAACTCCGACGCCGCCAACAGTGGCGGCGGCAGCGTAACCTTTAACGTCGACATCCTCATCGAGTCGCCCGACGCGCGCCTGAAGCCGGGCATGACGGCCGAGGTCTCGGTGGTGACCGAGCGGCTCGACGACGTAGTGATGGTTCCGACGATGGCGCTCATGACCGAAGACGGCGAACACTATTACGTCAACGTGGCGACTGATGAAGAGGGCAAGCAAACCCGTCGCGTGAAGGTGACCGTCGTGACGCAAAACGACAACGAAGCCGTAGTCGGCAAGACACAGGTCAAGCGCGACGACCAGGGCAACGAGATCAACCCCAACGTGCCGGTTACCAAACTGCGCGATGGCGACACCCTCGTCATGGACACCGGAGCTGACGCAACAGCTGACGGCGGCCACAACGCGGATTCGGGCAGTATGTCTGACGATGAGGGCATGTAATGCGTCCCGTTATCGACATCCGCAACGTGCACCGCATCTTTGAGAGCGAGGCGGGGTGCGCCCACATCCTGCACAACGTGAGCCTGACGGTAAATCCCGGCGAATTCGTCGCTATCACTGGCCCCTCGGGCTCGGGCAAATCAACGCTCATGAACATCCTAGGCTGCCTGGATAAGCCAACGGCAGGCGACTACTACCTGCAAGGGCTCAACGTGGCCGAGCTTGACGATGACGAGCTCACCGAAGTTCGCGCCCTGAGCATTGGCTTTGTCTTTCAGAGTTTCAACCTGCTGCCGCGCCTGTCGGTTATCGAAAACGTCATGTTGCCGCTGGCCTACACCAATGTGCCCCGTAGCCAGCGCGAAATGCGCGCCGTGCACGCGCTGCAGGCCGTCACGCTACCGGTCGACCACTGGGACCACCGCATATCCGAGCTCTCGGGCGGCCAGATGCAGCGCGTCGCAATCGCGCGCGCCCTCGTCAATGACCCGCCCATCATTCTGGCCGACGAGCCGACGGGAAACCTGGACTCCGCTACCGGAGCGCTTGTAATGGAGACCTTCCATAAGCTCCAGAAGCGCGGCAAAACCATCGTGCTTATCACACACGACCCCGGCATCGCCGCCGAGGCCGACCGTGCCGTGACCATCCGCGACGGTCGCATTCACGACGGCGCGTATATTCCACATGCACCGCAGACCCTGCGCAGCGCCGTAGATAGCCTGCCCATGATTTCCGCCTCCGCCAACCCGCCGAAAGGAGTGGTGGCATGAGCGCCCGCGATCTCATCCAGGAAGCCCTTCACTCGCTCGAGGCCAACAAGGGGCGCAGCCTGCTCACCATCCTGGGCATTGTCATCGGCATCGCCTCGGTAATCGCCATGACTTCGCTCATCGGCGGCATCCAAAACAGCCTGGTCAACAGTCTGGGTCTCAATGCGGCACGCATGGTGCAAATCTATTCGTCGCAAGAACTCACCGAGTCGGACATCGAGAAGCTTCAAAAACTGGTGCCGCAGATAGAGCAGATCGGCATTGTCGACAGCGCGTATACCGAGTATAAGACCGGCGATAAAAGCTATACCGTCATGGCACAGGGTCTCGATAGCGACATGCTCGACGCCGTGGGGGCCGGCAAGCTCGTTGCGGGGCGCACCTATTCCCAGGCCGAGTCCCAATCGGGCTCGCGCGTGGCGCTCATCAGCCGCAACGGCGCCGATCAGCTTTACGGCAACGAACAGGATGCGCTGGGGAAAACCATCAAGGTGTCCAACGGCGAGGTGCAAATTATAGGCGTGATTGATGGCGGCAGCGACTCCATGGGCTCGCTCACGCTGTATATGCCACGCGAAACCATTTCCGGACTGTTTGGCGACGAGAATCCTTCATTCCCCAGCGTGACGGCACTTGCCGCCGAGGGCACGGACATGGATGAGCTTTGTAAGACCATCGAGTCCAAGGTGCGCGCGATGAAGGGCATCGAGGAGGATGATGAGTACGACAGTGTATCGGCAACATCCATGAAAAGCGCCATCGATACACTCAACTCCTTTATGGGCGCGTTCTCGCTCATCATGGGCGCTGTCGCCAGCATCTCGCTGCTTGTCGGCGGTATCGGCATTATGAATATGATGCTCACCAACGTATCTGAACGCATCCGCGAGATCGGCATCCGCCGTGCTCTGGGCGCCAGTCGTCGCGATATCACCGCGCAGTTTTTGGCCGAGTCTTCGGCGCTGTGCGTCACCGGCGGACTGTTGGGTGTCCTGATTGGCTATCTGCTGGCCTGGGCTCTTGCGATGTTTGCCTCCGGATCCGGGATTCTTGGCGAGCTCGGTGCCAGCGGGCAAATCACACCGAGCTTTTCAATCGCCACGGTATTGCTGGCCTTCGCCGTCTCCGTCGGCATCGGCGTAATCTTTGGCTTCTACCCCGCTCGACGCGCGGCAAAGCTCGACCCGGTGGAGTGCCTACGCTACCAGTAAGCCACCACCAACAAGTTGCGGTGAATTAGGGACTGAATATGCTATATGGCAGCAAAAACAAACACTATTTCACCGCAACTTATTGAAGGGCTGCTTGCGCCAGTTCCGGGCGTCGTCCTCGAGCTATTGGCGGATGACGGTCTTGTACGGGTCGAGCTTGCTCGGGGCGCTCCTCCTCGCGGGCGGGAGGGCGCGCTAGGCGCGACGAGCGCCTAGCGCGCGAACTCCCGTAAGAGCGCGTCTTCCACTTCCCGAAGCGAAAGGGCCCCGCCTCCCTCGGCGGGACGGGCGACCACGATACAGCGCGCTCCCACGTCGCGCGCGGAGGCAAGCTTCTCGGCCGTGCCGCCTACGGTTCCCGAGTCCTTGGTCACAAGCCACTGGGCGCCCACCTGCCGAAGCATCGCCTCGTTGAGCTCGCGGGTGAAGGGCCCCTGCATGCCGATGACGTGCGACGGCGAAAACCCCGCGTCGATGCACTTCGTTATAGCACCGGGCAGCGGGAGAACACGCACGAAGAAGCGCTCCGCGAAATCGGCGACGCGTGTGTAGGGAGCAAGCTCCTTGCTCCCCGTCGTGAGAAGCGCGCGACCCGGGTTCTCGGAGAGAAAGCGCGCCGCGCAGGCGATCGACGCGACCGACACGACGCCTTTGGGCAGCGCCTCGACCGGGCGCGCAAGGCGCAGGCAACGTGCACCCACGGCGAGCGAAGCGGCCCGGATGTTGCCGCTTGCGAGCGTAGCGAAGGGGTGCGTGGCGTCGACGACGATGCGCGCGCCGAAAAGCTCGCGCTCCATGTCGGCCTCGTCGAGCCTGCCCGCATGCACCTCGATGCCCGGAAGTTCGCCCAAAAGCTCGCCTCCGTACTCGGTTGCCGCGTAGGCACGGGCGGGGATGCCCGACCCGCTCGCCCATTCGCACAGAAGGCGGCCCTCGGTGGTGCCGGCGAAGATGCGCAGCGCCGGCGCGGATGCGGGCGCCGTCACTTCGGGCCGCCTGGACGCGTGATCTGGTAGAGCAGCGCGTTCATAATGGCGGCCGCCACGGTCGAGCCGCCCTTGCGACCCCTCGCGACGATGGCCGGCACGCGTCGCGCGAGTAGCTCCTCTTTCGCCTCGACCACGTTCACAAACCCGACCGGCACCCCAACGACGAGCGCGGGCGCGATCTTCCCCGCGTCCATGAGCTCGGCGAGGCGCAGAAGTGCTGTGGGAGCGTTGCCGACGGCCACGATGAGCGGACCCTCGATGCCGCAAGCTTTGTCCATGCTCGCAACGGCGCGAGTCGTGCCCGCGGCGCGCGCAGCCGCGGCGACATCAGGGTCGGCCATGTAGCACACGGCCTTGCAGCCGATCTTCGCGAGCGCGGGCTTGCTTATGCCTGCGAGCGCCATGTTCGTGTCGGTGAGCACCGTGGCCCCTGCGCGCAGTGCGTCGAGCGCACAGTGCGCGGCATCATGGGTGAACACGAGGGAATCGGCGTACGAGAAGTCGGCAGTGGTGTGGATGACGCGCTTCACGACGGGCTCTTCGAGCGTCGGGAACGTGCGGCCACCGAGCTCTTCGGTGATGATCTCGAAGCTGCGCCGCTCGATGTCCCCGGGCGCCATCTCCTTGGAATCCATCTAGTACTCCACCCCTTCCCTTGCACCTATCCCCTGAGCGTAGGGGTGTTTCTCGCACCGCATCTCGGTTATGTAGTCGGCCTTCTCCACGATCTTACGGGAAGGCGCGCGCCCGGTGAGCGCTACTTCGACGCCGCGCGCGGACATATCGAGCGCGCAGTCCACGAGCGCCTCGTCGACAAGACCCTTCGAAAGCGCGTCGAGCGCCTCGTCGAGCACGAGCAGCCCCTCCTGCGCGCCCTCGAGCTCGGCGAGCGCGGAAGCGAGGTTCCCATCGTGCAGTTCGCACGTCGCGGCAAGTTCTTCCGACGTCATCGACCAGGTAAACTTGTCCGACACCTTCCCCGCGAAAACGGGCACGCCGAAATGCTCGGCGAGCAGGCGCGCCTCCCCGCTTTCGCCGTCTTTCAGGAACTGCACGACGACGACGCGGCGGCCTGCGGCGAGCATGCGAAGGGCGAGACCCATCGCCGCCGTGGTCTTGCCTTTGCCGTCGCCATGATACACGTGGATCATACGCCCTCCTCGATAATACGGTAGACATACTCCATGTCGAGCGCCCCGCGCACGACGTCGGCCAGGCGGTCGAACTCGCGCGCACGGTGATCGGCCGCGGACGCCGCGCCCGCGGCACCCACGAAGCTCTCGGGCAGGCCGCGCATGCGCGCGAGCGAGCGCGCGAGGGCGAGCGCCACCCCCGGTTCGTCGAACAGGCCGTGGAGATAGGTTCCGAACACGTTTCCGCAGGCCGCGCCTTCTGGTTTGCCGCCAATCGTGCCCGCAGGGGCGCAGGAGACGGTCGTTTCGCCGTCGTGAATCTCGTACCCGCGCGCCGTCATGCCGTTCCACACCGAGAACGCGCCTTGGGCGCCCGTGATGTGCAGCTCCGATTGGGCGAGGCGCTTTTCCTCCTTGAACACCGTACTTGCAGGAATGAGCCCGAGCCCGCGCGCGGTGCCAGCGCCTTCCCTGCCGTGCGGGTCGGAAAGCTCGTCTCCCAAAAGCTGGTAGCCTCCGCATATGCCGAGCACCGGCGTGCCCGCGCCCGAAAGCGCGCGTACACAGGCTCCGATGCCGCTAGCCGCAAGCCAGCGCGCGTCGTCGAGCGTGGTCTTCGAGCCGGGGAGCACCACCAGGTCGGGCCGGCCCAGATCGGTCGTCGAGGAAACGTAGCGCACGCCCACGCCGGGCACGCGCGAAAGCGGGTCGAAGTCGGTGAAGTTCGACAGATGCGGAAGGCGCACGACGGCGACGTCGATGACGCCGCGCGCCTCGCGGGCAGATAGGCGCGGCGCGAGCGAGTCCTCGTCGTCCAGGTCGAGCTTAAGATACGGCACGACCCCCACGACGGGAACCCCGCACATCTTCTCGAGCGGGGCCAAACCCGGGCGCAGGATTTCCACATCGCCGCGGAACTTGTTCACCACAAGCCCCCGCAAAAGCGCGCGGTCCTCGGGCGCAAGGAGCGCGACCGTGCCGTAGAGCTGGGCAAACACCCCGCCTGGGTCGATATCGCCCGCGAGCAGCACGGGGGAGGACACGGCGCGCGCGAGCCCCATGTTGACGATGTCGTTTTCGGCAAGGTTGATTTCGGCGGGGCTGCCGGCGCCCTCGATGACGATGACGTCGTTTTCCACCGCGAGCGAATCGAACGCCTCCAAAATCTGCGGCATAAGCGTCTTCTTTCGCGCGAAGTAGTCCCTCGCAGCGAAGGCTCCCTGCTCCTTGCCGGCCACGATGAGCTGGCTTCGGTGGCCGCTTTCGGGCTTGAGCAGGATGGGGTTCATGCGCACGTCGGGCGCGATACCGCACGCCTCGGCCTGCATGATCTGGGCGCGCCCCATCTCGAGCCCGTCGGCCGTGACACCGCTGTTGAGCGCCATGTTCTGGCTCTTGAAGGGAGCCACGCGCAGGCCGTCCTGCGAAAGCACACGGCACAGCCCCGCCGCAAGCAGGCTCTTCCCCGCGTTCGACATGGTGCCCTGGATCATGATGGGCTTTGCCCTACCCACGGGTATCGACCTCCTTCGCCAAGCCTCGGCCATCCGCGCCCGCCATAGCGCCGCTGCAAGAAGCGCCGCCCCGTTCGTCGGGTTCGCCTTCGCCCGATGCGCCTTCCGCCCGAAGCGCGCGGCTGAACGCCATCGCAAGCCGGGCGTTCTCCTTGCGCGTGCGCACCGCGACGCGGCACCAGAAACGGGACAGTACCGAAAACGAGTCGCACGTGCGGACCAAAACCCCCTGTTTATACAGGCGCTCGGGGATGTCTTTCGCCGGCGTGCGGACTAAAAGGAAGTTCGCATCCGACGGCACGACGGAAAGCCCGAGCGAGGAGAGCTCGTGGGAAAGCCACGCTCGCTCGCCCGCCAATACATCGCGCGTACGCGAGACGTATTCGACGTCCTCCAGGGCGGCGATGCCCGCGGCCTCGGCGACCGAGGAGACGGGCCACGCCTGCCCCGCCCGGCGAATCCCCTCGATGAGTTGGGCGTTTCCGCTGATCAGATATCCCAACCGCAACCCCGCCATTCCGTAGAGCTTGGTGAACGCGGAGAGCACGGCCACATGGCGCGAACACGCGGCGCGTGCGGCCACGCTCCTTTCGCGGGCGTCGGGCGCAAATCCGAGGAAGCACTCGTCCACGACGAGCAGCGCGCCCACCTGCTCGCAGCGGCAAGCCGCGGTATCGATCACGTGGGGGTCGACGAGGCGCCCCGTCGGGTTGTTCGGATTGCAGAGGTACGCCACGTCTCCCGGCCCCTCGATCGCGCGAGCGAAGGAGGCGGGCACGTCGAAGTCGTCCGCCTCGGAGAGCGGGAACTCCTGCACGCATGCACCGTAGTACGATGCCGCCTCCGCATATTCAGAGAACGTCGGCGCGCACACGACGATGCGTTTCGGGCGTACCGCCGCGGCGAGCCGCCAGATGATGTCGGACGCGCCCGCGCCGCAGACGATAGTATCTTCGGGAATGCCCTGGGCGCGCGCTAGGGCGCGAACGAGGGCGAGACTTTCCCTATCGGGGTAGGCGTCGATTCGAGAAAGCGCTTTGCAAGCTGCGGCGACGGCGCGCGGCGAGGGGCCTGCCGGATTCACGTTCACCGAGAAGTCAATGAGGTCGGAGGCGCCCCCTTCGCAAGCGATGCCGAGCGATTGCGAGCTGCCCCCATGCATACGGGCGCGCAGGATTCCCCCGGCAGCCCGGGGCGCAGCGTGGTCTTCCCTCATGCCATCGCCCCCACGGCGAGCACGACCGCCTCGCGCGCGGCGCCGAACAAGACGAGCGCGCATACGGACGCGGCGAGCATGAGCCTTGTCGCCCGGGCGATGTCGCCCCACTCGATTTCGCGGGACGCGTCGCCTATCGTCGGTTTCTCAACGAGCTTGCCGAAATACACCGCGGGTCCTGCCAGGCGCAGCCCGAGCGCGCCCGCGCACGCCGACTCGGTCTGCGCCGCGTTCGGGCTCGCATGGCGACGCCTGTCGCGGCGCCAGATGCGCGCCGCCCCGCGCGCGTCGAGCCCGACGATCGGGCACACGGCGATCATCAGCAGGGCCGATAAGCGCGAGGGAATCCAGTTCACCGCATCGTCGAGGCGCGCCGAGGCGCAGCCGAAGTCGATATAGCGCTCGTTTTTGTAGCCCACCATGCTGTCGAGCGTGTTCACCGCCTTGTACGCCATGCCCAAGGGCACACCCCCGATCATAAGGTAGAAAAGCGGCGCGATGACGCCGTCGCTCGCGTTCTCCGCCACCGTTTCCACGGCGGCACGCGCGACGCCCTGCTCGTCGAGAACAGACGTGTCGCGTCCCACGATGAGCCCGACGGCTTCGCGCGCCGCGACAAGGCCACCCTTCGAGAACGCGCGGGCCACGGCCAGGCTCTGGCGGCGCAGCTCGCATGCCGCGAGAATCTGATAGCTCGCCCATGCCTCGACCACGAAGCGCAAGCCGGGGTGAACCATGCCGCAAAGCTGCAGGATTCCCCAGGTCAAAAGCCCACACGCAAGCGGAAGCGCCACGGCGAGCACAAGCCCTGCGGCGCGCGTGCCCGCGGACGTTTGCGGGAATACGCCCCGCAGGCGGCCTTCGGCCCACGTGATCGCGCGCCCCATGGCGACGACGGGATGGGGAAGCCAGCGCGGGTCGCCGAAGGCAAGGTCGGCCGCGAACCCGACGGCGACGGCAAGAATCGTCATCACCGGGCATCGCCCCCCGAAGCGGGGCGAACGTCGCGAAGGCAGCGCCCATCCCAGGTGGCGGCCCATGCGCCGCCCGGCTCGGTATGCACGTCGAAGTATTCCATTTTCGGGACAGCAAGCTCGGAAAGCAGCGCTTTCACGGTACCCGCGTGAACGACGAAGACGGCGCGCCCACTCCCCTGGGCGCGCTCCGATTCGCACGCCTCCCGAAACGCCGCGACGACGCGGCGGGTGAAATCGCTCTTGCCCTCGCCATGCGGGCAGCGCGTCTCGCACCAGGAGTCTACCCAGGCGCGGTAGCGCGCATCCTCTTTAAGCTCGGCGGCGCTTCGCCCCTCAAAGTCACCGAAATCCATCTCGCGCAGACCGAGGCATGCCATAAGCTCCGCATTCGGGAAGAGGATGCGTGCCGTCTGGTCGGTGCGGGCCATGCCACTCGTGATAACACGGAACACGTCACGATCGCACGCGAGCTCGCGCAAAGCGCGCTCGCCCGCACTCGAAAGGGGCTCGTCGGTGCCCGCCCCGCTGTAGCGATGGTCTTCCGTGCCCGCCGTGGCACCATGGCGCACGAAGACGACTTCCAAAGGCGCGCCCGCGCCCTGCGTCCCTCGAGGCGCATCGGTAAGGTTTCCTTTGATGACCTGGGGAATCCCGCACGTCATGTGCACGACGACGTCGGCGTGCGCAGCGAGCGCGCATCCCAGACGCCCCGCGCGCTCGCGCCATTGGGCGTCTTCCGCACGCATGGGGACGACCCCCGAGCCGACCAAGGACAGAATCACTGCGTCGAAGCCGATCAGCCGCTCGAGCGCCCGGTCAGCGTCGAGCGCGCGTACGAGTTCCTCAGCACGGTACGCGACACGGCCGGCAAAAGCCGCGGGCACACCGCCCTCCGCAAGCTGCGCCGCGTCGACGAAATCGTCCGCCGCGAACCCGAGCTTTTCGCGCACGAAGGTCCTCTTCCCCGAATGCGCGCCACCTACCACGAGCATCATAGGAGCATGCCCCCCGCCACCAGCATGGCAAGCATCGCGAGCTCGGCCCATTGCAGAAACCATCCGGCCAAATCACCCGTCACCCCGCCGAAGCGGGACAGGGCAACATGGCGGTACCACGCGAGCGCCAAAAGCCCCGCCACCGCCATAAGGGCGCCGGCGGCCTGAGCGCACGCGACCATCCCTGCAGCCGAAGCCGCAGCGAAAGCGCAAAGCGGCACGACGATCGCCGCGCGCTTCTTCGCAGGCGAGAGCCCCACGGCCATACCGTCCGCCCGCGCGGCAGGCCAGCATTCTACGGCGAGCCCCGAAAGCGCGCGGGAGAACACGAGCGAGCACAGAAGCGCGAGGAACGCCCCCGCCGTAAGCGGCAGCGCGGTGAACAGGGAAAACTGCAGAATAAGGTACACGACAACACCGATGACCCCGAAGGCGCCCGCCTGCGGGTCGTGCATGATCTCGAGCTTTCGCTCGCGCGGGGCCCAACTTGCAAGCGCATCGGAGGTGTCGCAGAGCCCGTCTAGGTGGATGCCTCCCGTCACCGCCACAGGCAACGCCACGAGCACGGCCGCGACGATGGTCGCGGGCACGCCGAGCAGGTTCGCCACGTGCCCCCACGCCGTCATGAGGAAGCCTTCCGCAACGCCCACCAGGGGAAACGCGGCAAGCGCATGGGTTGATCCGAAATCGGTCCAGGCCGATTTCGGGACGGGGATGCGCGAGAACGTTCCGAACGCCGCGCCAATTGCCTCTGCTATCTTCACCTTGTAGGTCCTTCGCCTTTCATCCACACGGGAATCCCACATACCACTTCGACTGCGCGGTCGGCCAGCGCCGCCACGCCCGCGTTCACGCGCGCGAGCGCGCGCCTCCATGCCTCGGTCCCCTCATCGTAGCGCATCCCATCGGCGAACACGTCGACGGTGACCACCACCGTATACGCAGCGGCCTGAGCGAGCCGTTCGATGCCTCCGAGCACCTCGCGCGCCGCAGCGTCGGGGTCACGTGGGGACAAGCCGCCTTCCACGAAGAGCTCGTTCGCAACCAGGTTGCCCACGTCCTCCAAAAGAAGCGTGCAGCCGCGCGGAAGCCCGGGCACTGCGGCGCCCACGTCACGCGTGCGCTCGAGGGTGGAAAACCCCTTGCCCTCGCGCAGCGCCCGATGGCGCGCGATGCGGCGGGCGCCCTCTTCCCCGAAGGGCTCCATCGTTGCCAGGTACACGCGGGGGCCGTCGTGCCCGAGGCACAGGGACTCGGCGTAGGCGCTCTTGCCGCTCGCGGCGGCGCCGATAACGAACGTCACCGTCATTTCCCAGCCTCGAAATGCTCGTAAGCAGCCATGCCAGTCGCCGTGAACGTCTTCCCATCCCGGTACACGCGCAGCGCCGAATCCAGAAGGGGCAGATACGCCATGGCGCCCGCGCCCTCGCCCAAGTGCATGCCTGCGTCGAGGGGTGCCTTTATACCGAGCTCGCGAAGGAGCTCCTGGCTTGCGGGTTCGCTTGATGCGTGGGTGCCCACGAGGTAGCCCAAGGCGTTGGGACACAGGCGCGCCGCGCACAGGGCCGCCGTGCAGGATATGACCCCGTCGAGGAGCGCCGGCGCCTTCGAGGCCGCGGCTCCCAGGTAGAAGCCGCACATCGCCGCGATGTCGAATCCGCCCACCTTCGAGAGCACGTCGATCGGGTCGGCGGGATCGGGCGAGTTCGCGTCGATAGCGCGCTCGACCACGTCGCGCTTGCGCGCGAGCGAGGCGTCCGAGAGCCCCGCGCCGCAGCCGACGAGGCTCCGCGCGTCCGCCCGGATGAGCACTGCGGCCACCGCCGTCGAGGTGGTCGTGTTGCCGATGCCCATCTCGCCCGCGGCGAGAAGGCGCACGCCGGCGCGAGCAAGCCCGCACGCGACGGCGATTCCGACCTCGATCGCGCGCACAGCCCCATCGCGAGACATAGCGGGGCCGTACGCGATGTTGCCGCTCCCCCGCCGCACGTTCGCGCGTACCATGCGCGCGTCATCTATGCCCCGGGCCATACCCACGTCGACGGGCACGACCTCGGCACCCGCGAACGCCGCCATGCGGCAGGCGCTCGTGGCCCCCTCGCACATGTTGCGCGCGACGGCTCGCGTCACGTCTTGTCCGCTTTGCGACACGCCTTCGGCAACGACCCCGTTGTCGGAGAAGAATACTGCGAGCGCACGGGGAAACTCGGCCACCTCGGCGCTCCCCTGAGCTGCGGCGATACGCGCGACGGCATCTTCAAAGTCGCCCAATCCCCCCAAGGGGTGCGCGATGGAGTCCCACGCGGCGTACGCGGTGGCGCGGGCGCACTCGTCTGTGGGCGCGATCCGGGAGAGCGCGGCTTCGAGCACGGCGCCCGGCGCCGACGAGAACGCGCGCTCGACTTCCTCGCGGATGCAGGCAAGCGCGGTTTCGGTTGCTTCAGCCATGCCGTCTCCTCTCTGCGAACGACGCTGCGGCAGACGCGAACGCGCGCGCAACGTCGGGGTTCGCAGGATAGTACACATGCGGGAAGCCCGCAACCAGGGACGGGGTAGTCGTCATGCACGGCCAGCCTTTGTCACGCCGGGGCTTTTGCGCCCAAAAGTCGCCGCCCGGGCAGGTGGACTGCCAGTAGTGGAACTCGTGCGCGCGGATGCGTGTGCCGCGCGGCCCGTAGAGCCCGTCGCGTTGGGAAGTGAGCTCCACGTACCCGAAATGGGACAGCCCTCCCCCGTTCTCGCTTGCGCCCTCAAGGGCGCCCACAACAGGCCAGCGCCGCCCCTCGCTATCGGAGATTTCGCGCTGCAGGTACAGAAACCCACCGCATTCGGCAACCGTCGGCATGCCGGATTCCACCGCACGCCGCACCGCCTCGCGCATCGGCGCGTTCTCGGAGAGCTGCCGCGCATGGAGCTCCGGGTAGCCGCCTCCCAGATAGAGGGCGCTTGTCCCCCGGGGCAACTCGCTATCACACAGGGGGCTGAAAAAGGCCAGCTCGCAACCCAGGTCCTCGAGCGCGCGCAGGTTCTCCTCGTAGTAGAACGAGAACGCCTCGTCACGCGCGACGGCGATGATGGGCCGCGCTCCCGCGATCGGCTCCAACCGGTAAGGTTCCTCGCGGATATCGGGTGCCGTCGCCGCTATTTCGAGCAAGCGGTCGACGTCGACGCTCTTTTCCACCAGCTCGGCCATCTTGTCGATGCGCGCGGAGAGCTGCTCGACCTCGTCGGCGGTCACAAGCCCCAGATGCCGGCTTTCGAGCGAGAACGCCTCGTCGGCGGGGATATTACCCAAAACCGCGACGCCCGCGTGCTTCTCGATCGCAGGCTTCGCGTAGGCGCAGGCAGCGGCGCTCGTCTTGTTCAGCACGACGCCGCGCACGTTCGCACAAGGCAGGAACTCGGCGATGCCGCGGATTACGGCGGCGAGCGATAAAGACGCCCCGCGCCCGTTCACCACTAAAACGACCGGCGTTTCCGTGTCGCGCGCAACCTGGTAGCTGCTCGCGTCGGCCACGCCGGGCGCCATGCCGTCGTAGAAGCCCATGACCCCCTCGAGCACCGCGACATCCGCGCCAGCGGCGCCGCGTGCGAGCAGGGCGCACAGCGTCGGGGCGTCGGTGAAGAAGCCGTCTAAGTTGCCCGAGCGCGCACCCACGACGCGGCGATGAAAGAGCGGGTCAATGTAGTCGGGGCCGCATTTGAAGGCCGCGCATGCAAGGCCGCGGCGCGCGAGCGCGCGCAGGAGCGCGCACGTAACGACCGTCTTGCCGCTCCCGCTCGAGGGCGCAGCGACCATGAAGCGCGGGATGGACGTGCTCACCGGGCGCCGCCTTCCCCACCTGCACCACGCGCGCTGACGAGGAACACGGGGTTTTGCGCCTTCATAAGATGGTGCGAGCCTACAGCCTCGGCGCGGGCGGCCGACACCTGGCACGACTCGAACCCCTTAAAGCGCGAACCCGAGAGGAGCGCGCACGCCTCGGTGAGCGTCTCAACGGTGACGCATGGCACGCACAGGCGAACCTGCGAGTTCTTCTCGAGCGCCGCCTCCACGATGGAGGGAAGCTCGCCCGCGCTCCCGCCGACGAACACGGCGTCGGGGACGGGCAGTTTCGCGAGCGCTTCGGGGGCGACGCCGGGGACCGCATGCACGTTGCCGCACCCGAATGCATCCGCGTTCTCTCGGATGAGCCGCACGCCGGCCGCATTGCGCTCGACCGCCCATACCGACCCCGCTCGCGCGACGAGCGCCGCCTCGATCGACACGCTCCCCGTGCCGGCGCCGACGTCCCACACGGTGTCGGTCGCGGTAAGGCGCAGCTTCGCGAGCGCGACGGCTCGCACCTCCTGCTTGGTCATGGGAACGTCACCGCGGATGAAGAGCTCGTCGGGAATGCCCGAGGAAGCGTACGGCCAGCGGGAGCTCGCGGCGCGGGATGCGCCCGCAGAGTCCGCCGCGGAAGAAGCCGCCGCGGGCGCAGACGCGCCGGCCGGTGCCTCGGAGGCTGCGCTAGAGCCCGCAGGCGACCCGGCGCCGCCTGCGAACTCGATAAGCATCACGTTCAAGTCGTCGAACGTCTGACCTGCGATTTCACTTGCGGTCGCGCAGGTAATGCGCTCGTCGGGGTACGACAGGCGCTCGGCCACCGTCACGCGCGCGTCCCCGAAGCCCGCATGCACAAGCTCACCCGAAAGCCGCGAGGGGTCTTCCCCGCCCGACGTGACGAGGAAGAGTTCACCTGCGCGCTCGGCCTCGGCCACGATGTCGCACGCCACGCCGTGAGCGCTCGCGAAGCGCCAATCCTGCCATGGACACGCAAGGCGCGCGGCGAGATACGACGCTGAGCTTATGCCGGGAACGACGCGCACGTCCACCTGCGCGTCGCCGGAGAGCGCCTCCACCAGGCGGCGCGCGCCGCTGAACAGCCCCACATCGCCCGTCATCACGACCACGGCGCGCCGCCACGACGCCGCATCGGTGAGCGCGGCGACGATGTCCGCCGTCTTCACGAGCTCACATCTCACCACGTCGGGCGGCACGTCGATGCCGGCAAGCGCGCGATGAGCGCCGATGACCACGTCGGCGAAGTCGATAGCGTCGAGCGCCGCGCGCGAGAGCAAGTCGGGGTTTCCGGGCCCCGCCCCGATGATCGTTACCTTTCGCATGGAATCTCCCGATACCCGCGTGGCGTGACCATACGGCCGCCTACGAGCTTCGTGTCCGCGTTGCCGACGAACACGGTGGTGAACATGTCGGCGTCGATCTCCCCCAGCTCAGAGAGCCTGCACATGCCCGACTGCTGCCCCTCGCGCCCGATGTTGCGTACCCAGCCGCAGAGCGTGTCGGGGGCCTTCCATTCGAGCATAATCTTCGCCGCGCGTGAGAGCCTGTCGGCGCGCTTTCTGCTGCGCGGGTTGTACAAACAGATGCAGAAGTCGGCGCTCGCCACGGCGGCGAGCCTGCGCTCGATGACCTCCCATGGCGTGAGCAGGTCGGAGAGCGACACGACCGCGAAGTCGTGGGCAAGCGGGGCGCCGAGCACCGCCGACCCGCTCTGAGCCGCGGTGGCCCCGGCGATAACTTCCACGTCTACATCGGGGTAGTCCTCCGCAAGCTCCAGCACGGGGCTCGCCATGCCGTACACGCCCGCGTCGCCGCTGCACACGAGCGCCACGGCGTCTCCACTCTGCGCGCGCGAAAGCGCAAGGCGGCACCGTTCGACCTCGTGCATCATCGGCGTCGCGAGATGCGCCGCGTCGGGCACGGCGGCGAGCGAGAGCTCCACGTATTTCGTGTAACCCACAACGACGTCGGACGCCTCGAGCGCACGCCGAGCCGCAATCGTCATGCCGTCGGGGCCGCCCGGGCCGATTCCCACCACGAAGAGCTTTCCCATCACCGCTCCTTAAACGAAAGTTTAATAGTTACCTTGGAAAACGCGACGGTCACGCCGCCGTGAGCGAGCTTCGGGAAGATAAGTTTGCCCCCCTCCGCGAGCGCTGCCCGCTCGCACACGTTGTCGACCCCCACCGTCGCGCGCACGAAATCAGATGGCGAAACGCTGCCTTCGACCTGCGACAACTCCTCTGCGGAATACGTCGCAAGCGGGATATTGCGCGCGCAGCAGAAGGCGAGCAGACCCTCCTCGTGCGCCTTCACGTCGATCGTCGCCGCCTCGCGCACGGCCGAAGGCGAGATACCCACCTGCCCGCACGCGAGAAGAAACGCCTCCTCGATCGCTTCGGCGCACGCACCGCGACGGCATCCTATGCCCGCAACGATGCAGGGCACGACAAGGCGAAGCGGCTCGGGCGCAGGCGCCTGCGCCCGCACGCCCGCCGGCTTCCCCGTCTCACCGGCGGGCACGACCTCGCCCGTTGTCTCCGCCGCACGAACGGACGCACCTGCATTCGCGCCAGCGAACGGCGACACGACGATATCGGCCCGAGCGCGGTCGGACGCAATGTCAACCCCCTCAGGCGGCTGTCCCGAAATCGGCATGTCGGAATAGAGCGCCACGCGCCCGCCCGAAAGCAGCCGCGCCGACACTCGCTTGATGGCCTCGGGATTCGAAACGGCGAGCCCCGCACAGCGCGCCCACGTATCCACCGCCCACACGCCGCGGACGTCGGTCGCCGTGGTGATGACGGGGATGGCCCCTGCCGCGCGTGCCACAGTTTGCGCAAGCTCGTTCGCACCGCCCAAATGCCCCGACAAAAGCGGGACGGCAAAGCGCCCCGCCTCGTCGATCGCCACAACCGCGGGATCGTTTGCCTTCGAGGCGACATGCGGCGCGATCGCCCGCACGGCGATGCCCGCCGCGCCCACGAACAGAAGCGCGTCCGACGCTTCCCACGCGAGCGCCGTCCATGCGCGCAGGTCGGCCTTCCCCTCGCCGAACCCGCGCGAAACGGAAACGTCCCAGCCAGGGTCGTCTTCACCTGTCTGCGCGCAATCGGAAAGCGCGTGTGCGGTGCGCACCGCCAACGCATACCCCCTCTCAGTGAACGCTATGCAGGAAACCCTCATCTAGCGCACCACCATCGTCGAGAAGTAGCTGCCCCGATCGGGCACATCGTCGAGCGAGCGGTACACGCGCTCGCCCGGAAGCCCACAGTCCTCTACAAGCTCGGCACCGTCGAAGGCACCCTCCTCGCAAAGGAAGCGCTTCGTGTCCGCAAGCGAGCGGCGCGCCTTCATGACCACCTTCGTCCCCGGCCAGCCGATTGCACGGCGCACCCCGTACAGAACGCCTTTACTCATACGTCGCCCCCAATTTCCCGATAACTGCATCGGCGCCCGACGTGCGGAAAAGCTCGCGGCGCTCGGCGTCGAACACGACCGCGGCGATGTCGCATGCGCCCGCCGCGCGTCGGCGCAACCTGTCCTCAATTGCCGCAGCGAGCGAGGCGCGCGCAGCGTCCCCAACGCCGGCGGCCTCGATTACCTCGAGCGCCGCCGTGGTCGTGACGGACGACATGATCTCGCGCACGGTCTTCGCGCCCGCGCCGGCCATGGCCGCGTGGGCGGCCAGAATCTCCGCGCGGCAGTCGGCGGTACGCGAATGGGTGTCCATGATGCCGCCCGCGACCTTCACCAACTTGCCGATGTGTCCCACAAGAAGGACATTGGTAAATCCCTCGCGAACGCAGCAGTCAATCGCATCGCCCACAAAGTTGGAGATGAAGACCACCGGCGCACCGTTTAGGTGGAAATGCCCCGAGATGAACTGCCCGCCGTAGTTGCCGGGCGTGAGCACGACTCCGCGCCGCCCCATAGCCGCATGCTGCCGGATCTCGAGCTCGATGCTGTCGCGCAAGGCAGCGAGGCTGCGCGGCTCGACGATGCCCGTCGTGCCCAGGATGGAGATGCCGCCCTCTATCCCCAGATGCGGGTTGAAGGTCTTTTTGGCAAGGGCAACACCCTCGGGTACCGAAATCGTCACAGCAATATTTCCAGAAAAGCCGTGCGCGGCGCACACCTCGCGCACCGCCGAAGTGATCATCGCGCGCGGCGTCGCGTTGATGGCGGCCGCCCCCACCGGCTGCTCGAGCCCGGGCAATGTCACGCGCCCCACGCCCACGCCGCCATCGACGGAAACTTCCGATTCGCGCGCGGGCACGTCCTTGCTGCCCGCAGCACCCGTGCCCGACCCCGCATGTTCCACGTGCGCGTACACGAGTACGCCGTCAGTCACATCGGCATCGTCGCCTGCGTCCTTTCGCACGGCGCACTGGGCGCACCCCTCGCCGATGCATGCGTCGACCACGTTCGCCTCGACGGGCAGCCCGCCGGGGGTGACGATCGACACGCGGCCGAGGGGCTTTCGTGACAAAAGCATCTCGCAGGCCGCCTTCGCCGCGAGCGCGGCGCAGCTCCCCGTGGTGTAGCCGCAGCGCAGGCGGGTCGTCCCGGTATATATGTAGTGCTCGAAGGCCACGCTAGCTGCTCGCCTTCCGATACCCCGTGGCAAACGAAGGGTCGTAAAGCTTGCTGCGCTCGTACGACTCTGCTTGCGCGCCGCTGTGCGAAAACCCGCCGCGAGCTCCGAGCACGCGGCCCACCACCACGAGCGCCGTGCGGTCGATGCCCTCTCGCGCGCCCGCATCGGCGAGTGTGCCCACTGTGCAGCGCACCACGCGCTCCTCAGGCCAGGTCGCCTTGTACACGAGCGCGGCCGGCTCGTCGGAGCTGCGGCCCGCGGCCAAAAGCTCGGCGGAAAGCTCGGCGAGCATACCCGAGCTCAGGAAGATGACCATAGTCGAGCCACTTTCCGCCATGGTGCGCATACCCTCGCCCGCGGGCATGGGGGTACGTCCGGAAAGCCGCGTGATCACGACCGACTGGCTGATTCCCGGCAGCGTGTATTCCTGGCGAAGCGCCGCCGCGGCACCGCAAAAGCTCGACACGCCGGGCACCACCTCGTAGTCCACGCCGCGCGCGTCGAGCGCGTCCATCTGCTCCTGGATGGCGCCGTACAGGCACGGGTCGCCCGTGTGCAGGCGCACCACGTCCTCGCCCCGCGCATCTGCCGCGCACATCACGTCGAGCACTTCCTCCAAGGTCATGTGCGCGCTGTCGTAGACGATGCAGGATTCCTTGCACTCAGCGAGCAGCTCGGGGTTCACAAGGCTTCCCGCCCAAACGACCACGTCGGCCGCGCGCAAAAGGCGCGCCCCGCGCAGCGTGATAAGGTCGGCGGCGCCTGAGCCAGCGCCAACGATATGAATCATCCGAGCCTTCCCTTCCCGTTTCTCATCGCAACCGTTTACGCTGCCATTCGCGCAGCGGCCAAAACACGGCGCCCGCAGCGGCAATCGGCGCAAATACGCAGGCAGGAGGCGCAATGCCGCCCGCCCTGGCTTTGACACGTTCAAAAGTGCCCACTATCATAGTAAAAGATTCGGCAACGAGCATATGACAATCGGATAAAAGGAAATGACCGGCGCGGCGCCCGCACAGCCCGCGCTGGCTTGCGGAGGGAACCAGGTGGGAATCCTGGGCAAGGGACATTACTGTATAGGACGCACGGGCGAACCGCCTCGCGCCCCAAGCCAGACTGCTTCGCCTTTTCCTCACGGCATCGCCGTGGCGTTAGCTCCTTGTGAACCCCGAGGGGTGCGCTTTTCTTTCGCTTGTGCCGACAAGCAACTGTCGCCGGGGGACCGGCAAACCGAGGAAAGGAAAAACCATGTCCGACCAGATGTCACGCCGCGGCTTCATGGGCGCCGCAGCAACCGGAGCCTTCGCGCTCGCCGGAGTCGCGCTCGCGGGCTGCTCCAACACCTCCGCGAGTTCCGAGAAATCGAGTGAAAAGGAGAAGGCCGTGAAGCCGGTCATCCTCGTCACGAGCTTCGGCACGAGCTACAACGACTCGCGCCACATCACCATCGGCGCCATCGAAGACGCTATCCGCGAGAAGTACTGGCAGGACTACGACATCCGCCGCGCCTTCACCGCGCAGATCATCATCGACAAGCTGAAGAAGCGCGACGGCATCACGATCGACAACATGACCGAGGCGCTCGACCGCTGCGTGGAAGACGGCGTAAAGGAAATCGTCGTGCAGCCGACGCATCTCATGGGTGGCCTGGAATACACCGACGTGAAAGACGAGCTCGACAAGTATGCCGACAAGTTCGACAAAATCTCGCTCGGCGACCCGCTGCTCACCTCCGACGACGACTACAAGAAGGTGGCCGCAGCCATTAAGGAGAACATGGCGTCCTTCGACGACGGCAAGACGGCGCTGTGCCTCATGGGCCACGGCACCGAAGCCGATTCCAACGCCGACTATGCCAAGATGCAGGAAGTGTTTAAGAACGAGGGCTTGACGCAGTTCTTCGTCGGCACCGTCGAGGCTGAACCGACCTGCGAGGATGTTATCGCCGCCGCGAGCGCCGCAGGCTACAAGAAGGCCGTGCTCGCGCCGTTCATGGTGGTCGCGGGCGACCACGCGAACAACGACATGGCAGACGAGACCGACCCCGACAGCTGGGCTGCGAAGTTCGTGGCCGCCGGCTTCGAAGTGACGTGCCTGCTCCAGGGTCTGGGACAGAACGTCGCGGTCGACGACATCTACGTCGCGCACGTGGACGACGCCATCGCCAAGCTGTAAACTCGCCGCGCACGGGGGCGCCGGTCGCGTCCCCGTGCAACGGGCATGCGCCTTCCCCGACTGACGGCGCATGCCCGTTGCATTCGCATCCCGCCCGCCCACCGCACGGCGCGGGCGGTCGAAGCGATTGAAAGGAACCCCCTCCATGTTGAAGAAAACCCTCGCCTTCGCCCTGTCGGCGGCGCTTTTCGCGTTCTCGCTCGCCGGCTGCGGCGGAAATTCAATCGACAGCGCAAAGGCAAGCGATGCCGATTCCCAGGAAAAGACCGAACAGGCGGCCGATGCGCCCGAGGGCGCAAGCGCTGCCCCCATCACCGCCGACAAGGTGGCCGACGGCACCTATCCGATCACCGTAGATTCCAGCTCGAACATGTTCAGGATTGTGGATGCCCAGCTCATCGTGGAAAACGGCTCCATGCACTGCGTGATGACACTTTCCGGCACGGGCTACGGCAAGCTCTTCATGGGCACGGGCGACGAGGCTGCCGCCGCGAGCGAGGCCGACTTCATCCCCTATGTGGAAAACGCGGAAGGCAAGTACACCTACGACGTGCCCGTTGATGCGCTCGACGAGGACACCGCCTGCGCCGCGTGGAGCATTAAAAGGGAGCGGTGGTACGACCGCACGCTCGTATTCGAATCCGCCGGCGTCGATCTGCGCGCCGACGCACTGAAGTAACGCCATGCGGTCGATTCTTCCCAAGGGGGAAAACAGGAAGCGCCGCAGCATCGCGGCGCGCGCGATCGCCTGCGTTCTCGTCGCCCTGCTCGCGCTTCCCTTCGCGGGGTGCAGTGCGAGCCCGAACGTGACCGGTGCCACGGCGGGCTCTCAGGAATACACTGTGAGCGTCTCGCTTTCCGGCGGGTCAGGGCGCGCAAGCATCGCCTCGCCCACCACAATTGTGAAGGATGGCGACACCTACACCGCGACCATCACCTGGTCGAGTTCGAACTACGACAAGATGACCGTCGACGGCGTGGACTACGCGCCCGTAAACGACGGCGGCAACTCCACGTTCGAGATACCCGTCACGCTCGACGAGGACATCGCCGTGTCGGCCGAGACCGTCGCCATGTCGACGCCGCACACCATCGACTACACGCTCCACTTCGACTCATCCACCATGAAGGAGAAATCGGGCGACGATGCAAGCGGCGGCTCCCCTGCGGGAACGGCTTCAAGCGCCGCGGCCGACTTCCACAACGCTGATTTGGGCTGCGGCTGGGAGCCGACGGGGGCGCTTCAGCTTGAATACGCCAAGCACTTCACTGTCGACGAGTTCGAAGGCGGCTTGCGGCTTATCTGCGTTTCGAACGGGGAGCGCTTCCTCGTGGTGCCGCAAGATGCGAAGGTACCTGACGGGTTGAGCTCCGACATCGCGGTCATAAGACGCCCCGCCGACAAGGTGTACCTCGTGTCGTCGGCGACGATGTGCCTGGTCGACGCGCTCGATGCGAACGACAATATCTTAATGTCGGGCACGAAGGCCGACGATTGCTCGGTCGCGGGCTTCAAAAGCGCGCTCGAAAGTGGGGCGATCGCCTACGGCGGCAAGTACAGCGCGCCCGACTACGAGCGAATATCGGCCTCGGGCTGCACGCTCGCCATCGAGAACACCATGATCAACCACACGCCCGATGTGAAGGAAAAGCTGCAGAAGCTCGGGCTCGTCGTGCTCACCGAACAGTCGTCGAGCGAGCCCGAAGCACTCGGACGCGTCGAGTGGATTAAGCTTTTCGGCGTCCTGTTCGACAAGGAAGACGAGGCCGCGCACCTGTTCAACGAGCAGAAGGCCCGCGTCGAGCAAACGTCGGGGCTCGCGTCGTCAGGTAAAACCGTGGCGTATTTCTACATTAACTCGAACGGGGCCGCCGTCACGCGGCGGAGGGGCGACTACGTGGCGCAGATGATCGAGCTCGCAGGCGGCAGCTACGCGCTCGATGACGCACAGACGGCGTCGACGTCAGGTTCGTCAGTAACGCTCGAAATGGAGCGCTTCTATGCGACGGCGAAGGATGCCGACATCATCGTCTACAACGGCACCATCGACGAATCGGTTGCCACCTTGAGCGACTTCGTAAGCAAAAACGCGCTATTGTCGCAGTTCAAAGCCGTGAAGAACGGCAACGTCTGGGTCACAAGCGCCGACATGTACCAGCAGATGACTTCTACCGCCGACATTATCGACGAGCTGCACGGGGCGTTCACCGGCGATGACACGAGTGACTTCCATTATCTGAGGAAGCTCGGCTAGCGCCATGAGAAGCCGGCTTACCATGGCATACGACGAATCGGGGCGCGCCGCGCGGTGTCGCGTCGTGACGGCGCTGCTCGCTGTTGCCCTCATCGTGCTCGTCGGGGCCAACCTGTGCATCGGGAGCGTGCTCGTGCCCGCAGATCACATCCCCGACATCCTTTCGGGCGGCGCGGCCAATTCCATGGAAAGCCAGGTCATCTGGGAGATTCGCCTGCCGCGCGTGCTTTCAGCCATACTTCTCGGCGGGGCACTTTCGCTCTCCGGGTTCCTGCTGCAGACGTTTTTCAACAACCCCATCGCCGACCCGTTCATCTTGGGCGTCTCCTCGGGCGCAGAGTTCGTCGTCGCGCTTACGATGATCGTGCTTCTGGGCGCGAACCAGGCCATGTCCTCGTCGGTCATGGTGGCCGCAGCGTTTCTGGGATCGCTTATCACCATCGGCTTCGTGCTCCTCATCGCACGGCGCATAAGTTCCATGGCCATGCTCATCGTGGCGGGCGTCATGGTGGGATACATCTGCTCGGCGGCGACGAACTTCCTCATCGCCTTCGCCGACGACCAGTCCATCGTGAACCTGCACAACTGGTCTTTGGGTAGCTTCTCGGGTTCGAGCTGGGACGACGTCGCGGTCATCGCGGTCGTGGTGATCACCGTGAGCGCATGCGTATTCGCGATATCGAAGCCCCTTTCCGCCTTCCAGCTGGGAGAAGCCTACGCAAAAAGCGTCGGCGTGAACGTCGCACGCTTCCGCGTGGTGCTCGTCCTTCTAGCAAGCATGCTCTCCGCCTGCGTGACCGCGTTCGCTGGTCCGGTGTCGTTCGTAGGCATCGCGGTTCCGCATCTCGTTAAGTCGGCGCTGAAGTCGTCGAAGCCCATCCGCGTGATTCCTGCGTGCTTCTTGGGAGGCGCCATCTTCTGCGCGGGCTGCGATTTGATCGCACGCACGCTGTTCTCCCCCGTCGAGCTTTCCATCAGCGCCGTCACCGCCATCTTCGGCGCGCCGGTGGTTATCGCACTCATGTTGAAGAAGCGGGTGAGGTAGATGGGGAAATTCGTGCCGCAGCCCAAAACGCTCGGAGGGGAGTCGAACCTCGAAACCCCGGTCGAAACGCAGGCTGACGGAGCGCCGCTTTTCCGCATAAGCGACCTGTCGGCGGGTTACGACAAGAAGGTCGTAGTCGAAGGCGTCGATCTGGAGGTTCGCGCGGGCGACGTCGTGGCGCTCATCGGGCCGAACGGCTCGGGCAAGTCGACCATCTTGAAAACAATCACACGCCATCTGGCACCGCATGCCGGCACGGTCGAGCTCGACGGGCGAGAGATTTCCCGATGGAAGACGGCGGAGTTCGCAAGGAACCTTGCCGTTATGCTGACAGATCGCCCCCGGACCGAGCTCCTCACCTGCCGCGATATCGTAGAGGCGGGAAGGCATCCCTACACCGGGCGAATGGGCACACTCACGCCCGATGACCATAGTCGGGTCGACGAGGCCATGAAAACCGCACATGTGGAAGGGCTCGCCGAGCGCGACTTCATGCAGATAAGCGACGGGCAACGCCAGCGCGTCATGCTCGCACGCGCCATCGCGCAGGATCCGCGTGTGCTCGTGCTCGATGAGCCCACGTCGTATCTCGATATCCGCTACCAGATCGACCTGCTGCGAATACTTCGCCACCTTGCGAAATCGCGGAATGTTGCTGTCATCATGTCCATCCACGAACTCGAGCTCGCGCAGAAAAGCGCCGACAAGGTGATTTGCGTGAAGGACGGCCGGGTCTTCCGCGCCGGCGCACCCGAGGACATATTCACGCGCGAGACGATTGGCGAGCTCTACGGCCTTCAACATGGCACCTTCAACGAGCGCTTCGGCAGCGTGGAAATTGGGCGCCCACACGGCGATGCGCACACGTTCGTCATCGCCGGCGCAGGTACGGGGTCAGCTGTGTTTCGCCAGCTCATCCGGCAGGGCAAGGCGTTCTACGCGGGCATTCTGCACGAAGGGGACATCGACTGCGAGCTCGCGCGCGACCTGGCGACGGAATGCGTGGCCGAGCGCGCCTTCGAGCCGATCGGGGATAAAACCATAGCCCGCGCCAAAGAGCTCCTCGTCCACTGCGCGCGCCTTATCGTGTGCCCCGCCGCCTTCGGCACCATAAACGCCCGCAACGCAGAGCTCGTCGAGTTCGCACGATCGCATGGTATCGAGGTCATGCAAGCGTGCGAAGGCGCATCGGAGGATTCCAATGGATACGCCTAGGCGCGGTCCAAGAAATCGTCCGCATCCCCATCTGACACTATTTCACCGCAACTTAGAAGGTGTCGGCGTATAACGCTTCACCCCAAATTAAATTGATTCGTTGAATAGACACACTACAAATCTTTAGACTTCGTTTAATCCACAAGTGGGTATTATCATACATTAAGCACACGTGAAAGGATATACCCATGTCGCTTACACGGTCAGCAGAGCGTGCAGCGCTCAACAAGCTCATCGATTATCTCGACGACAACCCGCAAGAAAACATCGACAAAATCATGGACCTCGTGAACAAGCTGGTCCCCAATCGCGTATTTCCTGTACAGCGAGAGGCATTCACCAATGTCATCAAGAGCCGCGGCAATTGGTATGACCTGATCATGCGTGTGTTCAGCCTTAATCCCCAGATGCGAACCAAACTGCTTAAGACCCTCATTGTCGACGCCAACCTGCTAGCTTGGCCAGAGCAGGAAAAGAACCGCGAAAAGTACCAGTGCAACGTTCCGTGGGCCATCCTGCTCGATCCCACGAGCGCCTGCAACCTGCATTGTACGGGCTGCTGGGCCGCCGAGTACGGCTACAAGCAGAATCTCTCGTTCGAAGACATCGACTCTATCGTTACGCAGGGCAAAGGGCTCGGTACGCATATCTACATCTATACCGGCGGCGAGCCGCTCGTCCGCAAGCACGACCTGATCAGAATTTGCGAAAAACATCAGGACTGCGTGTTTCTCTGCTTTACCAACTCCACGCTGATCGACGAGGCCTTCTGCGACGATATGATTCGCGTAGGTAATTTTGTCCCCGCCATCAGCGCCGAGGGCAATGAGCACACCACCGACGCCCGTCGCGGCGAGGGTACCTACGCAAAGATCGAGCACGCCATGAAACTCCTGCGCGAGCGCGACTTGCCGTTTGGTATCTCCACCTGTTGGACCAGCGCCAATGCCGATACGGTTGCTACCGAGGAGAACATGGACTGGATGATCGGCGAGGGAGCACTCTTCTGCTGGTACTTCCACTTTATGCCGGTTGGCCGCAATGCAACCCCCGAGCTCATGCCCACGCCCGAGCAGCGCGAGCACATGTATCACTTTATCCGCGAAATGCGTGAGAAGAAGCCGCTGTTTACGCTCGACTTCCAAAACGACGGCGAGTTTGTAGGCGGATGTATCGCCGGCGGCCGCCGCTACCTGCACATCAACGCCGCCGGAGACGTGGAGCCGTGCGTGTTCATCCACTACTCAAACGCCAACATCCACGATGTGAGTTTACTCGACGCGCTGCGCTCTCCCCTCTTTATGAAGTACTACGAGAACATGCCGTTTAACGACAACTACCTCAAACCATGCCCCATGCTCGAGAATCCCGACGTGCTGCCCAAACTGGTCGCCGAGAGTGGCGCAATGAGCACCGACCTAATCGAGAAGGAGTCACCCGAGCAGCTGCGCGAAAAGACCCAGGCTGCCGCCGAGGCATGGTCACCTGTCGCCGACCGCATCTGGAACGACTCCGACGATCCGTTATACGCCAAGCGTCACGAGGACAAGTCGCAGGGCATGGCCGATAGCGACATGCACAAGTTCGAAAAACAGGGCCGCATACTCAAAAACGACGATTAATGCTGCCCTACACGACAAACGCTCAGAAATGAAGCGGAGCAGTCTCGAGGCTCATCTTCGAGGCTGCCCCGCCTTACCATCAAAACAGTTTTACTAAGTTGCGGTGAAATAGGGACCAGAACGGCCTTCCAATAACCAAAACGATCCCTATTCCACCGCAACTTCTATAAGTTGTTGAATTATCGATGCTATTCGAAGCGAGATTCCAGACTCGACAGACCGTTGAGAGTCAGATCGTTGGCGACCTCCGAGACGCGCTCGATAGGAACCGAGCCGTCAGACAGCGCCCACGTGCGATAGATACCGATAATACCCGACAGCAAAAACGCCAGATAGTAATCGAACATCTCGTCCTTGAGACCTTGGGGCAGCAGATCGCGCTCGGCAATCTCGTGCTCGAGCGGCGCACGAAGACGAGCCATAAAATCATCGAGCGGAATGTTCTCGATCAGTTGACGATTAAGCACCAAGTTGTTGCACAGTGCCTCGTTAACGGTTTTAAAGAAGGTCGCCGCCGCGCCCAGGGCGCGCTCGTTGGTGTCGCCGTCCATTGAAGCAAGGGTTTTCTCGACCGAGTCGACAATCATCTCCACCACATCGACGGCAATGGCATCGAGCAGGCCGTCAACCGTGCCAAAGTGCACGTAGAAGGTTTTGCGGTCGACATTGGCCTCGCGCGCGATGGCACTCACCGTAATGTCTGCCAGCGGCTTTTCCATGAGCAGGCGCTCGAAAGCGGAAAGGATGGCATTACGGCTGCGAACGATGCGACGATCAAGACGCGGTTTGCTGGTTGCCATGGGCGTGTCCCTTCGATATGCGAGCATTCATCAACAGATGAGAGATAATCTACGTAAGAGGATTATCCCCCATACAGCACAAATATGACCCGCATCATGAAGAACGCACGACTGCCCTACTGCGACTTAGGATGTTTCTTCTTATTGAGTGCCGACGGAGATACGCGAATACCATCGCCTGTCTGGCGCACATAGGCTTTATGAGCCGGCTTAGCGGTCCCAGAAGCCTTCTGAGCCTGCTTCTTGGGATCAACGGTAACAGCATTCGTGGGGTGGGGCTTTGTGGGCGCAGAGGGCGTTTGAGGCGTGCGACCGAGCTTGCGTATCACGCGATCCCAGCGCGCATGGATGCTCTCGTTGTGGGCACTCTTAAGGCCCAGCAGGGGCGCAGCCAAAATGGTCGGCGCAATAAACGTAATGAGGCGCCACAGCAGATAGCCGGCGGTCGAAGCCGACCCAAAGAAATGACCCAAGAACAATGCAAAGCCGCCCTCAGC
Organism: Collinsella sp.; assembly: GCA_048486575.1. Taxonomy (GTDB): domain Bacteria; phylum Actinomycetota; class Coriobacteriia; order Coriobacteriales; family Coriobacteriaceae; genus Collinsella. The sequence continues at coordinate 110,118 of DBFVZT010000032.1, read as the reverse complement.
GCCACCAGTTCCACCGGGCAGGGGGACCGCAGAGCTCAACAGCTGGACAAAGGCGCTCGCGGCCATGACCGAGAAAAAGTCGACCTCGTGGTGGCCAAAGGCAAGCATCAGGAAATACGGCACGAGGTAGAAAAACGCGAGTTGCAGCATGGTGATGACCACCGTGAGCAGCATGGAAGAAAAATGTCCGGCTGAAAGCTTGAACTTCTCGGAGAAGGAGTAGATCTCGCCATCGACAAACGTGCGCCAACCCTCGATCTTAGTGGCCGAGACACCAATGCGCTCAAGCCAATTGATGATGCAATGGGCGACGCGCGTGACGGTCTTAGGCATGAGCGCGACGGCGAAGATGCCCAGCAAGATGCAGCAGTGCCCACCAAAGCTAAAGACACACAGCAGCGTCATGTCGCCATAGCGCTCGGCAAAAAACGGCATGCGAGCAAGCAGTAGGATAGCGCCCCAGGCAACGAGACCAAACTGGTACACGATAAAGCGCGTGAACTGCGTGGCTCCGGCCTCGCCGACGTTTTGGCCCGCTTTAGTCAGGCGGTAGATCTGGGCGGGAGTCGAGCCCATCATCATGGGCGTCAGGTTGCCAAAGAAGATGCCGCTCGCCTCGACCGAAATCAGGTCGCGGATGCCGACGGGTGAATATGGGTCGAGCCAGACGGCGATCGCATAGGCCACAATGCCAAAGAACAGATACATGAACATGCAAAGACACGCGACAACGAGCCATGGCGCCTGGACGCTCGACATTGCGGCCCAGAACTGCCCCATCTGCCCGGTTACCACCAGATAGACGATATAACCCACCAGCACGACGCCGATAAAGATGGCGCCGCGGCGTGCGCTCTTATTGTCATCTCCGCCCGAGGCCTCAACCTCGACCTGGGGCTTAGACGTATGCTGAGAGGACTCCGTCATGAGACTCCTTCTAACAGTCAAAATATCTTGGATATTGTACCCGTAAGGGCCATAGGCAGAACGCAAAGCTCTGGTTCAAACGCGAATTGCAGACGTTTGTTTGAAAATAAAAACCCGGCCTTCCATGGGAAAGCCGGGTATCAGATGCGTGGTAGCCCGTACCAGATTCGAACTGGTGATCTCCGCCTTGAGAGGGCGGCGTCCTAAACCGCTAGACGAACGGGCCACATGACATCTGCACTGCCGTGCTGCGAGGAAATATATTACGGGACAAAAAACGTCAGCGCAAGAAGAAATTCCAAATTGCCGAAAAATTGTCGGCAGGTTATGGAACACGCAGGTAAACATGGTAGCTAATTCAAGTTGAGATGGACCAAAAGAGCTTCGCGCTCGTTGGGAATGTTGTCTTCGATCACGGCGTCGAGGGCGGAGTTGAGAAGCTGCCCCAGTTCCGGCCCGGGCTTGACTCCGGCACGGATCAGGTCGCCGCCGTTGATGGCGAGCATCTTAAGCGTATAGGGCTCCCCTGCCTTCATCAGCTCGTGCGCCAGCGCGCGCATCTCCTCAATCGTCTCAACGTAATAGAAGCACGACGGGGCCTTGCCGAGTGTGTCGGCACGCTTAAGGTCCATGAGCTCGTCCATCAGACGCGGCGTGTCGACGCCCTCGCCCGAAAGCGCGCGCATCATATTGAGCAGGCAGGAGCGCTCGGGGCGCAGCGGCTTATCGTGATATTTGATGAGCAGGCAAACGTCGCGCACCAGGTCGTGCGAGAGTGCCAGGCGATCCATAATGACGCGCGCTTTCTTGGCGCCGAGCTCGGGATGACCGTAGAAGTGTCCGCTGCCGGCGTGATCGACCGTAAAGCACTCGGGCTTGGAGACATCGTGCAAAAACGCCGCCCACATAAGGCTCGACGATGGCGCGACGCCGTCGCACAGCGCCAGCTCCCCTGCCACCGTCAGCACACGGGCGATATGCTCGTAGACGTTAAACGCATGATAGACACTTCGCTGATCAAACCCGCGACCCGCTGCCAACTCGGGCACAGCGGCGCAGATGAGCTCAGGGTAGCGCAACATGGCGTCTCCCCCGTGACCGGTCGAAAGAATGCCCTCGAGCTCAATACCCACACGCTCACGCGCCACGGCATCGAGCAGCGGCGCGCACTCGGCAAGCGCACGCTTGGTCTCGGGCTCAATCATAAAGTCCAGACGGCAGGCAAAGCGCACCGCACGCAGCATGCGCAGGGCGTCCTCGTTAAAGCGACGCTTGGGATCGCCGACAGCGCGAATCAGCTTGCGCTCCAAGTCACCCTGGCCGTCGTAGCGGTCGACAAGCCCGCGCTCGGGATGCCAGGCCATGGCATTGACGGTAAAGTCGCGGCGCGCCAGATCGTCCTCGAGCGAGGCGGCACGCTCCACACTCTGGGGATGGCGACCATCGGTGTAAAAGCCATCCAGACGGTACGTGGTGACCTCGATACGCTCGCCATCGGAAATAGCCGTGATTCCGCCAAATTTAATGCCCGACTCCACAACCGCAATGCCGGCGGCCTCGAGCGCCGCTTTGGACTCCTGCCACAGGCCGCTACAGCACATATCAACATCGTGGCTGGGGTACCCCATCAGGGCGTCGCGCACCCAACCGCCCACGTACCAAGCCTCAAGACCAGCCGCCTCAAGCGCGCGCAGGACGCACAGGGACGCATCGGACGGTTGAGTACCGTTGAGCGAAACATTGCACATGCCTATGGCCTCCTGCGACTATCAAATTGGCTATCGATTGCGTCTGCAAGAAGTCTAGCAAGAAACAGCCTCCACTGCACACGCAAGTCCGATAAACAAAAACGCATCCGTCCTAGTCTAAGACGGATGCGAAATAATCAAACTATTCAGACAAGGTGCCGGAACTAGCAGACCTGGCGAACCTCGATGTGCTTCTTATATTCGTCCACCTTGGCAAAATCACCCAGACCGGGGCACTCGACCACGTTGGCGCCAGTGGCCATCGAAAGGCGCAGGGCGTCCCCGACGCGCTCGGGGGCGTCGTGCCACACGGACAGGAAGGCAGCGAGCGAGGAATCGCCGGCGCACACCGTCGACAGCAGCTTGACGTCGAAGGTGCGGTTGGCAAACCAGATATGCTCGCCGTTGGAGAAGTACGCACCGGCGCCACCAAGGGTCAGCAGCACGTTCTTGGCGCCCTTGGCGTGCAGCTCGGCCATAGCGCCCTTGACGGACTCGTCGTCGCCACCGCTCACCTTGATGCCAAAGATGTCAAGCAGCTCGTCGTCATTGGGCTTGATCAGCAGTGGCTCCAGAGCAATGAGGTCTGCCAGCTGATGGCTCGAGATGTCGAGGACGAACTCGGCCCCCTTGGCCTTGACACGGCGCAGGACCTCGGCCAAGAAGCCCTCGGAAGTGTTGGGAGGCAGCGAGCCGCTGATGACCAGGCAGGTCATGTCATCGAGCGAATCGATAAGTTCAAACATCTCCTGCTCGTTGGCCTCATTGATGGCGGCACCGGCATTGACCATGTTGTACTCGGTGTCGGGACCGGCGTTGAGGAACACATTGACGCGCGTAATACCGTCGGTCCACACGGGCTTGACGGGCACGCCCAGGGCCTCGGCGCCCTTGACGATGAACTCACCCGAGAAGCCGGCGAAGAAACCCAGGATCGTGGTGTCGACACCATAGTGGTCAAGCGTAAACGAGACGTTGAGGCCCTTGCCGTTGGGCGTATAGACGGCGTTGCGAGTACGCGTGACGGTGTTGGCAGCAAGGCCGTCGCAGGCGATGTTGTAGTCAATGGCGGGATTTGCAGTGAGCGTGTAAATCATGAATGTTCCTTTCACGAAGCAACGTGTTAATGAAAGTATATTCCACGCATCGGTAAAAGGCTAGGACAACTCGGTGAACGGTGTGGAAGCGATGAAGTACGGCGGGACACCTCTCCCCCGTGGCGGAACAAAAAGGCGCCCCAGCCGAAACCGGGGCGCCGCATGCGCACGAATATGTCGCGTTTCGATTACTGACGATCGAGCTTGCGGACAGCAACGCGCTTGCTGTACTCGTCGACGTGACCGAAGTCGCCGATGCCGACGGACTCGGCAACGTTGGCGCCGGTGGCCATAGCGAGCTTCATGGCCTCCTCGACGTTGTCGCGATCCCTGTACCACTTGTGCAGGAACGCAGCGAGGGTGCAGTCGCCGGCGCAGACGGAAGAGACCAGCTTGATGTTGAACTCACGCTTGGCGTACCAGATGTCCTCGCCGTTGGAGAAGTAAGCGTCGCCGCGGCTACCACGGGTGAGCAGCACGTTCTGAACGCCAGCGTCGTGAGCCATCTTCATGGCAACGCGAACCTCGTCGTCGGTGTCGACCGGCACGCCGAAGATGGCCTTCATCTCATGATGGTTCGGCTTGATGAGCAGCGGCTTCTTGTGAGCGAGCTCCTTGAGCTTATCGGAGGACAGGTCCAGGACGACGTCGGCGCCACGGGCCTGAGCGTGCTCCATGACCTTAGCCAGGAAGTCAGGCGTAGCTTTGGGAGGCACGGAGCCGGAAACGATCAGGCACTCGAGATCGCCCGCGGTGTCCAGGATGTTGTAGAGCTCCTCCTGGTGCTGCGGCGTGATCGGAGCACCCGGGTTCAGGATGCCGTACTCGTGCTGGCCATCGTTGACGTAGGTGTTAATGCGCGTGATACCGTCGGTCCAGACCGGGCGGCAGAGGCAACCCAGGTTCATGACCTCCTCGACGATGAACTTGCCCGTGAAGCCAGCGAAGAAGCCGAGCGCGACGGTGTCGACGCCCATCTTCTTAAAGGCGAAGGACACGTCGAGGCCCTTGCCGTTAGCCGTGTAGCTGGCCGAGCCGGTGCGGACGTTCTCGTCGGGCTCGAGCGGAGAGCTCGAAACCGTCATGTCGACAGCCGGGTTAGCGGTTAGCGTGTAGAACATTTACAGTACCCCCTGTATATGTGAGGGCCGCGTGGCCGGCCCATTCCAACCACGCGGTTACCTCTGATACCAAATTAGCGAGCTGCGGACTCGAGCAGTGCCTTGACCTCGGCAGCGGTGTTGCAGGCGAGCGCCTTCTCGGCGAGCTCGTCGCACTCGGCCTTGGTCCACTGGCTGATGGTCTTGCGGGCGCGCAGGATGGACGGAGCGCTCATCGAGAACTCCTCCAGGCCCCAGCTGATCAGCAGCGGCTCGAGCAGCGGATCGGCAGCGGCCTCGCCGCACATACCGACCATGATGCCGGCCTTCACGCCGCTCTCGATGATGTTCTTGAGCGAGCGGAGCACGGCGGGATAGTACACCTGGTACAGGTTGGAGATGGTGTCGTTGCCACGGTCGGCGCACATGGTGTAGCCGATCAGGTCGTTGGTGCCGATGGAGAAGAAGTCGGCGACCTCGGCAAGACGGTCTGCGAGCAGCGAGGCGGCAGGTGTCTCGACCATAATGCCGACCTCGATGTTCTCGTTGAACTTGCGACCCTCTTCGGTCAGCTCGGCCTTGCACTGCTCGACGAGCTCCTTGACAGCCAAGACCTCCTCGACGCAGGTGACGAGCGGGATCATGATCTTGACGTCACCGAAGGCGCTAGCGCGCAGCAGAGCGCGGAGCTGGACCTTGTACTGGTCGGGATTGGCCAGGCAGTAACGCACGGCGCGGAAGCCCATGAAGGGGTTGTCTTCCTTGACCATATGCAGATACGGAATCTCCTTGTCACCACCCACATCGAGCGTGCGGATGATGACCGGAGCACCCTTGAGCGCGCTGGCGACCTTACGGTAGGCGTTGAACTGCTCCTCCTCGGAAGGAAGCTCGGCAGAGTCCATGAACAGGAACTCGGAGCGGAACAGACCGATGGCCTCGGCGTCGTGATCGAGCGCGTTGGGCACGTCATCGGGGTTACCGATGTTGCAGGCGATGATCTTCTTGATGCCATCGGCAGTCACGGACGGCTTGCCACGGAAGGCCTCGAGGGCTGCCTTCTCGGCAGCGAAGGCCTCGGCCTTGGCGGTGTAGGCAGCGAGCGTCTCCTCGTCGGGATCGGCCTCGACGATACCCTTGCCGCCGTCGACGACAACGGTCATACCGTTGCGCAGCGCGGTGCAGCTGTTGGAAACCGAAAGGACAGCCGGGATCTCGAGGGCGCGCGCAATGATCGCGGAGTGCGACGTGCGGCCACCGGTCTCGGTGACGATACCGGCAACGTGGGCCTTATCGATCGTGGCGGTCATGGACGGCGTAAGGTCGTGCACGACAACGACGGTGTTCTCGGGCAGGACGGAGAGGTCGACGACCTCCTTGCCCAGCAGCTCGGCCAGAATACCGGTGCGGATGTCGGCGATGTCGGCCGCGCGCAGACGGAACATCTCGTCGTCCATGGACAGGAACATGTTCTCGAACATGGTCGAGGTGTCCATGAGCGCCTGCTCGGCGCAGGTACCGCCGTCAATGGCGGCGTTGATGGCGTCGGTCATGCCCGGGTCCTGAGCCAGGACAATGTGTCCGCTCATGATCTCGGCCTCGGCCTCGCCCACCGTCTCCTTCATGTGGTCGGCCTGAGCCTGGGTCTTCTCGCAGAAGACCGAAAGAGCGGACTGATAGCGCTCCTTCTCTGCTGCCGAATCAGCAACCTCGTGCGGCTCAAACGTCAAGTCGGGATCGACGGCGACCATGACGGTGCCGATACCGATGCCCTCGGAAGCGTTGACTCCCTGATACATTCCCATTCCTCTCTCCGTGTCATGTGATAAAGCGTTTTGCCATATCCATGACAAAAGAGCGCAGTTACCTTACAACAGGTCACTGCGCCCCCAAATATGAACTTAGTTGTTCAACATGCGACCCGTTTGAGTTCTACTCGCCAAGACCGCTCTTGATGAGCTCGATGGCAGCAGCCAGAGCCTCGGCCTCGTCAGCGCCGTCGCACTTTACCTCGACCTCGGTGCCGCAGGGGATACCAGCAGCCATGAGGGCCATCGGGGACTTGCCGTTGACCTCCTTCTCGGGGGTGACGACCGTCACGTCACAGGCGTACTTGCCCATGGTGGAGGCGAACAGACCAGCCGGACGCATGTGCAGACCCTGAGGATTAACGAGGGTAGCCTTCTCAGAAACCATAATTGACTCCTTTTTGTGTTTAACCCCTGTCATGCATGTGGCAGGAGTCAGATTCACGACGTTGTTTATATTAACTCACATCAAACGGTTTTTCATTATGTTTCAGACGAATTATTGGACAGATGTGTTTGTCGTCCGCTTGCTCGCCGGGCGGGCGCGGGTTAAGTTTGCTGCTCTACAGTCCCGCGCAAGACGGAAAGCACATTAAGTGCTTTCCTTTGCGTGCGGAACTCGCGACGGAGCAAACATATGCTCCGCCACCCTACGTTTACTTGCTTGCCGGGTGCTCGACCTCACGCTGCTTGGCACAAGTGATCTATCTGAAATATCTACCTGTAGGTAAACCCTTGTAGAAAGGTTGACTGTTATGACTAAGGAACTCGATTTCGAGGCAATTAAAAACGCTGCTGAGTCCCATCGTGCTGATATGACGCGTTTTCTTCGCGCAATGATTAGCCACCCCTCTGAGTCCTGCGAGGAGGGTGAGGTTGTCGCTTGCATTAAGGCCGAGATGGAGAGCCTTGGCTATGACGAGGTCAAGGTCGACGGCCTGGGCAACGTTATGGGCTTTATGGGCGAGGGCGACAAGATCATCGCCATCGACTCCCACATCGACACCGTCGGTATCGGCAACATCGAGAACTGGGATGCCGATCCCTATGAGGGCTACGAAACCGACGAGATCATCTACGGCCGCGGCGGCTCCGACCAGGAGGGCGGCATGGCTTCTGCTACCTATGCTGCCAAGATGATGAAGGACATGGGCCTCATCCCCGAGGGCTACAAGATCATGGTCGTCGGCACCGTCCAGGAAGAGGACTGCGACGGCATGTGCTGGCAGTACATCTACAACAAGGACGGCATTAAGCCCGAGTTCGTCATTTCCACCGAGCCCACCGACGGCGGCATCTATCGCGGTCACCGCGGCCGCATGGAGATCCGCGTCGACGTTCACGGCACCTCCTGCCACGGCTCCGCTCCCGACCGCGGCGACAACGCCATCTACAAGATGGCCGACATCATCGCCGACGTCCGCGCCCTCAACAACAACGGCTGTGACGAGTCGACCGACATCAAGGGCCTCGTCAAGATGCTCGACCCCAAGTACAACCCCGAGCACTTCGAGGACGCCCGCTTCCTGGGCCGCGGCACCTGCACCGTCAGCCAGATCTTCTACACCAGCCCCAGCCGCTGCGCTGTCGCTGACTCCTGCGCCATCTCCATCGACCGTCGCATGACCGCCGGTGAGACCTGGGAGTCCTGCCTGGAAGAGATCCGTAACCTGCCGGCCGCCAAGAAGTACGGCGACGACGTGAAGGTCTCCATGTACATGTACGACCGTCCGTCCTGGACCGGCGAGGTCTACGAGACCGAGGCTTACTTCCCCACGTGGATCAACAAGGAGACCGCTCCGCACGTCAAGGCCCTCGTCGACGCCCACAAGGCCATGTTCGGTGACGAGCGCATCGGCTGCGAGCCCAGCATGGACAAGCGCACCGGTCGCCCGCTGTGCGACAAGTGGACCTTCTCCACGAACTGCGTTTCCATCCAGGGCCGCTATGGCATCCCCTGCGTCGGCTTCGGCCCGGGTGCCGAGTCTCAGGCTCACGCTCCCAACGAGGTCACCTACAAGGACGACCTGGTCACCGCTGCCGCCATGTATGTGGCTGCCCTGAACCTCTACGATCCGAGCCAGGCCGATGGCGACGCCACCGTGTTCCGCGCCGGTCTGACCAACAACAAGATCGATTAGTCCCATTCCTCGATCTTGTTGAGCCGGGGACAGCTCGTGTCCCCGGCACCCCCTGTTGACTTGGGGCCCGCGGTCGTTATCTCCCATGCTTCCTCGACGGTAGCGGGTCCTCGTCATAGTGCTCTGCATGTTCTAGCCACACGCGCATGCCGGAGCACATCTACTCATTGCAATCGTTTCATCTTTGGAAAGGATATTTACATGGACGCCAAGTTTACCGAGCTCGTCGAGCAGCTGAACGGCCTCGATTTTAAGGGCATGTACGGCAGCGACTTCCTGCACACCTGGGATAAGACCACCGATGAGCTCAAGGCGCTCTACATCGTCGCCGACGCCCTGCGCGAGCTGCGCGAGAACAACGTTTCGTCCAAGATCTTCGATTCGGGTCTGGCCGTCTCCCTGTTCCGTGACAACTCCACCCGTACGCGCTTCTCCTTCTCTAAGGCAGCCAACCTGCTCGGCCTTGAGCTGCAGGACCTGGACGAGAAGAAGTCCCAGATCGCCCACGGCGAGACCGTCCGCGAGACCGCTACCATGATCTCCTTCATGGCCGACGTCATCGGCATCCGCGACGACATGTACATCGGCAAGGGCGACGCCTACATGGCCGAGGTCTCCGAGTCTGTCCAGCAGGCCTACGAGGACGGCGTTCTGGATCACCGCCCCACGCTCATCTCCCTGCAGTCCGATTCCGACCACCCCACGCAGTCCTCTGCCGACATGCTCTACCTCATCAACGAGTTTGGCGGCCTTGAGAACCTCAAGGGCAAGAAGGTTGCCGTCACCTGGGCCTATTCGCCCTCTTACGGCAAGCCGCTGTCCTGCCCGCAGTCGCTGATCAGCCTGCTGCCCCGCTTTGGCATGGACGTCACCCTGGCCCACCCCGAGGGCTATGACCTCATGCCCGAGGTCGTCGAGCGCGCCAAGGGCTATGCCGCCGAGTCCGGCACTACCTTTAAGCAGGTCAACACCATGGCCGAGGCCTTCGAGGGCGCCGACATCGTGATCCCCAAGAGCTGGGCTCCGTTTGCCGCCATGGAGAAGCGTACCAACCTGTACGCCGAGGGCGACGACGCCGGCATCGCAGCGCTCGAGAAGGAACTGCTCGCCCAGAACGCCACCCATCAGGACTGGTGCTCCACGACCGAACTCATGGAGAAGACCGCCAACGGCCAGGACACCATCTTTATGCACCCGCTGCCCGCCGACATCTCCGGTGTCTCCTGCGAGCACGGCGAGGTTAACGCCGACGTCTTCGACATGCACCGCGTGGGCATGTACAAGGAGGCCAGCTACAAGCCGTACGCCATCGCTGCCATGATGTTCCTGCAGAAGGTTGCCGATCCCGCCGCTACCCTCAAGGCCCTCGACGAGCGCAACACCGCCCGTTGGTTCCAGGCCTAAAGCCGGGCTGAGGTAAGCCATGTAAAGGGGGCGCTCTGCCAACCGGCGGGGTGCCCCCTTTTTGCATCGTGGGCGTGCGGGATAAGCGCTTTCGATGTGGATGCCCGCGGCGCGAGTTATGGGTACGATGGTTTCAGGGGAGGTATCACCATGAAACTTGGATGCGTCATTATGGCTTCGGGCGAGGGCAAGCGGTTTGGCTCTAACAAGATGCTTGCCGATATCTATGGCGAGCCGCTGATTGCCCGGACCATCGATTCGGTTCCCCGGGGCTTTGACGTCGTGGTTTCGACGCGTTGGCCCGAGGTCGCTCAGATTTGCGAGGACAAGCATTGCCCGTGCGTGCTGCACGACGGCGAGCTGCGCAGCGAAAGCGTCCGTGCGGGCCTTTCATGGGGAGTCGAACGCAACTGGAAAGGTTGCCTCTTTTTGCCGGGCGACCAGCCGCTCGTGAGTTCGGGTTCATTTGAGGCTATGGTTCGTGCGTTTGACGAGTGTGGCCGCAAACATCCGGTGCGTCTTGCGTGCAACGGTGAGCCTTCGAGTCCGGTGCTCTTTCCGGCGGAACTGTTCGATGCGCTCATGCGTCTTGAGGGCAAGGACGGCGGCGGTTCGATCCTCAAGGACCGTACCGACGTGGTGCTGGTCGAGGCGCGTGCCTACGAGCTGTGGGACGTCGATACCGCCAAGGGACAGCGACGCATAACGGAGCATATCGCCGCCTGCTCGTATTTTGATCGCGTGGCCAACAGCATCAATCAATAAGGAGCAATTATGATCATCATAAAAAACGGCGCGCTCGTGACGCCACAGGGGCTTCGCCGTGCCGATCTTGCCATGGATGGCGATAAGATCGTGCGGATTGCCGCGGCGATTGAGCCGGCCGAGGGCGATACCGTCGAGGACGCCGCGGGCTGCTGGGTGTTTCCCGGCTTTATCGACGGCCACACGCACATGCAGTGCTGGACCGGCATGGATTGGACAGCCGATAGCTTTGAGACCGGCACGCGCGCGGCTGCCTGCGGCGGCACGACGACCATCGTGGACTACGCGACGGCCGATCGCGGCGTGACCATGCCCGATGCCTTGGCCGAGTGGCATCGCCGCGCCGACGGAACCTGCACGGCCAACTACGCCTTTCATATGGCACTCGCCGAGTGGAACGAGCGCAACCGCGCCGACCTTTCGGCCATGCGCGAGGCGGGCGTATCGTCGTTCAAGACCTACTTTGCCTATGACCACCTGCGCTTGGACGATGCCGAGACGCTCGAGGTGTTGGAGGAGCTCAAGCGCGTGGGCGGTATCCTGTGCGTGCATTGCGAGAACGGCACGTTGGTGAATGAACTGCAGAAGCGCGTGTACGAGCAGGGGATTCATGGGCCCGAGGGGCATGCGCTCAGCCGTCCGGACGTGTGTGAGGCCGAGGCCGTGAGTCGTCTGCTGTATCTGGCGCACTTAGCCGGGGACGCTCCGGTCAACGTGGTGCACCTTTCGACCAAGCTGGGGCTCGAGGCCATTCGCGCTGCCAAAGCGCGCGGGCAGAAGAACATCTATGTCGAGACCTGCCCTCAGTATCTGATGCTCGATGATACCTGCTATCTGGAGCAGGGAAAGGACGGCTTTGCCGGCGCCAAGTATGTGATGAGTCCGCCGCTGCGCCATGCCGGTGACCGTGCCGCGTTGCGCGAGGCGCTTGTGGCCGGCGAGATCGATACGATTGCAACCGACCACTGCAGCTTTAACCTGCACGGGCAAAAGGACCGCGGGCGCGACGATTTCCGCGCGATTCCCAACGGCGGGCCCGGTGTGGAGCATCGCCCCGTCTCGATCGCTACGAGCTTTGAGGGACAGCTGGGTCCCGAGGATTTGTGCCGCTTGATGAGTGAGAACCCGGCGCGCGTCTTTGGCATGTATCCGCGCAAGGGCTGTCTTGCCGAGGGTGCCGATGCCGACGTGTGCGTGTGGGATCCAAAGGCGCGCTGGACCATTAGCGCGGCGACGCAGCATCAGGCCGTGGACTACACGCCGCTCGAGGGCTTTGAGGCGCATGGCCGCGCCAAGGCCGTGTTTGTGAACGGCGTGCTGGCGGCACGCGATGGCGAGCCCACCGGAGCCCAGCCCGGCCGCTACGTGCCCCGCTAGCAGCAAAGATGCCGTGTCCCCTCCTCAGTTGCGGTGAAATACGGACTGTTTGCGGCCGTCGGGCGGCCAAACAGTCCGTATTTCACCGCAACTGAGGAGATGGGGCCGGCTACTTGAGGCTGCTGGCGACGACGGGGCGGTCGAGAGCTGCCTCGAAGCGGTCGGCCATCGTGGGGTCGCTGAGCGTGTCGACTTGGTTGAGCATGACGCGTGCGGTGCTGAGTTTCAGCGCCTGCATCTCGGCATTGAGCACCATGGCGACGCGCTCGGGTGTGGCGATGTCGGTAGGCTCGCAGCCGCAACGCTCGCAAAAGAGCTCGGGGCGGTGGACGGCTTCGTTGATGGGCTTGCCGAGCCCTGAGGCGCCGGCGATCCAGACGATGTTGGCCGTGCCAGAGGGAATCACCGGCTCCCAGGCGGCGTGGGCCTTGAGCGGGAGCCGCTTGCTGCCGTCCGCCTCGGCCAGGACGTAGTCAAAGCGCTGCGCCAGCTGGTCGAGCGGCTCGGCAGGGGAGGAGAGCTTGCCTGTCTCCGGGTCCAAAACGCCCGCCTGGCAGATACTTCCGCGGCTCATGCCCGCGCATGCCTCGCAGGTACAGCCGGGAACATGCAGGGTCCCCGGCTTCCAAGGCGCGGCGTTCAGGCGACGGCTCGACCCGTCCCATGGCACGCCGGCGACGGGAAACATGTGCGTGGTGGTACAGAGAAGCACCCTGCCGCCGGCGCGCATGAGCTCGAGACCCAGCGTCTTCAGCAACGTCGACTTGCCGCCGCTGCCGATAATCGCGGTAATGCCCGGCTCGATCCTGAGTGCCGAGGCAAGATTGCCGCTAACCGTTTCCATCTGTTCACCGCCGTATAATACTGTGATAATAAATAATCATCAGAGTAGCGGTCGAGCCGCTTTTGCTCTGCTCAAACCGTAGCACAGGGAGGTGCCCCGGGAATGCTCGTTTATGTTCGCGGCGCCGGCGATATCGCCACGGGTGTCGCCGCTCGCTTGGTGCGCGCCGGCGTGTCGGTCGTTATGGCCGATATCGCGGTTCCCACGTGCATCCGCCGCACAATCAGTTTTTGCGAGGCTATTCGCCTGGGCGAGGTCCAGGTCGAGGGCATTCGCGCTCGCTTGGCGCAGACGCCGGCAGAGGCGCTCGAGATTACCCAAGCGGGGGATGTTGCCGTCGTGGTGGACCCTCAGGCCAAGATGCTCGATGAGCTTAAACCCGCAGCTGTGGTCGACGCGATTTTGGCCAAGCGCAACCTGGGCACCACGCGCGACATGGCGCCTACCGTCATCGCCGTGGGGCCGGGCTTTACCGCGCCGGTCGATTGCGACGCCGTGGTCGAGACCATGCGCGGGCATTTTTTGGGCCGCGTCATTACCCAGGGCTCGCCCCAGCCCAACACGGGCGTGCCGGGCGTGATCGCCGGCTATGGCAAGGAGCGCGTTATCCACAGCCCCGCCGCCGGCGTGTTTCGGTCCGACCGCGCAATCGGCGACATCGTGAGCGCCGGAGACGTGATTGGCTACGCGGACGATACGCCCATGTGCACGCAGATCGATGGCTGCCTGCGCGGGCTTTTGGCGAACGGCGTGCAGGTGACTGAGGGCTTTAAATGCGCCGATGTCGATCCGCGTGGCGATGCCAGCTATATCAACTACATTTCGGACAAGGCGACGTCGGTCGGCGGCGGCGTGCTCGAGGCACTCGCTATGCTCACCGATATCTTTAGAGGATAGAAGGCGGCAATGGAAAAGCTCGATGTTGTGAATGCGGCGCTTGTCGCCCTGCGTGCTGGCGAGACGTGCGAGCTCGTGGTCGTAGCCGGCACGGCGGGGTCGTCGCCGCGCGGCGTGGGCGCCTGGATGGCCGTCTTTGCCGACGGTAGCCAGGCGGGCACCATCGGCGGCGGCAAGATCGAGCTCTTTGCGCTGGACGAGGCGCGAGAGCTGCTGGCCGCGGGGCAATCGCGTCTGGTCCGCTACACCATGGGCGGCGAGAACTCCGATACCGGCATGATCTGCGGCGGAGCCATCTGCCTGTGCTACCTACATCTGGATGCGACCCAGGCACCGTTGTTTCAGGAAATTGCCGACGTCTTGGTCTATCGGCGCATCGGCGACTTCGTCATCGACTTTGAACCGTTTATCGCGAGCGCGCTCGAGGGCGATGTGGCCGAGTACCATGGCGAGGCATCGCGCCATACCATTGCGGGCTGCCCCGGGCTTTCACTGGTGGAGGAGGGGAGTAACGTCACCTACACTAACGCCGCCTCCGAGATTCCCGCGGCGCACGTCGAGACGCTCTGCCCCGAGGGCCTGACCTACATCTTTGGCTGCGGACACGTGGGCGCCGCGACGGCGCGCGTGCTCACGGCGGCGGGCTTTGCCGTCGTGGCCTGCGATGACCGCCCCGGCACGTTGACGCCCGAATGGGTGCCCGGTGTCTACGATCGTCGCCTGGTCGATTACAAGAACCTGAGCGAGCTGTGTCCCATCGGTCCGCGCGACTTGGTGGTCGTCGCCACGGCGGGTCACAAGTCCGATATCGACGTGGTGATTCAGGCCATGCGTGCCAAGCCTGCCTACCTGGGCTGTCTGGGTTCGCGCCGCAAGACGGCCTTTGTGCGCGCCCGCCTGGAGCAGGAAGGCTTTACGCAGGACCAGATCGACGAGCTGCACCTTCCGATCGGCGTTGCCATCGAGGCCGAGGACCCCGAGGAGATCGCCATCTCCATCGCCGCCGAGATGATCCACCTGCGCCGCACCAAACTCGTCCCTCGCAAGCGCTAATCGCATCCCCACCAATAAGTTGCGGTGAAATACGGATTGTTTAAGCCTGTTAGGCCGCCAAACAGTCCCTATTTCACCGCAACAGCTTTTTGGGACCCATTTGTGCGGGGGAGTTGTGGAGTTGTGCAGGCAGACGAGGTTTTTCTGGAAATACGCTCCCGATGCGCGTATAGTACCGATTGTTTTGTCGGCTCCTGCTGCGTCGAGTCCAAACCGCAAAATGCCATGAGCGGCGCGGATGCAGCCAGGAGGCACGAGGACAACCCATCGTGGCCACGCCCCGTGCTTAAAACCCCAAGAAGGAGTGAACAATGGCAGAAGAGAAGTATGTGCCGCGTCTGAAGACCAAGTACAACAACGAGGTCAAGCAGCAGCTTCAGGACAAGTTCCAGTACGAGAACGTCATGATGATCCCCAAGTTTGAGAAGATCGTCGTGAACATGGGTGTCGGCGAGGCCGCTACCGATTCCAAGGCCATCGACGGTGCCGTGCGCGACCTGCGCGCCATCACCGGTCAGCAGCCGATGATCACCCGTGCCCGCAAGTCCATCGCTACCTTCCGCCTGCGCGCTGGTATGCCGATCGGCTGCAAGGTTACCCTGCGTGGCGACCGTATGTGGGAGTTCTTCGATCGTCTGACCTCCGTCGCGATCCCCCGTATCCGCGACTTCCGCGGCATCTCCGCCAAGAGCTTCGACGGCCGTGGTAACTTCTCCATGGGCGTCACCGAGCAGCTCATCTTCCCCGAGATCGACTTCGACTCCGTCGATCACCAGCGTGGTATGGACATCACTTTCGTGACCACCGCCAACACCGATGAGGAGGCCAAGGCCCTTCTGGACGCCTTCGGTTTCCCGTTCAAGAAATAGGTTCACCTGCCCTATAAGCGCCGTTCCCACAAGGGGGCGGCGCTTGGGGCGAACAATACTCTATGTGAGGAGGATATAAGTGGCTAAGACATCGATGATCGTCAAGTGCAATCGCAAGCAGAAGTTCTCTACTCGTGAGTACACGCGCTGCCAGCGCTGCGGCCGTCCGCACTCTGTGTACCGCAAGTTCGGCCTGTGCCGTGTCTGCTTCCGCGAGCTTGCACTCAAGGGCGAGCTTCCCGGCGTTAAGAAGGCCAGCTGGTAAGTCACTACCAGCGTTTCAAGCATCAGTTTGGAACAGGGAAAACGCGCTAAAAAGGCTTTGCCGTTAAGGGCGGCGAAGAACCAAGAGCACGTGTTCATCAAGAACGAAGGAGAATCTGTATGAACCTTACAGACCCGATCGCAGATATGCTTACGCGCATCCGTAACGCTAACTCTGTGAACAAGGCCACGGTCTCCATGCCGAGCAGCAAGAAGCTCGTCGAGATCGCTCGTGTTCTGCACGAGGAGGGCTACATCGAGGGCTACGATGTCGAGGACACCGTTCCCCAGAAGACTCTGCACATCACGCTTAAGTATGGTCCCAAGAAGGCTAAGGTCATCAACGGCATCCGCCGCATTTCCAAGCCGGGCCTGCGTAAGTACACCGGCGTTGCCGACATGCCCCGCGTCCGCGGTGGCCTTGGTACCGCCATTATTTCCACCAGCCATGGCGTCATGACCGACCGCGATGCTCGCAAGCACAACGTCGGCGGCGAGATCATCGCTTACGTCTGGTAATTCGCTCGGTAGGTAGAAGGAAAGGAGATCACCGTGTCTCGTATCGGTAATAAGCCTGTCCAGATTCCCGCCGGAGTCGAAGTGGCAGTCAACGGCAACAACGTTGTCGTCAAGGGCCCCAAGGGCCAGCTCGAGCTCGATGTCTTTGAGAAGCTCGCTATCAACGTCGAGGACAACGTCCTCACCGTTTCCCGTCCCGACGACGAGCGTGAGACCCGTGCCCGCCACGGCCTCACCCGTGCCCTCATCCACAACATGGTTGTTGGCGTTTCCGAGGGCTTCGAGAAGAAGCTCGAGCTCGCCGGCGTCGGTTACCGCGTGCAGCAGAAGGGCAAGAACCTCGAGTTCTCCCTGGGCTTCTCGCACCCCGTGATCGTCGAGGCTCCCGAGGGCATCACCTTCGAGGTTCCCGACAACACCCACGTGAACGTCAAGGGTATCAACAAGCAGCAGGTCGGTCAGATCGCCGCTGAGATCCGCGGCCATCGTCCTCCCGAGCCTTACAAGGGCAAGGGTATCCACTACGTTGGCGAGCACATCCGCCGCAAGCTGGGTAAGGCCGCCAAGTAGTCGTAACCGACTCACTCGCATAAGACCAGCACCCCGTCAGGTGCTGGCAAGATCAACCTTTTTAGGAGTTTACGTATGAACAAGCATAAGGCGAAGCTGGAAGGCCTCAAGCGTCGTCAGCGTCGTGTTCGCGGCAAGGTCTCGGGTACCTCCGAGCGTCCGCGTCTTCGCGTGACCCGTACTAACGCCAACATCTATGCCCAGATCATCGACGACAGCAAGGGCTCCAGCCTGACGCTCGTCTCTGCCTCGACCCTCGAGGCCGAGTTTAAGGGCACCCACACCTCGAACAAGGAGGCTGCGGAGAAGGTCGGTCAGCTCGTTGGCAAGCGCGCCATCGAGGCCGGCATCACCAAGGTCGCCTTCGATCGCGGTGGCCGTATCTACCATGGCCGCGTCAAGGCCCTCGCCGACGGTGCTCGTGCCGCCGGTCTCGAGTTCTAGGAGGTATGTAGCACATGGCTCGTAATCAGAAGCAGCAGCGCGAGGCCTCCGAGTTCGAGGAGCGCGTCGTTTACATCAACCGCGTGTCGAAGACCGTCAAGGGTGGTCGTCGCATGAGCCTCGTCGCTCTCGTCGTCGTTGGCGACGGCAAGGGCAACGTCGGCGTTGGCATGGGCAAGTCCGCTGAGGTGCCCATGGCCATCTCCAAGGCGTCTCTCGATGCCAAGAAGAACATGTTCCACGTGCCGGTGACCGATCAGGGCACCATCCCGCACGAGGTTCTCGGCCACTTTGGTGCCGGCCGCATCATCATCAAGCCCGCTGTCGAGGGTACCGGCGTTATCGCCGGCGGCGCTGTGCGTCCCCTCTTCGAGCTTGCTGGCATCAAGAACGTCCTGTCCAAGTCCCTCGGTACCGACAACGGCCTCAACATCATCAAGGCTGCCGTCGAGGGCCTCAAGGAGCTCTCCAGCCCTGAGGACGTCGCGGCTCGCCGTGGCCTGACGGTCTCCGAGATGTTCGTCGGTAAGGAGAACTAAGCATGGCTGACACCATCAAGATCAAGCAGGTCCGCAGCACCAACGGTTGCAAGCAGGACCAGGTCCGTACTGTCCGTGCCCTCGGTCTCCACAGGATCCGCGAGGTTCGCGAGATTGCTGACAACGAGTCCGTCCGCGGCATGATCTTCAAGGTCAAGCACCTTGTCGAGATTGTAGAGGAGTAGCAAATGCAGCTTCACGATCTTACTCCCGCGCCCGGTTCCACCAAGAACCGCAAGCGCGTCGGCCGTGGCAATTCTTCGGGTCACGGCACCACTTCTGGCCGCGGCCAGAAGGGCCAGGGTTCCCGCTCTGGCGGCACCAAGGGTGCCGGCTTCGAGGGTGGCCAGACTCCGCTGGCTATGCGCCTGCCCAAGCTTCCGGGCTTCCGTAACCCCCGTCGTATCGAGTACACCGCTGTTAACGTTGAGCGTCTCGAGCGCAAGTTCGAGGACGGCGCTGTGATCGACGGTGCCGCTCTTAAGGCCGCTCGCATCACCAAGAGCGAGTTCGAGCCCGTCAAGGTGCTCGGCAATGGTGAGCTCACCAAGAAGTTCACGGTCAAGGTCGACAAGGTCAGCGCTTCTGCGCAGGCCAAGATCGAGGCCGCCGGCGGAAAGGTCGAGCTGCCGTGCTAAATGGTCTTAAGAATGCTTTCCGCATCAAAGAATTGCGCGAAAAGATTCTTTTTACCATAGCTATGCTCGTCGTGTACCGCATTGGTGCGCACGTTCCTGTGCCCGGCATTCCCTTCCAGGGGATGCTGGGCCTTTTCTCGACCGATAACAATTCGGTCGCCGCAGGTGCTATGGCCCTCCTGAATCTTTTCTCTGGCGGCGCGTTGAGCTATGTGTCGGTGTTTTCGCTGGGCATCATGCCTTACATCACCAGCTCGATCATCCTCCAGATGCTCCAGGCCGTCGTGCCTTCCCTGCATGAGCTTGCCCGCGAGGGCGAGGTCGGTCAGACCAAGATTACGCAGTATTCGCGTTACCTCACCCTGGCTCTGGCAATCCTCAACTCCGTGGGTTACCTCTTCCTCTTTAAGAGCTTCGGCATCAGCTTCAATGGCGCCGGCGCTCCCGAGATCATCTTCGACCTCATGATCGTCGGTACGCTCACCGCGGGCGCCATGCTGATCATGTGGATTGGTGAGCTCATCACCCAGCGCGGTATCGGCAATGGCATGTCGCTGATCATCTTCGCGAACATCATGGCCGGTCTGCCGCAGGCTATCTTCTCCAGCACCGAGGGCAATGCCGGTGGCATCATCACCATGGTGATCATCTGCGCCATCATCCTGCTGGTTATCCCGCTGATTGTTTTCCTTGAGCGCGGCCAGCGCCGCATCCCGGTCTCCTACGCTAAGCGCGTCGTGGGCCGTCGCATGATGGGTGGCCAGACCACCTACCTGCCCATCAAGGTCAACACCGCGGGTGTCGTGCCGATCATCTTCGCTTCGGCGCTGCTGTACTTCCCGGCTCAGATTGCCGTGTTCTTCCCCGGCATCGGCTGGATTCAGGCAGTTGCCTCCGCGCTTTCGACCGGTTGGCTCAACTGGGTGCTTAACGTTGTCCTCATCGTGTTCTTCGCGTACTTCTACACCTCCATGGTGTTCAACCCCGATGACACGGCCGATAACCTTAAGAAGCAGGGCGGCTTTATTCCGGGCGTCCGTCCGGGTAGGGCTACCGCGGCCTACATCAAGAACGCGCTCAACAAGATCACGCTTCCCAGCGCTGTCTTTTTGGCGCTCATCGCCATCGTGCCTTCGATCATCTTCTCCTTCACGGGTAACCATCTGATCCAGGCATTTGGCGGCACGTCCATCCTCATCATGGTCGGCGTCGTGCTCGACACGGTCGATAAGCTCGAAGGCCAGATCAAGATGTATGATTACGATGGATTCTTTAAATAGGCTAGAGGAGGATTGCTCATGAACCTCGTATTGCTCGGAGCTCCGGGTGCCGGTAAGGGCACCGTCGCACAGGAGCTCGTCGCCGAGTTTGGCGTCGCCCATATTTCCACGGGCGACCTGCTGCGTGCTGCCGTCAAGGGTGGCACCGAGCTTGGTATTCAGGCTAAGAAGTACATGGACGCTGGCGAGCTCGTTCCCGACCAGCTCGTGATCGACCTTGTCAAGGAGCGCCTTGCCGCCGATGACGCCCAACAGGGCTTCATCCTCGACGGCTTCCCGCGCAACACCGCCCAGGCTGTGACGCTCGATTCCGAGCTTTCCGCCATGGGTCGCGAGATCGACTGTGCCCTTCTGGTCGATGTAGCCCCCGAGGTCATTATCGATCGTCTGTCTTCGCGTCGCACCTGCCGCGCCTGCGGTTACACCGGCACCGCTGCCGATGCTACCTGCCCCAAGTGCGCCGGCGAGATGTATCAGCGCGACGACGACAAGCCCGAGACCATCAAGAACCGTCTCGACGTCTACGAGAAGTCCACGAGCCCGCTCGTCGACTACTATCGTGGTCAGGGTCTGCTCAAGTCGGTCAACGGTGACCAGGCTCGCGAGACCGTGTACGGGGATGTC
This sequence comes from Collinsella sp., assembly GCA_048486575.1. Classification (GTDB taxonomy): domain Bacteria; phylum Actinomycetota; class Coriobacteriia; order Coriobacteriales; family Coriobacteriaceae; genus Collinsella. The sequence goes on along the minus strand of DBFVZT010000032.1, from coordinate 89,210 downwards.
AAAGAGGCTCTCGGTCTATGATCAAGATTAAGTCTGCAACGCAAATCGAGCAGATGAAGAAGGCAGGAGCGCTATCTAAGATGGCGCTCCGCCACGTTGGAGCCATGGTGCGCCCCGGCGTTTCGACTTTTGAGCTCGATCAGCTCGCGGAGCAGATTATCCGCATGCATGGCGGCACCCCGGCCTTTAAGGGTTACGGCGGGTTCCCGGGGACCATCTGCGCATCGATCAACGATGCCGTGGTCCACGGTATTCCCAACCCCGACATGATCCTGCGCGATGGCGATATCATCTCCATCGATACGGGAGCCGTTGTCGACGGTTGGGTCGGCGATAATGCTTGGACGTTTTTCGTCGGCACCCCCACGCCCGAAGCCAAGGCTTTGTGCGAGGTCACGCGTGATTGCCTTAAGGCTGCCATCGAGCAGGCTGTTCCCGGTAACCATATCGGGGACGTCGGTTATGCCGTTCAGTCCCTCGCCGAGTCTCACGGTTACGGCGTGCTTCGTGATTATGTGGGCCATGGCATTGGCCGCGTGATGCACGAGGACCCCAACGTTCCTAACTATGGAAAGAAGGGGAGGGGCGTTCGCCTCCAGGCCGGCATGGTCATTGCCATCGAGCCGATGGTTACGATGGGTTCCAACCATGTGAGCACGGGCTCCGACGGTTGGATCGTCACGACCAACGACCACCTGCCCGCCGCGCACTACGAGAACACCGTCGCCATTACCAATGACGGTCCGGTGATTCTGACCACGGATGCCCAAGGTGCTTGGTGTTCGCTCCAAGGCGGAGAAATGTAACAAGTTCCACTTAGTTGTGGAGCCATTACGAAGTTATTACGATGCGTGCATACGTGTTGTAGAATACTCAATCGCTGTCGTTTTCTAGAGAAAGATGATTGCTTGTGAAGAAGGAAGACGCAATTGAGCTCGAGGGTACGGTAAAGGAACCGCTGCCCAATGCCATGTTTAAGGTCGAGCTCGAGAACGGTCATTCGGTTCTGTGCAACATTTCTGGCAAGATCCGAATGAATTACATCCGTATTCTCCCCGGTGACAGGGTTGTCGTGGAGCTTTCCCCGTACGACCTGACCCGCGGCCGCATCACCTATCGCTACAAATAGCGGCACGCATACACGCACTCCATTTCCGACTGCAGGCTTAGCTCAACCTACGGTCGGATTGTGTGTGAAGACCAGCCATAGTTTTAAACGCCTGCGGCTGGGCGAGTAGATAGTAGGGAAGTAGTTTGAGCGCTACCGAAAGGAAGAACGATGAAGGTACGTCCTTCGGTCAAGAAGATGTGCGATAAGTGCAAAATCATTAGGCGCCATGGCAAGGTCCTCGTCATTTGCGAGAACCCCCGTCATAAGCAGCGTCAGGGTTAAGAGAGGAGACTACGTTGGCCCGTATTAATGGTGTCGACCTCCCGCGTGAGAAGCGCGTTGAGATCGGTCTGACCTACATTTACGGCATCGGCCGCACCACTGCGACGAAGATTTGCGTCGAGTGCAACGTTAACGTGGATACGCGCGTTAAGGACCTCACCGAGGATGAGGTTAACGCCATCCGCGATTATATCGATAAGAACCAGATCATGGTTGAGGGCGACCTCCGCCGTGAGCGCAACCAGAACGTCAAGCGCCTTATGGACATCGGCTGCAACCGCGGCCTTCGTCACCGCAAGGGCCTCCCGGTCCGCGGTCAGCGCACCCACACTAACGCTCGTACCCGCAAGGGCCCGAAGCGTCAGATCGGTGCTAAGAAGAAGAAATAAGGAGCGCTAGATAGATGGCTACTGCTAAGAAGAACGTTCGCGCTGCCCGTCTGAAGCGCGCGGACCGTAAGAACATTTCCGTGGGCCAGGCTCACATTCGTTCTACGTTCAACAACACGATCGTTTCGATCACCGATCCCCAGGGCAACGTCATTTCCTGGAAGTCGGCTGGCCAGGTGGGCTTCAAGGGCTCCCGTAAGTCCACGCCGTTCGCTGCCCAGATGGCTGCCGAGGCTGCTGCCAAGCAGGCCATGGAGCACGGTATGAAGAAGGTTTCCGTCTTCGTCAAGGGCCCCGGCTCCGGTCGTGAGACCGCCATCCGCTCCCTCCAGGCTGCTGGCCTCGAGGTCTCGAGCATCCAGGACAAGACCCCCATTCCGCACAACGGCTGCCGCCCCAAGAAGCGTCGCCGCGTGTAACTGAAAGGATCGTATCAATATGGCAATCGACAGGACTCCTGTTCTTAAGCGCTGCCGTCAGCTCGGGATCGATCCCGCTGAGCTCGGTTACAGCAGCAAGAAGGAATCTATCCGTCAGCCCAAGCGCCGTCGCAAGGAATCTGAGTACGGCATGCAGCTGCGCGAGAAGCAGAAGGTCAAGTTCATCTATGGCGTTCTGGAGAAGCAGTTCCACGGCTACTTCAACAAGGCCCGCAAGATGAACGGCGTCACCGGTGAGAACCTCATGATCATCCTTGAGTCTCGCCTCGACAACGTCGTCTTCCGTCTTGGCTTCGCCCGCACCCGTAAAGAGGCTCGTCAGTCCGTCCGCCACGGTCACTTCACCGTGAACGGCAAGCGCGTGGACATCCCGTCCTACCGCGTCAAGGCCGGCGACGTCGTCGCTGTCGGCGAGAAGTTCCGTGACCTCCTCCCCATCAAGGAGGCCCTGATTTCCTCCGAGCGCTTTGAGGTCCCTGGCTGGCTCGAGGTCGATATCGAGAAGCTGTCTGGTAACGTGCTCGCTCTGCCGACGCGTGAGCAGATCAGCGGTGATATCAACGAGCAGCTCATCGTCGAGCTCTACTCTAAGTAGTCCATCCGGGCTGCTGAGGCTGGAGGTAATACATGTCAGAATTCATTAGGCCTCAGGTTCAGGTCGAAGAGATCAACGAGACGTCTGCTCGTGTCTCCGTCGAGCCGCTCGAGCGTGGCTACGGCGATACGCTGGGTAACTCCCTTCGTCGCGTTCTTCTGTCCTCGCTCGAGGGTGCCGCCGTCGAGGCTATTCAGATCGATGGTGCGCAGCACGAGTTCATGACCATCCCTAACATGGTCGAGGATGTCACCGACATCGTCCTGAATGTCAAGGGTCTTGTCTTCAGGGCTCTCGGCACGACCGACGAGGCGACCGCCACCATCTCGGTTGACGGCCCCTGCGAGGTCACCGGTGCGGACTTCTTTATTCCGTCCGAGTTTGAGCTGGTCAACCCCGAGCAGCACATCGCTACGCTCACCGATGGTGGCCATCTCACCATGAGCATGCGCATCGGCTATGGCCGCGGCTATGTTTCTGGCGAGGCCAACAAGCGCGACAACGATCCCATCGGTGTGATCCACGTCGACTCGCTGTACTCGCCGGTTTCCCGTTGCGCCAAGCTCGTTGAGGCTTGCCGTGTCGGTCAGCACACCGACTACGACCGCCTTGTCCTCGAGATCGAGACCAACGGCTCCATCGCCCCGCGCGACGCCGTGGTCCAGGCTGCCAATATCATCAACCAGCATATGGCCGCCTTTATGAACCTTGCCGAGACCCCCGAGGTCGAGGAGGAGGCTTCGATCTTCGCTCCCGAGGTCACCAACGACAACGCCGAGCTGGACAAGCAGATCGAGGATCTGGACCTTTCCGTCCGTTCCTACAACTGCCTTAAGCGCGCCAGCATTCACTCGGTCCGTCAGCTCGTTGAGTTCTCGGAGAACGATCTGCTCAACATCCGTAACTTCGGTGTTAAGTCGATCGAGGAAGTGAAGGACAAGCTTGAGTCCATGGGCCTGAGCCTGAAGGCTTAATGCTTCGCATATTTGAGGAGAAACTAGACCATGCGTCACAACGTTAAGAAGGGCCTGAAGCTCGGCACCGATGCGAGCCACACCAAGGCCATGAAGAAGAGCCTTGCTAAGGCCCTCTTCGAGAACGACCGCATCAAGACCACCGAGACCCGCGCTAAGGCGCTGCGTTCGGTCGTCGACCCGATCATCACTTGGGCCAAGAAGGGCGACCTGCACTCTCGTCGTCTGGCTATCGCCAAGCTCGGCGATAAGCAGCTCGTTGCCGAGATCTTCGACAAGGCTGCTCAGGGCATGTGGCAGGACCGCAACGGCGGTTACACCCGCATCATGAAGCTCGGTAACCGTAAGGGCGACAACGCTCCCATCGTTATCATGGAGCTCGTCACCGAGCCTTGCACGCCTAAGGCCAAGAAGGCTGCTCCGGCCCCCAAGAAGGCCGCTGCTCCCAAGAAGGTCGAGGCTGTCGAGGAGACTGCTGCCGAGGAGACCGCTGAGTAGACATTCCGTCTGCATAGGCTATATTCGAGGGGTACGTTCGCGTACCCCTCTTTTTTTGTCGTGATACCGTTGCTTGTTTGTTGGGAGCTCCCATGACTGCGCCGTCTGATTTCAATTCGATTTCCGAGCTTGACGCCACGCTCGTATTTTGCGTGGCCTATGATGGCTCGTCGTATAGCGGATTCGCCGAGCAGCCGGGACAGACGACGGTCGCGGGTGAGCTACGTCGAGCCATCGAGACGCTGCTTCGCCGCCCGATCGATCTGACGTGCGCGGGGCGTACCGATGCCGGCGTGCATGCCGTGGCTCAGTACATCAGCGTGCCCGTAACGGATGCTGAGCTCGCGTGTACGCGCCGTAGGTGGCTGCGGGCTATGGATGCACTGCTGCCCAAAGATATCGCCATCAATGAGGTCTACAAGGCCCGTAAAGGCTTTTCTGCGCGTTTTGACGCGCGTTCCCGTACGTATACGTACCGTATTGCTGATCGAGATGCGCGCCCCGTGCTGTCCCGCGGTGCCGTGTGGTGGCATCGCTATCCCTTGGATGTTGAGGCTATGTCTGCTGCCTGTCCCGCGCTTTTGGGTGAGCAGGACTTTAAAAGCTTTTGCAAGGTTGCCTCGGCCGTTGGCAAGCCCACGCATCGCTGCGTGATGCGTGCCGAATTTGGCCATGAGGTTGCGTTTGGCGAGGACACCCTGACGTTCACCATCGAGGGCAATGCGTTTCTGCATTCGATGGTCCGTACGATCGTGGGCACGCTTGTCGAGATTGGCATGCATCGCCGTGAACCCGAGTGGATGCGCGAGGTCATCGATGCTTGCGACCGTAACGCTGCGGGCCCCACGGCTCCTGCCTGCGGCCTTACGTTTATGGGCGTGGATTACGATCCCGCCGAGCTTGTCGTGCTCGACTAGGGGAGGGCTCGACGCGTCGTGCGTCGACTCCTGTCATCTGTGGGCTGCGCGTGTGCAACATCTGTTCTTGGCGTGCAATACAACCGGTGTCTCATTGCTTTTATTGCCGGGGTGTACCATGAACCACGGTTCGATTCATTGCTGTCGAGAGGACGGATAATTTGGTTCGACGTGGCTCGCATCCGCGACTTTCGGTGATCCTTGTGGTAGAAGGTTCGCCCAGCTATGCGATGCGTGCGCTCGAGAGTATCCAGAACCAAGACCTCTACGATTTGCAGATTGTCGTTGTTTGCCGCGATGCTGCGCCCGGTGTGCGCCATTTGCTTCAAGTTGCCGCCGACAGGGACATCCATATTGATTTGATTGACGTCGAGGACGCGAAGCGCGGCGCTTGTCTTCGTGCCGGTTTCGCTGCCTCGCGCGGCTCTCAAATCATCGCTATGAACGCCGATGAGTGGTTTGCTCCGCAGTCCCTTTCCAAGATGGTCGATATCGCGTGCGATACTGCGGCAGACATAGTGTTCCCTACGGTGTCGCTCGACCGCTATGATGCACATCGAGAGCGCCATTCGCGCGTCTTGGATGCTGCCTCTATTGCCATCGAAGACAAGTCTTCGATGGTGACCGGGCTGCCCCAGTTGATTTTAGACGGCCTAGTCGTTCAGACCTCTGGCGTGATGTATGGCCGTCCGCTGTTTGAGGCATGCCTGTCGCACGGCAAGGCGTACCGTACGGTTGAGTTTATGGCATATGCGCTCTCGCAGGCGCAGCGCGTCTCCGGCTGCGGCGACGCTTGTTTCCACGCGGTGGCGCCTAAGCTTACAGATGCCTTTGATCCCACCATGTATGCCAGGGTATCCGATGAAACCCGAGCGCTCGACGAGCTTGCGGACTCACTCTCGGAAGCAGATAGCGGTGGTCGGCTCAAGCTGGCAAGCCAAAAGTTCTACTTTGCCGGACTGGTAGCCTGCATCGAGAATTTGTGTCTGAGCCCGCATGGGGTGTCGTCAATCGAGCGTTCCGCCCGCATGCGTGATATGCTCGAGGCGCCTCGAACCCGTCAGATGGTCGCCGCGCTCAAGGATAACCATCGGGGGCTCGGTCTGTTGTTTGGGCCGATCGCTAGCGCCAAGCCCGCGCGCTGCGTGATGTGTACGCATCTGGCAGCTTTTCTTAACCGGACGGGCGCAAAAACCGCCTAAATGGCTCATTACGAAACAAACTTTCATAGAATTGTTTCGAAATGCGTTCTTATACACAAAAGCCTTCAAATAGCGTTAAACTATTCAATCAATGATTGATTGTCTCCGCCATCTTTTGGAGTGAGGGTTTGTATGGCTAAAAAACGCAATGGGCGCCAGGATGCCATTAGAGATATTGTGCGCAATAAGGACGTCCGCACACAGCGCGTGCTGGTCGATGAGCTCCGTGCTATGGGCTTTGATTGCACGCAGGCGACTGTCTCTCGCGATATTGCCGACATGGGGCTGCGTAAGCTCCCTGAGGGCATCTATGTTCTGGCAGAGGACTTGCACCTGCAGCGTATGGTTTCCGAGCTCGTAACGGGCGTTCTGCGTACTGATAATCTGGTTATGATCAAGGCTCAGCCTGGCACGGCTTCCGGCATCGCCGCCGCCGTTGATGCGGCAGAGTTGCCTGATGTGCTTGGCTCGCTTGCCGGCAACGATACGATTTTGGTTATTGCCCAGACGGCCGAGGACGGCGAGCGCCTCGAGGCGCTGATCAATAAGCTGAGCAATTCTCGCAAGTAGGCGTGCGGGTCGTGCGCTCGGCGCTGCGTGCGCTTACATAGTGGCTTGTAAGGGGTATCGACGTTGGTCGGTACCCCTTTTTGTTTGCCGGTATAAAGACCGCCCACCAGGTCGATTCAAACTAAAAGGCCCCGAGCAGTTTAATAAGCTGCTCAGGGCCTTGCTGGCTTTAGTCGAGTACCTCTTAGCCGACCGTATCGTCAGGCGTGGGTGAGGGGTCGGGAGTGGGCGTAGGCGTGGGTGAGGGGTCGGGAGTGGGCGTAGGCGTAGGCGTGTTGCCATCGCCGCCGGTCGAACCACCAGTGGAGCCGCCCGTCGAGCCACCGGTCGTACCGGTGCCGCCGGTGGTGTCGCCGCCCGTGGTCTCGGTGGTCGTGGTCGTCGTGGTAGTCGTTGTGGTGGTTTCCCCTTCGTCCTCGTTCTCGTCCTTGTCGTCGTTCTCCGTCTTCTTGGTGTTGTTGGTGCCGTAGAACTTCCAGACGCTGTTGTTCTTGTAGGTGGGCGCGGTTCCGGTCGCAAACTCCTCGCGCTCGGTACCGGTCAGAACGGTGTTCATAAACCGCTTAAAGACAGGCAGGTTGGTGCTGTCGCCCAGCAGGTCCGTGCCGTATTTTTGGATGGGGATCTCGCCCGCGGAATAGCCGGTCCACAGGGCGCACGCCAGCTGCGGGGTATAGCCACAGAACCACAGGTTGGTGGTGTTGTCGGTGGTGCCCGTTTTGCCGGCATAGGGCTGGTTGACGCTCAGGGCGCCGGCAGCACCCGTACCGCCGCCCTGCATGACGCCGGACAGAACATCGGTGACCGCGGCGGCCTCGCCCTCGGTAAGCACCTGTGAGGGATTGTCCGTGTGCTGGTACAGCACCGAACCGGTACGAGAGTCAATCTCGGTGATGGCGATCGGCTGGCGATAGTAGCCGCCGTTGGCAAACGTCGCGTAGGCGGCGGCCATCTCGAGCGGCGAGATCGAGCCGGTGCCGAGCGTCATGACGGGAACGTCCTCGATGTTGTCCTTGGCGGGATCGATGCCGAGCTTTTTGACGAGCGAGATGATCTTGCTGTTGCCGACGGCTTCCGCCACCTGGATGTAGCCGGTGTTGGAGGAGTATGCCGTCGCCTGCTTAAGCGTGATGTTGCCATAGCTATGGTTGGCGTAGTTTTGGACCTCGGTCGTGGTGCCCTTGGCCTTGAGCGGCGAGTTGCAGTTGAGGGTGACGTTGGGGTTCATGCCGTTTTGGATGGCAGTTGCCAGCGTAAAGGCCTTAAAGGTGGAGCCGACGGGACGCTTGGCCGTGGCATGGTTTACGTGGTTCTCGTCGGCGTTGTAGTCGTAGCCGCCCACCATGCACTTGATGTAGCCGGTCTTGGGGTCGACGACGACCATGCCCATGTCCAGACCGTCGAGTGAGAGCGTGTCGAGCTGCTCGCGGACGGCATTCTCTGCCACCTGCTGCATCGTGGGGTCGATGGTGGTCTTGACGGTCAGGCCGCCCTTAAAGAGCACGTCGGTCGAGAACTCCTGCTCCAGCAGCTGCTTAACATAGGCGACAAAGTAGGGCTGCGAGTATACGTCGACGCCGCTGCCCGAAATCTCGGTCACTTTGAGGGTGATGGGTTCGGCCTGTGCGGCATCGTGCTCCTCCTGCGTGATGTGGCCCAGGCGCAACATGTTGTCAAGGACCTTGTTGCGACGGGACAGCGCCAAGTCGGGGTTGACCGTGGGGTCGTACTGCGAGGGCGAGTTGGGAAGGCCGATCAACAGTGCGGCCTCGCTGAGGGTGAGGTCGGCGGCGCTCTTGGACAGATAGGTCTCGGCTGCGGCCTCGATGCCGTAGGCGCCGTGGCCGTAGTAGATGGTGTTGAGGTACATCATGAGGATCTCGTCTTTGGAGTACATGTCCTCCATCTTGACGGCGATGTAGGCCTCACGCACCTTACGCTCGATGGTCGAGTCGAACTGCTCCTCCTGCAGGATGGTGTTGCGCACCAGCTGCTGGGTGATAGTCGAGGCGCCTTCGTGTCCGCCGCCGAGGGTTGCCACCGCAGCACGCGCGATACCCCACAGGTCGATACCGCCGTGCTCGTAGAAGCGCTCGTCCTCGACGTCAACGGTGCCCTGCAGCACGTAGGGGGAGACCTCGTCCTTGGTGATGGACTTGCGGTTTTGCGTGTAGAAGCTCGCAATCTTGTTGCCGTTGCAGTCGACGATCTCGGTGGGCTCGCTCACCAGATACGCGTTGGCGTCGGTGTAGTCGGGCAGATCGGACAGCCAGCGGTTGACGTTGCCGACCATGCCGATGCCAAATGCCACGCCCGCGATAAGCAAAAAGCCCAAAAACGAGAGCAGGATTATGGGCAGAGCATGCGTCTTTGAACGGCTGCGTCCCTGTCGTTGGCGAGGACCCATATATTGACCTCCAGGTATGTCGTGCCGGACGGTGGATGTGCCGTCGGGGCAGGATGGACATAAGTTATTACACGATAAACCAAACGGGGCGCGCGAGGCCTCGTGTATGCTGGAAGACGGCATTTTTCAGAGTGAATGCATACCTTGGTAAGGAGTTTGTCGATGGCGATTCGGACGATGGGGCCGAGCGGACAATATGAGACTGGATTGGATGTTGTCGGTGCGGCGCTGCCCGAGCTGCTGGCGCCGGCGGGCGGACTCGACCAGATGCTTGCGGCCATCGCCGCGGGTGCCGATGCTATCTATGCGGGGTTGGGCGGCTTTAACGCCCGTGTGAGCGCCCATGGCTTTACGGATGACGAGTTTGCGCGCGGCTGCGCCGTGGCGCATGCCCATGGCGTGCGTGTGTACGTGACGCTCAACGTGTTCGTGTTTGACGATGAGTTGTCCGACGCGGTGGCGTTGGGAGCTCATGCACTGGAGCTGGGCGCCGATGCTCTGATTGTCGCCGATGCCGGGCTGGCTTGTGTACTGCGCACGGCGATTCCCGGGGTCGAGATTCACCTGTCCACGCAGGCGGGCGCTCATAGCGAAAGCGCCGTGCGGCTTGCCGCCGATGAGCTGGGGGTCGAGCGCGTGACGACGGCACGCGAGCTGACGGTCGACGAGATTGCGGCGCTATGTGCCACGGGCGTGCCCATCGAGGTATTCTGCCACGGTGCGATTTGCATCGGCTATTCGGGGGCGTGCGAGTTCTCGGCCCTGCGGCGTGGGCGCTCGGCGATGCGCGGCGACTGCACGCAGCCGTGCCGTCTGGCGTACGACCTGGTGGACGAGGCGGGGCAGAGCGTTGTCGCCGTCGAGGGAGATCGCCTGCTGTGTCCGCGCGACTATCTGGGTATTGCGCATCTGCCCGAGCTTGTAGATGCCGGCGTGGCGTCGCTCAAGATCGAGGGGCGCATGAAGAACCCCGATTACGTATTCAATGTGGTGCGGGTGTGGCGCCGGGCGCTCGATATGCTGCGCGACGGCGCGTGGGACCCCGGCGTCGTGGAAGAGCTTGAACGCGAGCTGGGAAGGTCGTTTAACCGTGGGTTTACCGATGCGTACCTGCGAGGGCGTTCGGGTGCCGAGCTGATGAGCTTTGAGCGCGCAATTAACCAGGGCGTGCGCGTGGGACGTTTGGTCGCTGTGGGCCACGAAGAGGCGACCGTTGAGCTCGACGCCGCCATGGCGGCGGGTGACACGCTCGAGATTCGGTTTTATCCGGGTGCCGACGCGCGTCCCGATGTGCCCAAGCGCTGGCCGCAGGTGCCTTGCCCGGTGGATGCCGCAGCGGGGAAGCGCGTCGTCGTGCATTGCAAGCGTAAGGTGGACGTTGGATGCGAGGTGTACCTGATTCGCAGCGCCGGCGTGTTGGATCAGACAGCGGCGGTGTTGGAGCGCATGCGGGCCGAGGCGGATGCGATTGCGCCCGTTGCGCGTGCCGTTGAGGTACTGCCCTTTGAGGACGTTGCGGTGGATGGCGGTGCGTCGACGGAGTTGGTGGAGTGCGCGGCTCCCGCTCGCATGGTTTTTGCTTGGCAACTGATGGATGCCGACCCGCGCGGAGAACTCGATTTGTCCGACGCCGTTGTGGTGCTTGACGAGGTGTGCCGCACGGGTGACGCTGACCGGACCCGCTCACTGATACAGCGTGCCGGGCGCGTCGTCTGCCGCAACCTGGGACAGGTGGTGATCGCTCGCGAGCTGGGCGTGACGTTTGACGTGGCGGCGCCGGTGTTCTGCGCGAATCGGGCCACGCTTGCCTGGCTGCGCGGACTCGGTGCGGGGCGGGTGCACTTGCCGGCCGAGTTGCTCGGCAATGATGCGGAGCGTATTGCCGAACTGGCTGCTGAACCCTGCGTCTGGGGTCCGGTCGACGCCGACCGTCCCGAGCTTATGGTGTGCGAGCACTGCCTGCTGACCGCCGAGGGCGTCTGCGCTACCGATGCGACGGGACAGGTCCGTTGTCGCGACTGCTTGCGTCGTCGGCAGGTACGCTATCTGGTCGAGCGTGACGGTACACGTCTGCCGGTCGTCGTTGACGCGCGCGGCAGGACGAGGATTTTCCTGTCGTAGGTGCCGCGTCGCGTCAGTTTGTTATCATATGAGAGTTTATGGACTTCCAGCACCGCCGTATCCGGTGAGGGTGCTATAGCAAAAGGAGGATACCCAATGCTGTCTGTTGACGAGCAAATGCGTATCATCACCTCGGGCGCCGCGCAGATCGTTCCCGAGGCCGACCTTCGCAAGAAGCTTGAGAAGGGCGAGCCCCTCAACATCAAGCTCGGCGTCGACCCCACCAGCCCCGATCTGCACCTGGGCCATGCCGTGCCCCTGCGCAAGATGCGTCAGTTCCAGGACCTGGGCCACAACGTCACCCTCATCATTGGCAACGGCACCGCGCTGATCGGCGACCCCTCGGGCAAGAACTCCACCCGTCCGCAGCTTTCGCAGGAGCAGATCGAGGCCAACGCCGAGACCTACGTGAGCCAGGCCATGAAGATTCTGGATCCCGAGAAGACCACCATCGTGCACAACGGCGACTGGATCCTTTCGATGGACCTGGCCGGCCTGCTGCAGGTGTGCTCCAAGTTCACCGTCGCTCGCATCCTTGAGCGCGACGACTTTACCAAGCGCTACCAGTCCCAGACGCCGATTGCCCTGCACGAGTTCCTGTACCCCGTGATGCAGGCCTTCGACTCCGTTCAGATTAAGGCCGACGTCGAGATGGGCGGCACCGACCAGCTCTTCAACCTACTCGCCGGCCGCGAGCTCATGGAGAAGATGGGCATGGAGCCGCAGATTGCGCTCACCATGCCGCTGCTCGAGGGCACCGATGGCGTTCGTAAGATGTCCAAGTCCTATGGCAACTACATCGGTCTGACCGATGCTCCCAAGGATATGTTCGGCAAGACCATGTCCATCCCCGACGAGATGATCGGCAAGTACTATCGTCTGGCCAGCTCGCTCGCCCCGGCCGAGGTCGACAAGATCGATGCCGCCCTGGCCGACGGTTCCGCCGACCCCTACGAGCTCAAGCGCGCTCTGGGTCGCGACCTGTGCGATACCTACCACGGCGCCGGCGCCGGCGACGAGGCCCAGGCCGAGTTCGACCGTGTGTTCAAGGAAGGCCAGCTTGCCGACTTCCCCGAGAAGCACGTTGAGCTGACTGTTAACGACGAGGGTCAGATCTACCTCGCCGGCCTGCTCAAGGACCTGGGCCTTTCGGCCAGCGCCGGTCAGGCCCGCCGCGACATCGACGGCGGCGGCGTCAAGATCAACGGCAAGGCCGTGGCTCCCAAGAGCTATAACATCGATCCCAGCGCCCTCAAGCTGGGCGACACCCTCTCCGTAGGCAAGCGCAAGGGCTTTAAGTTGATTTAGTTCCGCCGTTCTAACGAACGGCGGACCGGCCGACGCTGCGCGGGCCGCATTTGGACAATCTGACGTTCAACTTCAAGGGCGCGACCAGAAGGTCAGCGCCCTTTCGTTTCACGTCACCTTGTCTCAAATGCGGCCCGCTCGCTGTCGTTGCCAAAACATCGGCGCTTCCGTTGTTGGCACTTGGGGACGTTCCTTTTGTGCCGGCATCTAGGGACACTCCTTGTCATTGGCGCAAAGCAGCCTGCTCCCATTGCGCCAAGCGGCGTGTGCCGTTAAGCGGAGAGGCGTATTGTTGACCCATCGTTTGGGCATACAATGGCTATTGGCTTGCTGCGGTGAAGGTCTGTCCGCTCCGCAGCTTTTTTCTACGGTTAAAGGAGTATGTATGTCCGTTGAGGTCATGAGGTCTGTGATCGAGGCCGCCGAGGGTCGCGTGTCCGTCGATACGCTGTTTACCAATGCGCAGATCGTCGACGTGTACGGTCAGCGCGTGGCGCCCGGTAGCGTTGCCGTCAAGGACGGTGTGATCGTCGGTGTGCTCTACGATGGTCGCGACGATGCCGCTGGCACCTACGAGGCAACTGAGGTCGTCGACTGCCAGGGCCGCTATCTTGCCCCCGGTTTTATCGACGGACATCTGCACATTGAGTCCTCGAACATCCGCCCCGCCGAGTATGCTCGCATGGCCGCGACGCGCGGTACTACCACCGCCATTGCCGACAGTCACGAGATCGCCAATGTTGCCGGTCTCGACGGCTTGCGCTTTATGATCGAGGATGGCCGCCGCGCGCCCATCTCTATCAAGTACATGATGCCTTCGTGCGTGCCCGCGCTGCCCGACGAGCAGGCCGGTGCCGTGATTACCGCCGCCGATATGCAGGAGTTTTTTGCCGAGCATCCGGGCGACGTTTTTGGTCTGGGCGAAATGATGAACCTGCCGGGCGTCTTTATGGCCGACCCCGAGACCTGTGCTCGCATCGATGCTGCCAACCAGACGCCGTCCAAGCAGGTTGACGGCCATGCGCCGCTCGTTGCCGGTAAGGATCTCAACGCCTATGCCGCAGCGGGCATTATCGCCGACCACGAGTCGACGATTCCCGAGGAAGCACTCGACAAGCTGTCCCGTGGCATGTATGTGATGCTGCGTGAGGGCACGTGCAGCCACGACCTGGCCAATTTGTCTCCGATGCTGCTGGAGAACCCTGCCCGCGCCCGCCGCTGCTGCTTTGCGACCGACGACCGCGCTCCCTCCGATGCTCTTTCGACCGGCATGATCGACAATGCCTGCCGCGTGGCCATCGAGGCCGGCATCGACCCGGTGGTCGCCATCTCCATGGCGTCCCTCTCCACGGCTGAGGCATTTGGCTTGGACCACGGCTGCCGCGACCCGCACGAGCGCCGCGGCGCAATTGCCCCGGGCAAGCGTGCCGACCTGCTGTTACTCGATGATCTGACGTTTGCCAAGGCTCCGCATCGTGTTTATACCGCCGGTGCCCTGGTGGCGCAGGATGGCTCCTTTGTGGGCAAGGTCGCACCCGAGACGGCCGAGGTCGCAGCCCTTGCCGACGAGCTGCGCGCGTCTGTTAAGCTGCCGAAGCTTTCGCTCGACGTGTTTGACTATGCCTTTAAGCCGGGCGAGGCCGTTATCGATGTCATCCCGGGTATGGCTATCACGGGTATGGCCCGCCCCGAGAGTGCCGAGGGCCTGCGCCGCATTATGCTGATCGAGCGCCACGGCCGCGGCGTGTCGCTGCAGGCCGAGGGCGCCGACGGTGATGGTCCTGCGGGCCTGGGTCTTGTTGGCAAGCACATCGGCCGCGGCTGGGTGCGCGGCTTTACCATCACGGGCGGTGCCATCGCCTCGACGATCGGCCACGATTCGCACAACGTGTGCGTCGTGGGCGATAACGCTGCCGATATGATGGCGGCTGTTGAAGCCGTGGGACAGGGCGGTCACGTGCTGGTACACGGCGGCGAGGTCGTGGCGCGCATTCCTCTGGCGCTCGGCGGCCTGATGAGCGAAGGCACCGCCGAAGACGTCGCGGCGCAGCACGACGACTTTATGGTCAAGGCGCGCGCCATGGGGATCGAGCCGCCACTCGACCCCATCATGGGCATTATTTTCCTGCCCCTGCCGGTGATCCCGACGCTCCGCATCCGCCCCGAGGGCATGTTCGACGTCACAACCTTCACCTACGCCGACTAGTCATCGGGGACGTTCTTAAACGACTAGCCACCTGCGACACTCTTTGACTTGTCGCCTGACGCCGCGGCCGTGAGGCCTCTGGCACGCGTGAGCTATTTGCCAGGCCTATGTAACGTTTATGACTGCGGGGTCTTATTTGAGCTCCCTTTGGGTACGTTGGAATCAGATACACGTCCGATTCCATCAAGCCCGAAGGGAGCTTTTCTATGTTTAAACTGATTGCATCCGATATGGACGGCACACTGCTTGACGAAAATGGCCAGGTGCCGCCTGAGACCTACGAATTGATCCTGACGCTACGCGAGCATGGTGTGCATTTTGCTGCATCGTCAGGTCGCCGCTACGATCGCCTGTGCGAGTTCTTTGCACCCGTTCGCGACAAGATGGACTTTGTCGCCGCTAACGGCGCCCAAGTCTACGCCGACGGTAAGATGGTAGACCGTGAGGTGTATTCCCACCTGGCGATTCGAAGGCTCGCCCAAGCCGTCAGGACGTTTCCCAATCTGCATCTTGCGCTCTTTGACCGAACCAAGTCCTTCCTGCTCGATGACGAGTGCAAGTTCGTGCGTGAGGTCGATAAGGACCTTCCCAATGCCGAGCGTATTTGGGAGCTGCCCGATCCCAGCGTAAATATCATCAAAGCGAGTATCTTTTGCGACGACAGTGCGGTTATGGACAGTGCGTACGTGCTACAGCGCGAACTTGGTCAGCTCTTTACTTTTGCGCCTTCGGGCAACGCGTGGATCGATGCCATGCAGCCCGGTGTGTCGAAGGCCTCGGGTATCGCGCAGCTCGCGGAGCATTACGGCATTGGTCGCGACGAGGTCATGGCGTTTGGCGACTCGATGAACGACTACGAGATCATTCGCTTTGTCGGCACGGGCTGCGCGATGGAAAACGCGCGCCCCGCGCTCAAGGCGGTGGCCGATTGCGTGGTGGGTTGTAACCGCGACCACGCCGTCCAGCAGGAGCTCCGTCGCGTGCTGGAGAGTCTCTCCTAATCCGGCAGATGGGGACGTTCCTTTTCTGCCGACAGTGGGGGACAGTCCTTGCAGCTTTTTGCGAAGAGTGTCCCCAGTGACTAGTCGTTTAAGAACGTCCCCAATGACTGACCAATGACTAGGCGAGGGCGGCCATGATGGTGCGGGCGACGCCGTCGTGGTCGTTGTCGTATTCGGTGATGGCGTCGGCGGCCTCGCGATCTTCGGGCTCGGCGTTGATCATGGCCATGCCATGGCCCGCTGCCTGCAGCATGGGGATGTCGTTGATGTTGTCGCCGAACGCCCAGGCGTCGGCGAGACGCTCGCCCAGATGCTCACACAGCCACGTGAGGGCCGTTCCCTTGGTGGCGCCTTCGCCCATAACCTCGATATTCATGGCGTACGAACGCGTGACCTCAATGCCTCCGAGCGTGTCGAGCGCCGCCGCGATGGCGTCGCGATCGGCGGGGTCGTGCCAGTACATAGCGATGCGTTCGAGCGT
Source organism: Collinsella sp. (assembly GCA_048486575.1). Lineage (GTDB taxonomy): Bacteria > Actinomycetota > Coriobacteriia > Coriobacteriales > Coriobacteriaceae > Collinsella. Next base: position 72,708 of record DBFVZT010000032.1, on the reverse strand, counting down.
CTCGACCTCGTCGATCTTGCTGTCGATATTCATGTCGATCGGCGTTCGTGTGCGCTTGAGCGAAGCCGCGATGTGGGGGTCGCCGCCACAGAACTCATCCAGACGCCCGTATAGCGAGCGGGGGAGGAAGCACTGCCCATCCGCGAAGATATCGAAGGTCACATCGTGGCCGGCGGCAATGCGATGGATGCGGTGGGCAATGCCACGGTCGAGCGGACGGCTCAAGATGCACGTGGCGCGCGAGGCGTCGGTGGGCGTATCCTCGTCGAGCTGCCAGACGCTGGCGCCGTTGGCACAGACCGCGTAATGCACGGCGGGATGGGCGAGAATGGGCTCAAAGATGCCCGACAGTGGACGTCCCGTGCAGGGAACAAACTCGATGCCACGACGTGCGAGCTCGTCGAGCATCGCCCAGGTGGCATCGCTCATTTGCTTATCGCTCGTCAGCAGCGTCCCATCCATATCGGAAAACACAATCATTTGATGCAGCCCTTTCTACTGGCATAAAAAGCGTGGCCGAGGGCTTGGGTCCCTAGCCACGCTCGAGTTCTATAACGGTTCGCGTCCTAGCGGTCGGCGAGCGGCTTGTACTCCAGCGGCTCGATCACCGGACGATAGGCCGGGCGAATAATACGGTGCGCGCAGAAGAGCTCTTCCATGCGGTGTGCCGACCAGCCGGCCATGCGGGCGACGGCGAATAACGGCGTAAAAAGCGTCTCGGGCACGCCGAGCATCTTGTAGATAAAGCCTGTGTACAGGTCGATGTTGGCGCAGATGGGCTTGGTCATGCCGTGGTCGCGCATGACCTGGGGTGCCAGGCGCTCGATGCGCTCGATGAGCGCGAACTCTTCGCCCAAGTCCTTCTTGGCTGCCAGCGAGCGCGCGTAACGGCGGCAGACCTCGGCGCGCGGGTCGCTGAGCGTATAGACGGCGTGGCCCATGCCGTAGATGAGACCCGTGCCGTCGAAGGCCTGCTTGTCGAGGATCTTGCCCAGATAGGCTGCGACCTCGTCCTCGTCCTCCCAGTTGGAGACATGCGCGCGGATGTCCTCGTGCATAGACACGACCTTGGCATTGGCACCGCCGTGGCGCGGGCCCTTGAGCGAGCCGATAGCCGCGGCGTAGGCGGAATACGGGTCGGTGGCCGATGAGGACAGCACGCGGCAGGCGAACGTGGAGTTGTTGCCGCCGCCGTGCTCGGCATGCAGCATGAGCATCACGTCGAGCAGCATGGCTTCGTCGCGGGTGAACGCCATGCCACCGCGCAAGACCTGTAGGATGGTCTCGGCGGTGGAGAGGCCGGGCGTGGGGTGCGGCACGTGAACCTCGGAGCCGCGAAGCTTGGCGACCGAGGCCATGTGTGCGAAGGCGGCGATGCGCGGGAGACGTGCGAGCATGGAAATGGCGACGTCGATTTCGTGCTCGGGCGTGATCACGTCTGGTTCGGCATCGAAGGCGTAGAGCAGCAGTACGGCGCGCTGGAGCACGTTCATGATGCTCGACGACACCGTGGTCATAGGGAACTCTTTAACGTACTCGTCGCTCAGATGTCTAAAGGCGCCCAGGCGCTCGCAAAAGCCGTCGAGCTCTTCCTTGTTGGGCAGCGAACCCGTGATAAGCAGATAGGCGACTTCCTCGTAGCCGTAGCGATTCTCGGCCTGGGCATTGTTGACCAGATCCTCAATGCTGTAGCCGCGAAGCGTGAGCTTGCCCTGATCGGGCACGACCTTTCCGTCGACCTTGTTGTAGCCGTGCACATCCGAGATACGAGTGAGACCCGCGACCACGCCCGAGCCGTCGGCATTGCGCAGGCCGCGCTTGACATTGTGCTCGACAAACAGGCCCTCGTCATAAGGGTCGGTCGGCAGGCCGTGGTAGAGGCTTTCGCTCTCAGACGAAATCTGGCGGCTTGCTTCGTAATCCAGGACTAGTCGGCTCAAGTGGTCATCGAAGCGGTAATAGATTTTCTTGGCGTCGTAGGCCATGCGCGCTCCTCTCCGGGCCGCATCGGGGTGACTTGCATGGGCATGCGCGCGTCAGGCTATCCCCAGCGGCTTGCTCGCTACAGGCGGTACATAAAGTTAAAGACGTCCTCGCGCTGGATGGACACGTTGACGCCCGAAAGCTCGCCGGCCTCGGCCAGGGCCTTCTGCAGCTCGGCGAAGTCGAGCTTGGACTCGGCGGTATCGGCCAGCATGGTCATGGTGAAGATGTCCTCGATAATGGACTGCGTGATGTCGCGGATGTCGACGTTGGCCTCGCCTAGGACACGGGTGACGCCGGCGACGATGCCGGGGCGGTTCTTGCCAAGGACGGTGATGACGATACGGGAGGACGAGATCTCGGCCATGGGAAACCCTTTCGCGTGATTGCGGCGCGCGCGGGGCGCTCCGCTACGGTACAGTGTTCATCATTGTACCTGTCTGGCGCAAAAAAAGGCGCGCTCGCTGCGGCGTTACATGCCTGCAACATGAGCGTAAGGGGGAAGGCCGCACGGGGAAGAGCCGTCTGGCGCGTGTCCGGCTCGTGTTGGGTTGATTTCCGATCTCAGCCGAACACATTGAGCGGACAGGCCGTTCCCGCAGTCAGCCGAACGCCTCCGACGGCTGATTCCGAACTGGAAGCGGAGGGCATCCCCGCCCTTCGGTAGGGGATACCGCTCCGCGGCGCATGCCGCGGGCGGCGCCCCTATCGGACCACCGTGACCTCAGTTGGGATGGGCCCAGCACTGCCGCGTACTCGGTGAGCTAGAGCCAACTGTTCGTCTTCACGTCGCGTATGGCGATATTTCGGTCGTCCGGCTCGGTGATGCCGTAGCCGAACGCCTGGAGCGTCTCGATGGACTCCTGGATCCTCTGCTGGAACATGGGACCCGGATCGACTCTCGGCCCGAGGTGCCCGCGCCAAAGGCACGGCGTGGCGCGCAGCATGTTATGGATTTTGGAGATGGGCTCGATGTCGGCGTAGACGTTGAGCGTCGCCATGGCGTCCTTGTGGCCGAGGATCGATTGGAGCGCCTTGATATCGCCGCCTTGGCGGATCCACTGCGTTGCGAACGTGTGGCGAAGGCCGTGGAACGTGATCAGCTCGTCGTTGGTGCCCATGAGGCCGTTGGTCTCCGAGAACGTCTTGAACGCCCTGCGGATATAGCTTGTCGTCGCGAAGGTCGCGCCCGGCTCCGACAGGATGTAGCAGTCCCCGATCTCGACCGCCCCGGTAAGGCCGCGCAAGCGCAGCTTTCCGCAGTCGATCTCGTGGGTCTCCTTCAGGAAGGGGAGTAGGCCGACCGGGTCGATGGGGATACCCCTGGCGTCATGGGTCTTGGTGTCCTTGATGAACGAACCCATTCCCTTCGCGTACGCCACCGAGTGTCTGATCGAGATCAGGCCCGTCTCGAAATCCACATCGCACCACCGAAGGCCGCAGACCTCGCCGATTCGCATCCCCGTGTGCAGGGCGAGTACGACCGCCCTCTAATCCTCGGCGGACCAATCGAGTCCGAACTCCTTTCGGGCATCCTCTTCGCTCATGACTTCGAGAAGGTCTCCGGGTTGGCAACGAAGGGCGAGGCATAGCTGCTCGAGTGTGTTGAAGCGAATGCCGCGAATATGCCCTTTTTTAATACGGGACAGGTTCACGGGCGTGGTTCCAATCCTTTCGGCAAGTTCGTTCGAGGAAATCTTTCGCTCGGCCATGATCTTGTCGAGGCGAACAATTACGGGCATGGCGTTTCCTTACGCAATCTCGTCGGAGTCGAGGTACAGCTCTCGGGCGTACAAGAAGAGCTGGGAAAGCATGAACAGGACGATGCCGAGAACCAGAGAGGTCCAATCGAATGATGAAGCGATCTCTTGGGCGCCGACGGCCCCCTCGCCGCCAAACATCGAAACGGAGGTTTTGAGTGAGCCGGCGTAGAGGCTGGTGGCAGCTTGAACAACGAAGAGAATGCCGAGCACCTTCAAGCATGTCGCAGACCCTTTCTTGAAGGGGTCTCCGCTCTTGATCGTCCACACGAGAACGGCGCTGAGGATGGTCGTAGCGATACCGATGACGGCAGGGACCAATGTCGAGATCGCAAGGGCTGGATACGCGGGGGAGTCTGCAATTACAGGGTTGTCGAGCACTTCGATTGCTGGCTTTAAGGAGAACGCCACTTGTGCGATGGCGGTGGCGCAAAGGGTCGCAGAGGCTATCGCACATGCGATGCGGAAGGAATGAAGCCGGGGAGTGCGATTGTCGGAACTCATAATAACCTCCGAAGAATTTAAAAAACTCAGGTTACTTTTTAACAGTTTATGTTAAATTGACTTTGCCGGCAAGTAATAAGGGCCGAGCATTTTGTTCGGCCCCTCTGTTCCGACTGGATGAGGTTAAGGTTGGCGATGAATATGCTCAAAATCTCGAAGGCGATCTTTAGGTCGCTTCTCTCCTCCAGGTCGCTCTGTGTTGTCGTTGTTGCGTTGATGGTTCTTTGTGCTCTGCCCGTCTTCAGGAGCGCGGCTGGCATCGACGGACGGGTCGAATACCTCGAGTCGGGAATAACCCGTGTTGAGCAGGAATTGTCAGCATCCTATGCGGATGCGCTTGTGAATGCGGGGGAGGACGGTGTCTATACCTCTTCATCAAGCATGCCCGCGCTTCTGTACCCTCTTGCCGCGGGACGTCTTATCTTGGCACCGCTCTCTCCCCTACTTCCGTTTCTGCAGATATCGGATGGAGAGTACACCTATTATGACGGATCGAAGGAGTACTTGCTATGGGTCGCAACGGCCGTTGCCGTCTCGTTCCTTGCCGCGCGTCTTAACAAACGTGAAAAGCTCATCATCCAGGCACCGATGGGCGAGCTGGGTAGACTTGTTGCATCGAGCGTATGGGCGAGTGTTTTTGCAATGCTTGCCGTCCTCGCCATCAATCTTCCAGGGATAATCGCCGCGCTTGTGAAGAATGGCCCGGGCTCGCCGTTCTATCCGATAGGCTACATTCAATATGCGACTCCGGTTATCAAACCGGCTTGGCTGGTGTTCGCGCAGACGGCCATCTTGCAATTCTTGGTGGCAGCGTTCATCTCGCTTGTCGTTCACCTTGCCGTGAAGATTGCCAATAACCCTACGCTTGGAATCGTGTTCGTATGTGCCCTGATGGGGGTGACGATGGTTCCCGGGTATTACGGAAGATCCATCGCTTTACGTGAGTTCGCCCTGTTGAATCCCCTTACGTATGCGAACACTGAGTTGACCGTCGGCGCCTATAGCCCGTACCCGACAACGCAGATAGTGAATCTGCCTGGACTTTGCTTCGAGCGTGGCGCGATTGCCCTCGTATGCGCAATCGGGATCGAGGTGCTGGCAATTAGCCTGCTTTGCGTTGCTGGAAAGAGCGGCTGCGCGTGCCCGATATCCCCGATTTGTCTTGAGAGAGGTTCCTTCACTGCATCGAGAACGGCAACTCGTTCGAGCGCTTGTGCCTCCGCCGTTGCATACGTAAGAACGATGGGGAAACTGCTCCTGCGTTCTCCTACCCTCGCCGTATGCGCGATTGCAATGTCGACGACGATGCTGGCCCCGGCTCTGGTCGAGATGTTTCCTGACGCTGATAACGTTTCCGCTGTTCGGTATAGGGATGGGGAGCTCCGTTCAATAGATCGGTATCTAGAGCAGAACGCTGCGAATATGGACGTCGAGGGCAAAGCGGCCCTGGAAGACATGCGGGATGCTCTTTCGGGTTTCGTGTACGCGCCTATGCCTGCGGAGGGGTTTCGAAGCCTTGCGACGTACGAGCGCGCTCGAGGTGAGCTGGGCGCGGCAGATGCGACTCTCCTGCAATCGATCGGAATCGAGCCGGAGACTCCTTCTCGTGCGGAGGCGCGCGCCCTTCTGCTTGAGTCGATCGCGAGCTTGCCGGACCCCAAGGTTTACGAGTTAAGTACGAAGATGCCCCCATTAATCCTCCTTTCGTATCTCCAGGCAGCGCTTCCCTCCTTATTTTTGCTGTTGCCCGTGGTTGTCACATCGCTCGCGTGCACCCACCTGCAGTGTCGTTCCCTTCTGGTTCTCCAGATCCCCGCAACAGCGCATGTGCGTTTTCTGACGGCTGTTGCGCTGGCTCTCCTGCTTGGCTTGGTGCTGCTTTTGGTGTCGATGGTTCCCGCTGTCGTTGTGTCCGTGATTAAGAACGGTGCGGGTGGATCGGAGTATCCCGTCGCTCTCATTCGGGCGGGAGCTTCGACAACGTCCATGGTGGGGGAGGCGGTGTTGTGCAGTATTCCGTTGCTGGTCATGGCATACGGCGTGATTTCCGTCGTCGCTGCGTTGACAGCAGCGATTAGCCGCAACCCCGTTGTCACCGGAATGGTTTGCGCGGTTCTCTTGGTGTTGGGTTCGTTGAGCGCTCATGTTGAAAGCGTGGGCATGGGCGTCGCGCTGCTGGCTCCATTCGCCTCGTTTGATCCCGCTTCCCAGGTGGGGACGATTGGGTTCCTTGGGCGAGGGACGAACGCGATGCCTTTTGGAGAGGTCGTCGGCGCATCGGGCGCTCTGCTGGTGGTCTTGGGCGCCGTATCTCCGTTGATGGTGCGCCTGAGTGTTCCAAAGATCGAAAGGGGATGATCTCGATGATTGACCTTCAAACGCTGACGATCTCTTATGGAAAGAAGGTGCTCGTAGATTCGGTGAACGCTGAGTTTGCCCCGGGTACGGTCTACGGTCTCGTCGCTCCGAACGGGCATGGAAAGACGACGTTGCTGCGTGCGATGGCAGGTTTGCCGGGTCCTCGTGTGGACGGGAGCATCGTTCTGGATGAGGTGCAGGGTACGGGTGCGAGAGAGGTCCGTTCTATGATCTTCTATGCACCTGGTGAGGGGACGCTGCTGTATCCCGGATTGCGTGCGGAAGATCACCTCAAGATGGTTTGCGATATGTGGCCGCATGCTCGCGATATCGAAGAGATAGTGGAACAAACGCAGATAGGCGAGTTCGCGAAGATGAGGATCCGCACTCTGAGCCAGGGCATGAAGCAGCAGCTTACCCTGGCGATTGCGTATGCGACGGGCGCGCGGTACCTTCTATTAGATGAGCCCATGAACGCGCTCGACCCCAGCAGGGTGGACTTGCATTCCGAGATTCTCAGGAAGCTGGCCGATTCTGGTACGTGCATCATCATGTCATCCCACATCTTGGATTCGGTCGATAGGCTGTGCGATGAGATTCTGTTTTTGAAGGATGGGAGGCTCATTAGAAGCATTCCGCAAGATGATGCTGCGCCGAAGTCTTCTGGATCCCATTTCGCAAAGCCTGCCGGACGCGCCGAGGGTGCGCTAAGCACGTATCGGCGACTCTACGAAAAGGGCGGGTAGAAATGCGAGTTAATAATCTATGTGGTCGATATGCCGTTAAACCCGCATATCGATACCGTTCAGCCATTCGCCTCGCCCCCGTCGCACGTATCTTCATCCGGTCTGTTACTTTTAATCTAACAGATCTTTGAGGAACGTAGGTGCTTCTGAATGTACTGTCGACTTCTTCTCAAACTAATCCTAAGAGACAAGGCCGTATGGATTTGTACGCTCGTTCTCGCTGCAGCCTTTTTCGTCCCCATTGCGTTCAATTCACCCATCTACGGGCCCTTCTTTATGAAGCAGGGCATGCAGGGCTTTGTCGACGCATTCAATACGCGCGCGCCCCAGGCCAGCGGCACAGACCTATCGCCAGAGCAGCAAGATGACGCTGAGCTTGCAAGATACGCGAACGCCGCCCTCGCCGCTCAAACCGACGCCGCCTTTCTCGATTCTGCCGAGAGCTACTACGCGCTCATGGGCGAGGGCTTCCAATCCGGGTCCATCGTGGGAGACCGAGAGACCAATGACGCGGAGCTCGCATATTGCCGCGCCCTGAGCAGCTCCGGCATCACGGATATCCCGGCCTCCGCAAACGACCTGCCATTCCTTTCCTTCCTGCCTTACGCCATTGCCGCGGCGCCGTCTTTCCTTCCCTTCATCCCCTTCCTTCTCTCGTCGATACTCCTGCTCGGCGCCACAAGGCCCGGTACCCTGGCGGCAAAGGCGCCCGCACCCAAATTCCGGCGCCTTATCCAGATCGTGTTTTCGATAATCGTCGCGGGGACCGCGATGCTCCTCGCCGGCCTTGCGCCCGGGAGTATTTACGCCTTGGCCCTAAACGGCTTCGGGCAGATCGGGTACCCGATCGCCTTCTTCCATAACGGCGCGCTCACCACCACGACCGCGGGAAACGTCTTCACGACCATACTTCTCGCGCTGCTCGCGGGCGGAACCTTGATATCCGTTTGTTCCGTCGTCCTATCGACCGCAACGAGGCGCGTCTTCGCGGGCCCCCTTGCCTCCGCGTTGCTTGTCGCGGCCCCGGCATTCCCGTTATTGTCCGATTCGGCACTGGGGCATAATGCCGCGCTCGAGCTCCTGCCGCTGGCCGTGTTCTCGCCTATCGAGGCAACGGGTTACGTAGGATGCTTCCCGACAGAATTCATTGGCTCCGGTTCGGGCGGCGCATCGATGCTTGCCGTGGCCCTGGTATACGTCGCGGTCCTTTTCGCGGTCGGCGCCGTTGTGACGCGTTCGCCCAAACAGGCTGGACCCGCTAAAAAGCACCATGGGCTTGAGCTCCTGGACGTGAGCGTGGGATACGGAAGCACGACGATACTTTCAATCGGGTCGCTTTTCCTGAGCCCGGGAACGGCGGCGGGCCTCGTTGCTCCCAACGGCTCGGGGAAAACCACTCTTCTGGAAGCGCTGTCGGGCCAATTTCCCACCCGTATCCGATCGGGAAGCCTGACGGCAGACGGAATCTGCCAACGTCAATCAGCCGAATTTGCGGAACTTGTCTATCTGAGCTCTTCGGGCAGCGCGGATCTTTACCCCACGCTATCGGCCCTCGAGCACCTTGCCTTCGTTAGGGAGGAGTGGAAACCAGCCACCGACGTCGACTCGCTCTGCAACTCCCTCGGAATCTCCCCATATCTCGACAAGCCGACCCGTAAACTCTCGACGGGAATGAAGCAGCAGGTAAAGCTTGCCATGGCGATAGCGACCGATTGCCCGTACCTCATCCTCGATGAGCCGCTGAACGGCCTCGATCCGGGAAAACGGAAAACCTCCTGCGACGCAATACGCAGCGAAGTGGCGCGGGGACGCAGCGTGCTCATTTCAAGCCATCTACTCGACGACCTGGCAGACCTCACCGACTCGTTCTACTTCATCGAGTCCGGCACGCTCGTGAAAAAGACCGAGTCGTCCTCGCAGACGCTCAAGCAGGAATACCTCGATACATACGAGGGAGGTGAATGACATGAAACTATTTGAACAGCTGAAGTCCAATGCGTCGCGCATGGCTGTCTACGCCATCCTCGTGGCAACGGCTTTATGCGGAATCGCGGCACCCGTCTATGCGCTCAACGGAGAGAAAGGCGATGTCGAACCCGCGTACATGGCTTCGACGGTTAAAGACCGGTACAAAGCCTTCTCTGGAGACACGTTTTACGTAGCAGAGTACGACACGACCTACCGTCAGCTTCGCTACAACAAGAGATACGAATATCTAGGCCCAGAAGTAATCAGCTATACATCGGGTTGGTACCGCTCCAGCTATGGACACATAACCCAGTTCAAGTGTAACTACCGTGTGTACAACTAAAGCAACCCGGCCGGGACGAGGGGCGACGCAAAAGCGTCGCCCCTCGTTTTTAACCATGTCAACTGAGCCTAGTTCAGTTTGGTTGATTTCCGATCTCAGCCGAACACATTGAGCGGAAAGGCCGTTCCCGCAGTCAGTCGAACGTCCCCGGGGCCCTTCTCAGGCCCCGGGGACGGCATTTTCCCAGTTGAAGGAACGGTGGAGATGTGTTTCGATGGGTCAGATTCGTGTCGTTCCGAAAAGACCGTGAACCTTTTGTGGGACGCGCGGCGCCGTGGTACCATAGCCAAGTTTGTTGTCTTGGTCGGAAACCAAGACGCCTTATGCGCTGATCGGTAACCAGCGCCTGACCAATAAGGAGTCCTACCATGAAGCAGGGTATCCATCCCCAGTATGTCGAGTGCACGGTGACGTGCTCCTGCGGCAACACCTTCAAGACGCACGCTACCGTGTCTGAGATGAAGGTCGAGCTTTGCAACGAGTGCCACCCGTTCTACACCGGCCAGCAGAAGTTCGTCGACACCGGTGGACGCGTCCAGCGCTTCGCCGACAAGTTCGGTGGCGCCGCTGCCGCCCAGCTCAAGAAGGCCGAGGAGGCCAAGGCTGCCAAGGCCGCCAAGGCTGCTGAGGCCGAGGCCGCTCGCAAGGCCGCCGCTGAGGCTAAGGCTGCCGAGAAGGCTAAGCGTGCCGCTAAGTTCGCCGAGGAGGCTGCCAAGCAGGCCGCCGAGGCTCCCGCAGAGGCTCCCGTCGAGGAGGCCGCTGCCGAGGCCGAGACCACCGAGGCTGCTGAGTAAATAGCTCGCCGCGGAATCACTCGCATTCATGGCATGAGGGCCGTGCATCCATTTGGGTGCGCGGCCCTTTTCTTTTTATTGGTGCAAGCTAACCTGTCCCCGTGGCACCAAATGGCAGAGAGACGGCGTTTGCTCAGATAAAACCTGCCAAAATAAACCCGTTCCATTGCGGCAGGTTGGTCATAGTTATTACGTGGCGGTCGAGGTCGACCGTATAGGCCGCGCCTTGTTTGGCTAAAGTACAATCATCTGTGTTTAACTCGCCCGCAGCTGCACGGCGTGGGCGATAGCCAAAAAGGAAAACCACATGGGATTCATGTCAAAGCTGCTGTCCTTTGGATCCGATAAGGACCTTAAGCGCTACTACAAGATCGTCGACCAGATCAACGGTCTTGAGCCCCAGTTTGAGAAGATGACCGAGGAGGAACTCCGCGGCCAGACCGATAAGTTCCGCGAGCGTTACGCCAACGGTGAGTCGCTCGACGACATGCTCCCCGAGGCCTTTGCCACCGTGCGCGAGGCTTCCAAGCGCATCACGGGCATGCGTCACTTTGACGTGCAGCTCATCGGCGCCATGGCACTGCACGAGGGCCACATCGCCGAGATGAAGACCGGCGAAGGTAAGACCCTCGTCTCCACGTTGGCCGGCTATCTCAACGCTATTGCCGGCAAGGGCGTGCACGTCGTTACTGTCAATGATTACCTGGCCAAGCGCGACTCCGAGTGGATGGGCCGCATCTATAAGTACCTGGGCATGACCGTCGGTCTGCTCCAGAACAACATGCCGCTCGAGCTCAAGCGCCCGGCCTACCAGGCCGACGTCACCTATGGCACCAACTCCGAGTTCGGCTTTGATTACCTGCGCGACAACATGGTTACCCGTCCCGAGCAGCGCGTGCAGCGCGGCCACAACTACGCCATCGTCGACGAGGTTGACTCCATCCTGATCGATGAGGCTCGCACCCCGCTGATCATCTCGGGCGCTGGCACCAAGTCCGCCAGTACCTACAAGGACTTCGCGCGTGCCGTGCGTGGCCTTGAGCGCGGCGAGGACGTGTCGCACGATATGCTCACCGCCACCGAGGACGTTGAACCCACGGGCGACTACGTCATGGACGAGGCCAAGCACACCATCGCCGCCACCGAGCGCGGTCTTAAGAAGATCGAGCGCCGCCTGGGTATCGATGACATCTATGCCGATCTCTCCGGCCAGCTGGTCAACCACCTGCAGCAGGCGCTGAAGGCCCAGTACATGTTCCACCGCGACAAGCAGTATGTGGTCACCAACGGCGAGGTCAAGATCGTCGACGAGTTCACCGGCCGCATTATGGAAGGCCGCCGTTACTCCGAGGGCCTGCACCAGGCCATCGAGGCCAAAGAGGGCGTGCTTGTACGCGAGGAGAACCAGACGCTGGCCACTATCACCTTGCAGAACTACTTCCGTCTGTATGACAAGCTCTCCGGCATGACCGGTACGGCACTCACCGAGGATGCCGAGTTCCGCGAGATCTACAAGCTGCCCGTTGAGGTCATCCCCTCCAACAAGCCCGTTCAGCGTGTTGACCATGAGGACCTGGTGTACCGCACCATCCAGGCCAAGTACAACGCCGTTGCCGATGACGTCGAGCGACGTCACGCCAAGGGCCAGCCGGTCCTGGTGGGCACCGTCTCCATCGAAAGCTCCGAGAAGCTGTCGGCCGCCCTTACCAAGCGCGGCATCGCGCACGAGGTCCTCAACGCTAAGCATCACGAGCGCGAGGCTCATATCGTTGCCCAGGCCGGACGCTACGGCGCCGTGACCATCGCTACTAACATGGCCGGTCGTGGTACCGACATCCTGCTGGGCGGCAACCCCGACGAGCTGGTGCGCGAGCGCCTTGAGTACGAGGGCCTGACCATGGAGGACGTGACGCCCGAGCAGCTCGAGCAGTTTAACGCCGAGGCCAAGGAGACCTGCAAGGCCGAGCGCGAGCGCGTGCTTGCCGCCGGCGGCCTGACCGTCATCGGCACCGAGCGCCACGAGTCCCGTCGTATCGACAACCAGCTGCGCGGCCGCTCCGGCCGTCAGGGCGATCCGGGCGAGACCCAGTTCTACCTGTCGCTCGAGGACGACCTCATGCGCCTGTTCGGCGGCGACAAGATGGACCGCGTCTCCAAGATGATGGTCACGGCCGACATGGGCGACGACATGCCCATCCAGCACAAGATCATCTCAAAGGCCGTCGAGAGCGCCCAGCACAAGGTCGAGAGCATCAACTTCTCCATGCGCAAGAGCGTCCTTGAGTACGACGACGTCATGAACAAGCAGCGCCAGGTCATCTACGCTGAGCGCAATAAGATTCTGGACGGCAAGGACCTGACCGACCACATCACCGAGGTCATGCACGACACCGTGTACCGCTGCGTTCAGGAGTTCTGCACCAAGGACAGTCACGATGGCGAGCGCGACCTGGAGGGCCTGCGCAAGTGGGTTGTGGAGCTCACCGGCCACATCGATACGCCGAAGTTCCCCGACGAGGATTATGAGGCCCTGGCTGCCGATGTCCTGGCTTACGTAGAGAAGTGCTACAACATGAAGGCCGAGCGCTTGGGCGAGGACCTGATGCGCGAGCTCAACACCCAGGTCATGCTGCGCGTCATCGATACCCGCTGGATGAACTACCTGCAGGAGATGGACTACCTCAAGACCGGCATCGGCCTGCGCGGCTTTGGCCAGCGCGACCCGCTGGTCGAGTACAAGACCGAGGCCTACGGCGCGTTCCAGATCCTCGTCGACACCATGTACGAGGATTACCTGCGCACGGTTCTGCGCATCGAGATCAAGGCTGCCCCGCGTGCCGTGGAGCACAAGGAGGAGCCCGCGCTCGAGGGTGCGCACTTCTCCGGTCCTGCCGAGGTCGATGGTGACAACGGCGACTCGGTGCTGCGCAAGCAGGCGCAGGTGCAGGCCCGCACGGCTGTCCAGGGTGGTCCGGCTGCCGTCAACAACGGTGGCAAGGTGACCACCTATCGCAAGTCCGAGAGCGACGATCCGTACGTCAACGTGGGCCGCAACGACCCGTGCCCCTGCGGTAGCGGCAAGAAGTTTAAGTACTGCCACGGCAGGAATCGTTAATGGCTGAGGCTTTAGAGGTAACGCCCGCCGAGCTGGACGCGTTTGCGGACCGGCTCGGCGAGGTCGAGTCGTATCTCCACTTGGACGAAAAGCGCACGCGCGTGACCGAGCTCGAGGCCAAAAGCGTGGCCCCCGGCTTTTGGGATGACGCCGACGCCGCCCGTGCCACCATGGAGGAAATCGCGCGCACCAAGGAAGATATCGCTGCCGTGGACAACGCGCGCGGCGAGCTTTCCGATGCCCGCGCCGCGCTGGAGCTTGCCGAGGAGATGGGGGATGACCCCGATGCCGCCGCCCTTCGCGAGGAGGCTACAGCCACGGCTGAGCGCCTGGCCCGTGCCATCGATGAGCTTGAGCTTTCGAGCTGGTTTACCGGTGAGTTCGATCACGGCGATGCCATTGTGACCATCAAGCCCGGACAGGGTGGTCTGGAGGCCCAAGACTGGACCTTCATGCTTTTTAAGATGTACATGAAGTACTGCCAGCGTCGCGGCTGGAAGGTCACGATTAACGACTGCCCCGCTGCTGAGGTCATCGGCATCGACCGCGCGACCTTTACCGTCGAGGGCAAGGACGCATTTGGCATGCTGCGCGCCGAGGCCGGCGTCCACCGCTTGGTGCGCATTAGCCCCACCGACGACAAGAAACGCCGCCAGACCACGTTCGCCGGCGTCGAGGTCATCCCCGTGCTACCCGATGATATCGATATCGAGATCAGCCCCGATGACATCCGCGTGGACGTGTACCACGCGAGCGGCCCGGGCGGTCAGGGCGTGAACACCACCGACTCCGCCGTGCGTGTGACGCATTTTCCCAGCGGCATTGTGGTCACCTGCCAAAACGAGCGCAGCCAGATCCAGAACAAGGCCGCGTGCATGCAGATCCTCAAGGCTCGCCTGTACGAGATTGAGCTCGAGAAGCGCGCCGAGGCCCTGGATGAGATTCGCGGACCCAAAACCACGATTGGTTTTGGCAACCAGATCCGCAGCTACGTGCTCTACCCGTATCAGATGGTTAAGGACCTACGCACGGGCGTTGAGACCAGCAATGTCGAGGCCGTTCTTGACGATGGCGACCTGGACCCGTTTGTTATTGGCTACCATCGCTGGGCCACTGGCAACGCTGACGCAGAGATCCCATCTGCATAAACCGCCCGGTTTATGTGGAAATGGATAAAACCCTCCGAGCAGGGTGGTTTTGTATCCAAAGCAAACCCTGCGCAGGGGTGGTTTTTGTTCGGCGAATCGGTAGAATCGAATACAGCAAGAAGTTCGAAGCGCATCCGTTTGGGTGCGCTTTTTTGAGGGAGGTAGCATGGCATATCGTCTGGACATCAAGCGCATTCTATCGATGAACTTCTTTCACGACCTGCCCCAGATTATGTTGGGGTGCGCTCTGGCCGCTATTGCGACCGACCTGTTTTTGATTCCCAACGGCCTTGCTGCCGGTGGTGTTACGGGCCTTGCCACCATTATCCAGGCGGTCGGCGCATCGCGCGGCATATCGCTTCCCGTTGGTATTCAGACGATCGTGATGAACGCCTTGCTGTTGCTGGTCGTTATGCGCGAGGGCGGCATGTTCTACGTGGTGCAGACCGCGACGGGCTTTGTGCTGCTGGGCTTCTTTACCGATCTGTTCGCCCCGTTTGTAGCACCTCTGGCGGATGCGGACCTGATGCTCCCTGCCATGTGGGGCGGCATTATTACAGGCATCGGTTACGGCATGGTGCTGCGCGCCGGCGCCAACACCGGCGGCTCGGACACGATTGGCCAAATCATCTCGCGTAATACCTCGCTGCCCGTGGGCTCGACCGTCATGGCGATCGATGTTGCCGTATGCGCGCTGTCGGCTCCGGTCTTTTCAATCGAAAATGCACTATATGCAGGCCTTTCGATGGTCATTAGCGGCTACGTGATCGATGCCGTGGTCGATGGTGGCAACAAACGCCGTATGGTACTCATCATCTCGGACAAGTTCCCTGATATCGCTGCCGATATCATGTATGGCCTGGGTCGTGGTTGTACCAAGTTTGAGGCGACTGGCATGTATTCGGGTGCCGAGAAGCCGGTGATCATGGTCATCGTGAACCGTCGAGAGCTCAATACCCTCAAGACGATCGTGCGCGAGCGCGATCCTCACGCCATTGTGACGGTCGCCGACGTTACGGAAGCTTTCGGCGAGGGATTCAAGGACATTAGCGCGTAGGGCCGACCGCGTCCCATCCAAAAGACGTTCACATTGATAAACCGTTTCATCAGCGGTTCTGCCTGCTAAATTGTTCAAATAATGATAAAAACTCTGGTAAAGCCATCAGTTTCCAGCATAATGAATGACGTACGTGCATTGCGGCTGTGTTGGGATTACCTTCGGTGCCGTGCGCATTTTGTCTAATGAGGATGAAAGGAAGGCACAATGAGCGACGAAGAGCTCAAAAAGGTTGCCAACGAGGTAAGGAAGGGCATCGTCACCGGCGTGCACGCTGCCAAGTCCGGCCATCCGGGCGGTTCGCTCGGCGCTGCCGACATCATGACCTATCTGTACTTTGAGGAAATGAACGTCGACCCGGCCCATCCCCGCAAGGCCGACCGCGATCGCTTTGTGCTTTCCAAGGGCCACTGTGCACCTGGTCTGTACGCTGTGCTCGCCGAGCGTGGGTTCTTCCCCAAGGAGGATCTTGAGACGCTGCGCCACATCGGCAGCCACCTGCAGGGTCATCCCAACATGAACGACACTCCGGGCGTTGACATGTCCACCGGTTCGCTCGGCCAGGGCATCTCCGCCGCCGTGGGCATGGCCGTTGCCGCCAAGCACTGGGGCGATACTTATCGCACGTACGCCCTGCTGGGCGATGGCGAGAGCGAGGAGGGCCAGGTCTGGGAGGCCGCCATGTTTGCCGGCAACCAGCAGCTCGACAACCTCTGTGTGATCGTCGACCACAACGGCCTGCAGATCGACGGTCCCGTCGAGGAGGTCAACGACCCCATGCCGCTCGCCGACAAGTTCCGCGCCTTTAAGTTCCACGTGGTGGAGCTTGCCGACGGCAACGATTTCGATCAGATCCGCGCCGCCTTTGCCGAGGCTCGCGCTACCAAGGGCCAGCCGACCGCCATTATCGCCGAGACCCTGAAGGGCAAGGGCGTGTCCTTTATGGAGAACCAGGTTGGTTGGCACGGCAAGGCCCCCAATGATGAACAGTTTGAGCAGGCCATGGCAGAGCTCACGGCCGCCGGAGAGGAGCTCTAGGATGGCAGACGTCAAGAAAATCGCCACGCGCGTAAGCTACGGCGAGGCCCTCGTCGAGCTCGCCAACGAGCACGATGACTTTGTGGTCCTCGACGCCGACCTGGCCGCCGCCACGCAGACCGGTAAGTTTAAGGCCGCCTGCCCTGATCGTTTCTTCGATGTGGGTATCGCCGAGAGCAACCTGATGGGTGTTGCCGCCGGTATCGCAACCACCGGTCGCGTTGCCTTCGCGAGCACCTTTGCCATGTTCGCCGCCGGCCGCGCCTTTGAGCAGGTCCGTAACTCCATCGGCTACCCGCACCTCAACGTTAAGATCGGTGCCACGCACGCCGGTATCTCGGTGGGCGAGGACGGTGCCACACACCAGTGCTGCGAGGATATCGCCCTGATGCGCGTCATCCCCGGCATGACTGTGATCGTTCCTGCCGACGACGTCGAGGCCCGCGCCGTGACGCGCGCCGCCTACGAGTGCGACGGTCCCGTGTACATGCGCTTTGCCCGTCTGGCCTCGCCGGTTATCAACGACCCCGAGACCTACAAGTTTGAGCTGGGTCGCGGCATCGTTATGCGCGAGGGCGCCGACGTTACCATCATTGCCTGTGGTCTGATGGTCGGCGAGGCTCTCGAGGCCGCCGAGCAGCTTGCTGCCAAGGGCATCGATGCCGAGGTCATCAACATGCACACCATCAAGCCCATCGATGCCGACCTGATCGTCAAGAGCGCCACCAAGACCGGCCACGTCGTGACCGTCGAGGAGCACTCTGTGATCGGTGGCCTGGGCAGCGCCGTTGCCGACGTCCTGTGCGAGCAGTGCCCGACGCCGCTCAAGAAGATCGGCGTCAACGACACCTTCGGTGAGTCTGGCCCGGGTGCCGAGCTCCTGCACAAGTACGGCCTGGACGCCGCCAACATCGTGGCGACCACCAAGGAGTTCTTGGCATAAGGCAAGGCGGATCTCAAGGACTGCTTCGCCAGAACTATAAAACTGTTTCGCCAGTACTATGGAAACCCGGCAGGGGCGCTCTCTTGGAGAGCGCCCCTGTTTCAGTTGCGGTGAAATAAGGACTGATTAGACCTTTTAACTGGTAAAACAGTCCCTATTTCACCGCAACTTATGAAGACGCCCCTCAAGCACGGTCCCATCAGGGAAAAGGGCATATATCGACAAAGCGCAATTCAGACCCTTCCAACTTTGTATATGCAGCACCCCAAGTAAAACGCGGCGACCCCTTAGTTACCGCAGGCCGGACACAGGGCTACTCTCCAAATCTTTCCGCAGGACGGAGGAGCCCCCGCAGCGCGAAGCGCGCAGCGGGGGCTCCGACATGTCCGAGGACGATTTGGAGAGTAGCCCTGTGCCCGGCCGACGGGATCCCTAAGCACGCCATGCTTCTTATGTGCAGCAAAGCTAATACTGCTAAAATACAAAGCGCTCATGTAGTTTAAACGCACGACGATAAGGAGCACCAGTGGGTAACCACTTCCGTACCTCCGGTGCGGGCGATGATGCCCCCAAGACGCAGACGGGCGTCCAGGGCAGTCGTTTCGCCACTCCGGATTCAGAGGGCCGGCCTGTTGCTCAGGCCCCCGCTCAGCCGGCAGATCAGGCACAGCCGGCATCCGATCCCTTTGCCTACAATCCCACCAGCGATGTCGCGCTTTCCGGCACGGCGGGTTTTGAGCCCGTTCAGGCCGTGACCGCTCGCGTGGAGCAGCCTCAGGCTGGCGCCGCCACGCCGCAGCCTACCATGGCCGGCATTCCCGACCCCATGGCCCCTGCGACGCCGGTTCCTCAGCCTGCGCAGTCCGGTCTCTTTGCCGCTATTCCCGATCCCACGCAGCCTGCTGTCCCGGTGGTCGAGAGCGATCAGGCCGCCGAGGTCGCAAGCCTCGATAACGCGCTCAACAACCCCGATTTTACGTCGGTGTTTGCGCCCATCGATCCGCAAGCCAGCCGCAAGAAGATGGCCAAGCAGGCCGGTGTCGAGCCCGTCATCCTTATGGAGCATGTCACCAAGATCTATCCGGCACAGCCCAACAAGCCTGCACTCGACGACATCAACATCGAGATCTATCCGGGCGAGTTCGTCTTCCTGGTCGGTCATTCCGGCTCGGGTAAGACCACGCTGCTGTCGACGCTCAACCGCGACGTCAAGCCGACGAGCGGCCGCATCCTGGTTGCCGGTCAGGACCTCATGAAGATCAAGAATCGCAAGGTTCCGTTCCTGCGTCGTCAGATTGGCGCCGTGTTCCAGGACTTTAAGCTTCTGCCTCAAAAATCTGCCTACGAAAACGTGGCGTTTGCCCTGCAGTGCATCGGCAAGCCCAAGGGCGTTATTCGCAGCCAGGTTCCCGAGGTGCTGCGTCTGGTCGGCCTGGCTGATCAGATGGGCTCGCTGCCCGATCAGCTTTCCGGTGGCGAGCAGCAGCGCGTTGCCGTTGCCCGCGCCATGGTCAACCGCCCGCCGCTTTTGATCTGTGACGAGCCCACGGGCAACCTCGACCCGGCGATTTCGCTGGGCATCATGAAGCTGCTCGAGCGCATTAACCGCACCGGCACCACCGTGATCGTCGCTACGCACGACCGCGAGATGGTCGATAGCATGCACCGTCGCGTGATCGCCCTCGAGGGCGGCCACGTAATCCGCGACCAGGAGAGGGGAGGTTACGGCAACTATGGCACCAACTAACGTGGGCTACTCGCTCAAAGAGGCAATGAGCCACTTCTTCCGTAACTGGACCACCTCGCTCGGCGCCGTCATCACGATCTTCCTTTCGCTGTTTATCATCGGCCTGTTCATCATGGGTTCCGCGATGCTGAACTCCGTGATCGGCACCGTCGAGGATCAGGTTGTCATCAACGCGTTCATTAGCGATGACGCCGATCAGGCCGATGTCCAGGCTTTTGAGGCCGAGCTTAAGACGTGGAATAACGTCAAGTCCGTGACCTATAAGGACAAGGACGACGCGCTGGCCGAGTATACGAGCAAGATGTCGGGCAACGCCGACGCCACCATGAGCGCGCTCGATGGCCAGAACCCGCTGCCGGCTTCGTTTGCAATTGAGATGGACGATCCGTCCAAGGTCGAGAGCACGGCCCAGAAGCTCAAGAAGAACGCCGACTTCCAGAAGATCGCGGATGACGGCGACGTCAACGCGAGCGTGCTGTACGGCCAGGAGGAAGTGAGCCGCCTGTTCCAGGTGACCAACTACATCCGCATCGCCGCCGTGGTGCTCGTTGGCCTTCTGACCTTTATCGCATTCATCTTCATCAACAACACGATTCGCCTGTCCATCACGGCGCGTCGTCGTGAGATTGCGATTATGCGTCTGGTCGGCGCCAGCAACGGCTTCATTCGCGGCCCGTTTATCACCGAGGGCGTACTGCAGGCCATTTTGGGCTCGCTGCTTTCCATCGGCGTTCTGGAGCTGCTGCGCAATCTGATGATTCCGCGTCTGCAGGAGAGCATCGGCTGGATGTCGTTTGCCCTGCCGATGCAGTACTACCTGGTGACCTATGCTGCGCTGATTCTGGTCGGTGTGATTATCGGTCTCTTTGGTTCTGCCATAGCCATGCGCCGCTACCTGCGCGTGTAGGCATGTCTGGAATTCATCCCTTCCAACGGGTCGTCTCTTATGGGGCGGCCCGTTTTTTGATCCCAAGGGAACGGCAGGAAAGCGAATCATTTGGGTAGACTCTTTGGAGTTCGTCATCGATAGCAAGGAGGCGCCATGGGGCGCAATAACAAGCATAAGCGCGGTGCCCGAAATAAGCGTGGGCCGGTGCGCAGCGAACGCCGTCCGAGCCTGACCGGGCGCGTGCAGCTCCATGAGCATGGCGCCTATGTCATAACCGAGAGCGGCGACTACAAGGTTATGGGCCGCGGTAAGCGCGAGATCATGGATGGCGATACCGTTGCCGTGAGCATTAAGAACAGCCCGCACGGTGAGCGGCGCGCCGTGATCGAAGGCGTGGTTGAGCGCGCAGCCATAAGCGTGGTGGGTACGTACCAGACCGCTGGTCCGCTCGGTGTGATCGAGCCGCTCGATTCGCGCCTGAAGGCCGACTTCTTCATTCTGCCCGAGGATACCTCGGCGGATCGTCTGGGCGTCCACCCGGGTGATGCCGTTGTCGCGCGCATTTTGACCTACCCGACGCGCCTGGAATCGGGCACCGTGACGATCGAACGCCGCATTGGCGGAGATGACGCGCCCGATTTGGGCGTTCAATACGTGATGGCGCGTTACGGCTATACCGATAGCTATCCCGAGGCCGCGCTGGACGAGGCCGAGGGACTTTCGCTCGATGTGTCCGCGGCGCTTAAGGACCCGCTCCGCCGCGATCTGCGCGACCGCTTTGTCATCACGATCGACCCGGTCGACGCGCGCGACTTTGACGATGCCATTTCGCTTGAGCGCACGCCCGAGGGTGGCTACAAGCTGGGTGTGCATATCGCTGACGTTTCTCACTATGTGGCTTGGGACGGGCATATCGATCTTGAGGCTCGCCATCGTACGACATCGGTGTATCTGGCCGATCGCGTGCTTCCCATGCTGCCCGAACGCCTGTCCAATGACCTGTGTTCGCTTCGCCCTGACGAGGACCGTCTTGCGTTTACCGTTGACATTGAACTCGATGCGCAGGGTCGCGTGCGGCATTACGATCCGTACCCCAGCGTGATTCGCTCGCGTGTGCGTATGGACTATGACGGCGCCGAGGCGCTGCTGGTGCGCGCCGGCGCGGTGGAGTATGGGGTGCTGGAGGGTGCGGCCGAGGATGTTGCGGCTGCTGAGGCCTCGCGCGAGGAGGCGCTTGAGCGCGGTCTTGCGTGCGAGAAGGCCGCCCGCGGCTGCAACGTCGACCTCGGCAATTTCCTTGTCGCCGCCAACGAACTCGCCGAACTTCGCCGTCGTATTCGTCGCGTCCGCGGCTCAGTCGATTTTGACACGGCCGAGATTCGCGCTCTATTGGATGAGGACGGAGTACCCGTGCAGATTGTGGCGCGCGAGCGTTCGTGTGCCACGTCGCTTATCGAGGAAGCCATGCTGCTCGCCAACGAGTGCGTTGCAGAGTGGCTGGCAGACCGTGATATCGAGGCCTGCTATCGCGTGCATGAGGATCCGAGCCCCGATAGCCTGCACGGTGCCGCCGTTGCGCTGGCGCAGCTAGGCATCATCGACGATCGCCGTGCTGCCGGTATTGCCCTGGGGAGTCCCGATGAGCTGCAGGCTGCAGTTGATGCTGCCGCCGGTACGGCCAACGCACCGCTCGTCAACACGCTGCTTCTGCGCAGCATGCAGCGCGCGCTGTACAAGCCGCGCAACGAGGGCCACTTTGCGCTCGCCGCGCCGTGCTACTGCCACTTTACGAGTCCCATCCGTCGCTACCCCGATCTGGTGGTGCACCGCGTACTCAAGCTGCAGTTGGCCTATGAGCAGCTCGGCGGCAAGGACGCCTTGGTCCGTACGCCGCGGCTGATCGGCAAGGGGCGCGAGTCGCTGCCGCGCATTCTGCCGCAGATCTGCCGCGCATGCAGCGATGCCGAGCGCGCGGCAGATGCCGCCAGCCATGCGACGCAAAAGATCAAGATTGCCCAGTACTATGAGGACCGTCTGGGCGAGCGCTATGCCGGAACCGTCTCGTGGATTAGCAGCATGGGCCTCTTTGTACGCTTGGACCTGACGCAGGTCGAAGGCTTGGTTTCGATCAAGAGCCTGGGCAACGAGTGGTTCGAGTTCGACGAGGACGCGCTAACGCTCACAGGTGCCGACACGGGCACCCGTTACGAGCTGGGGCAGCGCGTAATTATCGAGGTCTCGCGCGTCAATACCACGCGTGGGCACTTGGACTTTAAGCTTATCCATTAGCCAAATCCCGACTCATGGTGGGGGAGCGGAGGGCGGTCTTTCGGGGCCGCCCTCCGCATTTGGATCATGGCTACCTTGCCGTCTGCTCGGCCGCCCGCTTACCTGCTATTCGAGAGGTAAAACCTACCAAAATAAACCTGTCCCTTTTTGGCAGGTTTACAAGAAAGCGGGGATGAGATGGCGACGGTGTATGGTTATGCGCGGGTGAGTTCGCGCGATCAGAATCTAAATCGGCAGCTGGATGCGCTGGGCGCCTATGGCGTGGGCTCGGCGAATATTTATGCCGACCATGCGAGCGGCAAGGACTTCGATCGCCCGCGGTATCGCGAGCTGCTGCACATCCTGGGAGACGGGGACGTGCTGGTGGTGCTTTCTATCGACCGACTTGGCCGTAATTACTCCGAGATTCTTGAGGAATGGCGACGCATTACCAAGGAGCTCGGGGTTGCCATTGTGGTGTTGGACATGCCATTGCTTGACACGCGCGCCAGGGCCAGCGGCGCGCCGGATGTGACCAATACCCTGATTGCCGATATTGTGCTACAACTGCTGAGCTACGTGGCGCAGGTGGAGCGCGAGAATATTCATCGGCGCCAAGCGGAGGGGATTGCAGCGGCGCGGGCGCGAGGGGTCCGTTTCGGTCGACCTCGCAAGCCGTGCCCTCCTCAGTTTGAGCTGGTACGCGATAGCTATGAGGCAGGCGATATTACCCGCAGCCAGGCAGCAAAGTGCCTGGGCGTGTGCGTGGGGACGTTCGATCGCTGGATGCGCGAGGCGGGGTAGGGGTTTGCGTCGCTTTGGCGCTTCCTGTTGCGATTCAAATTTTGATACGGTGACGATGTCATTTGGGGCT
This sequence comes from Collinsella sp., assembly GCA_048486575.1. Taxonomy (GTDB): domain Bacteria; phylum Actinomycetota; class Coriobacteriia; order Coriobacteriales; family Coriobacteriaceae; genus Collinsella. Next base: position 49,173 of record DBFVZT010000032.1, on the reverse strand, counting down.
ACACTCGCTGATATTCAAAAAAGGAGGTAGGCCCTTGGCGCGCGTAAAACAAATAATCGGATGGACCGCGATCGTTCTGTTTACTGCAACGCTGGCGGGCATCTGGGTGCTGACGGAGCAAAATGCGGTGGAGACGTCGTTGCTGAGCGAGTCCACCGCGCGTGTGGTGGAGGGTCAAGCTACGGGCGTACAGGCTGCCGATGTCGCGGGTGAAGCTCAGACCGAGAATGGGATGACCGGGGGCACCGATTCGGCTGCTTCGAATGTCCGGTCTGGCCGACTTGCTTCCATTCGCATGTGGGTGGGCACGAACGTCCGTCGCGTTGCCCATACCGTAGAGTTTTTCTTCGTCGGATTGTTCGCCTCGGTGGTCGTGGTTTGCTTTTCCAGGCGTCCGTGGAGCGTATGCTCCCGTTGCGTGCCCGTGTTGCTCTTTTGCGCCGTCTGCTCCGTTGGCGATCAGGTACATAAGATCTTTGTTCCCGGCAGGCATTTCGACGTTATCGATTTAGGATTCGATGCTGCGGGCTATGTTACCGCGATGCTGTTGGTATTGCTGGCAGCGGTGTTGGTGCGCCATGCGACTCGGCCGATCGGCGCCCATGCGAGGCGCTAGCCGGTAACAAGCCCGTTTTTGATAATGCGACCTTGTTGAATTATTTTGTGTCGCGCGTATTTCCGAGCGGTCGGATTTGAGGGGCGAGCGGTAGAACGCTCGCCCTTTGTGCGCCACGATGCGGCACAATGTACCGCAAAAGCTGTTTGTATCCGGTACGAATCGTTCGTTGGTCTTTAATTCTTCTCAACGGAGGTGTTTGAGATGGCAAACGGATTGCTTTTGCGGCTTCGCGAGCGTGAGCTCAGCGCGAGCCCGGCGGAACGCAATGTCATCGCATATGTAAGCGCTCATCCGCACGAGGTGGTCGGGCTGTCCGTCCGCGGTCTTGCCGATGTCACGTTCTCCTCGCCCTCGAGCATTTTGCGCTTTTGCAAGCGTTTGGGTTTTGCGGGCTACAAGGAGTTCCAGCGCGAACTGATTGCCGAGCTGGCGCTCTTAGGTGACAAGAAAGACGTAGCCCTCGAGGACATCTCCATGGACGGCAGCGTCGAACGTATCGTGGGGAAGGTGATGAAAAGCAACGTGCGTACGATCGAGGCGACGGCGCGAACGCTCGATTACACCGTCTTGGAGCGATGCGCGGCCCGTCTTAAGCGGGCACGCGCGGTCAATCTGTTCGGTATTGGTGCCTCCCGTTTGGTCGCGCACGATCTGGCGCAAAAGCTCATGCGTGTCGACAAAGAGTGCCATCTGTACGACGACTGGCATGATCAGCTCTTGTGTGCCAAGAACATGCATGAGGGCGATATGGCAATCGCCTTTAGCTACTCGGGCTTGACGCAAGAGGTGCTGGACTGCACCGCCGAGGCTCAACGCCACAACTGTCCCGTCGTGGCCGTTACCAAAGTAGATGGATCATCCAAGCTTGCCACCATGGCCGATGCCGTGCTCGGCGTCGCTGCGAGTGAACCCTTGGTCCGCAGCGGTGCCATGGCTTCGCGTATGGCCCAGCTTATGGTTGTCGATGCCCTGTACGCTGCTTACGTTGCCAGCGACTACGAACGGGCGACGCATGTCATTAAGCAAAACTACATCGAGAAACAGGAAAGATGAGGTGAATGAAATGCTCGATTTAACAAAATTCACGACCGAACAGCGTAATCAAAGGTCAATGGACCTCGATACGATGACATCGCTGCAAATCGTCACGACGATGAACGATGAGGATCTTCGTGCCGTCCAGTCGGTCACGAAAGTGTTGCCCCAGGTTGCCATGGCAATCGACTGGGCTGCTGAGACACTCGAGCGCGGCGGGCGCGTCTTTTACATGGGCGCAGGCACCAGCGGTCGTCTGGGCGTACTCGACGCTTCGGAGTGTCCGCCCACGTTTGGCGTGTCACCCGATCTGATTGTCGGGCTCATTGCCGGAGGCGAGACGGCGTTTATCAAGGCTGTCGAAGGTGCCGAAGACAGCGAGGAGCTTGGCGCGAGCGACCTGCGGGAGCGTGGACTCTCGGACAAGGATCTTGTCGTTGGCCTGGCGGCAAGCGGCCGTACTCCTTATGTGGTGGGCGGCCTTGCGTACGCCAAGGCAACTGGGTGCAAGACCATTGCAATTGCCTGCAACCAAGGGTCGAAGATCGGGGAGAGCGCAGATCTTGCCATTGAGCCCGTGCCCGGTCCCGAGGTGCTGACCGGCTCAACGAGGCTCAAGGCGGGAACGGTTCAAAAGCTCATTCTCAACATGATTTCGACCGGTGCCATGGTCAAGATCGGCAAGGTATACCAAAACCTGATGGTCGATGTGCAGCAGACGAACGAGAAGTTGGTGGTGCGCGGCCAGAACATCGTGATGGAGGCGACCGGCTGCACGCGCGAGCGCGCTGTTCAGGCGCTTGCGGATGCCGGCGGCCACGTAAAAACCGCTATTGTCTCGGTGCTGTTGGACTGCGATGCCGAGCAGGCTGCGGTAGCTCTTGAACGGGCGCACGGCCATGTCCGTACTGCGGTGAGTGGCCAGGAGAAGAGCAATGCCGATGTCCAATAGGTGCACGGCGTGAGCTGATATGACATCTAGACGAGATACCCAATACAAGGAGGAGTTATGACGAACAAAGAGCTGGCTCAAAAGCTGCTGGACCTTTTGGGCGGTAAAGACAACGTGCTCGCAAACGCGGCGTGCATGACGCGCCTGCGCGTGACCGTCAAAGACACGGGCAACGTCGACACGGAGGGTATTAAGGCGCTCGACGGCGTGATGGGCCTGGTCGAGGACGACACGATGCAGATCGTGCTGGGTCCGGGCAAGGTGAATAAGGTGCTCGAGGAGTTCTCCAAGCTCACCGGCCTTGCGAAAGGCGTTGCCGACGAGAGCGTGGTTGACGCTGCGGCCACAAACAAGGCCGCGCAGAAAGCCAAGTACGAGTCCAAGCCGGTTCAGGCCTTCCTCAAGAAGATTTCCAATGTCTTTGTCGCCCTGCTTCCCGGCATCATTGCGGCTGGCCTCATCAACGGTATCTGCAACGTCATTAACGTCTCGACGGCAGGCGCGCTTGCAGGCGAGTGGTGGTACCAGGGCATTCGTTCCATGGGCTGGGCCCTGTTCGCCTATCTGCCCATCTTGGTGGGTTATAACGCGGCACGTGAGTTTGGTGGCTCCGCTGCGCTGGGCGGCATCGCCGGCATGATGTGCATCGCCAACAGTGCCATGCCCCTGCTTGCGCCTGGCGCGGCTGATCCTGCCACTGCCATTCTGCTGCCGCTCACCAATGCGCAGTACAACCCCGCAGCGGGCGGCATGATCGCGGCTCTCATCGCTGGCGCATTTTTTGCCTGGATGGAGCGTCAGATTCGCAAGGTTATGCCCAACGCACTCGACACGTTCTTGTCCCCGCTGCTGGTGCTCATCATCGGCGCCTTTGCTCTGATGCTCGTCATCCAGCCGGTTGGTGCATGGCTGACGACTGCCATCTTTAGCGTTTTGACCTTTATCTTCGAGAAGCTGGGCGTCCTGGGCGGCTATATCCTGTCGGCAGGCTTCTTGCCGCTGGTTTCCGTCGGCCTGCATCAGGCGCTCACGCCGATCCACGCTATGCTCAACGATCCCGACGGCGCTACCAAGGGTATCAATTACCTGCTTCCCATCCTTATGATGGCTGGCGGCGGCCAGGTCGGTGCCGGTTTGGCGCTGTACTTTAAGACCAAGAACGCCAAGCTCAAGAAGTACGTCGCAGAGTCCATTCCCGTTGGAATCCTGGGTGTGGGCGAGCCTCTGATGTATGCTGTTACGCTGCCGCTCGTTCGTCCGTTTGTGACGGCCTGCCTGGGTGCCGGATTTGGCGGCGCGCTCGCGGCGCTGCTTCACATCGGCACGGTTTCTCGGGGCGTTTCCGGTCTGTTTGGCCTGCTGATCGTCGTTCCTGGCCAGCAACTCGGCTACGTTGCCGCTATGCTGCTTGCCTATGCCGCCGGCTTTGTCCTGACGTGGTTCTTCGGTGTCGACGAGCAGAAGATCAACGAGTTCTTTGGCGAGTAGTTTGATATCGCGAGCCGTGTTGCTCAGGGCTCGCGGAGCGCGGCAGATTTCTTGATGATATGGTTGTGCCGGCGGGGCTAACTGCTCCGCCGGCCTTTTTTAAAGGAGCGTTGAAGCGTGAAAACGGGTATTTCGATTTATCTTTCCAGCCCTCTGCAGGATATTGAGCGGACGATTGAGCGCGGTGCCGCGGCGGGTGCGCGCTATGCGTTCACCTCGCTGCATATTCCCGAGGATGGGGGAGCGGCGTATGCAGATAAAGTCCGTCATGTTCTGTCGCTGCTTTCCGCCCGCGGCATTGCGCTCATTGCCGATGTGGGGCCTCGCACGTGCGATTTGCTCGGGCTTGAGCGCATCGAGGACCTGCGCGATTTGGGGTTGGAATACCTTCGTTTGGACTATGGTTTTAGCGCCCAGCGGGTCGCGGAGCTGTCCGGTGTATTTCGCATTGTGGTCAATGCATCGACGGTGAGTTCTGATGAAATCGCATCGTGGCGTGAAGCCGGCGCCGATGTGACTCGTTTTGCCGCCTGCCACAATTTTTACCCCAAGCCTTATACCGGTTTAGCTCTGGAGGACATTGCTCGGGTGAATCTTCGTCTTGCGGCGCTTGGATTCGAAATCATGGCTTTTGTGCCGGGTGATGCCAACGTTCGCGGGCCGGTATTCGAGGGACTGCCGACGGTCGAGGCGCAGCGCGGTCGCGCGTCAAAGGTTGCTCTCAATATGCTTGAGCTTGCACATGGCGCCGATTGCGACATTGTGTTGGTCGGCGACCCCGATCTTTCCGATGCGGGCTGGGCGCAGTTTGCTCAAGTTTCCGCCGGATACGTGGACTTGCAATGCGAGCTTGAGCCCGGTTATGCCTATGTACGTGGGCAGATTCATCACGACCGGCCCGATTCGAGCACCCTCATCTTTAGGTCTCAGGAGTCGCGTACGACGCTTAAGCCGGATTCCGTGCCGACGGATGCCGGTGCCGGCCTGTTTCGAAAGGCGGGGTCGATCGCTGTGAGCAATAGCGGCTATGGGCGCTACGAAGGCGAGCTTGAGATTGCGCGGGTCGATCTTCCCGGTGACGAGCGCATGAACGTTGCGGGTCATATCACGCCCGAGGCAATGGAGCTGCTGCCGTTCATCAAACGCGGATTCGGGGTACGGTTCGTTTAGTGTGTGACCCGTGGGCTACAATTGGCCCATCATGCGAAGGCGCCTCGTGTGGCGTGTGCCTGCGTTGGCCGATCTATATTCGGAGGATTCCCATGACCGTACTGTTTATTGAATATCCCAAGTGCTCGACCTGTAAGAAGGCCAAGGCATGGCTGGACGAACACGGGGTAGAGTATATCGACCGCGATATCGTTTTGGACAATCCCACGGCCGATGAGCTTGCGACCTGGATTGCTCGTTCGGGGCTGCCGGTGCGGCGCTTCTTTAATTCGTCGGGCATGAAATATCGAGAGCTGGGCCTGAAGGCGCGTCTAGATGCGGGCATGACGGATCGGGAGTGCTACGAGCTGCTGGCGACCGACGGCATGCTGGTCAAGCGTCCGCTGTTGGTGGGCGACGACTTTGCGATTCCCGGCTTTAGGGAATCGGCTTGGGTCGAGGCGTTGCTGTAGTGGCTGCGGAAAGTGCGTCCCGTTTTGAGCTCGGATTCCGGGACGCAGTTTCCGGTTGAAGGGGCTAGCGGAAACCGTATCCCAGTTTGAGCGCGAAATCTGGGATACGGTTTCCGTTTGGGGCCTCTAGGGGAAAGCGCGTCCCGTTCTGGACGTAAATTCCGGGATGAGCTTTCCGGTTGGCGGGCATATGCGCTAATCCTCGAGCTGTGCCCATTCGTGCGGATCGTAGACCTTTACGTGCTTGTTGGGCTTGCCGCTCCAGTACTCCTCGTCCATAAAGGGCAGATATGCCTGAACACCGGGGCAGATAAAGGGAATCCGCTGCTGTTGCAGTCGCTCGCGCTGTCGCTGCTCCAGGTGCGCCTCGGATATGACAGTCGGCATACCGGACAGCTCGACGAGGCTTGCCTGGATTCGCTTAAGGTCGGGGAGTCCCGCGTGCCATGACATCCGCATGATCAAAAAGGATGCACGGCGGTATTTTGCCTGCATCACCGTGATGGCGGGGCGCAGAGTGGGATGGATTTTGTCCCGTTCGGGCCAAAGGTCAGCAGTGATCTCGAGGCCCAGGGTCTCCCATAGGTAATCAAGCTCTTCGTCCATGGCGCCTCGATATCTACGTGATCATTGATACTTCGATTGTGTTGCCTGGTGCTATCGTTTTCGCGGTAGAATCTGCCAACGGTTGACGGCTACCGCTCGCGGCGTTTTGCCCTTCGTGTGCAGCGGTCGACTTCACAGGTCCTTCACGTGTTGGCCGTATTTGACTGAATTTCAAAAAAGTCAAAATTGGGGCTTGCGTCACGGCCGGACTTCCCGTATATTTCTTTCTTGCGCAAAGGCACAGCCGAGCGCAGCGATGCAGTCATTGGGATGTCGTCTAATGGCAGGACAGCGGATTCTGGTTCCGTCAATGGGGGTTCGACTCCCTCCATCCCAGCCATTGCATTTGCTACATATGGCCCGTTCGTCTAGCGGTTTAGGACGCCGCCCTCTCAAGGCGGAGATCACCAGTTCGAATCTGGTACGGGCTACCAAAAATGAACGCCCGGGCCTCGTAAGAGACCCGGGTTTTGTGTATTGACCGATATTTAAGGCGCGCGTTGAGTCTGCCGCCCGGACCGAGGAGTTGTCATGGACCTGCCTATCAGCTTGGAAGACATCACGTATGCCGAGAACTATCTGGCGCAGGGCGACCTGGCTACGGCGACGCCGCTGCTGGAGCGTCTGGTGGAGCTTGCCGAGGAGTATATCGACGCTGAATGCAAGACGGAGGAGAAGCGCCAGTACTTTAGCTTCGACAGCAAGTTTGAGCGTCTGGCCTACCGCCGCGTGGAAAAGGATCCGCGCGAGCTGGTGCAGGTCGAGGTGCCCTTTGATCGCCTGTATTCCGACATGGCGTATGCCTACATTCGCCAGCAGGATTATGTGAGTGCTCGGAATGCCCTGATGCAGGCCGTGCGTTGGGATCCCATGAACTGCAACTATCGCTTGGACTTGGCCGAGCTGTTCCGCGCGCTCGAGGACAAGCAGGAGTGGGCATCGCTCTCGTTCTCGGTGCTGGAGCGCGCGAGCGACGGTAAGTGCGCCGCACGCGCCTACACCAATTTGGGTCAGTACTTCTTGGAGCCCGAGACCGAGAACATTTCGGCTGCCGTGGGCTGCGCGCGTCTGGCGCTGCGCCTGGCGCCCAATGATGCGCATACGACGCGCCTGCTCAACAAGATCCATACCACCTATCCGGATGCCGCGGACGAGAGTGACGACCATGTGATGGGTGAGCTCGCCCTGCAGGGCGTGCCGACCTCGCCTTCGGCCGAGATCGCCATCTGCCTGATCATGTGCGCGACCGATGCTGCAAGCGACGGCGACAAGCAGGAGGCTACGCGTCTGACGGTCCGTGCCCGCGACCTGGTGGGCGAGGAGGCATGCGCGGCGATTATCAAGCTGGTGCGCGAGAGCGATGCCGAGCTTAATGCCGAGCGCAGGGCAAAGCGCGAGGCTGCGGGCTCAAACGCCGATGGCGCCAAGGAGGCCGGCGATGCCCAGTAAGCGCGAGCGCAAGCTCATTTCCAAGAATCGCTCGGCACATCACGAGTACTTTATCGATGAGACGTTTGAGTGCGGTATTGAGCTGAGCGGCACCGAGGTCAAGTCGATTCGCGAGCGCGCCTGCCAGATCACCGATACCTTTGCATTGATTCGTGGCGGTGAGTGCTGGCTCGTCGGCCTGCATATCCACCCTTATAGCCATGGTGGCGTGTGGAATCGCGATCCCGACCGTCGGCGCCGTCTGCTGCTGCACCGCAAGGAGATCGACTTTCTTGACGGCAAACTTCGCAACCGTGGTTATGCGCTGGTTCCGTTGGAGCTCTACTTTAATACCGACGGTCGCGTAAAACTGCTGCTGGGCCTGGGTCGCGGCAAGAAGCTCTACGACAAGCGCGAGGACATGGCCAAGCGTGATGTCCAACGCGAGATCGACCGCGCCCTCAAGGAACGCAACCGCTAGACGCTCTGTATAAGTTGCGGTGGAATGCGGACTGTTTTGCCTGTTTGAGGGACTATTCAGTCCCTATTTCACCGCAGCTGCGGGTGTCTCATCTTTCTTACTGTTCTGACACATATGTTTCAAAGGCGGCGTCCGTTATGGGCGCTGCCTTTTTTGTGGGTACATACATCCATGAGGTTCCAACCCGAGCTAGGGGAGTGATCGTTATGGACAAAACTGCGTTCTTTACCATGCCGAGCGGCCTGTACGTGGTGAGCGCCGCGGCAGACGGGCTGCGTGCCGGCTGCGTTATCAACACAGCGGTGCAGGTGACATCCGCCCCGCCGCGCATCTCGATTGCCGTGAACAAGGAAAATGTCACGTCCGGCGTAATCGCATCGGCTAAGGCTTTTGCGCTGACCGTGATTGACCAGACCGCCGACATGCTCTATATCGGCAATTTTGGCTTCCGCACCAGCAGCGATTACGACAAGTTTGCCAAGTACGAGACCCACGAGACCACTCTGGGCATGCCCTATGTGCCCGAGCACGCGGCGGCGCTGTTTAGCTGCCGTCTGATTGATACCGTGGATGTGGGCACGCATCTGCTGTTTATCGGCGAGGTCGAGGATGCCGAGCGCTTGAGTGACGAGACGCCGCTCACCTACGATTACTACCATAAGGTCCTGAAGGGCAAGACGCCTCCGAAGGCGTCCTCGTATCAAGGCTAGAAATGTTTTAAAAATACTTGCATTATATTATTGAGAATCTATACTGATAAATGAAGTACATCACCAGTCGCGTTCGAGAGGAGAACATCATGGCTGAGGAGAAGAAGACGTATAAGTTCGTGTGCACCGTTTGCGGTTACGAGGTTGAGGTCGATACGCCCGAGCTGCCCGAAGATTACGTGTGCCCGGTTTGCGGCGTCGGTCCCGATCAGTTTGAGCTCGTCGAGGAGTAACTCGCAGACACACGGCTCGTATCAACGCATAGCTCTATCCAAGGGCCTCGGTCGAATTCTCGGCCGGGGCCCTTTTCCTCCGTCCCCAAGGGATCACGGTTGCTGTTGGCCGATCCTGTCTGTTGTGAGTCCGGTCGACCTTTTGTCTTAATCTGTAACGTCTAACGGCTCAAAACGGGTCTTCCTGTTACAGATCGAGACAAGCCAAAACCGTCCGGCAGAAGGTCTCAATCTGTAACATCTAACGGTGGAAATTGGGTCCACTTGTTACAGATTGAGACAAACGGAGCTGTCCCTCGGAATGATCTCGATCTGTAACATCTAGACATCAAAAGCGGGTCTTCCTGTTACAGATCGAGACGTTTGCCTGGGTAGGTGCCCCGTCCCATTACATCCCTGTCAACAACACGACATCGAGAATCGTCACGATGGCACCAATCCCTACGAGCAACGCGTTGAGCGGGCGCGAGTTGGCGTATTTGCCCATGACGCGGCGTGAGCTGGTGAGCCGTATAAGCACGAATACCGTGATCGGCAGCTGAAGCGACAGCAGCGCCTGGCTCCAGATGAGACCTTCAAAAGGATTTGGGACGACCAGACACGCCGCCACTGCGCCGACGAAACAGGCCGCCACCCCGATCGAGGAATGTCGGCGTGGATGTCGTATTCCTCGTCGAACATGCCCGCGGTGATGGTGCCTGCCGCCATGCCTGCCGTCACACTACTCGATATGCCCGCAAACAGCAGCGCCACCGCAAAGATGGTCGAGCTTGCCGGGCCCAAGATGGGGGAGAGCGTGGCCGCTGCGACGGCGAGGTCGTCTACGACCATGCCGTGCGCAAAGAAGGTCGTTGCGGCCAGGACGACCATGGCCGAGTTGATTGCCCAGCCCACGCCCATCGAAAAGAGCGTGTCGAAGAGCTCGTAGCGCAGACGTTCTTCGATAACTTGCTCGCCTTGGCCTTCGAAGTGCATGGATTGGATGACCTCGGAGTGTAGAAAGAGGTTATGGGGCATAACGACCGCACCCAGGACACTAACGATAATCGCGGCCGAGCCAGTGGGCATACTGGGCGTGATCCAGCTTATGGCGGCTTGCGGCCAGTCGACCTTGACCAGCGCGAGCTCGGCCAAAAACGAGAGTCCTACCACGCCTACGAAGGCGATAATCCAGCGCTCGGCACGCTTGTAGGAGCTCGTCATGAGCATCGCCATCGATACTGCTGCCACGATGACGCAGCCGGCACGCACGGGCAGTCCAAAGAGCATCTGGAGCGCAATCGCGCCGCCCAGGATCTCGGCCATGGCGGTGGCGATGGTCGCGAGGTAGGCACTGGCGAGCACCGTGCGCCCAACGAAGCGGGGGAGAAAGCGGGTCGTGGCCTCGGCAAGGCAGGCGCCCGTGGCGATGCCCAAGTGCGCCGCGTTGTGCTGCAGCACGATGAGCATGATCGTGGACAGCGTGACGATCCACAGCAGCGCGTAGCCAAACTGCGAGCCGGCGGCCATGTTGGAGGCCCAGTTGCCCGGATCGATAAAGCCGACGGTCACGAGAAGCCCGGGGCCGATATGCCGTGCAATGTCTAGGCCTCCGTGACCGCCGGTGCGGTGCGAGCCAAAGTGTTGTTTGAGATGGTTGAGCATGGCTGGTTCCTACGTTGGGGTGGCGTGGCGCTGCACTTGGGTTGCGCGGCGCCACGCCCTGGGTTTAGGTTTGGGCTACTTGTGCGCCTTGCCTTGGTTGGCCACGGCGTCAATCTTGGCGGCGATGGTCGCCGGGTCGCCGATGTAGCGCTTGTCGAGGACGTTGAAATCGGCATCGAAGGTGTAGACGAGCGGCACGCCGGTGGGGATGTTGACCTTGAGGATCTCCTCGGGCGTGAGGTGCTCGAACTTCATGACGAGAGAGCGCAGGGAGTTGACGTGTGCGGCGATGAGTACGCGCTTGCCGGCGAGCATCTGGGGGCGAATCTCGTCTTCGAAATAAGGCCAGGCACGGGCTATCGTGTCCTTGAGGCACTCGGTGTAGGGCAGCTGGTCGGGTGCGACATCACGGTATTGCTCCTGGGTGTGGGGATCGCGCGCGTCGTTCGGCTCGAGTGCCGGCGGGCAGATATCGAAGGAGCGGCGCCAGATGAGCACCTGTTCGTCGCCGTGCTCCGCCGCGGCATCGGCCTTGTTGAGACCCTGCAACGCGCCGTAGTGGCGCTCGTTGAGCTTCCAGGATTTGATGACGGGCAGCCACTCGCGATCCATTTGGCCGAGCACGATGTTGAGGGTGTGGATCGCGCGCTTGAGGCGCGAAGTGTAGCAGACGTCAAAGTCGAAACCGGCTTCTTTGAGGGCTCGACCGCCTGCGGCGGCTTCTTCGCGGCCCGTGTCGGTGAGCTCTGCGTCGGTCCAGCCGGTGAACAGGTTGAGTTTGTTCCACTCCGACTCTCCGTGGCGGATAAGGACGAGTTGGATCGTCTGTTGGTCTGTCTGGTTTGCCATAGGGGCCTCCTTAATGTGGCACGGCATGCGTGCCGTTTGCTTGACGCCGCAAAGGATACTCGTTTTTGGCTTAAAAGTTAACCATGTCTAACAAAATGTTGTATTTGAATAGGATGGTGCAGGGGGCTGCCGAAATGTCTTGATCTGTAACAACTAGGGATGGAAATTGGGTCTTACTGTTACAGATTGAGATGTTTGAAGCGGTGAGCTTGCAGGCCGAACCTGGGGGCCTTGTCGTCGTCCTTGAGGTCGGCGGTGTCCACTCGTAGGGCGTGCGTTACGCGATTGTTTCGAAACGGGCGGGAAACACAACGGGCCGGCGATGCTCCTAGTATGCCTATTCAACTGACTGTCTAATATCTAGGGGAGGATCGCGATGCAGGCAGATTCCGTTCAGCAGCAGGGCCTTTATCGCCCCGAATTCGACCACGATGCATGTGGCATCGGCGCGCTTGCCGATATCAACGGCGAGCGCCATCACCAGATTCTGGACGATGCGCTGTCCATTCTGGTCAACTTGGAGCACCGCGGCGGTACGGGACTCGAGAAGAATACCGGCGACGGCGCCGGCATCCTGTTTCAGGTCCCGCATCACTTTTTCCGCAAAGAGGCTCAAAAGTGCGGCCAGATTCTGCCGGCAGAGGGCGACTATGGTGTGGCCATGCTGTTCTTCCCGCAGGACGACAAGGGCGTAGAGGATGCCCGTCGCGTGTTTGAGGAGGGCTGCGCCGAGGCCGGCGTGCCGCTGCTCTTTTGGCGCGAGGTGCCCGTCGACCCGCACGACCTGGGTGAGACGGCCCGCGCCTGCATGCCTACCATCCTGCAGGCCTTTCTGGGCCGCCCCGACGACACGCCGGCCGGCGACGCATTCGAGCGCCGCCTGTACGTGTGCCGCCGCACCATCGAGAAGAAGGCCGACGCCGAGTTTGCCCTGCGCGACAAGATTTTCTACGTCTGCTCCATGAGCTCGCGCACCATCGTGTACAAAGGCATGCTTGTGGCCACGCAGATGCGCCGCTTCTTCATCGACCTCAACGACGCCGCCGTCAAAACGGCCGTGGCGCTCGTCCACTCGCGCTACTCCACCAACACCACACCCAGCTGGGAGCGCGCACATCCCAACCGCTTTATCATCCACAACGGCGAGATCAATACCCTCAAGGGCAACGTCAACTGGATTCGCGCCCGCGAACCCAACCTGTACAGCCCCGTGCTGCAGCACGATCTTGAGCGCGTGATGCCCATCATCAACCGCGAGGGCTCCGACTCCGCGATTCTGGACAACGTGCTCGAGTTCCTGGTCATGAACGGTCGTCCGCTCACGCGTGCCGCATCCATGCTGCTGCCCGAGCCGTGGGACCACAACGACAGCCTGAGTGAGGAGCGCCGCGCCTACGACGCTTACCAGTCCATGCTCATGGAGCCGTGGGATGGCCCGGCGGCCATCGCCTTTACCGACGGTCGCACGCTGGGTGCCGCCCTCGACCGTAACGGCTTGCGTCCCGCCCGCTACTATGTGACGCGCGACGGTCGCTTTATGCTGGCAAGCGAGGTGGGCACCATCGAGGTGAGCCCCGAGAACATCCTGACGAGCGGCTGTCTGGGACCGGGGCAGATGCTCGAGGTCGATTTTGCCCGCGGCCGCGTCATCTACAACGACGAGCTGCGCGCCCGTTACGCCAAGGAAAAGCCCTATCGCGACTGGATCGCCGAAGAGACGCTGACCGTCGACGCGCTCGACAAGCCCGTCGCGCCCACGCCCGCCGAGGATACCGAGGTGCCCGCCGCCGTGCGCATGGCCAAGCTCGGGTATCACTGGGATGATGTTGACGAAGTCGTGCGTCCCATGGCCCAGCAGGGCAAGGCGCCGCTCGCCTCGATGGGTATCGATGCGCCGCTGGCCTGCCTGTCCAAGAAGACGCGCTCGTTCTTCGACTACTTCTATCAGCTGTTTGCCCAGGTCACGAACCCGCCGATCGACGCCCTGCGCGAGCATATGGTCACCTCGACCACGCTCTACCTGGGCAACCACGGCAACCTGCTCGAGGACTCCCGTACGGCCTGCCAGCTGGTGCGTCTGGAGCGTCCGCTGCTGAGCGAGGAGGAGTTCGAGCGTATTTGCGCGATTGACCGTGTTGGCTTTAAGACCCGCCGGTTCCGTGCCGTGTACCGCCGCGACGCGGGTGAGGGCGCGCTGCAGGCTGCGCTCAAGCAGCTTGCCGAAGACGTCGAGGCTGCGGTTCGCGATGGCGTGAACATCGTGGTGCTGAGCGACCGTGCCGCTGCGGGCGAGGTACCCGTGCCGTCGCTGCTCGCCGTGGGCTGCGTGCACAACCACCTGATCCGTGCCGGTGTGCGCACCTTTGCCGATATCGTGGTGGAGTGCGGCGATGCCGTGTCTCCGCACGACTTTGCGGCGCTGGTGGGCTACTCCGCAAGCGGCATCTACCCGTACAACGCGCATGCGTGCATCCGCAATCTGGCGGCACGCGGCGACCTGGACGTGACGGCCGAGCAGGGCATCGCCAATTACAACAAGGCCGCGACGGCGGGCATCGTCTCCATCATGTCCAAGATGGGCATCTCCACGGTGCAGAGCTACCACTCCGCGCAAATCTTTGAGGCCGTTGGCTTTACGCCGGAGTTCGTCAACGCGTACTTCGCCGGCACGGTGAGCCGTGTGGGCGGTATGGGTGTCGAGGACGTTGAGCGCGAGCAAAACGAGCGTTACGACGCCGCGCTCGCTATCCTTAAGAGCCCGGCTCCCGATCAACTGCCCACGTTGGGCCTGACCAAGTGGCGCCCGCTCGGCGGCGAGGATCACCTCATCGATCCGCAGACTGTCTACTTGCTGCAGACCGCCTGCCGCGAGGACAGCTACGACACCTTTAAGGAGTACAGCGCCCGCCTGCACCGCACCGGCCGTGCCGTGCGCCTGCGCGACTTGCTCGACTTTGATGCCAGCGGCCGCACGCCGGTGGCACTCGACGAGGTGGAGCCCGCGCTCAACATCGTCCGCCGCTTTAACACCGGCGCCATGTCGTACGGCTCCATCAGCAAGGAAGCACACGAGTGCATGGCCATCGCCATGAACCGCCTGCACGGCCGTTCCAACTCCGGCGAGGGCGGTGAGGATCCGCGTCGCGAGACCCCGCTGGCTAACGGTGATTCCAAGAACTCCGCGATCAAGCAGGTGGCAAGTGCGCGCTTTGGCGTGACGAGCCGCTACCTGTGCAGCGCCTTCGAGATTCAGATCAAGATGGCCCAGGGCGCCAAGCCCGGCGAGGGTGGCCACCTGCCCGGCAAGAAGGTCTACCCCTGGATTGCCGAGGTCCGTCAGTCCACGCCCGGCATCGGCCTGATCTCGCCTCCGCCGCATCACGACATCTACTCCATCGAAGACCTGGCCGAGCTCATCTTTGACCTTAAGAACGCCAACCCCGGCGCACGCGTGTCGGTCAAGCTGGTCAGCGAGGCCGGCGTCGGCACCATCGCCACCGGTGTGGCCAAGGGCGCTGCCGACAAGATCTTGATCAGCGGCCACAATGGCGGCTCGGGTGCCGCTGCTCGCGATTCGATCTGGCACGCCGGTCTGCCGCTGGAGCTTGGCCTTGCCGAGGCCCAGCAGACGCTGCTGCAAAACGGCCTGCGCTCGCGCGTGGTGCTCGAGGCCGACGGTAAGCTCATGGACGGCACCGATGTTGCCGTCGCCTGCCTGCTGGGCGCCGAGGAGTTTGGCTTTGCGACCATGCCGCTCATCTCGATGGGCTGCCTCATGCAGCGCGACTGCCAGCAGGATACCTGCCCCGCCGGCATCGCCACGCAAAACTGCCGCCTGCGTCGCGGCTTCCGCGGCAAGCCCGAGCACGTCGAGCACTTTATGCTCTTTGTTGCCGAGCAACTGCGCGAGGTCATGGCGAGCCTGGGCTTCCGCACCGTCGACGAGATGGTCGGCCATCCCGAGTGCTTGCGCCAGATCGAGGTCCCGGGCAACCGCAAGGCTAACCTGCTCGATCTGACGCCCGTGCTGGCAAGCGCGACCTGCGAGTTCGGTGCCCACATCCCGGGTGCCGACGGCCGTCACTTCCTGCCCCAGATGGCCGCGGACAGCGAGCTCGACAAGACGCTCGACTCCACGCTGTTTGTGCCCTACACGGCCGACGCCCGCGCGCACCTGCGCCCGATTCGCTTCCGCGCCGATATCGCCAACGTCAACCGTTGCGTGGGCACCATCCTGGGCAACGCGGTGACCAAGGCGCATCCCGAGGGCTTGCCCGCCGGCTCCATCACCATCGATTGCGATGGTTCGGCCGGTCAGAGCTTTGGCGCCTTCCTGCCGCGCGGCATTACGCTCAACGTGTGCGGCGACGCCAACGACTACTTTGGCAAGGGCCTTTCGGGTGGCGAGGTGTCGGTGTGCCCCAACCCGCATGCGACCTACAAGTTCGACGAGAACATCATCGTGGGCAACGTTGCGTTCTTTGGCGCCACGAGCGGTCGCGGCTTCATTAACGGCCTGGCAGGCCAGCGCTTTGGCGTACGCAACTCCGGTGCCACGGTGGTGGTCGAGGGCTGCGGCAACCATGGCTGCGAGTACATGACGGGCGGTCTGGCGCTCATCTTGGGCGAGGTCGGGCAGAACTTCGCCGCCGGCATGACGGGTGGCGTGGCCTATGTCTTTGACCAGTACGGCACGCTCGATGCCCGTGTGAACCACGAGAGCGTTGAACTTAAAGCCCCGACGGCCGGCGAGCTGGCACAGATTCGCGAGCTCATCCAGGAGCACGTGGACGCGACGAAGAGTCCGCGCGGCATCAAGCTGCTCTACAGCTTTGAGACGATGAGCAAGCACTTTGTGAAGGTCATTCCGACCGAGTACGAGCGTGTGCTGGCGATTGTCGCTGCGAGCGAGGCTGCCGGCAAGACGCATGCGCAGGCAGAGGAGCTGGCGTTTGACATTGTGACCGGTCGCGCGAGCGCCGCGGATGTCGCTCGCTTCGATATTGCGGGCGGTGCTGCGGGTGCTGCGTCCGTGGCCGCCAGCTCTGTTGCTTCGACCAAGAAGGAGGCGTAAGTGCCATGGGTAAGCCCGGTGCTTTTCTTGATATCGATCGCGTGGCCCACGAGCTTCGCCCCGTGGAGGAGCGCAGCCGTGATTTTGATCCCCTGTATGTGGAGCTCGACGATGACGCACGTCGCGCCCAGGCGAGCCGCTGCATGATGTGCGGCGTGGCGTTTTGCCAGATGGGCGCGAGCTTTGGCAAGGCACGTCCGAGCGGCTGCCCGCTGCACAATTTGATTCCCGAGTGGAACGAGCTGGTGTACCGCGGCCGCTGGGATGAGGCTGCCGAGCGCCTGTCGCTCACCTCGCCCATGCCTGAGTTCACGAGCCGCGTGTGCCCGGCGCTGTGCGAGGCCGCGTGCAACCTGGGTTCGGTCGATGGCCAACCCACGACGATCCATGACAACGAGCGTGCGATCAGCGACCATGAGTGGGCAAACGGTGGCCCGCGCCGCTTTGAGCCGGCGGGGGAGGGCGCACCCACGGTTGCCGTGGTGGGCTCCGGTCCTGCTGGTCTGGTGGCAGCATGGGAGCTTGCGCGTCGCAGCGCCCGCGTGACGGTGTTTGAGCGCGACGACCGCCCCGGCGGCCTGCTCATGTACGGCATTCCCAACATGAAGCTCGAGAAGTCTGTGGTCGAGCGCCGCGTGGCACTTATGCGCGAGCTGGGTATTGTGTTCGAGCTGGGCGCCGACGTGAGCGATCCCAAGGTTACCGCCAGGCTCGACGACTTTGACGCCGTCGTGGTGGCTGCCGGCGCCCGTGCTCCGCGTGGGCTTTCGGCTGCGAACATTGATGCCCCGGGTGTGGTGTATGCCGTGGACTACCTGACGGCTTCGACCGTCTCGGTGCTCGATGGCGGTGAGCCTGCTATTGACGCGCGCGGCCTGGACGTCGTGGTCATTGGCGGTGGCGATACCGGCAACGACTGCGTGGGTACCGCGGTGCGTCAGGGCGCGCGCAGCGTGCGCCAGTTTGAGTTCTTGCCGGCTGCGCCTGATGCGCGCGCGGCGAGCAACCCCTGGCCGCAGTGGCCCAACGTGAAGAAGACCGATTACGGCCAGCAGGAGGCCATCGCTGCCATGGGCGGCGAGATGCGCGCTTGGGGCGTGGATACGCTCGAGGTGCTGCTGGATAAGAAGGGCGCTGCCGCGGGCCTGCGCGTGGTCGATCTGGACTGGTCGGCGGGAAAGCCCGAGCGCATCGCGGGCTCCGAGCACGAGGTGCCGACGCAGCTGGTGCTCATCGCCTGCGGCTTCACGGGCCCGGAGCACAGTGTGTTCGACGCCGTTGGCGTGCCCGTTGCCACCGCTGGTCGTCCGCTGCCTGTGATGGCCGCCGAGGGCTCGCATCTTGCGGCGCGTGGCGAGGGCGTCGCCGCGGATGCCGCGCCGGTGTATGTTGCCGGTGACGCTCGCAACGGCAGCTCGCTCGTGGTGAGCGCCATGGCCGACGCCCTGGCCTGCGCTGCCGAAGTCGCCGAGGCGCTGGAGCTGTAAGGCGGCTGTCCACAGCTGAATCGTCAAGGGCTGTCCCCAACGGCCGGCCCAAAAGGAACGTCCCCAAGTGCCGGCAGCTGGGGACGTTCCTTATGTGCCGGCATTCGGGGACACTCCTTGCGGGTTTGCGACCGATTTGTTCGTTTGTCGACGCGCGAGTGTCCATTCGGCGTCTTCTTGAGCTGTGGTGCTCTGCTGTTTCTGTGGTGGCCGGGGGCGCTTGGCTCAAAAGGGCGGGTTGGCCGTCTATGTTTATCTGCGGTTTTGTTGCGGTGCGCATTTTCGGTCAAGCATCCCGTCAAGTGTTTGGTCAGCAGTTGGTTTGCAGCCGGAGGCCTATTTTGTCCGTGCTGACAGTGGCTGCCCACCCTCCCCGTAAGCTCAAATTGAGGTTCATCAGTTTGAGGAGGATGCCGTGACTGACCACGTTTTAGACCGAGCGCAGCTAGCCGAAGCCGTCGGCAACGATATTGCCGACATGGCCCATTTTTGGATGCTGCGGAAGTTCCAGTTTTTGGAGCCGGCGCGCGAACAGTTCGAGATCATTGTCGACCCGTGGCTCAGCTATTGCACCGAGCCTTCGCAAAACGAAATCATGGCCTACAACATGGCATTTACCGATTGGCTGCTCTTCGAGCGCCCCTATCGCCATGGCAAGACGCTGCTTGAGCTGTATGTAGACGAGCCGCCGGCATCGCTTTTGCCTGCTTCGCTTAAACGGCTTGGGCAGGTGCGCGACACACAGTATTTCTCGCGCTTTGGCATTTTGGACAAGGATCCCGCGACTGGCATGGTCGTGCTGAAGGATACGCGCATCGACCGTCGCTTTGACGTCTACGACCCACATATCGTTCAAAAGGAGCACTGGAACGATGGCGCGATCGCGGTGCGGCTCGCGTGCGTCGACGATGTCTGGCTGACGGCGGGGCAGCTCTACCTGTATGACATCGCGCGCCTGAGCGACACGGCGGTCGACGGGCCGGGTGCGGTGCATCCGGAGGACCTGCAGGATGGCTTTGACACCTCGTGCATCAGCTTCTTTTTGCGCCTGGTCCGCGACATCATGGGCGCCCAGGGGCGCTACGTAAAGTCCCTCAACATCTACGAGCAGGAGTGGGAGTAAGGGATGGGCTGTCGCAGCGCCGCCGCGTGTCTATTTGTCTCGATCTGTAACGTTTAGGGACAAAAAACCGGTCTACCTGTTACAGATCGAGACGGAAGGTTGGCGGCTGCCGAAAGATCTTGTTCTGTAACAACTAGAGGTTCAAAGACTGTCTTCCTGTTACAGATCAAGACATTTGTCAGCGGAGGCAACAGCGGCGATGGTCCATTTGTCCGATGTGGTGGTGATGGAAGTGTCTAATACCGTTCTCAAACACAAGCATACGACTCGCAACACGTTGGCGCGGAATAGGATGCTCGCGCGGCTCACGGAGACGGCCAAGCAAGGTGCGCTGCTCGCAACGCATGACAATACCGAGCTCATGTGGCTGCGACGCCATGTTGGAACCGACGATATCGCGGAGCCCGAGCCGTACCTGTTCTGTTTTCAGCATGATTGGGATGCATTGACGCCGGCGGAGCGAGCGCTGAGGACTATCAAAGGGCTTGCGGTGTTTCATCCCGATTGGGCGTTTTGGGGTTATGACGCGGCACTTTTGTGGGGTCTGGAGGTGCCGAATGACCTGCTCGGGCCGCGTTTTCTTGTTAAGACGGGTTGTTCGGTGACGTTGAGCAGTGGGTGCAGGTTGTTGCGTCCGCAGATGGCGGGCGCGCTCGAGCGTGTTGATGGCGTGCGGGTGACGTCGTTTTGGCACACGGTGGAGGATTGCTTGCTGCGTGCGCCGTTTTCGTACGGGTTGGCGATTGCCGATTCTGCACTGCGAGCGAAAGGCGTATCACGTTGGGATTTGTGCGAGCGCCTCCGCGCCGATTGCGAGGGCAGGCGAGGGTATCGCAGGGCACAGGTAATTGCGTCGTATGCGGACGGGCTGTCCGAAAACGGCGGCGAGTCTCGGTTCCGAGCGTTCTTTATTGCGTACGGCTTTCCGGTTCCGGAGCTGCAGGTTGAGTTTCGCGACCCGCTCGATCCGAGCCAGGTATTTCGCGTCGACTATTTTTGGCAGCTCGAGGACGGGACGTGTGTCATCGGCGAGCTCGACGGAAAGGGGAAGTACACCCTGCAGAGCGGCGGGGGCCGGGAGTCGGTAGACCCATTCGTGGCAGAGCGTCAGCGGGAATCTCATCTGACAATGCTCGGGCACAAGGTGCTTCGGTTTACGTTTGATGAGCTCAAGAATCCGGGGAAGCTGGTTGAGAAGATGAGGTTAGCGGGTATTCCGCGACGGCCCGATTTGGCTGAGGAGTGGAGACGTCAGTGGTATGGGCGCTGAGAGGTTTTGTCTCGATCTGTAACATCAGGGGGCCCAATAACCCAGTACCTGTTACAGATTGAGACATTTCCCTGGTTTCGCTGGGGTGGGACTGCAACGTATTCCGTCCCCCACATCCTCTCGTCCCTCCGTTAACCGATATGTTCGACTTTAGGTCGCTGCATTAGGTGATAATGGACAAATGTTCATGTTAATCGTGAGGGAGGAGCTCGATATGGCGTCTGCTGATCGTTCTACGTTGTTTATCAATGCGACCATTCTGGATGGTTCGGAGCATATGGAGCCGCAACCCGATATGGCCGTGACTGTTGAGCGCGGCGTCATCACCTGGATGGGGCCGAGTGCTGTGGCGCAGGCGCCTGCAGGTGCCGAGGTTATCGACCTGGGTGGTGCGTATCTCATGCCCGGTCTCATCAATATGCACGTGCATCTGTGCGGTTCGGGCAAGCCGGTTTCGGCGGGCGATGCGGGCGCGCTGATGAAGAAGCTCGACAATCCCGTGGGCCGCACCATCGTCCGCCACATCCTCAGAGGCAGCGCCCAACAGCAGCTGGCAAGCGGCGTGACCACGGTGCGCGGCGCGGGCGACCCGCTGTTTGCCGATCTGGCCGTGCGCGATGCTATCGATGCCGGCAAGTATCAGGGTCCTCGCCTGGTGGCGCCGGGAACGGGCATCACGGTGCCGGGCGGCCATGGTGCGGGACTGTTCGCCCAGGTGGCCAACAGTCCCGCCGAGGCAGCCGAACAGGTGCGCGACCTGTATGCGCGTGGTGCCGACGTCATTAAGCTGTTCGTGACGGGCGGCGTGTTCGATGCGACCGAGGTGGGCGAGCCGGGCGTGCTGCGTATGCCAGTGGAGGTTGCCGCGGCGGCATGCAAGGCGGCGCACGATATGGGCCTTCCGGTTATGGCCCATGTCGAGAGTACCGAGGGCGTGAAGGCCGCGCTTGAGGCCGGCGTTGACACGATTGAGCACGGCGCTCTGTTGACACCCGAAATCTTGGAGCTGTACCGTGGCGCCGCGGGCACGCAGCTCGAGGGGCGTGCTCCGAGTGTGACCTGCACTATCAGCCCGGCGCTGCCGTTTGTATTGCTCGACCCGGAGAAGACCCATTCGACTGACACGCAAAAGAAGAACGGCGACATCGTGTGCTCGGGCATCATCGAGAGCGCCCGTGCCGCACTGGAAGCTGGCGTTAAGGTGGGCCTTGGCACGGACTCAAGCTGCCCGTTCGTGACGCAGTATGACATGTGGCGCGAGGTCGCCTATTTTGCCAAGTACGTGGGTGTGAGCAACGCCTTCGCGCTGCATACGGCCACGCAAGTCAATGCCGAACTGTTGGGGCTAGGCGGCGAGACCGGCACGATCGAGTGCGGCAAGGCAGCCGATATCCTGGTGACGCGCAAGAATCCTCTGGATGATCTGTGTGCCCTGCGTGAGCCGACGCACGTGATGTGCCGTGGTGATCTGGTGCGCAAACTCAAGGTGAAGCGTATTCCCGAGGTGGACGCCGAGCTCGACGCGATTATGGCCATGCCTGCCGAAGCGCTTGCCGAGGAGCTGGCCCGCGACGGTGTGGCGTAGACGAGACAAAGGGACAGCTCCGTTGTCGCATACAAAAAGCCGAGGTCTCAACACGGGGCCTCGGCTTTTTCGAACAAATACTTAAGACTGGGACAAACAAACCTGATTAATTGTCCCGCGTGCGGCGGCTAGGAGCGCGTCTCCATCTTAGCATGGCACTTGGGGCAGGTGACGCGGATCTTGCCCTTGCCCTTGGGGACGGAGAGCATCTGGCCGCAGTTGGGGCACTTGAGGTATGCCGTGGTCTTGCGACCCTTCCACATCTTCTTGGCCGTGCGCTTGGCACGCTCAAAGTCTTCCTTACTGGTGCCGGCCGCGCGTGAGGTGCTGGCCGCTGCAGCGCCGCCGCCCAAGCTGGCGACGAACTTGCCCAAGCCGGGAACATTGGCGGTCGTGGCGACAAAGGCCTCGTTCTCCTTGCGACGTGCATCGATATTTTTGGACAGGCCGCGCAGCACGCCAATCACGATGACGGCGATGGCAATCCAGCTGAGCCACTGGATGCGGGCTATCGATCCGAT
This sequence comes from Collinsella sp., assembly GCA_048486575.1. Taxonomy (GTDB): domain Bacteria; phylum Actinomycetota; class Coriobacteriia; order Coriobacteriales; family Coriobacteriaceae; genus Collinsella. Next base: position 26,446 of record DBFVZT010000032.1, on the reverse strand, counting down.
CATCGCGATGACGATGCCGGCAAAACCCATCACGATGGTGAGTTCGTCAGCGCCATTGCGGCCCTTCATAAAGTCATTCATGCAAATTGCCTTTCATTCGATATGCCGCACGCCTTTATACCCGATTTAGAGCAAGGGGGACAGGTTAATCTGCACCAATGTGGTGCAAACGTACCTGTCCCCAATGCCCCAATTACTTGGAGAGCTTGTCGACGACGCGTTCGATTTCGGCGAGCTTGGCGGCTTTGAGGTCTTCGTCGCCCGATTCGATTGCCGAAGTCACGCAGCCCTCGATATGCGCCTTGAGCACGTCGGCGTTAATGCGCGCGAGGAGCGCCTGTGTGGCCATGAGCTGTGTGGAAATATCGACGCAATAGCGGTCCTCATCGACCATCCGCAAGATGCCGTCGATCTGTCCGCGTGCCGTCTTGAGCATACGGGTCACCGATTTATGGTCTGCCATCATGGCGGGTCCTCGTTTCTGGTCGGGGGAGGGGTGCGTTCAGGTCGCTACGCGGCGGTCACAGACAGGGCGTGGAATTTCTCGCCCGCGGCCTCGACAGCGGCGGCGAGTTGCTCGGCGGTTACGGTGTCGGCGCACTCAACCTGGACGGTCTGGGTCTCGTGATCGGCGTCGGCGTCGGTCACGCCGGCCACGTTGAGCAGCGCCGTCTCGACGGTGGCATCGCAGTGGCCGCACATAAGGCCGGAAGTCTTGATCGTGTAACGCATGGGTATTCCTCTCTGTTGTGTCGGCTTTCCCAGGCACCCGACCTTGACCTTCAAACCGTCGCTCGCGTACCAAAGTACGCGTCGCTCCTCTTTCAGGTCAATCTCGGGTACCTGGAAAACCCGTTCTAAATGAACGTAATAGTGATCCTATTTTGCCACTTTAGGCATAAAGGATTTTAAGCGCAGGGCATTGGACACGACGCAGACGCTCGACAGGCTCATCGCCGCGGCGCCAAACATCGGCGAGAGCTGCCACCCGGTGAGCGGGAAGAACACGCCCGCCGCCAGTGGAATGCCGATGCCGTTGTAGAACAGCGCCCAGAACAGGTCCTGCTTGATGTTGCGGATCGTGGCGCGCGAAAGCTCGATGGCGCGGGCGACGTCCATGAGGTCGCTGCGCATGAGTACCACGTCGGCGCCCTCCTTGGCGATGTCTGCGCCGGTGCCGATGGCAAGGCCCACGTCGGCGCGCGCCAGGGCGGGGGAGTCGTTGATGCCGTCGCCCACCATGGCAACCATGCTGCCCGCATCCTGCAGCTCGCGCACGTGGCGTTCCTTGTCGGCGGGGAGGACGTCGGCGATGACCTGCTTGCTGTTCAGTCCCACGCGGTGGGCGATGGCCTCGGCCGTCACGCGGTTGTCGCCGGTGAGCATGCGCACGTCGACGCCGAGCTTGCGGAGCGCGGCGATGGCCTCGGCGCTCGTCTCCTTGACCTCGTCAGCCACGGCAATGGTGCCGGCAAGCTCGCCGTTCTTGGCAAAGAACAGCGGCGTCTTGCCCTCGGCGGCAAATTGCTCGGCAAGACCCGCGGGCACGGTAACGTCCAGCTCGTCCATCAGGCGTACGTTGCCGGCGGCGATGAGGTTTTGCCCCTCGCGCGCTGTAACGCCGCGACCGGGCACGGCGGCAAAGTCCTCGACGGTGCGGGCGACAATTCCGCGCGTCTCGCACTCGGCCATAATCGCCTCGGCCAGCGGGTGCTCGCTCGAGCGCTCCAACGCGGCGGCCAGCTTGAGCAGCGCCTTTTCGCTCATGGCGGGCGATCCGTCGGCGCGCGTGGCTACCACGATATCGGTCACGGCAGGCTTGCCGCGAGTGACCGTTCCCGTCTTATCGAGCACCACGGTGCCCACGCTGCGCAGATTCTCCAGCGCCTCGGCGCTCTTGAACAGAATGCCCATCTCGGCGCCCTTGCCGGTGCCGACCATAATGGCGACGGGCGTGGCCAGACCCAATGCGCACGGACAGCTGATCACCAGCACGGCCACGGCGGAGGTAAGCGCCTCGTTTATGCTGCCGGTCAGTGCCATCCACACCGCAAAGGTCACAACCGAGATCACGAACACCACGGGCACGAACACACCGGCGACCTTATCGGCCAGGCGGGCGATAGGCGCCTTGGTGGCATTGGCATCCTCGACGAGTTGAATGATCTTGGCAAGCGACGTGTCGGCGCCCACGCGTGTGGCATGGAAGGTAAACGAGCCGGTGCGGTTGACCGTGGCGGCGTTGACGGTGTCGCCGGCGGTCTTTTCCACGGGGATGGACTCGCCGGTCAGCGCGCTCTCGTCCACGGCCGAGCTGCCCTCGAGCACCACGCCATCGACGGGGATGGACTCGCCGGGGCGCACGCGCAGGACCTGGCCGGGAAGGATACTGTCGACGTCGACGGTGGCCTCGCTGCCGTCCTCTGCCACGACGGTCGCGGTCTTGGGCGCCAGGTCGATCAGCGCCTCGATGGTGCCGCCGGTCTTGGACTTGCTGCGCGTCTCGAGGTATTTGCCCACGGTGACCAGCGACAGGATCGTGCCCGCACTCTCAAAATACAGATTGTCCATGCCCGTCATCATGGTCTCGTGGACCTGACCCGCGGCTAATTGGTCGGCCATGATGAACATGGCGTAGAGCGACCAGGCGATGGAGGCGGTGGCGCCCACGGCAATAAGGGCGTCCATAGTAGGCGCGCCGTGCGCGAGTGATTTAAACCCGTTGATAAAGTACGCGTCGTTGACGTAGACGATGGGAATGAGCAGGACGAGCTCGGTGAGCGCGAGCGTCATGCTGTGGGTGTGGTCGGTGAAGATGCCGGGCAGCGGCCAGCCGAGCATGTGCCCCATGCCTATGTAGAACAGTGGGACAAGGAATACGATCGAGACGATGAGGCGGGTGCGCATGGCAGAGGCGGCGGCCTCCAACTTTTTGGTCGGCGACTCCATATGGGTGACGCCAGACCTGGCCTGCGAGCTGCCGCTTTGGACAGCGTCGGTGCCCGTGCTGATGGGCGAGGCCGAGTAGCCAGCGCGATCGACAGCGGTGCAGATATCGTCGGGGGAGACCTGCGCAGGGTCGTAGTCCACCAGCATAGAGCCGGCGAGCAGATTGACCGCGACGCTCTCGACGCCGTCGAGCTTGCTCACGGCACGGTCCACGTGCGCCTGACAGGCGGCGCACGTCATGCCTCCCACATCGAATTTATCTTGAGCCATGGCTTCTCCTTTCTGTAGTTCGGTGTTGGAATTGTTAACCCGCCGATACTATACACCCATACCCCCTGGGGGTGTTCAGTACAGAAAGAAATGTATGAGATTTCGTTACGGATGAGGGCGGCTGCTCAATCGTTGGCAGTCCCTGCCAAACATCTCAATCTGTAACATCTGGTCCAGTTTTTGAGCCGTAACTGTTACAGATCGAGACATTACATCGAGCCACAACTTAACGTCTCAATCTGTAACGCCTGGGGACCGTTTTGCCTGCTAGATGTTACAGATCGAGACAAACCATTCGAGGGTAACCCGAACATCTCGATCTGTAACAGTAAGACAGATATTTGGGTCCTAGATGTTACAGATCGAGACAATCTCGGAGCAGATGCCCCGGCCATACAACGTAAAACGCCGGGGCGCCCGTGTGGTAGACGTCCCGGCGCATGTTAGGCAGGGTTTGCGAAGCGGTGGGAGGGAAGAGAAGCCGTTCTCCCGAAATCCTTACTCCTGACGACGCTTCTTATCGGTCAGGAAGACGCCGGCTGCTACGAGCACGACGCCTCCGATGACAAACGTCTCACCGGCAAGCGCAGTATTGTCGCCTGTGGTGGGAAGTGCCGAGTTGGCGGCCGTCTTGGCGTTGCTGGCAGACGGCTTTCCAGCAACCGGCTTAGCGGCAGCCTGCGTTATCTTGGCCTGCTCGGCCTTCGCCGCCTCTTGCTCCTGGCGGGCGATCTCGTCCTTCAGGGCTTGCTCGGCGGCTACGCGTTTTGCCTTCGCCTCGTTGTAGCCGTTGAGAGCTGCGGCGTAGGCGGGCGTTGCAGCATCAAGGTCTGCCTGAGCGGCATCAAGTGCGGCCTTTGCGTTATGTTCTGCCTGCTTGGCGGCGACGCACTTGGCAAAGAGGGCATTGAGCGTATCGTTCGCGTTTGCGTCAGAGCCAGTAGCAATGCCGTTTTCGACGTTGATGGACTTGAGCTTTCCGAGAGTAGCAGCAGCGGCGTCCGATGCGGCCTGAGAATTCTCGACCGCCTGCTCGGCGTTCGCGATGGCATCATTTGCCGTGCTAAGGGCGACTCCGGCATCGGTAACTGCTGCGTCGGCCTCCTTCTTGGCCGCCTCGGCGGTGGCAAGATTATCGGCTGCATTGCTCAGGGCGTCGGCACGGGCCTTCTTTGAAGCAAAGTCGTTTTTCGCCGTGGTCAGATCGCTCGCAGCGTGCTCCGCGGTCGCCGCCTTGGCCTCGGCGTTGTCCTTCGCGGTGTCGAGGGCCTGCTTCTTGGCAGCCTCGTCGAGCTTCGCCTTTTGGAGAGCGCTCTGGGCAGACGTCTGGGCTGCCGTGGCTTCATCTAGCGCCTGATGGGCCTCGTCGGCTTTCTCCTGAGCCGCAGCAACATCGGCTGAATACTTGGCAAGTTCCTTCTTTGCATCTTGCAGAGCCTGCTGCTTTACGAGAGTCTCTGCCTTGGCGTCATCAACCTTCTTCTGACTCTGAGCGGCTTGCTCTTTCGATGCCTTAAGCTCGGCGCGCTTCTGGTTGACGACCTGCTCTGCGGTCGCCACGTTGCTTTGGGCGGCTTTGACCTGGTCTTCGGCTTCGGCAACTTTTCCGTTTGCCTTGGCGAGATTCTGCTTTGCTAGGGCAACAGCGGCGGCGGCACTTGCTACGCTGTCGTTCTTGGCGGCAAGGTCGCTATTCGCGGCAACAATGCCTTCCTGCTTTTGAGCGACGAGGGTTTCAGCTGCCTTTACGGCATTGGCTTTCGATGCCGCTGTGCTGCGCTTTTGCTCAAGGTCCGTCTTTGCGGCGGCGAGCTTTTCGCTGGCTTTGGAGAGGCTCAGCTGATACTGATCAAAGAGATTCTCGAGTTCATCGATCGAGTATTCTTTCTCGTACGAACCGTAATTGTTGTCGATCTCCAAGACGAACACATACGGCCAAAGGGTTCCGCGCGAGTTGATGCCGTATCCCATGGTTTTGGCGTTAGGTTGTACGATATTCAAATAATGGCCGACGGTGCCAAAGTCTGCCCCGCGCTTTTCGAATTCGGTTTTGTGGCTCCAGAAAGTATCCCAAGCATCTTTGGGGGCAACGTTGCCAAGGCCGGCTTTCGCTGCAGCCTCGTCAAATATCTCCTTTTCATCATCGACCCATTGGTGCGCGATGTTTTCTTTAGTACTGAAGTTCCAAGCGGCATTTTCACAATTGGCGTAATCTGAGTGACCTAGCGTTTTGTCAGAGTAATTGGAGTCGGATTGAGCGATTGCCATTTGCTCGGCCGTCACCCTAAGCTCACTCAATCCAACGCTTGCACGGTATTCGTTAATCTCGCGCAGCTTGTTAAACGATAGCTTGGCGTTGTCGAGTGACGTGCCGTCTTTTTTATCGCCAATGGTCGTCGGGTTTTTATCGCTCTGCCTATAGATGATGTTTGCAGCGTCGTTGGCACCGATGAACTGGTAGAAGCCGATGACGCTCTGCGCCTCCGCTGTCGTTGCCTTATCGGTTGCTGCCTTGCACGTATCGTATGCTTTCTGTGCATCGACAACGGCTTGATCGGCGGCCGCCTGGTTTGCCTTGGCAGTTTCGAGCGCCTTGTCTGCCTGCTCCTTCGCGGCTTTTGCCTGGTCGACTTGTTTCTGAGCGGCCTTTGCCTTCTCCAGTTCGGCAGCATGTGCCTGCTTTGCCGAGGTCAACTCCGATTGCGCCGCATCGGCTTTCGTCTGGGCTGCCGTTACATCATTTTCGGCTGCTGCGACTGTCTGCTTCTTGGCTTCGAGATCGCTTTCGGCGCCGGTGAGGGCGTCCTGCTTGGATTCAACGTCGCTATTTGCCTGAGAAAGGCCTGCTTCGGCAGTCGCCTGCTGCTTTTTCGCCTGGTCGAGTGCGCTTTGGGCAGCATCGACCTTTGCCTGGGCGGCGTCATACTCCGGGCCCTCGGCGCCTGCCTTTGCGGCCGCCAAATCGGCTTGTGCGCTGTCATACGCTGTCTGTGCCGCGACTACCTTACCATCCGCGGCGTTCTTTTCCTGCTGAGCGGAAGCCAGCGTGCCTGCCGCTTCGTCGTAAGCGCTCTGCGCGGCGCTCTGAGCATGCTGGGCATCGGCGAGCGCGGAATCGGCAGTGGCCTTCGCGGCCTTTGCTTGGTCCAGAGCGGCCTGCGCATCTGCGGCAGCCTGCTCGGCGACCTTGATTTCCTCCGGCGTTGCGTTGGCGGCTGCCTTCTGGGCTGCCTCGAGCTTGGCCTGCGCGTCGGCTGCCGCCTGCTTTGCGGCATCAAGGACCTTCGACTTGTCCTCGGCGTCGGTCTTGGCTGCATCGAGCTTTCCCTGGGCATCCTTCAGCGTGGCACTGGCGCTGTCGGCCGCCTTGACGCTTTCATCGAGCTGGCGAGCATATTCGGCGCGCGCGGCGGCCTCTGCCTGCGAATTATCGGAGACGGAGACGTCATGGGTGCTTTGTGCGTTGTCGCGTGCCGCCTGCTTTTCGGTATAGGGGGCAGCCACCGTGTCGTAGTCGGATTTGGCGTCTGCCTCGGCAGCCTTTGCGGCGTCGATAGCAGCCTGCAAGTCGGCAATCTTCTGGGCGTTTGCCTTTACTGCGGAGCCTGCCGCCTCGCCGGCGTGGACAGCAAGCGGGGACATGATCGCGTCCTGTGCCGTGGTATCACTCGCATCGTTGGCAAATGCCGAGAACGGCGCGAGCAGCGACGAGCCAGTCATAGCGATGGTGGTTGCCGCGGTGACGGCGAGTCGTGTTGCCTTGTAGCCCGAGAATGTGGGGCGAGGCTCGTCGCCGCCTGAGACTTCCAAGTGTTTAGGTGCGTACTTTGCCATTTCTTCTCCCAATCGTTGAAGGGGTACCTATGACAATTCGTACGTTACGACCGCCGAAAGGGCTTCTGTTGCGCAACATTGGCAAGGAAATATCGACACACTTGAATCACATTTATGAGGCGAAGTTCTCGGCAAGTTAATGTCTCGTTCTGTAACATCTAGCAGCAAATATGACCTCTAACTGTTACTGATCGAGACGGACCGTCCGCGGTCAACTCAAATGTCTTGATCTGTAACATCTAGAGAGGTTTTTAACCCCTTACTGTTACAGATTGAGATGTTGTCTCGCGGGGCTGGGGTTTTGTCTCGATCTATAACATCTAGACCGGTTTTTGGGTTCTAACTGTTACAGATCGAGACAATTGCCGGGGAGGGGGCCCGTCACGGCAAGACGCCCGCCGCCTAGATACAGAACCCGGGGATCACACAGGTTAGCTTGTTTGGCTTTTCCGCAGGCGTTGCGTACGTAAAGACGTCGCCGTCGTGCCCCACGCGGTTCATATAGAGCGTGCCTTCGCTCTCCGATGTGTCGGGGCTCACCGTGCGCTCCCACCAGCAGGTGTCCTTGCCCTTCCACTGGCGGACCATCGTCTCGTTCGTGGAATACGGGCTCACCTTGAGCTCGCGGAAGAGTTGGTACTCCTTGCCCTCGCCGTTATAGATGTCTGCCAGGCAGTGATAGTCCTCGGCAAACGAATCGGGCGGTTGCGTACCGCACAGCTCGACCATGGCGGGCAGCCAAAGGGTTGCGGGCAACTCGCTCAGGCACGATGCGCTGTTGGTGGCGCCCACATTGTTCGAGACCTTCTTGACCACTTTAATGAGCGCGCGCAACTCGTTGGGTAGCAGCTTAAGGCCGTCGCCGTTGAGCCATCCCCGCAGCTCGCAATCTGCCCAGCCGGCGCTCGGCGGTTCAGCCGTAGCGTTGCGCTCGGCAATACCCGCGTCGAACATAAACGTCAGCCCGGCCTTGCCCGTCCCGTCCAGAAGCTCATCGTGGCGGATGCCCACAAGCTGCGCGCCAACCTGTAGTCCGTTGGTGAGCGTGACACGCTTGGTGCACGGATAGGGGATATGCCCATCAGCGTCGAGCAGGTGGTAGCGCTTGGCAATCTCGCGTGCCTCGCTACGGGTCTCGGCGGCCTTAATCTTGAGCGAAATCTCCTGCAGCTGGTCCCAAGTGTAGTCGTCAAGCGAACCGCGGATGCCGTCCAGGTAGTCGGGGATGCCGAAGCCATGGGTTGCCGCGCCAACGACGCCGAGTCCCGCAACGACCGCAACGACGCCGCCGATAATAAAGCGACGGCGGGTCATGGCGTCGTGCCGGGCCTGCTCCAGGATCTCTCGTGCGCGCTCGCCGGCGACGTCGACCTTAAGGTGCGTGCCAGAATCGATATCAATTGCGGCCTCGTCTCCTGCACCCTCGCGGTCCTCAGATTCTGCAGCGGGGAGGTATGTCGAGAGCACCTCGAGCATCTGCTGCTCGGTAGGGCGATCGCCCTGTTCGACCGAGATGCCTTTCATGATGATCTGGACGAGCGCTTTGTCGCCCTCGCAGCGCGGCTCGAGCGGCGCCGGCTTGGTCTTGGTCTTTATGAGGTAGAACGAGCCGGTCGCCGCGGCACCCGTCGACTCGACATCGAACGGTTTGCGACCGCTGTAGAGCTGGTACAGAATGCTCGAAAGCGCATAGACGTCGATCGCGGGCGAGCGGCGAAGGGCCGCGATGCCTTCGATATCCTGCGTGAGCATTTCGGGCGCGGCGTATGCGGGCGTGGCAAAGCGCCAGATGTCGGCGCGCCGGGTGATCGTGTCGTCGCCGAGGGCCATGGTCGCGGAGCCCATGTCGATGAGGCAGGGGTCAAAGGAGCAATCGGCAATCTGCTGCTCGAGCGTTCGGCTGGTGGTGCGGAACATGATATTGGCAGGCGACAGGTCGCGATGGATGACCGGATTCACGAGGCCTTGGGTCATCAAGAGCGCGCGTAGCACGGCGTTTCCGACGGCGGCGACCATCTGGGTGGTCAGCCCGCCCGAGGCGTCGTGCGGAAGCAAGGGCAGCGCCTGCTTGAGCGAGGTGCCCTCGACCCACTCCATGAGGATGAGTGGGTCATCCTCGCACGATCCGTAGCCATAGACGCGCGGAAATCCGCGCAGGTGCGAGACGGTACACAGATGACGATACTCCTCGAACAGCGCGGCGGTGTTGGCCAGGTGAGCGGCCGCTTGCTCGGCGGAGCGGTCGGGGGCTTGGCCGGAAAGGATGGCGTTGTCCTTGAGTAGCTTGACGGCAAAGACCTCGCCGCTCGTGTTGGTCGCGCGCAGCACGTGCCCGATGTTGCCGTTGTTGCGGTGGGCCGTCTGGAGAATAAGCGTCATAAACCGACGCTTGGCGTCGTCCTCGGCGCTGGGGTCGACCGCCACGGCGGTGTCGAACGTGTCAAGACGGATGAGTTTGTCGCCATAGGCGCTATCGGTAGTATCCATGGCGTTCCTTTGTCTAGCATGGGTTGCTGCGCGTATACGTGGGCAGTGTGGATATCGGTAAAGTACCATGATAGCCACACTGCCCACGTATACCGCTGAGTATTGTCGTTTACGACGCAGAAGGTAGAAGACGAAAGACGGACGGCGACCGTCTTTCGATCGCCGTCCGCGCTAGTCCACAATGACAAGGAATGTCGTGTAGAGACCCAGATGGAGCCTGTCGCTGTTTTCGATTTCCACTGGGGGATAGATCTTGCCGGGCTCGCGTTGGTCGCGCGGCGGCTCAATCACAATATCGCCGTCGCCCGCGCCCGATTCGAGCACTGTGCCGTTGGTCGACCCAAGGCCCTGGGCGTACCAGCGTCCACCTTCGAGCCAAATGCGGAGATGCTCGCGCGATGCATCAGCGCCTACATCGGTGATGCTGGGCGAAGTTTTGGGCAAGGACCCAATTACCGTGCCGCGCGGATCGCGTGTGAGGGGATGGATTTGCATGTCGGCGCAGTTGTCGGCATGGGTTCTGAGCAGACCGAGGTTGGGGGCGACAGCGCGCGGCTGCTCCAGGCTGCTCATAAAGCCACGTCCGACGGTAGTTTCGGTGGTGCCAAAGTGCCCGCCTGTCTTGCTGTCGCAAAAGCGCTCGACGGTGGCCACGCCTTGGATGGGGTCGGCGAGCGCCCCCGTTGCCACAAAGAGCATAAGGTAAAGCGTACTCTTCTCGCGCACGGCATTGCCGTCAAAGTTGTCGATGTGATTGAGGGCATTTGCATATAGGCGGCTGTCCAACTTGTAGCTGGCGAGAGCCGACATCATTTCGTTGGCGGCCGGGCCGCGATAGTGCTCGGCGATTGCCTGATAGGCGGACTCGCCGCCGCCGAGCTTGCTGCAGATTGCCGCGGAAAGATTGAGCGTGGTGACGGCAAAGTCGCTGTAGATGGCGGGCGCGCACTGGTCAGGCTCGCGATGGACGATGTAACGGGTGAGATACGAGCGGTTGGAAGAGCATTTCTCGAGCAGGGTACTGCCGAGATAAGAGTTTCCATTGATGAGCATTCGGGCGATCTCGAGATGTCTAAGACCGCCGAACGAGCGAATATCGTTATAGAGGACCGAGCAAGGTGTCTCTGCTGCCACGGATACCTCCTTTGATTGCTTCCTAGCCAATAAGGCGATAGGAATTAATGGCCCCCGGTGGGCGACGTATTAAATGGCTGCGCAATATGTAGCGTAACCAAAGCAACATTATAGGCCACATGTTCGAAATTGCAGGAAGACCGAGAGATTTGGTTTGGACTGGACGGAAATCCCCCTCTGTCTTGATCTATAACAATAAGGACCGATTTTACTCGGTAACTGTTACAGATTGAGACGTTTGTGAACCGTGTCGACCGTTTGTCTCGATCTGTAACACGTAGAGGAAGATTTGCCCCGTAACTGTTACAGATTGAGACAATCGGCCCAGGCCCGCCTCGTCCGCCTCGTCATCTGTGGTTTACGTGGGGGCATACGGAGTACGGGTATACTAACCCGCGGCGAATCTGCTCCATCGCTTAGAGCTGCTGCGTCTGGACGGCGCGTGATAGGGCTGCCAAAGCGATCGCCAGCGTGCTGAGCAACGTCCTCTCTGTGCGCACCCGTTTTTGTATGTATTAGCGCACTACCAAGCACGCCCGCGCGGCCGCATGCCGTGCCCATTGCGCGTGCAGATAAGGAACAACAACATATGCGTAATTCTGTATCCGACGTCACCGACGCCGAGATCCTGGACGAGACCCGTGAGGCCATGACCCAGGCTGCCTTCGATGCCGCCGATGAGGCCAATGCTGCCCAGGCCGTCGAGTCCGCTACCGAGAGCCTGCCCGCCTTTGACGAGCTGGGCCTTTCGGACGAGATGCTTCGTGCCATCGAGAACCTGGGCTACACGGCGCCGACGCCCGTGCAGGCCGGCTCGATCCCTGTGGTGCTCGAAGGCCGCGACCTGCTTGCCGCCGCTCAGACCGGCACCGGCAAGACGGCCGCCTTTTTGCTGCCGACCATGAACAATCTGGAGCACATTGCTCCGCCCAAACCCGTGCGTGAGCGCGGCGGCCGCAACCGCCGTCGCGGTGCCAAGAAGCCCGAGGGCAACGGCCGTGGCCCCGTGATGCTCGTCATCACCCCTACGCGCGAGCTTGCCCAGCAGATCGACGAGGTCGCGAGCAAAATCGCCGACGTCACCGGCCATGTTGCCGTGACCGTCGTGGGCGGCGTGAGCTACAAGCCCCAGACCGCTGCCCTCAAGTACGGTTGCGACATCCTGGTCGCCACGCCGGGCCGTCTGGTCGATCTGATTGAGCAGGGTGCCTGCCACCTGGACGAGGTCAAGGTGCTGGTGCTCGACGAGGCCGATCGCATGCTCGACATGGGCTTTTTGCCCGCCGTCCGCCGCATTGTGCGCGAGACGCCGGCCGAGCGCCAGACGCTGCTGTTCTCGGCGACGCTCGACGAGGAGGCCGTGGGCGAGATCACCGACCTGGTGAGCGACCCGGCCCGCGTGGAGATCGCGCCGGCCACGTCGACCGCCGACACCGTCGATCAGTTTGTGTTCCCGGTGTCCATCGAGGCAAAGAACAACCTGCTGCCTGAGTTCCTCAAAAAGGAGGGCCCGGAGCGCACCATCGTCTTTATGCGCACCAAGCACCGCGCCGACAGCTGCTGCCGTCGTCTGGAGCGTAAGGGCATCAAGGCCGCCGCGATTCACGGCAACCGCAGCCAGGCCCAGCGCGAGCGTGCCCTTTCGGCCTTCCGCGACGGCACCGTCGACGTGCTGGTGGCAACCGACGTGCTTGCCCGCGGCATCGACATTAGCGACGTGCGCTACGTCGTGAACTTTGACGTGCCGGCCGAGCCGACCGACTATATCCACCGCATTGGCCGTACGGGCCGCGCCGGCGAGCTGGGGTGGGCCATCACGTTTGTGACCGAGCAGGACGTCGATGAGTTCTACGAGATCGAGAAGCTCATGGACAAGACCGCCGACATCTACGAGGCCGGCGACCTGCACGTGGGCCCCAATCCGCCCGCGGTTGATCCCGAGCGCGACCCTGCAGCCTTTAAGGTGAAGAAGAAGACCAAGCGCGGCAAGTCCAAGAGCAAGAAGAAGCTTGAGCAGGCACGTCGCGACGGCAAGCGCAACGGCGACGATTACGGTGATGTGGCCGGTCGTTCCAACCGCGGTCGCGATGAGCGTCGCGGCGACGGCGAGCGTCCGAGCCGTCCCAAGCGCGGCGGCAAGACCCGCGTGCGCGAGGGCGTTCAGGCTCGCGTAGACGAGGCTGTTGAGAGCGTGGCCCGCGAGGTAGCTGCCGAGGAGCGCGGCGGTGCTGGTGCCGCTGAGCAGCCTGCGCGCGGTAACCGTGCCGAGCGTCGTGCCAAGCAGTTCCAGGGCGAGGCACATCGCCGCCGTCGCGAGGATGAGGATCGCGGTGGCCGTCGTCGTGTCGAGCGCGAGGACGAGGGCCGCGGTTCGCGCGGTGGCAAGCGCGGTGCGGGCGACCGCCGTCGTTCCGGTCGTGATGACGAGCGCGGTAGCCGCGGCGGCGCTGGTCGTTCGAATGAGTCGCGCGATCGTCGCGACCCGCGTGCCAGCCGCGATCGTCGCGATGACTGGCGCAACTACGACGACACCCGCGAGGAGCGCCGTGGCGGCTATCGCGGCGGGCGTGGCGGCAACCAGGCCGGTTCCCGTGGCGGCCGCGCCGGCGGTCGCGATAACCGTGGCAGCTATGGCAATAGTCGTGGTGGCAAGCGCGGTAGCAGCTCCCGCCGCCCCGGTGACGGCGGCGGCAAGCGCAAGTAACATACGCATCGCGCGCTAGCGTGAGACAAGCTAAGGGCCCGAGCAAACAACGCTCGGGCTCTTTTGTTTGCCGTGTCCATCGCTAATTCAAACGTGATTTTCTCGGGAATGCATCTGGGGGATGCCGAGGACCTATTTTCCGCCATGCAGCAATGGGTCCTATGGGGTGCGCCGTGCATTTTTTGGAGTATTCTGCAGTTCGAGTTGTCTGCATATGATTCGATGTCGCCAACGGTGGCCTTCGGATATCCCTAGCGAGCGTTCTGAGTCAGATTTCGTCGTTTTCCGGAGCAGGGGCGCGTCATTCTCGCTATGTCGGAACCCTAAATGACGCAGCGCCCTACAGTTTTGCCCGCCCGCGGCGGTGCTGGCGCGGTCACGTTGCAGAATACTCCGTTTTTTGCACGGGCCAGGATGGGGTACCTTGGGAGAACACGGCAGCATCCCGTAAATATATACAATCTGTACCGTAATTTATACAAAACGAAGAGGCAGGCAGCGTAGGGTTGGTGCATTGGGGTGCTTGGTGCGCCAAAATGGGGACCCCACGTGCCGTATACTCTGGCTGGATGTGAAAACGGCTTGACGCGTTGCTGAGCGTAGGGGGAGGGTGTCTAGATGAGCGTATTTGAAATTGTGTTTAGTCCGACGGGTGGAACGCGGAAGGTGTCTGGCCTTGTGGCCGGGGCACTGGACAAGAATACCGTTACCGTCGATCTGACCGATAGCGGGTTGGATTTCCACGAGGTCTCGATGACGAAGGACGACGTGGCTGTTATCTCCGTGCCAGCGTATGCCGGCAGAGTCCCTGCCATGGCGGTCGACCGACTGAACATGGTTCACGGCAACGGGGCTCGGACTGTTTTGGTTTGTGTATACGGAAACCGCGCGTTTGAGGACACGCTCGTAGAGCTGGAGGACGTTGCGAAGCGCGCCGGATTTAGGGTGGTCGCAGCGGTTTCTGCTATTGCTGAGCATTCCGTTGCTCGTCAGTTTGCTGCTGGGCGACCGGATGCGCAGGATGCGGCGCAGCTCGCAGAGTTTGCGCAGCAAATTCAGCAGAAGCTGTTGGCTGAGGATGCATCCGAGCCCTCTATTCCCGGCAATCGTCCTTATAAACAAGCCAGAGGTCACCGCATGGCACCCGAGGCAACAGAGGATTGCGTCTCCTGCGGTGCATGCGCCGCGGCGTGCCCCGTTTGCGCTATCGACAAGGGCGACCCCAAGCGAGCAGCTGGCGAGGCGTGCATCTCCTGCATGCGCTGCATCGCCGTATGTCCGCGAGGCGCTCGCAAGCTTGATCCCAACAAGCTATCCGCTGTTTCCCAGATGCTGAGCAAGGTTTGCGTCGTGCGGAAGGAATGCGAACTCTTCATCTAGCGCATACGAAATTGGTTCAAAGGGGTCAGAGCAAGGAGTGTCCCTGGGTGCCGGCAGAAAAGGAACGTCCCCAAGTGCTGCCTAAATACCGTTTATCGAAGAAAAAATACCGTTCGCCGGTCATAATGATTGTTCCGGCTTTGGGCTTGTCTACAATAGTTCGCGTAAAAAGAAATGCGGAAGGTTACCGAGTCCCTCGGACGTGGGCCTAACCAAAGTCTTTGAACGGATGTGTCTCTATGGACGCATTCGCTTGATTTTGGTTGGGCTATATTTATGAAGGGACATGCCACCATGGGTTTCTTTTCTCGCCTGATGGGCGGTTCGGATGAGCAGAAGACTGCAACTTCCGAGTTCGAAATCCTCGCTCCTGTTTCCGGCGAGCTTGTTCATCTAGAAAATACCAATGACCCCGCTTTTAGCAGCCGTGCCGTGGGCGATGGCGTTGCCGTGGTTCCCCAAGAGGGAACGGTGTGCGCTCCTGCTTCCGGTACCGTCGCGGCGCTGTTCCCGACCGAGCATGCACTGGGCATCATGTCCGACGACAGCTCTGCTCAGGTGATGCTGCATATCGGAATCGACACTGTTAAACTTGAGGGCAAGGGCTTCCATGCGCTTGTTGCCCAGGGTGACCATGTCGACGCGGGCCAGCCCCTCGTTGAGGTCGATTTTGACGCGGTCCGCGCCGCCGGCTTCGATCCCACGGTCTTCGTTATCGTGTGCGAGCGTTCGGAGAACTCGACTCTTCGTGAGCACGCTTCCGGCCCTGTTGCTGTTAAAGAGCCTGTCGTCTGGCTTTCCGAGTAAATTCTTTTGGTGGGTACCGTGGTTATCAAGCGAGTTTTCAACAATAACGTCGCAATGGTCACTTCGGACGATGGCTCCGAGCTCATTGTCATCGGTCGAGGCCTCTGCTTTGGCCGTCATGCCGGCGACGCTATCGATGAAGCATCGGTCGAAAAGACCTATGCGCTGCAGGAGGGCACTTCTCAGGATTCGCGTACGATTGACCGCTTGGCACATCTTTTGGAGTCCATCCCCACCGTCAACCTCGTGATTTCCGAGGACATCGTTCAGATGCTTCGTCGAGAGCTCAATGTCGATATCAACGACAAGATCCTCATCGCTCTCGCAGACCATATCAGCCTTGCTTTGGAGCGTGAGCGCAAGGGCGTTCCCTGCGAGAACCCGTTGCTGCTCGAGATCCAGCAGTTCTATCGCAAGGAGTACGCGCTTGCGGGCGTGCGCTGCGGATTGTCAAGGAGTATATGGGCATCCAGATGAGCGAAGAAGAGCAGGGTTTTATTACGCTGCATATCGTCAACGCCACCATGCCGCAACGCTCCGACCGTCTCATCATCTCGGTCCAGCTTGTTCGCGACGTGCTCGCGATTGTTTCCGAGCGCTATGCTACGACCCTCGATGACACCTCGCTGCCCTATGAGCGTTTCGTCCGCCACCTGCAGTTTTTCGCACAGCGGGCGCTTGACCCCGCGGCCGGGCAGATCAATGACGATGCACTGTTCCGAATCGATGAAACTAAGTATCCGTGCGCGTTCTCGTGCGCGGACGCCATAGCCGCCCACTTGTCGTCTACCTATAACGTTGCCGTTACCGATGCCGAGAAGAGTTATCTCGCATATCACATTGTTAACCTGCTTGGAGAACCCGGTCTCTAGGCATAACGTGCCCACACATCGATTGATATAAGGCAGGGCTCACGGCCTTGTCCAGGGCACATCTGTCTTAATTTGCGGAAAAGGAAGGGGAGTACCGCTATGACCGCAAAAAAGAAGTTCAATTTCAAAGCGCCGTTGGAGGTGTTCGCGAAGTCGATCGTCCAGCCGATGATGTATCTCTCGGTTGCCGGCATCCTGCTCATCGTGGGCATCATTCTGACCAACAAGACCATCTGCGCTTTGGTCCCCGTACTGGGCTCCGGTCCGTTCCAGCTTGTGGGCGCCGTTGTCTATCAGTCGCTGATGTTTATCATCAACAACCTCTCGATTCTGTTCTGCGTGGGCATCGCCGGCGCCATGGCAAAGAAGAACAAGGGCCATGCTTCGCTGATCGCCCTGATGTCGTTCTTCCTGTTCCTGCAGGCTAACAACATCGTGCTCAACGCCACCGGCTCTCTTGCCGATGCGAGCGGCATGCTCGGCCTTACCGGAACCGGCCAGGCCACCGTTATGGGCATTCAGGTGCTCGATACCGGCGTGTTTGGCGGCATCATCCTTGGTTGCATCACCGGTGCCGTGTTCAACAAGTACTCGAACAAGCAGTTCCCCATTGCCCTTTCGATGTTCTCGGGCGTTCGCTTCCCGTTCCTGATCATGATCATCATTTCCTGGATCATGGGCGCTGGCTTCTGCATCGTTTGGCCTCCGGTTCAGGGTGCCATCTCCTCCGTTGCCGGCATCATTAAGGAGTCGGGCAACATCGGTCTGTTTATCTACGGCATGCTCAACAAGCTGCTCGTTCCCACCGGTCTGCACCACCTCATCTACACCCCGTTCCAGTTCTCCGATGTGGGCGGCACCCTTACGCTGGGCGATCAGGTTATCGCCGGCGCCTATCCCATCCGTGTTGCCGAGATGGCAATGACGGGCCAGCCCTTCTCCGATAGCACCTACTTCAACAGCTACACCTTCAACAACCTGTGGCCCTACATCGGTATCGGTCTCGCCTTTATCTTCACCGCTTACAAGGGGAACAAGGATAAGACCAAGGCCGTTATCATCCCGCTGATCATCACCGCCGTGCTCTCCTGCGTGACCGAGCCCATGGACTTCCTCTTTGTCTTTGCCGCTCCTGTGCTCTTTGTCGTTCACTCGGTTCTTTCCGGCATCTTCCTGGTCCTGCTCAAGGTTCTCTCCGTGCCCGCTTCGACTGCAGGCGGCATCATCAACATCGTGGTTTCCAACCTGGTCCTCGGTGTCGACAAGACCAACTGGCCGGTTATGCTGGTGCTTGGAGTCGTCAACGCCGCTCTGTACTTCTTCCTCTTCACCTTCCTTATTAAGAAGCTCAACCTCCACACGCCTGGTCGCGAGGAGGAGTCCGAGCTTGCTGAGTCCGTTGCCGAGGGCGAGGCCGCCGCGTCTGTCGCGGTGAAGCAGGGCGCTGTTGCCGCAGCTCCCGCAGAGGGCGTCGATGCAGGTATTGCCGACCTGGTCGCAGGTCTTGGCGGCAAGGACAACATCGAGGAGCTCGAGAACTGCTTTACGCGTCTCCGCGTGAACGTTAAGAACCCGGACCTCATCGATGAGAACCTCATCAACCACGTGCCCAACAGCGGCATCAACCGCAACGGCAACAATATCCAGATCATCTTTGGCATGAAGGTCGCCGAGATGCGCGACAAGGTCGAAAACGCAATTGAGAAGGAGCAGTAAACAATGATCATTACTCTGTGTGGTGGCGGATCCACCTTTACCCCCGGCATCGTCAAGTCCATCGCCCTGCGCAAGGACGAGCTCGACGTTGACGAGATTCGTCTGTACGACATCAACGAGGAGCGCCAGCGCAAGATCGGCGTGCTCGTGGACTGGATTTTGCACGAGGACCTCGACCTGGACATCAAGCTCACGGTGACCACCGACAAAAAGACGGCTTTTACCGACGCGAGCTTCGTGTTTGCCCAGATGCGCGTGGGCGGCTACGCCATGCGCGAACAGGACGAGAAGATTCCGCTGCGTCACGGCTGCGTGGGTCAGGAGACTTGCGGTTGCGGCGGCCTTGCCTACGGCATGCGCACCATCTTCCCCATGGTCGAGCTGATCGATGACGTTGAGAAGTACGCCAAGAAGGACTACTGGATTCTCAACTACTCCAACCCTGCCGCTATCGTCTCCGAGGGCTGCCGCGTGCTGCGTCCCAACGCTCGTATCATCAACATCTGCGACATGCCGATCGCGATCATCGACGTGGTTTGCGCCGCGCTCGATATCGACAAGAAGGATGTCGAGTACGATTACTTTGGCCTCAACCACTTTGGTTGGTTCACCTCGATCCGCCACAAGGGCGAGGAGGTGCTCCCGCAGCTGCGCGAGTACATCAAGGAGCATGAGATTCTGCTGCCCGACTCTTACCTCAAGGGCATGGGCTCGCTCATGGCAAAGAAGCCCGAGGAGGCCGTCGACGAGCACCCCGAGCAGAACCGCCACACCAAGGGCAGCTGGTACTACGTCTGGAAGGGCGAGTACGAGATCATGGAGTGCTTCCCGGAGTACCTGCCCAACACGTATCTGAACTACTACCTGCAGCAGAAGGAGTTCGTCGAGCACTCCAACCCCGAGCGCACCCGTGCTAACGAGGTTGAGGAGACGCGTGAGAAGAACCTCTTTGATGGTATCGACCATTACGAGAAGACGGGCGAGATCGACGAGAGCACGTTCTATGCGGGCAGCCACGGCGACTGGATTGCCGATCTGGCTATCGCTCTGAAGAACGATACCAAGCAGCGCTTCCTGGTCATTTGCGAGAACAAGGGCGCCATCCCCAACATGCCCTACGACGCTATGGTCGAGCTGCCTGCCTACATTGGCAAGAACGGCCCCGAGGTCATCAGCCGCGACAACATTCCTCTGTTCCAACAGGGCCTCATGATGCAGCAGCTGAACTCCGAGAAGCTCGTGGTCGAGGCTACGATCGAGGGTTCTTACGAGAAGGCGCTCAAGGCCTTTACGCTGAACAAGACCGTGCCTTCGATGAAGGTCGCCAAGGAGGTTCTCGACGACATGATCGAGGCCAACAAGGGTTACTGGCCCGAGCTTAAGTAAAAGCAACAGGGTCGCTGGCCGCATACCTGGAGCAATGCCCCGTCCACGTGATTGCGTGGGCGGGGCATTGTCATTTGGTAACGCGTTTTACCAAATATGGCATTTATCTGCGGTAATGTTCTATTTCACCGCCGAGGGTGACATTTCATACCGCCTGCCGAACTGCGTGGAGACCTAACAACTTTTTAGGTCAGTGTTGTGCGTGTAGCAACTTCGCCCGGCCTCGCCTCCGGGCTGCCATGTGAGAGGGGATCTTATGGCTCGACTGCACGTAATGGAACGCAGCCACGCTCAGGCCGTCATGGACGACCTGCACGATGCGCTCGGACGTCGTCTGGCGGTGAGTTCGCTCGCCCCGTGCCCCGTTGAGTTTACGGCAGCGCTCGTCAATCTGTGCTCCACCCAGAGCTGCGGCAAGTGCACGCCCTGCCGCGTGGGCCTGAGCGCGCTGAGCGACCTGCTCGCCGATGTGCTCGAGGGCCGCGCCGACGAGTCCACGCTCAACTTGATTGAGCGCACCGCCCGCACCATCTACCTTTCGAGCGACTGCGCCATCGGCTACGAAGCCGGCGCCATGGCGCTCACAGCTATTCGTGGCTTCCGTGATGACTTTGAGCACCACATCCGTGAGCATTCCTGCGGCTTTGATCGCGAGGCCCGCGTTCCGTGTGTCTCGGGCTGCCCGGCGCACGTCGACATTCCCGGGTACATTTCGCTCGTCGAGGCCGGCCGCTATGCCGATGCTGTCAAGGTCATCCGCAAGAACAACCCGCTGCCGCTCGTCTGCGGCCTGGTGTGCGAGCATCCCTGCGAGATGCACTGTCGCCGTGGCATGGTCGACGACCCCATGAACATCCTCGCACTCAAGCGTTTTGCCGTTGAGCACAGCGACCTCAACGACCACAAACCGCATGTAGTGGACGACACCGGTAAGCGCGTCGCCGTGATCGGCGGCGGCCCGGCTGGTCTTTCCTGTGCTTACTACCTGGCCGTGATGGGCCACAAGGTGATCATCTTTGAGCAACGTCACCACCTGGGCGGCATGCTGCGCTATGGCATTCCCAGCTACCGTCTGCCGCGCGAGCGCCTGCAGGCCGAGATCGACTGGATCTTGAGCGCCGGTATCGACGTTGAGCTCGACCACTCCGTCAACGGCGAGGAGCTCGCTCGCCTGCGCGACGAGTTCGATGCCGTCTACCTGGCCATCGGTGCCCATAACGACAAGAAGCTCGGCCTTCCGGGCGAAGATGCGCTCGGCGTGGAGTCGGCCGTCAAGATGCTGCGCGCCATCGGCGACGACGAGCTGCCCGACCTGAGCGGCCAGCGCGTGTGCGTCATCGGCGGCGGCAACGTGGCCATGGACGTGGCGCGCTCTGCCGTGCGCTGCGGTGCCGAAAAGGTGGGCATCGTCTACCGCCGTCGCATCTGCGATATGACGGCCCAGGACGCCGAGATCGCCGGTGCCCAGGCCGAGGGCTGTGAGGTGCTGGAGCTGACGGCCCCGCTCGCCATCGAGACGGGCGAAGATGGCCGCGTAAGCGGCCTGCGCGTGCAGCCGCAGATTATCGGTGAGCCCCGTCGTGGGCGTCCGGCCCCGCGTGCCGCCGCCACGCCCGAGCGCGTCATTCCCTGCGAGCGCGTGTTTGTGGCCATTGGCCAGGACATCGATTCCAAGCCGTTTGAGGAGATGGGCATTGCCTGCAAGTGGGGCTGCGTGGTCACCGACTCGGACGGTGCCGTGCCCAACTTCGACGGCCTCTTTAGCGGCGGCGACTGCCAGACCGGCCCCGCCACCGTTATCCGCGCCATCAACGCCGGCCGCGTGGCTTCGGCAAATATCGACCGCTACCTGGGCTTCGACCACAAGATCAAGCTCGACGTGGAGCTGCCGACCGTCCAGTTTAAGGGCAAGCACGAGTGCGGCCGCTGCGAGCTGGGCGAGCGCGAAGCCGGCGAGCGCATCCACGATTGGAATCTGGTCGAGCAGGGTCTCACCGAGCAGGAGGCACGCCAGGAGGCAAGCCGCTGCCTGCGTTGCGACCACTTTGGCTTTGGCGCGTCCCGCGGAGGGAGGAGCCTGGAATGGTAGAGCTCAACAACCCCACTGTCAGCGACAACACCGAAAGCGGAGCACTCAATATGGTCAAGCTCACTATCGATAATTGCGAGGTCGTGGTACCCGAGCACACCACGATCCTGGACGCGGCCAAGTCCGTCGGTATCCAGATTCCCACCTTGTGCTACCTGCGCGATCTAAACGAGATCGGCGGCTGCCGCGTGTGCGTGGTCGAAGTCGAGGGCTGCGATCAGCTGGTTGCCGCCTGCAACAACTACGTGCTCGACGGCATGGTGGTCCACACCAACAGCCCCAAGGCTCGCGAGGCCCGTCGCACCAACGTGCAGCTGCTGCTGTCCCAGCACGATTCGCAGTGCACGAGCTGCGTGCGCAGCGGCAACTGCAACCTACAGACCATCGCCAACGACCTGGGTATTTTTTATCTGCCGTATCAAAGGCATTTGGCGGGCGAGGGCTGGGATTTCGATTTTCCCATCATCCGCGAAAACGACAAGTGCATTAAATGCATGCGCTGTATCAAGGTGTGCGAGAGCGTGCAGGGGCTAGGGATTTGGGATCTGACCAACCGCGCCACGCATACCGCCGTGGGTACCCGCGGGCGCGCGCCGATCGGCAAGACCGATTGCGTCGCGTGCGGCCAGTGCATAACGCATTGCCCGACGGGCGCACTGCGCGAGCGCGACGATACCGAGACCGTGTTCGATGCTCTCGCCGATCCCGACAAGATCGTGCTGGTGCAGATTGCGCCGGCCGTGCGCAGCGCCTGGGGCGAGGAGCTCGGCATATCTCGCGAGGAGGCTACCGTTGAGCGCCTGGCGTGCGCGCTGCGCCGTGTGGGCTTTGAGTACGTGTTCGATACCGATTTCTCGGCCGACCTCACCATTATGGAGGAGGGCTCCGAGTTGCTCGAGCGCCTGGGCGCCGCCGCCAAGGGCGAGGGCGATAGCCGCGGCTGGCCCATGTTTACGAGCTGCTGCCCGGGTTGGGTGCGCTTTGTGAAGGCGCGCTATCCGGGGTTTGTCGACAGCCTGTCCACGTCCAAGTCGCCGCAGCAGATGTTCGGCGCTATCGCCAAGACGTACTACGCCAAGGTGCTGGGCGTGGAGCCCGAGCGCCTGTTTGTGGTGTCCGTGATGCCGTGCACGGCCAAGAAAGCCGAGTGCGCGCTGCCGAGTATGGTGGGCGAGGGCGGCGCGCCCGACGTAGACGTTGCGCTGACGGTGCGCGAGATGGTGCGTATGATCCGCGCGAGCCACGTGAGCGTGGACACGCTTACCGAGGAGCCGCTCGACACGCCGTTGGGCTTCGGCACGGGCGCGGGCGTGATCTTTGGCGCCACGGGCGGCGTGATGGAGGCCGCCGTGCGCTCGGCATATTACCTGGTGACGGGCAAGAATCCCGATGCGGACTTCTTTACCGACGTGCGTGGCCTGGATGGCTGGAAGGAAGCTGTTGCCGATATCGATGGCACCAAGGTGCGCGTCGCCGTGGCGCACGGGCTGGGCAACGCCGCCCGCCTGCTCGATGCGATTCGCGACGGCCGTGTGAGCTATGACTTCGTTGAGGTCATGGCATGCCCCGGCGGCTGCGTCGGTGGCGGCGGTCAGCCCATCCATGACGGCTGCGAACTGGCGGCCGAGCGTGGCCAGGTGCTGTGGGGGCTCGATGCGAACGCCGATATTCGCTTCTCGCACGAGAATCCCGATGTCCAGGCGTGCTACAGCGAGTTTTTGGGCGCGCCGCTCTCGCCGCTGGCCGAGGAGCTGCTGCATACCGACCATCACGCCTGGTCGATGCCCAACGAGGGGGCGTGCTAGCGATGCGCGCGTTTGATGTTGAGATGTCGCGCCGGGGGTTTGCCTCGGCGCTCGCCGCGGGCGCCCTGTCGCTTGCGCTCGCGGGCTGTGGCGGCGGGGCTGCCGGTGCCGGGTCCGCCGCGGGCTCGGCTACCGGGTCAGCCGCTGACGGTGCCGCTGCCGAGCCGGTCGAGGTGCACGTCGCCTCGCTCAAGGGGCCGACCTCGATTGGCCTGGTGCAGTTTATGGACCAGGCTGCCGACGGTGCCACGGACAACGATTTCGACTTTGCGATCAGCGCCGCGGCCGACGAGGTCGTGCCCAAGGTCATTCAGGGCGATGTCGACATTGCCCTGGTGCCCGCCAACGTGGCGAGCGTTCTCTACAACAAGACCGAGGGTGCAGTGCAGGTCATCGACATCAACACGCTGGGCGTGCTGAATGTGGTGACGGGCGACGCGGACGTGACCTCGTTTGGCGACCTGGCGGGTCGCACCGTCTACATGACGGGCAAGGGCACCACACCGGAGTACGTCATGAACTACCTGCTGGAGCGCGCGGGCCTGACAGGCCAGGTGGCGCTTGAGTTTAAGAGCGAGCCCACCGAAGTGCTGTCGGCCCTGCTTGCCGACCCGTCCGCCGTGGGCGTGCTGCCGGAGCCGTTCAAGACCGCTGCCATCGCCAAGAGCGAAGGCAAGCTGTCGGCGCCGGTAAGTCTGACCGATGTGTGGGATGAGCTGGCAGGAGACACGGGCTCGCGCTTGCTGACGGGTGTGACCGTGGTGCGCCGCGCGTTTGCCGAGGAACATCCCGAGGTCGTGGCGGAATTCCTGAGCTGCCATGAGGCGAGCGTGAAGGCCGTCAACGCGGCGCCGGCAGACTGGGCGCAGGCCGTGGTCGATGCGGGCATCGTGGATAACGCCGCGATTGCCGAAAAGGCGATTCCCGGGTGCATGCTCGTGTGCCAGACGGGGAAGGATATGAAGGCGGCGCTCGGTGGGTACCTGCAGGTGCTGGCCGATGCGGACGCGAGCGCCGTGGGCGGCAAACTCCCGGCCGATGATTTCTACTACATGGAGTAGCCCGTGCGTGCGTTTGCTCGACAAATGACAGAGCGTATGAAGGCGGTGGCGGCAGCAGGTGCCGTCGCCGCCTTTTGGCTTGCCGTGTGGGTGCTGGTGGCGGCGTTGGTAGCGCAGCCGCTGATCTTGCCGGGGCCGGGTGCTGTTGCCTTGGCGCTGCTGCGCCTGGTGTGCGATGGCGGTACCTGGGCGATTTTGGCGGGCTCGGGCGCGCGAATATTGGGCGGGCTGGCGCTTGCCGCGGTGTGCGGCGGCGTGCTGGCGGGAGTCTCGGTGCGGTCGCGTGCGTTTGCGCACCTGGTGGCTCCGGCACTGTCGTTTGTAAAGGCGACGCCGGTTGCCTGCGTGGTGGTCCTGCTGCTCATTTGGTTGGGGTCGGCACGTGTGAGCATCGCGGCGGTCTTTTTGATGGCGCTGCCGGGCGTATATTTCTCGCTGGTCGAGGGTTTGACGCAGGTTGATCAGTCACTGGAGCAGATGTTTCGTCTGCATGGAGTGCGGGGCTGGCGACTGTTTTGCGCTCACACCTGGCGCGAAGTCCTGCCGTTTGTGCTTTCGTGCGCCCGCGCCGTGATCGGCATGAGTTGGAAGGCCGGTGTGGCGGCGGAGCTCATCGGCATGGCGACGGGCACCGTGGGTGAGCGCATCTATCAGGCAAAGCTTTTGATTGAGACGGCAGATCTGCTGGCGTGGACCGTGTTGGTCGTGGCGGCATCGTGGGCATGTGAGCGCGTGCTAGTGTGGCTGCTGCGGGTTTCGGGACCCGTGGCGTGGCATGTTGCCGTGCGGGCGCATGGGCATGGATTGCGTGGGCGTGCGGGGGCTGCGAGCGATGGCACTTCAGCGGAGCTTGCGCTTGCCGTGGGCGATCGCGCGCCCTGGGCGCCGGCGCTCGACGGGCTGGTGCTCAACGTGCCCGCGGGTGGGCGTATCTGTGTGATGGGCGCTTCGGGCATGGGCAAGTCGACGCTGCTTTCGTTGGCAGCGGGGGAGTGCGCGCCGTGCTCGATGGTGTTTCAGGATGCACGCTTGGTCGAGTCCGCCGCGGCGCTGGATAACGTGCTAGTGTGCGCCGATGCACGCGTGGACGCCTCGAGTGCTGCGGCCCTGTTGCGCCTGCTGGTGCCGGGGGTCGATGTACATGCTCGCGTGGCCGAGCTTTCGGGCGGGCAGTGCCGTCGCGTCGAGATCGCTCGAGCCCTGCTGTGCCCGGGCGGCGCGGTGATTCTTGACGAGCCCTTTACCGGTTTAGATACCGCTGCGCGCGACGCATGCGCCGAGGTCGTGCTCGACTTGCTCGACGGCCGTATGCTGCTGCTTGCATCGCACGATGTCGCCGACGCTCGGGCCCTCGATATCTCGGACATCATCACGCTCTAAATACCTACTCAGCAACAAAATGATTCGTTTTCCTCCGCCCCCATGGGGTCGGGTGTGCTATTCTATCTGCGGGGTAATACTTAGGAATACCAAGTAATACCAACGCAGCAGAAACAAACTCCGGATGCG
The DNA here is from genome assembly GCA_048486575.1 of Collinsella sp. GTDB lineage: Bacteria > Actinomycetota > Coriobacteriia > Coriobacteriales > Coriobacteriaceae > Collinsella. The sequence continues at coordinate 443 of DBFVZT010000032.1, read as the reverse complement.
GGCCAATCGGGTTGCCTTCACAGCCCGTCGCCCAGCCGCGTGGCCCGCATCTATCCGCATCACCGTCGTTTCAAAAAGGAAGCGCCATGGCAGAACACATGACCCCGGTTGTCGCGAAGGTCTTGCCCGAGGAAAAGGCGGCCTTCGCGGCGGCAACCCAGCTCGTGGGCACCACGCCGTCCAACGCCATCCGCATGTTTATCGCCGCGTTCAATCGCTGCGGCACCTTCCCGTTCGACATCTCGCCCAACGGGGCCTTTGGCATTTCGCCCGATTCTCATCAACAATGACTGTCCCAAACTGCCGGCACTTGGGGACGTTCCTTTTAATATGAGCAGGACATTGTCAAGAGGCAAAATCGGGCCTGGCCCCAACGATATGGGGTCAGGCCCTCTCCCTATATCAGCCCGTCCGCGGCGACCTCGGCGTGTCTTACCGACGCT
>DBFVZT010000031.1:0-14432 GCA_048486575.1 Collinsella sp. | reverse complement strand
CATAATGGGATGCACCTGCACTGAGCTCTGCATGACCTTAGGCGAAATCACATTGTCGGTGACGTTTTGCGCGACCATCGTCACGATGAGCGTCCATAACGCCAACATGGGGCTGAACATAAAGCCGAGTACCGTGGCGATTGCCGCGCTCACCCAGGGACCGACGACCGGAACCAAGTGCATGATGCCAGTGAAGATAGCCATGAGCGCCGCATACGGATGGCCGATAATCAGGAAGCCGATAAAGGCGAGGAAACCACCGCAGATGGACGTCACGACCATACCGCGCATGTAGCCGCCGACAGAGCGAGAAAGGATGGCGACCATAAAGCGGTACGAGGTCTCCTTCTCCTGACCGATGATGGTGCAAATCTCGTGATGCATGCGAGGGTAGTCGCAGGCCATCCAGTAGGCAAGCACCAGACCAAGGAAGATCACGAACAACTGCGAGGCCGTATTGGTGATGAGCGGGAACACACCGCGGCCAAGCTCGGCAGCAATCTGAGACACATACTTCGATGCCACGGTAACCAGCGACGAAAGATTATCGTCCAAATACTCCTTGAGCGGCGTGTTATTGAGCGTCTTGGCATGCGAGATCATCTCATTGAGATCGCCACCCGCAACACGAAGCTGCTCGGGCAGGCGGCTCAGGACTTCCATGATCTGGCCAAAGAGAATCGGCGACAAGATGCAAACGACACCGACGAGCACGGCAACAACAACAATAAGCGCGATAAGCGAACCGATGCCGCGATTCACGCCATGGTGCTCGAGCCAGTTGGTGATCGGGGACATCACAAAAGCAATGATGGAGCCGACGGCAAGAAACTCAATGACCGGTGCCAGGATGCCCATAAGGTTAAAGATGACAGCAGCAATAACAATGCAGCCGACAACAGCCCAAATGCGCAGCGTCAGAATGCGGGTGTCGCGCAGCACGCGATCGGTTTGTTGGGGGTGCTCACTCATGAACGAATCATCACTCCGTCGGGGTCAATCTTGTCCTGAATCTTCTTAAGCGTGCGGCGCAGCAGACGCGAAACCTGCACCTGAGAAATACCCAGCTTCTTGGCGATCTCGATCTGGGTCATGCCCTTCACAAAGCGCAGCTCGATCACCTCGCGCTCGCGCGGCGAGAAATCACGGATGGCCTCCTCAATCACCAAGCGGTCATCGGTAAAGTCGAGCTCGTTGTCGTCGTCGGCGTAACGGTCGAGAATCGAGGGGGCATCGTCGGAATCGGACGCACCAGGAGCCTCGATGGGCACCGAGGTATAAGCCGAAGACGATTCCATAGCCTCGAGGACCTCATCGACAGTCACATCTAGATACTCAGCGATCTCCTCAACCTTGGGCGAGCGCTGTAGCTCGTTGGTGAGCTTATCGGTAGCCTGGTTGACCTTGGCCGAGAGCTCCTGCAAGCGACGGGGCACGCGCACGCTCCAGCCCTTGTCGCGGAAGTGACGCTTGATCTCGCCCAAGATGGTAGGCGTGGCAAACGTGGTGAACTCGAGTCCGCGCTCAGGGTCAAAGCGGTCGATAGCCTTGAGCAGGCCCAAATAGCCAACCTGCATAAGGTCATCGAGCGGCTCGCCGCGGTTCTTAAATTTGTTGGCAAGAAACCTTACCAGGTTCATATGGGACATGACGAGCTGTTCGCGGGCGTCCGGATCACCGGTCTCCTTGTAGCGACGAAACAGCTCGCGGGTTTTCTCCTTGTCCCAAGCGGTCTTGCCGCTCCGGGAACGTTCGGTCATATTAAATATCCGCCTTGAGGTCGAGGGAAAGCGTCAGGGGCGCCGTAGTCTTTTCGTAGGAGTCGCACACGCTCGCGAGGATGAGCTCGGCATACACCGCAGCTTGGTCGTCTTCATCGACCGTAGCCTGGTCGCCAAAAGTAATAGTCATGCCAACGTGGGTCTCATCGACATCGAATTTGATGGTGATGTCATCGCAGTCGACCGCGGTGCAACCAAAGATGAAAGCCTCCTCAGCAGCCATGCGGATGTCCTCGATGCGATCGACAGACATAGAGCACAGGGCACCAACGTTGGCTGCCGTCATGCGCACAAGGCGAGCGAGACGCGGGTCACCGGCAACGGTCAGCGTGATAGGGCAGGTTGCTTCGCTACTCATCGCAGGACTCCTCAGAGGTCTCGGCGGGCGTATAGGTGTAATACTGAGCCGGCTTGGATACAGACTTCTGACCATCATCGTCGCCCGCGGCGGCCTCGTCCTCGCCAATTAGGACGCGCTCGGTAGGCTGCTCGGCCTCCGCAGCGGCAGCGGCGAGCTTGCGATCGGCGTCGGCTGCAGGAGCCTTCACCTTATTGAAGAGCTTCTGCACAGCACCGGCGGCAGAGTCGGTCACGCTCGACACAGCATTGCTGGCCTCGGCCATGCTACCGGTGACCTCAGAAATGTCGCGAACCACGGCTTCGACCTCTACGAGATTGGAGGTAAGGGCATCAACTGCCGTCTTGCTCGACTTAAGCAGCGGCTCCATCTGGGCAAGTGCCGGCGTAAGCTCATCGACAGCGCCATCGAGCTTTGCCACCACAGGCTGAGCCTCGGCGATGGTGTTGTTGAGGTCGTTCACGGTCTTATCGAGCGAGTCGACAACATTGCGTGTCTTGCGCAGGGTAAGCGCGAGCTCAGCGATGGCCCACACGCCGGCAACGGCGAGCAGCAGCAGGGCGATTTGAATGGGACTCATACAAGCCTCCCGGAAAAATCGAAATACAGACGCTTTTCATGGTACCCCAAAGGGGACCGAACATGCCAAGAGCAGCAACGTGGGACAAAATTATCAGCAGCTACTTCGGTGCATTCCCGCTGCGGTCGCGCTCGCTTTGCTCTACGCGCCACTCTTCCCAGCCGCGCCCGGCAGGCTGCCAGAACGCACCGCGCTCCAGCCCCTCGGGCAAATAGCGCTGATCGACCCAGCCTTCGGGATAATCGTGCGGGTATTTATACACACCGTAGTCGTCGCTGCCTGGGCGATGGCGATCGCGCAGATAACTCGGCACCTCGCGAAGCCCACTAGAATGGATATCGGCCAGCGCCGCATCAATCGAAGCCTCACACGCGTTGGATTTAGGGGCCAAACACACATAGAGTGCAGCCTGAGCCAGGTTAATGCGGCACTCGGGATAGCCAATGACCTCGGCAGACTTAAACGCGGCATGCGCCACCAAAAGCGCCTGCGGGTCGGCGTTGCCAACATCCTCAGAAGCCTGAATCATAATACGGCGAGCGATAAACTTGGGATCCTCCCCCGCATCAATCATGCGCGCGAGCCAATAGATCGTGGCATCGGGGTCGCTACCGCGCATGGACTTAATGAACGCACTGATAATGTCATAGTGCATGTCGCCGTTTTTGTCATACGAAAATCCACGACGCGGGTTGGCAATCTTCACGTCATCCACGGTGATGGGATAGCGCTCCCCCGCCGCCGGCGCCGGCGTGCCCTCGGTATCGGGACGCGTGACGGCAATCTCGCTCGCAAGTTCGAGCGTCGTGAGCGCCGAGCGAGCGTCACCCGCTGCCAGCGTGCAGATGGTCTTAACCGTATCCTCATCGGCCGAGAACTTGCCGTTCAAACCCTGCGGCGCCTCGAGCGCACGCTCGATAAGCGTGGCGATATCCTCGTCTTTAAGATGCTCAAGCTCCACCACGCGACCGCGCGAGAGCAATGCCGAGTTGACCTCGAAGTACGGATTCTCCGTCGTGGCGCCAATCATAATGACGGTACGGTTCTCAACCGCATGCAAAAGTGCATCCTGCTGCGACTTCGAAAAACGATGGATCTCGTCGATAAAGAGAATGGTGCGGCGGTCGTACGTATTCAGACGCGTCTTTGCCTCGTCAATCACACGACGCAGGTCCTTTACGGTACCCGTGACAGCGCTGACCTCGACAAACTCGCTCTTGGTATGGTTGGCGATGATATGCGCCAACGTCGTCTTGCCCGTACCGGCAGGCCCATACAGGATCACGCTCGACAGCACGTCATGTTCAATCGCCGCGCGCAACCAAGAACCCTTACCCACGGCCTTTTGCTGGCCCACGTACTCGTCGAGCGAATTGGGGCGCATGCGCACCGCGAGCGGCGCATTCTTAAAGGAACGCTCGCGCGTCGAGGAAGAAAAAAGGTCGTCCATAGCCATCCCGTACATCCGTCAAAATCATTGTTCCCCAACAGTATACCGAAAAGATACGAACTACCGTTCGTTAATATAGGTGCGATGCGGAAACTTTAGGCCCGGGAACAACTTGCTTGTCAGCTCACAGAAGTAGCCGTCCGTCATGCTCGCGATGTAATCCACCACGGTTTGATCCTTGTCATCCCGCCAGGCATAGGTGCGATCGTAGTAGGAAAGCTGCTGCTCAATGCGCGAAATGTGGTGCTTAAAGATGTAAGAGGACTCATCGCCTTCGTTTATATCCTGCAGGCAACGGTCATAGAGCTTTTCGAACGCCTCGCGCAGCTCCGCCTCGGAATCGCCCTCGATGCCGCCCTTGCTGTAGATCTTCTCGTAGTTCTCACGCTTGGCTCGGCGGATCTCCTCAAACAGGTCTTCACTCATCTCGATACGCGGTTTGCCGTAGCTATGTTCCACGATATCGATGGATGCGTGCGTGAGGATCCAGCTGTTATAGGCGCCGCCCCGGCCATCGTCAAAAGCGTCGGGCGAAAGAAGGCCCGCCGCGATAGCATCTTGGCGATCGCGACCGACGTAGGCGAGGATATCCGAAATGCGTACCACGCAGCCCTCGAGCGTCATGGGGCGCAGATGCTCGATTGCGCCATAGCCCGTGGCGATACAATCCTCGACCGTCTGATCAAACTGGTCAAAGGATGCCATGTCCGACAGCTCAAACACGCGCTGCTCGTACTCCCCGTTGTGACACAGCACGCCATCGAGCGTCTGGAGCGACACGTTGCGGCCATAGAGCGCATCGAGCACGCGCACCGACTGCACGTTATGGAAAAAGAAGCAGCCGGTACGCTCATGATAGATATCGTTGAGGAAGCGCTCGCCGGCGTGGCCGAAAGGCGTGTGCCCCAAGTCATGCCCCAGGCCGATTGCCTCGATCAGATCGCAGTTGAGCCCGAGAGCGCGACCGATATCGCGCGCAATGCGCGAGACGAGTTGCACATGCAGACCACGACGAGACAGGTCATCGTTGCTGCGGAAGCTAAAGACCTGCGTTTTGCCTGCATATCGGGTGTATGCCGGAAGATGGAGAATCTTTTCGGTATCGCGCATAAAGCTGGGGCGCATCAGCGTGCCTTTGTCCGCATCGCGATCGACACGACGAATGACCTGGTCGTCGTTGCAACGATACGAATTGACGGCGCCCGAAGCACGATCGGCGGCAATGCGCTCGATAAGCTCGGGCGACAACGCCGAGGGAATACGGTCCATACGTGCCTTGATGGCGGACGTTTCTTGATTAGTTGCCATGGCATGCTCCTTAAGAAGGATGCGCAATCGGTTACAGCGTGCAGCCCACGACCTCGATTATGGCAAAAATCGGCACCAAAAACGGCAGCAATGGCAGGGAGCGCGATTTTGTGATGAGACAGGCGATGGCAAGAAACAGGAGTGCGGCGGCAAATGCCACGATGCCGCCCATGGGATCGAGCGTACAAAGCGCGAAGAGCGCCTTGGCATCTCCCATGCCAATACCCGGGGCTTGACGAAGGCGCCGCCAGAGAGATTCGGTCAGCACGAGAGCAAGGTACACGATGACAGCAAGGCTCGCGTGGTCAAGCGCCGTGTCCATGCCACGATCGAGCCAAACCCCCGCAAACGCTGCCACGGCACAAACCCCGGCAAGCACATTCGGGAACCGCCGTTCACGCAAATCGATAACGGCGCCAACGATGGCGCAAAACCAAAACGGGATATATACCATCGGACACCTCCTCGAGCCGCATCGCAAAAGCAAAAACCACCACAAAGGTGCCTGTCCCCTTTGTGGTGGTTTTGGTGGTGGTTATTTGGCGCCTTGCATGACCTCGTCGAGGGTGACGCTTACGGCGTGCTGCGTCGGGACCCAGTCAACCTTTAGGAACAGAGCAGCCACCGTAATGGGGATATAGCTGAACATAAAGATCGGGAAGGTGAACAGGTTGGTCACCAAGCGCCACTTTTGCGCGCAGTGAATATGCTTATACTCAAAGATGGTCGTGAGCAGCGCCAGGATAAAGAAGGTCTGGTACATCATCGCGAACGTCATGATGAGCGAGGCGGCACAAGCCTGCATCTCGACCTCGGTTGCCAAGAAGCCGTGCGAAAGCCCGCCCACGATGAGGAAAGTCGCGTTGGCGAGCATCGAGATCAGCGACAGCAGCATACCCGGCGCGATAGTCATAAACATGTCGTACGCGGCAAAGCGATGATAGCGGAACGTCGACTTGACCAGATGTTTGCCGTAGGTAAAGAACACCTGGTAAAAGCCCTTGGTCCAGCGCATACGCTGCTTCCAGGACGCCTTAAACGTCACGGGTTGCTCGTCAAAGAACTCCGCAGGCGCATAACCGATGCGAATGCCGTGAATGGCGCAGAACGTAGTGAACTGAATATCCTCGGTCAGCGTATGGAACTGCCAACCGTGCATGCCCTCGATAACGCTGGCGGAAATGAGGTAGCCCGAACCAGAGACAGCGCAAGAAGTCTTGCAGATGTTGCGCGCGTTATTGAGAAAGCGCGCCTCGCGCAGGTACCACGTAGCATTAGCTGCCGAGATCCACGAGCTGCCAAAATTCTTGGAGTTACGATAGCTCGTGACCACATGGAAGCCCTGGTCAAAGGCATCGTTCATCTTGGAGACGTAATCGCGGGAGATAACGTTATCGGCATCGAAGATAAAGTAGCCCTCGAACGTGTCAGGATACTCGTTAAGAATGCGATCAAAACCAAAGTCCATGACCCAGCTCTTACCCTTGCGGGCCAGGTCGTTGCGCTCATAAACGATGGCACCGGCCTCGCGTGCGAGCTGCGCGGTGTTGTCGGTGCAGGCGTCGGCAACGACAAACACCTCGATGAGCTCGGACGGATAGTCCTGATCCTTGATGGAGCGAACGAGGTTGGCGATCACGGCCTCCTCGTTATGCGCCGCAATAAAGAAGGCGTACCGGTGGAGTTTTTTGGCCTTGGGAGGCGCGACCTCGCCACGAAGAGCGCCAATGACAAAGAAGACCACCTGGTACAGAAAGCAGACCGTGAGCAGCGTGACGACAATCTGGTTGAAGATCACGATGGGTGTGTTGGTTTGTAAAAAGGCGAGCATGCAGGCTCCCAGCAACGCGTTACGTAAACAACCGTATATCTTACCGCAGGCTTACAGAGTTCAAGAAACCACCTAATACTGGCTAGGCTTCGAGAAGACCGAGCTGCGGAACGATTTCATCTCCAACGGCCGTGCGACCGAGCGAGCGCGGAGCCAGATCGTCGAGAACCGCAGCGAGATCCCACGGCAACTCGTCGCGGCACTCAATGCGCTCCCCCGTCACGGGATGTTCGAATGCCACGCGCCAGGAATGCAGAAACTGCCTGGTCAGGCCCTGGTCAGCGCGCGCATCGCACTTGCCGTAAAGTGGATCGCCCACGCAGGCGTGGTTGATATGACGCATATGCACGCGAATCTGATGCGTGCGGCCGGTAAACAGGTGACACTCGACAAGCGTGTAGCCGTCGTCAAAGCGCGTGGAATCAAAGCGCTCGAGGACCTTAAAGGTCGTAATGGCCTGACGGGCAAAGGGGTCGTCCGAAACCGCCATCTTGACGCGGTCGCGCGTGGAACGGGCAATACCGGTGTTAATAGTTCCCTCGTCCATGGCGATGTGCCCGTGGACGAGCGTGATATAGCGACGGTCGAGCGTGCGCGTGCGGATGAGATTTTGGAGCGCGCGCTGGGTATCGTCGTCCTTTGCCGCAAGCATGAGGCCCGAGGTATCTCGGTCCAGTCGATGCACGATCCCGGGGCGGTCCTCACCCTGCACGGTACCAAGATGGTCGATGCCACAGTGGTAGACCAGAGCGTTCGCAAGGGTGCCGCTCTCGTGGCCATGGGCGGGATGGCACACCAGGCTCCGCTGCTTGGAGAGCACGAGGAGGTAGTCGTCCTCGTAGCGGATATCGAGGGGAATGGCCTCAGGAATCACGTCAGTCGGATCGTGAGGCTCGGGCAGGTCAACCGAGATGCGGTCACCGGCGCGTACGGCATACTTTTTTGACAGACAGGTCTCGCCGTTCACGATTACGGCGCCGCCCTCGATCAGATGCGCGCAGGCAGAGCGCGTGGGGCAGCCGTCGTTGGCACCCAGAAAGGCGTCGAGACGCTGGCCAGAGCAATCGTCGGCAACAAGAATATGGATGTCGGCCATTAACGCTCATTCCTTTCGCGAATCTTGCGGGCACGCTCCCCACGCTGCTTGGCTTTGCGCTTGGCGCGGGCCTCATCACGTGCATTGAGCTCGGCAGTCGCATCGACTTCGCGGGCCGCAGGGCTCAAGAACATGTAGCCGATGAGGGCAAGCACAACGCCTACGGTGATGCCGATATCGGCCACGTTAAAGACGGGAAAGTCGATGAAGGTGGTGGCAATAAAATCGGTCACAAAGCCAAAAGCCAGGCGATCGATCGCGTTGCCAATGGCGCCACCCACGACCATAGCCATGCCCACAACCTCCAAGCGAGCAAGCTGGGGCGTGCGAAGCAAGTACACGGCAATGGCGACAATGACCGCAAGCGCCAGCAAAGCGAACGCAACGCCATGCCCCTCGCCCATGCTAAAGGCAGCACCGATATTACGGACAAACATAAAGTCAATGACACCGGGGATGACGGTCACATGCAAAGCGTCGCCCACGGCACGAACCGCAAGCTTGGTCAGCTGGTCAAGAAGCAGCACAACCAGCGCCACCCCACCAGCAACACCCAACCGCCAACGCAAAGGCGGCGTCATATCCCCAGCACGACCCAAATCAATCCCCTACCCTCAAGAACATCGAATTCCGTTTAACGCAATTAACCATCTTATATTGCCACACGCAGAGCGCACGACATATTCGCTAACGCCAGATAAATAACCAGCATAAAAAGAAAGCGGCATTCCGAAAAACAGAATGCCGCTTTTATTCAGCGGAGCAAATGGGCCGAAGGCGTCCAAATTCTCCCAATAACTAAAATGCCGAGTTACCGTGCCTTAAAGGGCATTCGCGCAGCGCTTGCAGATATGCGCGTGGCCGTTGTACTCGCCGACGGTGGTGCGGTAGTTCCAGCAACGGTCGCAGCACTCGCCCTCGGCAGCATCAATGCAGACGGAAAGCTCTTCGCCCTGGGTCAGCTCAACATCGGAGACGATGTAGAACTCGGCCAGGTCGACCGCTTTGTCACCAGTCAGCAGCGCGTACATCTCGGCGGGAACGACCGCCTTGACGCGAACCTGCTGGCTCTTGGTGAAGGTGCCGGCAGAACGGGCATCCTCAAGGGCCTTGGTCACGGCGCTACGGAGCTCAAGAGAAGCCTCGAGCACGCCCTCGAACTCATTGGCCTCGTCGACCGTGATGGGCGACTTGTACCAATCGAGCAGCGCGGCGTACTTCTGGTGATCGACGCAGCCAGCGGGCGCATATGCCATGGCCTCGTCAACCGTGTAGGACAGGATCGGCTGCAGGTCGCGCATGAGCATCGAGAAGAGCTCGGCCAGCACGGTCTGGGCGCTGCGACGCTCGAGCGAGCCGGGCTTGTCGCAGTACAGACGGTCCTTCAGGGCGTCGAGGTACACGTTGGAGAGCTCGGTAACCACGAAGTCATAAAGCGCACGGTAGGCGCGCGGGAACTCGTAGCTGGCGTAGGCGTCGTCGACCTCGGCCTGAACCTGAGTCAGGCGGGCAACCATGAGCTTATCGAGCGGCAGCAGGTCGGCAAAGGCGACGCCGTCGGTCTCGGGCTCAAACTGACCCTCGAGCTCGGAGAGCAGGAAGCGCAGCGTGTTGCGGAAACGACGGTAGGCATCGGACGTACGAGCAAGGATCTCGTGGTCGATGGACACGTCGGAGCTGGTGTCAACGGAAGCAACCCACAGACGGATGATGTCAGCGCCCATCTCGTCGCAGACCTTATTGGGGTCGATGACGTTGCCGAGCGACTTGGACATCTTACGGCCCTGGCCGTCGAGGGTGAAGCCCTGCGAGACAACCGCCTTGTACGGAGCGTGGCCGTTGGCGCCCACCGAGGTGAGCAGCGAGCTTTGGAACCAACCGCGGTGCTGGTCGGAGCCCTCGAGGTACACATCAGCCGGATACTCCAGCTCGGGACGGTACTCGCAGACGGCCTTCCAAGAGACGCCGGAATCCCACCACACGTCGAGGATGTCCTTATCGGCCTTGAGGTGATGGCCGCCGCACTTGGGGCAGACGCAGGCCTCGCCCAGGTAGCTCTCGGGAGCGTCGGTGAACCAGGCGTCGGAGCCCTTCTCGTGGAAGAGCTTGATGACGGCGTCGAGCGTGGCGTCGTTCATGACCTTCTCGCCGCAGCCGGCGCAGGTGTAGCTGGGGATAGGCACGCCCCAGTTGCGCTGGCGGCTGATGCACCAGTCGGGACGCTGCTCGACCATGGCACCGATGCGGTTGGCCGCGTGGGCCGGATACCACTTGACGTTCTCACGGACCTCCTTGCCGGCCTGCTCGCGCAAACCGGTCTTGTCCATCGAGACAAACCACTGGTCGGTAGCACGGAAGAGCACCGGGTGCTTGCAGCGCCAGCAGTGCGGATAGCTGTGCGTGATCTTCTTCTCGAGGACCAGGGTGCCGCGCTCGCGCAGGAACTCGATGATGTGCGGATTGGCCTCGTCAGTATCCATGCCGCTGAAGGGACCGCCGGTGCCAAACTCCTCACCGGTGTAGAACTTGCCGTCGTCATCGACCGGCATGCAGATGTCGGTGATGCCCTCCTTGAGGCAGGCGAAGTAGTCGTCGACGCCGTGGCCGGGCGAGTTGTGGACGATACCGGTACCGTCATCGACACCGACGTAATCGGCCAGCAGCGCCACGCCCTCAACGCCGTCAAAGATCGGCTGCTTGTAGTGGATGTGGTGGAAGGTCTCGGCGGGAACCACATAGGGCTTGCCGTCGACCATGACCGGGGTGTACTCCCAGCCAAACTCCTCGCAGCACTTGGGAGCCAGGTCCTCGAGCATGACCTCGGCACGACCGTCGTGCTCAACGGCGACGTAGGCGGCGCCGGGCTTGAGAGAAACGGCCTGGTCGGAGGGAATGGTCCACGGCGTGGTCGTCCAGATGATAAAGTCGACCGGGCCGTCGAAGTCCTCGAGGCCGGCGGGCTTGGAGGTCATCTCAAAGCGAACGAAGATGGAGGGGCTCGTCTCGTCGGAGTACTCAATCTCGGCCTCGGCGAGCGCGGTGTGGCAGTGCTTGCACCAGTGAACCGGCTTGTGGCCGCGATAGATCATGCCCTTATCGAACATGGCCTTGAAGACCTCGATATCGGCGGCGTCATGCTGGTGATAGAGCGTCAGATAGGGGTTGTCCCAGTCGCCGAGCACGCCCAGGCGACGGAAGCCGGCCTTCTGCAGCTCGATGTTCTCGACAGCGAACTTGTTGCAAAGCTCGCGGATCTTAGCCGTGGAGGTCTGGTTGAACTTCTCGGTGCCGAGCTTCTCCTCGACCTTGTGCTCAATCGGCTGACCGTGGCAGTCCCAACCGGGGACATAGGGAACCTCATAGCCCTGCATCATCCAGTAACGGTTGATCATGTCCTTGGAGATCTTGTTCATGGCGTGGCCGATGTGGATCGGACCGTTGGCATACGGAGGGCCGTCGTGCAGCACGAACTTCTTGTGACCCTCGTTCTTCTTCAGAACTTGCTCGTAGACCTTGTTGTCCTGCCAGTCCTTGAGTCGCTTGGGCTCGGACTTGGAAAGACCGGCACGCATGGGAAAACCGGTTTTGGGCAGATTCATCGTCTGCTTGTACTCGTTTGCCACGGTACCCCTTTCATGTCGTGGGCGCGCACGCCCGTTGGGCACAAAAAAAGCGCCCGTCCCTGCAAGCTGGGACGAAGCGCCACAAAACGGGCCGTGTGCCCGCAAAAGCTCTTCGCTTAACCACCCAGCTTAGATGCCCTCACCCGCATTACAGCGCGCTCGCATCCGTTACTCGGCTGGCCTGTATCGACGACCATCTCGGCGATGTCTACTAAGACGTGCCTGTACGGCGCGTCCGTTGGGACCGCAGCTCCGGGGTGATTTTCATCGGTCGCATGCACGGGTTCTCAGCGCTCCCCGTTCTCTGTAGCACACGGACGGCCGACTACTCGTCCCCATCAACGCTTATGCGCTGTATGGTAGCACGGTCAACGCCGGCGAAAAACCCTCAACATCGGTTTCATACTTTAGTAATTTCTCGCGGTCGCAAGCACTCACTTGGAGCAGAATACCTGAAAGCACTTTATCTAACGAAAGAAGGCTGCTATGCGCACGATTGGAATGAGCGACTACACCGTCGGCGAGGACTGCTTTGACGAGCTGCCCGGCGCGCTGGACGAGTACGGAGCGGCCAAGGTCGCGATTATCGGCGGTAAACGAGCACTGGCCGCGGCGCTTCCCAGTATCGAAGCGGCACTGGAGGGCACCGACATCGAGATTCTGGAGTCACGCGTCTACGGCACCAACAGCACGCGTGCCAATATCGCCAAGCTTGTTAACTCCCCCGCCTGCCGAGAGGCCGATGTGCTCATCGCATGCGGCGGCGGCAAAGCGCTCGACACCGTGAAGACCGCAGCCATCGAGCTCAAGAAGATCGTCTTTACGGTACCGACGATCTGCTCCAACTGCTCGGCCGCGACCGCCATTGCCGTTGTCTACAACGACGACGGCTCGCTCGAGGGCTATTCGTACCCCAACCGCCCCGCGCACATCTTCATCAACCCCAAGATCATCGCCGAGGCTCCGGCGGAGTACTTCTGGGCGGGCGTGGGCGATGCCCTGTCCAAGCAGCCCGAGGTCGAGTACGCCACGAGCGCCGGCAACCTGGAGCACACCGCAGGTCTTGGCCTGGCGCTCGCACACACCTGCTCCGAGCCGCTGTTTACCTATGGCGTGCAGGGTCTTGAGGACGTTCGCCAGAACCTGTCGACCGAAGCCGTCAAGCAGATCGCGCTCGATATCGTGGTCAACACGGGCTACGTCTCCAACCTGACCAACCAAAACGATTACTACTACAACTCGAGCGTGGCGCATGCGTTCTACAACGCCACCTGCAGCATTCCGCGCGAGGGCACCTACCTGCATGGCGAGGTCGTGAGCCTGGGCGTGCTGGTGCTGTTTGCCTACACGGGCGATACCGAGAACCTTGAGCGCTACGCAGCCTTTAACAAGGAGATGGGGCTGCCCGTGACGCTTGAGCAGGTCGGGCTTTCCGAGTCCGATATCCCCGCCCTGTGCGAGTATGCGCACGCCACCAACGAGTGGAAGCAGGGAAACCCCGAGCCCTTCACCGACGAAAAGTTCGCCACCGCCATCAAGGCCGCCAACGCCTACGGCCGCACGCTCTAGGCCTAACCCAAAACCACCACAAAGGGGACAAGCACCTTTGTGGTGGTATTTTATTGCTCCACCATTCAGTTCGTACTCGAACCCGATTCTATACGAGAAAGGGTTCGGGTACGTTTTTTGTTTATCGGCAATTCTGCGGAAGGACTACTCGGAACGGTAAACAGGAACGAACAGAGGCAGGGTATCATCGTGGTGATGGTATCCTGCCTTTTGCTTTGCGGAACCAAGGTCGCTTTATGCGAACCTAATCGCCACTTATATGGCGCATTGATGGCAATTGCTGCGTACGAGCGTACCGGGAGCCTGTACACCTCTGGCAAGGCGTAGCACACTAGACTTTGTTCCAAAGTCTAGTGTGCTAAGGGGGCAGGGCCCTTAGAATTCCTGTGGAGTGTGTACGCACATACGCAGGAAAACAGCAAATTACGCTATATCAGGGCGTTCTGTCATTGAAGCTTATGGTATACACGGCTTAGTTCAACAAATAAGAATTTATATATAAAGGAGAATATTGATGAAACTGTTTTTATGTTCGCACTTTTCAAGTGTAGGAAGTCTGATAAAGGAAGAAATTGAAAATAAAAAAGTCGCATTTATTCCAACAGCTTCGCTGCGTGAAGGCTACACCGGTTATGTCAGCTCGGCTCGAAAATTATTCAAAAAGTTGGGAGCAATCGTAACTGAAATTGATATTTCAACGGAGGCTTATTCAACGATACAGTCTCTTTTTGAAGATGCGGATGTGATCTATTTTACCGGCGGAAATTCTTTTTTCCTTATAGACCAGCTCCGTAAAACGGGAACGGATGAGCTGTTGAAGAAAGAATTGGCAAAGG
>DBFVZT010000030.1:0-10295 GCA_048486575.1 Collinsella sp. | reverse complement strand
GTCCTGGGCGGACATCGCCCGCGCCGTCTTCGAGGCCGCCAACGGCAACGGGGAGAGGGTCGTTCCGGTCAGCACAGCCGACTACTATTCGAACGCCGCGGGCCCCATCGCACCGCGCCCGGCCCACTCCGCGCTCGACCTTTCCAAGCTCGAGTCCACCGGATTCCACATGCCCGACTGGGAGGAAGAGCTGAGGGAGTACCTCGAGACGCTCTAGCCGCCCTTATATATGCGAGAGTCAAAGCCGCCGTCCTCTAACGGCGGCTTTTCTTGTATATGGCGTAAAGTCCCGCCGCGACAAGAGCGGCGGCGATCGCCAGACTTATTGTGAGCCCTGCAAATCGGCGCGTACAGGGAGCGCGCCCGCGCCATGAACGAGGGGTGCGGGGGCGCGAGATGTACAGTAGCGACCTTGGCCGCATGTGCGCGCTTCTGCAGGTTCGAGCGCAAGGAGGTGAAGTGATGGGTAAAGACGTGAAATGGGCGCTGGACATTGCGGTCACGGCGCTCGTGCTCGTGGCTGTTCCTGCCGCTCGTGCCGGTCGTCCTGGTGCTGGGACTGTGGAGGACGAAGGAGCGCGTCCGAGACCGAAACCGCCGTTGGAGGGGGCCGTTCGTTTTTTGTCCGGACGAGCTGAGATGCTTTTATCACGATGAGCGCAGATGGGAAGCACATCACTGGTATGATTTGAAAAAGGAGGAAACAGATGAAAGTCCAAATTGGGACAAAGTACAGCGCGATGGAAATCGCCAAGTACGCCGTCAGCAGGCGATATCGCCACGACACGCCCATCAGCAATCTTCAGCTCCAGAAGATTCTTTACTTCCTGCAAGTCATACACGCGAGCGAGACCGGCGAGCTGCTATTCGCCGACCAGTTTGAGGCATGGCCCTACGGCCCGGTCATCAGAGATGTCTACGTTGAGTTCTCTGACTGCGGCGGCTTCCCGATAAAACGCGAGTTCGACACCGAGATAAATGATTCCATCCGCCCGTTTCTGGATGCGGGGGTGGACATGCTCGCCGAGAAATCCCCATGGGAGCTCGTCAGGATCTCACACGCTGAGGGGTCTCCGTGGGACGTCATCTACAACCAGAAGCGCCTACACAAGGGAATCATCCCAAATGAGTTGATCATGCAGTGCGCTAGCGAGGTCTCTGAGCGACCGAGCAAGACTACGCAAAGGCGGCCGAAAACTTCGAAAGGGTCCTCTCTCTGCTCACCAGCAAAATTGGGACTCTTTCGAAGCCACCCCTGAAAGTTCCCCCAATAAACGCAGACAGCGACGACGCAGAGAAACGCAAGGCTCTCCGCGACATGCTCGAATCCCTCGCCAGCACGGATGATGCTGCGGTGCTCTCCCAAGATGACATCCGCCGAGCCTCGAACTTCTTCGTAAAGCTATATGGGGGGAGCGAGCCCTATCGCCATAGATATGCCGACATCTGCGACCTGGTATTCAATGCACTCGGGCAGTCCCCTGGGGACTTGGACGAAGGGGTCCCCTATTCGGTCAACTGCCTCGCCGAGAACATTCGCATCATCCATGACTACCTGACGAAGCATGGATTTTGTGACCAGGCGAAAAGTGTCCTCAAACTCGCCGACCACATCGACCTGGAAAAGACGAGGCTGAGCCACGACATCGAACAGCAGCAGGCCATGCGCACATTCAAAGCGGCAATCGCCGAAGTGAAAGCGGAAAGGGACGAGGCGGACCAGAAACGCGCAGAGCTGGAAAGGGAGTTCGACGAGCGCCTCGACAAGACGAGGATGGAGTACATCGCGATCCTCGGCGTGTTCGCGGCGGTCGTGCTCGCCTTCAACGGCGGCGTCGGGTTCTCGACCTCCGCGATGGGCGCGCTCGGCATCGACGGCGGCATACGCGCCATCGTGCTCCTCGCCGCGCTCGTGGGCTTCGTGCTCATCAACACGGTCTGCATCCTGCTGGTCTTCATCTGGAAGATGTCCTTCAACCATCGGAATGTCGAGCTGGGAAAATGGCCGAGGAACTGTCTGATCGCCGCAGACGTCGTCCTCGTGGCCATCATGGCTGCGATGATGGCGCTCTCCCACCCTGGACTCAGGGGGCTCATCGGGCTGTAGCGCAAACGCGACGCCAAGGACCGCCCTTCGGAGCGGCCCTTTCCATGGCGACACCTTCGAGAACATAAACGCGCGGTCATCCTCCGCCGCACGGGACACTGGGGAGCCGTCCTTCGGGTCGGCTTCCTGCTTTTCGCGGCGGGGCTCGATTGATTGGAGGTGGCGCTTGGACGCCGACGAGCCGCTGGCGAACCCGCGTCACGAGGCATACTGCCGCGAGCGCGCTGCGGACAGAACCCAGAGGCAGGCGATGCTCGCCACATGGTCCGACCGCGCGCTGGAAGCCCGAGACGGTGGACAAGAAGGCATGCAAGTTCGAGGCCGAGCATGAGGTCAAGGCTAGGATTGCCCGCCTCAAGAGGCTCGCAGCGGAGAGGGCCACCACGATGCGCGCCGAGGTGCTCGCGGGCATAAGTTATACCTTCCAGGCGGGCATAGCGCGCGTGCGCGGCACCGGGGACGGCAGGCAGCTGGACTACACTTCGGTCAACGCCGTCACGCAGCTGGGCAAGACCCTGCTCGACGTGCTGCCCAAAGAGAGGGGGAGGCGGCCGAGGCCGAGCGGTCCTTCTGCATGGACTCTGGGTCGACGAGTCGACGCTGTCAATCTACCACGCCGACGAGCGCATCGCCACGCACCGGTTGCTGCCGCCCAATATCAGGAATGTTACCGTCAATGGGAAATCGGCCAATTGGTTGTATTTAGATTAGCCCTAACGCAACTGCTACTCCAACGTTGACGAGGAGGGCGCATACGCCGTCCGCCTCGCCGAGCAGGAGGACGTGCTTGCTGAAGGCGGGCTCGTCTGGCATTCAAATACGTCAAGCTTACACCTTTCCGGTCAAATCTTGCTACAGCCCTGGTGAATCCAGACGCGAGGTTTTGTAAGGCCTCTATAAGGCGGAATCTGTAGAAGAGGGAGACTGTGTTATCGTGCGCTTCGACGATGATATGCTTGGAGAAAGGTTTTACGAGCTCTACCGCGTGCTCTTTTACCCTGGGCTTCACGAGAGGCCTGCGGCCAGAATGCGGGGTGTACGACGGGAGCAACGAGCCGTTCGCCGAGTGGGGCCCGACGACCTGAAGCCTCTCATAAATGAGACGGACATGAAGAGACGGGGCTGATCTTTCGAGACTCTACGCGCGCGGACGCTTTACCGAAGGCAGAACCTCGAACGGATCCTCGTGAGCGATGAGCCCGCAATAGGTCCGTGCGCCAACGGCCCGGCCCCGCTCTACGTCACCGAGCCCGTCCACGATGGCGAGGCTGTGAACGAATTCGTCGACCCGAGGTTGGGGGCGAGGATAGACGCGAAGACAGGAGAAATTCTCTGATGGATAGTGTGTTCAATGACCATGTATTCCCTAAATACAGGGATCAACAGGTCATAAAGCCTCAGATGGATGGATTCAATGACCCCACTTTGAGAAATTTCACGCTGCTGGACTCGTCTGCCTTGATGAAAGATGAGCTTAAAGCCGACAGGTTCGACGATGAATTCATTAGATCTTTCCTCAATGCCGCCAAGGAGCTTGCGGCCGCCGGGAGAAGAGCGACCGACAGGCCGGGCATGTATGTGTTCCTGGAGCATTCCTACGCGATTCCGGTGATGTTCCTCACAAGGCACTGTATTGAGCTTTCAATCAAGAGGGCGATAAAAAGATGTGGGGCTAAGCCTAAGAAGGACCACAACCTTACGAGCCTGTGGAACTCCTTGCTCTCAAGGTTTCCGAGGCAAAAGTGCCGTGAAGATAATAGAACCATCAAGAACATGGGTGCTTTTGTAAAAGCCATTGCCGACGTCGATGACAACGGCATCAGTCTTCGCTATCCGCAAGTCAAATCAGGCAGACTGACGCAGGACAGGCCGCTATTCGTGAATGACGAGACAGTTGTCTCGTATTTGGAGAAGTTCGTAGAGCAGCTTCAACTGATTAACTTCGACTATCTTGCCGTGAATGGTAAATAAGTGGTTGGAAACCGCTGTTTATTGTTTGTGAAAACCATTGGTTGGAATCATGGTTTCAGATCAAATCCCGCTACAGCCCTGGTGAATCCAGACGTGAGGTTTTGTAAGGTTTCCATAAGGTGGAATCTGTAGAGGAAGGAGACTGTGATATCGTGCGCCCCGACGATGATATGCCTGGAGAGGGGTTTTACGAGCTCTACCGTGTGCTCTTTTACCCCTGGCTTCACGAGAAGTCTGCAGCCAGAATGCGGGATGTGCGACGGGAGCAGCGAGCCGTTTGCCAAGTGGGGCCCGAAGACTGGAATTCTCTCTTTAAGACGGTGGCGCTGGCGGAAGGGCTGACTAAATGATCACGGATGGCGTTGTGATTAGTTTCAACGGTCAAATCGATTTCGGCACGGTTGTTGCTCTCCTAGCTCTGGCACTCACTCTCCTCCAGTGGATTGTCTCGCTGATACGTGGCCGCCGGGAGGCCGCGCGGAGTCAGGCATCGGCCATCTGCGCCCGCGTGGTCAGGATGCCCGAGGGGGAGATGGCCACGGTTGGCGGGTGCAGGGTTCATTTCGCGCCCCAGTTCGGCCTAGAGGTGATGAATAATAGCAACGACGTCATTTACCAAGTTATCCTCACTGCCGTGCTCGTCCAAGGTGCTGGGCCTCAAGACGGAAGGGACGTCGAGGGGTGTGGCGGCAGAGTTCTACTCTCGTCCGCTGCTCCGGGCAAAACCGTGAGGCCCATCGGGTATCTCGATTGCTCGATGCATAAGACCTTCGGCTGCGAGGTGGCTTTCACCGATCGCTATGGACGCAGTTGGGTGCGGAAGAGTGACGGTCATTTGTGCAGGATTCGATTCAAAACGCCCGTCAATTATTATGGTCTGATGCTGCCTGTAGAGTGGATGGACTTCGATGAATGGTAATCGACATGCTCTGGTTTTGAACGAAAAGTCCCAGAGACGATCGATAACGATTCTTCTTTTATATTCCGCTCGCAGATAGACCCCGCCATGTTGACCACCGAACGCATCTTGACCGATGTGCTCGTGCCCCTCTTCGGGCACAGGACCATCGATTAAAAGCTGTTTCTCTGCAAGGGACTGCGCGACGCGGGCATTCCCAAGAGCAACTTTCTGAGCGACCGGCTCGGCAAGCACCCGAATAAGCCAATCAACCGGTGCACTTCCGACAGGGTGCTACTTTTGGCAGACATCACCCTGAGGGGCAAATGGAAGATCTCACAGGCAACCGCCTCTAACATGATTCGCTCGTTCATCCTCTGCTCAATCTCGCCGCACAGGGCATCAACTGCCTCGGCGATCTTGGCGGCCCCGGCCGCCCGGCCCTCAAGCTCCTTAATGCGTCCTCTTGCTTGGCGAGATGGACCTTGAGCTCGTCGGGGCCATCGTCGGTGGCGGCCACTTCTTCTTCCGCATGCTGTGCTTGTTCATCTGGTTGCTCTTGCGGGTCCTGCTGCGTCTCTGCCGCCTGCGCACCATCGGTGCCCCCCTTCATGGGAACCACCCTCGTGAATCACGCAGGCAAATGCCCGCTCGAATGCATGTCAAGAGCAGAGTGTTTCTCTGTCACAAGTTTGAAGTCAGCTCACGCCAAATTTCATGTAACCTTGTGCCACTATTTTAGCTTCTGAAGGCTTTGGCACAATCTAAAAAATACCCGCTGTATCTGTGCTATCTTAAGCATGTTCCATCTTTCTGAGACTGAGAGGTAATGGTATATGGACGCAATAGACTACATGCCTAGACTGGTGAGAGCCTGTTTAGAGAATGACAGAAGACTCGTAGAATCAGTCTCGCTCACGGTGTCCCGCAAGCTGAGACGCGATCGTCCCGATCTTGCTTCGGAGATTGCTGGGGCGCTTGCCGCATCTGGCATGAGAAGCGAAGCTACCCGTGCAGCCGAGATAAACCCGCTACCGATCGACCGAGAGACCCGCTTCTCTCTCGTAGAGCTCATAGAGCCAACCGAGCTTCCGGATCCCATTCTCGATGCTGCAGCCACAAAAGAGCTTGGCGACTTTCTCAAGGAGAGAAGTCTGATTCAGCGGTTTTTCGAGGATGGGATCGAACCCTCGAACAGCATCCTCTTCATTGGCGCTCCGGGCGTGGGCAAGACATACACGGCCAACTGGCTTGCATACAAGCTCGCTCTTCCACTCATAACGCTCGACCTCGCAACCTCGATATCCAGCTATCTCGGTCGATCCGGGCAAAACATCAAGAGTGTCTTCGACTATGTCCGCGCACAGCCTGCGGTGCTCTTCCTGGACGAGTTTGACGCAATTGCGAAGCGGCGTGATGACGAGGGTGACCTCGGCGAATTGAAGCGCCTTGTGAACGTTCTTCTCAAAGAAATCGAGACATGCCCTAAGGGCAGCATCGTGCTTGCAGCAACAAATCATCCGGAGTTGTTGGATAGGGCGATTTGGCGGCGCTTCGACAGAGTTATAGAGCTGCCGCTTCCCGAGGAGGATGAACGCATGCGACTCTTCGAGAGGCACCTGCCCAGCGACCGCTTCACGCTCTCGTCAGAGGTGCTCCTACTCATGGTCGAGAAGAGCGCGGGCATGAGCGCCGCAGACATTTGCAAGCTTTGCGAGCACATTAAGCGCCAATCAGTGATGAACCCGGGCGAGAGCATAGAAATCATTTCTCTGAGCGAGCTGTACTCCAAATGCAAACCTCAAACGAAGCAGGATAAGAGTGAGGCATGCATAAAACTCAAAGAAATTAAACCAGCTCTTACCGTGCGAGACGTTGCGCGGATCGTCGGAGTCGGCGCCTCGACGGTCTCCCGTTACATGAAGGAGGCATAAGCCATGTTCGACCCGCTGCCAATTCTTGCCCACGGCGAATCGTATGCTCAGCCAGTTCAGAAGAAAACCGGTGGAGGTCCTAGGCCACGGCCACATGAGTACGAAGAGGCTAGGGTCCGCCTCCTTGCTAATATCGGCACTGTGTCCAGGAAGATACAGACCGACCCCGATTCCTATCTTGAGGAAAAGGTGGTTTGTATACGTATGGAGCCCAAGTTCGAAGCAAAGTCCTATGCACCCTCATCGGTGCTCACCTCTTCGGACGAGTTGCAACTCATCGGCGGCAGGAGATACAAGACAGGCAACGTGCAACCTCAGAAGAACAGCGATGACGAAGACGCAGGAGAGCAGCCTGAGTTCGCAAAGCTCTACTTCCTGCGAACGACCTCAAAGGGCATCGCCGATTTTGAGAACGCGCTTCGCACCGGGTCAAACACATCGGATGCATGGCGCAACGAGGTAATGTCCATCCGTTCCTTCGATCTGCTTGAGCCTGATGAGAAGATACTTGGCTTCGATGCGGAATGGAAAGAGGGCCTGGTCGAGGCCGTGCTTCATCCGCTCCAAGAAAGCGCCGAGGATGCCATAGACCTGTTCTGCAAGGCAGCAGGCCTCGGTCGTGACAAAATCGAGGTACGGACATACAAAGACGGCGTTACATTCATCGCCGCACAGTTGAGCAGGGAAGCCACTATGGCAGCAGCGAGAATCAACCCGCTGCGCACGGTTCACCCGATGGGAAGAATCGCCTTCGAGCCGATACGGAGCGCGATGAGCGCGCCAGCACCGCAGGTTGCTGCAGCCCAGAATGTCCCACCTGTGACCGTCGGCGTCTTCGATGGTGGATGCAATCCCAATGTCCCGCTCCTCGCCGGTTATGTCAATGCGCATGATGCCGTTGCATCACTGCCCGACCAAGGCGGCATCGACCATGGAACGGGAGTCTGCGGAGCCGTGCTGCATGGCGAGCTTTCCGGTAAGGGAGCTAGTGACGTCCTCCCTGCACCCGAGGTGAAGGTTGAGAGCTTTCGAGTGCTGCCGCCGAGCGATCCCGTCGACATTGACCTCTACGAATCGATTGACGCTATCGAGTACGTAGTCGGGCATTATCCTGACATCCACCTGTATAATCTCTCGTTTGGCCCCACTGGCCCCATTCTCGACGACGACATCAGCCGCTTTACTTATGCGCTTGATGTGCTGTCGTACAACTGCGATGCTGAGCCGCCCCTCTTTTGCATTGCGGCCGGCAATGACGGTGATTTGCCAAGTCCAGATAATCGTGTGCAGTCACCAGCGGATCTGGTCAACGGCATCGGAGTTGGCGCGTTTTGTATAATGCCTGATGGTACGAAAGCACGCGCTCCTTATAGCTGTGTTGGTCCGGGAAGAGAGGGTGCCAAAATCAAGCCCGACCTCCTTGAGTATGGAGGGGACATCAACAAGCCATTCGTGGTGGTTGCCTCAAGCGGCAATGCTTTAGGCGCAAGCGCGGGTACCAGCTTTGCATCCCCCTTACTCGTCCACAAGCTTGGCAGAATGATGTCGCGAAGCGAGGATATCTCACAGCATCTCGCCCGGGCTCTGGCCCTCCACAATTCGGAGCACAGTGATAGCTTTGTTCGAGAGGAGTACGGTTTCGGCATTGCTCCAGATGATCCATCGACTTGTCTGAACTGTGACGACAACCGTGTCACCACGCTATATCAAGGCACGCTCAGACCCAAGCAGCTTGTCTCGCTGCCGATATTTGCCCCCGGCATCGAGTCGGCGAAGGGGCTTATCACAATCAGTTGGACCATCGTTGCAGTCTGCAAAACGAATCCCAACGATTCGGATGCCTACACCTCAAGCTGCATAGTAGATACCCTCATTCCCCACGCCAACAAATTCACGTACTCGCTCAAAGGTACAAGCTATAGGCATACGGTGAATCTCGCCACCGAGGAGGGGCGTATCAAGGCGGCTGAGCTTGAACTACAGGGCTACACCTCATCAACCTTGCCGGTGAGCAAGCCTGCAAAGAAGTACTGGGAAGAGTCAGAGTTACGAGCCAACGACATGAAGTGGGACAGTGTCATCAGCAGGACACAACGCATGAAATCAAGCTCATTGCATGACCCGAAGCTGACGCTCCAATCCATATTCCGTAACAATAACGATCCCGATGCGCTCACTCGTTACTATGCTGTCGTGACGGTCGATGCTCCAGGCTACAATGGCAGTCTTTACAACAGTACGCTCCAGGAGTATCGCAACTTGCAGCCAATCAAGCTTAGGATTGAGCCGCGTCTTGAGGCACGGAGTTAATAGAAGGGACGGCCATCGTGCATAATTGCCTGATGGCCGTCCTGCTACATAAAAAGCAAAGGATAGTATCAGGCAGACAGAACGATGCCTCTCTCGTCGAGTAACCTGCCTACCGCGTTGAACAATTCTTGAAAGTTTCCAAGTAGTTTTCTCATCTGGATATGCCATTCTTCCGCCCTTGGCAGAACGAACCATTCTTCTAGGCTATTTTGGGGAAATCGAACCCTTGTAGGGCTGTACCGTTTATGAGGTGCCGGTTGAATATAAAAATCGGTGGAAGACATGGAAAAGGCGTACAACTTGTCCAGTCGAGATTGGATCATTTAAAAGCGAGATAACCATAAACCGAGAAATTCAAATCGAGAAAGACGCGAAGAAGGCATTGCGGTCAGTTCCAAACATCGAGAGGTCGTTGAAGTCGATTGGAAGTTCTCTGGCTAACGATTCACGGTATTAATTAACTTTCTAACAGCTAAGGAGGCGGGCACTTTCTGACACGCGATCGATTCTTCCTTTCACCGACTGGCAAAACGATTTACGCCTAATTGTGGACACTGCTCGCGCGATTTTTCTTTGCTCCAGCATTGATCTCGCTAAACTAATAAGTGCTGCTACCAGGGCATTTTCTGGTGCACATTCTATTGGCTCCGCGAAGATCGGAGCGGGTATGTTTGCTGCCGAGTCCCACACCAGCCGTCATCACATTGCGATCGTCGCCATGGCCTGCCTATGCGTTTTGCTGGGCGGGCCAACTTACGCCGCGGGGGCGGAGAGCCTGATCATCGCGGGCGCGACGTTTTACGAGCCGGGCGTGTCGGGCCCCGGTTGGGCCTGGACCGATGCCGACCACCTGGAGCTCAACGGCTACGCGGGCGAGGCCATCGGCGCCGACGGCGACCTGGTGCTGACGCTTGCCGGGCGGAACTCCGTGACGGAGTCGCATGCGCCCGATGCGGACATCACGCTGTGCGGCATGGAGGTGTGGGGCAGCCTGACGCTTCGCGGCACCGGCACCCTGACGGCCACGGGCTCGCAGTGCGGGATCCACGTCTCGCAGGCGTTGGTGGTAGACGGC
>DBFVZT010000029.1:0-2401 GCA_048486575.1 Collinsella sp. | reverse complement strand
GGCAGCCTGACGCTTCGCGGCACCGGCACCCTGACGGCCACGGGCTCGCAGTGCGGGATCCACGTCTCGCAGGCGTTGGTGGTAGACGGCTCCTCTGTCGATGCGCGAGCGGACGGAGCCGATATTACGGACGAGGCGGTCGCCGGCGTGATCGCAGGCGACATGGCCGTGCGCGGCGGCGGACGCGTCGTTGCCGCGGGCGCCGGGTCCGGAGCGGGCGTGCGCGCCTACGGCGTGTATCTGCAGGATGCGGGCCTTGGCGATGGCGCGGCCGGCTGCCGGCTTTCCGTCGACGCCCCATGGCTGGATGCGGCCGGTGCCGACGGCGGCGTTGCGTGCACGGGCGGGTCGCTTGTGTCAGCTCGGTTTGTAGCGCCTGTTGGTGGGACCTTTCGTGCTAGTGGCGTGGTGGATGTCGGCGGTGCGGTGGCACCGCATGTGGTGGTTGAGCCCGATGTGGCCACGCCGCCGGCGGAGGAGACCGATGGGGTCGTTGTGCCTGGCGATAGCGCGAACAAGCCCCCCGCCGATGCTACCCCCGCTGCCGGAGAGCCCACCACAGGGCCCACGGCAAATCCGGCACTGAAACCAGCGGCCGCGACAACCAAGACAACAACGACAGCAACCAAGACCACGGTCGCTAAAGTCCCCAAGCCCAAAGCTGCCACCGCGACAACTGCGACACTCCCAAAGACCGGCGACAGCAACTGGATTGCCGCGTCCTTTACGCTACTCCTGTTGGGACTGGGGCATCTAGGTGCCGCATATCGCTGTTGGGGCGTGCGGCATGCCTAGCTGCAATACAAAGGCCCTGTAGAAGCTTTAAAGGTAACGCTTTCCGAAAGGGAGCGTTGCCTTTTTACTGCATGCAATGTATGAGGTGCCGTACCACTAAAAGGCTTAGTTAATTGATTGTAATTACATAATCTACTATTGTATGTGCGTTATACTAAGGTTGCACTCACACGATTGGAGGGTCCAAAAATGGCAAGCTCAACATTAACCATTAGGGTTGACGATGACCTCAAACGCGAGGCAGCAGAAGTGGCTGATTACTATGGACTTGATTTGTCGTCCGTGACGCGCGCATTCTTCAAGCAAATGGTCAACACACATCGCATCCCGTTGACTTTTGCCCCTGAGGAGCCCAATGCCGAAAGCCTTGAGGCCATTCGCGAGGGGGACGCGTTTCTTGCATCTGGCAAAAAAGGACGTTTTGACAATGGCGCCGATCTTATCGCTGCGGCGATGGCACAATGAGCACGTTAACCGCTGAGTTCTCTGCAGCCTTCTCCCGCGATTTAAAGAAAAAAGCAAAGCGCCGTAAATGGGATCTATCCGAGCTTCAAAAGCTAATTGACCTGGTGCTACAGAATACACCCGAGTCAATGGACATATTAAAACGACGTCATAATATGCACCGGCTAAGCGGCAACTGGGCAGGGCGAAACGAATGTCACGTAGCAAACTCTGGCGACTGGCTTGTCATATGGTCATCAAACGAAGAGGTAGCTTTCTTTGAACGCACCGGCAGCCATGATGAGCTGTTCCGATAGCTCCCTTAATATCGACGCCACCAAAGCTATCCGGATTTCAAGCAAATGACATCCTATTTGTTCAACATTGTTGGAGATTTAGCTGCGCAATGATGATTGCCTCCCATCCTAGGCTGGAATATCGTCTCCAAACCAGGCCCTGGCAGCGGTTTGCTCTGCAAAAGGTTGCGCAATGTGCTCGCCGGTAGATCCTGCGTGTTGCCATACGCTACCAGACTCTTCCTTTTCATCGACAGGTTCCTTAAAGCGATGGCCCAACACTGTCGATGAGCGGAATACGGCAAACTGCGCCCCCGCGTTCTCTATCGAGGTGCGTCGATCCTAGCTACGAGGGGTTCGCCCAGATCGAGACGACCTATTAAGGCATCTCTGTCCCTGTCGTTTCGATGAACACCTTCGACCTGACTCATGCCTTACGCGATGTTCAGACAAACTCGGTTATAGCGATTTGCCTTCTCATTAAAAGGGACTGCAAGATGTTTACCGCCATGGCCTGCCTGTGCGTTTTGCTGGGCGGGCCTTCTTATGCCGCGGGCGCGGAGAGCCTCATCATCGCGGGCGCGACGTACTGCGAGCCGGGCGTGTCAGGCCCCGGCTGGGCCTGGACCGATGCCGACCACCTGGAGCTCAACGGCTACGCGGGCGAGGCCATCGGCGCCGACGGCGACCTGGTGCTGACGCTTGCCGGGCGGAACTCCGTGACAGAGTCGCATGCGCCCGATGCGGACATCACGCTGTGCGGCATGGAGGTGTGGGGCAGCCTGACGCTTCGCGGCACCGGCACCCTGACGGCCACGGGCTCGCAGTGCGGGATCCACGTCTCGCAGGCGTTGGTGGTAGACGGC
>DBFVZT010000028.1:0-40629 GCA_048486575.1 Collinsella sp. | reverse complement strand
CGCCTGCTCGGGCAGTCCTGCTCGCACGGAGAGCACATTAAGTGCTCTCCGGCTCGTGCGGAACTCGCGATCGACTTCGCATGCCGCCGGGCAGCCGGGGCCGACGCGAGGTTCAAGATTGTCAAAAAAGCGGTCGACGCGCAGTGCGCCGACCGCCGATATATGGGGTCTGATATTTTTTACCAGCTAGGGCATCTTACTCGTCTAGGAGATCTTCTGGCATGTCGTTGCCGTCGCCTAGATCGACAGGGGTTTCCTCGGGGGCAGAGCCGTCTTCTGTGGCTTCGCCTTCGGGCTTCTCCTTGGCGGCCGTCATGCGGGCTACGGCGCAGATGCGGTCGTTGTCGTCGACGGTCATCATCTTGACGCCCTGGGTGGCGCGGCCAGTCTGGCTAATCTCATCGGTCTTGACGCGAATGACCGTCGCGCCCTCCGTCACGATGAACAGCTCATGCTGCGGGCCCACCGTCTTCATGGCTGCGAGGTTACCCTTGCGCTCGGTCATCTGGATGGTGTAGACGCCCTGACCGCCGCGGTTCTGCTCCGGGTAATCCGAGACCGGCGTGCGTTTGCCGTAGCCGCGCTCGGTAATGACGAACAGGTCGCCGTTACCGTTGGTAATCTCCATACCAAGAACGCTCACGCCTTCCTTCATGCCAATGCCGCGGACGCCGCTGGTATCGCGACCGGTGGCGCGCACCTGGTCCTCGGGGAACATAATCGCCTTGCCCGCGGTGGTTGCCATGATAATCTTGTCACCCTCGCGCACGCGACGTACAGCGAGCAGCGCGTCGTCGTCCCTCAGGTTGATGGCGATCAGGCCGTCGCGGCGACTACGGTCGTAGGCGCTCATCACGGTCTTCTTGACCATGCCGCTCTTGGTGGCAAACATCAGGTACTCGTCGGCGGGGAACTCGCGGCAGCTGATGACGCTCGCGATCTTCTCGCCTTCCTCGAAAGGAAGCAGGTTGACGATCGCGGTGCCGCGCGCCTGGCGCGTGCCAACCGGCAGCTCGTGTACCTTCAGGCGATAGACCTTGCCCTTGCTCGAGAAGAACAGCACGTACTCGTGCGTGGACGCGATAAACATCTCGTCGATAACGTCGTCCTCTTTGAGGTTGACGCCCGACACGCCCTTGCCGCCGCGCTTCTGGGCACGGTAGGCAGCCACCGGGATGCGCTTGACGTAGCCGGTGTGGGTGATGGTCACGACCATGTCCTCGTCGGCAATCAGATCTTCGACGTCCAGATCCTTCTCGACATGGCTGATCTCGGTGCGGCGCTTGTCGCCGAACTTCTTGGAAATCTCGCGCATCTCTTCCTTGATGACGCCCAGGATTTTCTCCTCGTGCGCCAACAGGTCCTCGTAGTAGGCGATGGCGCGGCGCAAGCCGTCCAGCTCTTCCTGAATCTTGTCGCGCTCCAGGCCGGTCAGGCGGCGGAGCTTCATCTCGAGGATGGCCGTAGTCTGCTCGGGCGTAAAGCCAAAGCGCTCGATCAGGCGACCGCTGGCCTCAGAGTCGGTCTGCGAGGAGCGGATGATGCTGATGACCTCGTCGATATGGTCGAGAGCCATCAGATAGCCCTCGAGGATATGGGCACGCGCCTGGGCCTTCTTGAGGTCAAAGCGGGTGCGGCGGGTGACGACGTCGACCTGGTGGTCGACGTAGTGCTGCAGCATCTCGCGCAGGCTCAGGCATTTGGGAACGCCGTTGACAAGCGCCAGGTTGTTGGCGCCAAAGGTCGTCTGCAACGAGGTGTACTTGTACAGGTTGTTGAGCACGACCTGCGGGATGACGCCCTTCTTGAGTTCGATGACCAGACGGATACCCTTCTGGTTGGACTCATCGCGCATATCCGAGATACCCTCGATGCGCTTGTCGTTGACGAGCTGGGCGATCCTCTCCTGCAGGGTGCCCTTGTTGACCATGTAGGGAATCTCGGTAAAGACCAGGCGGCTACGGCCGGTCTTGGTGGACTCCACATGAGCCTTGGCGCGCACGGTGATGGAGCCGCGGCCGGTCTCGTAGCTCTGCTTAATGCCGGCACTGCCCATGATGATGGCACCGGTGGGGAAGTCCGGGCCGGGCATGATTTGCATGAGCTCATCGACGGTGGCGTCGGGGTTGTCGATCAGGTAGCACGTGGCCTCGATCGCCTCGGTGAGGTTGTGCGGGGCGATGTTGGTGGCCATGCCGACGGCGATGCCCTGGCTGCCGTTGACCAGCAGGTTGGGGAAACGCGCGGGCAGTGCCACGGGCTCGGCGAGCGACTCGTCGTAGTTGGGCTGCCAGTCGACGGTGTCCTTCTGCAGGTCACGCAGGAGCTCCATGGCGGGCTTCGCCAGGCGGCTCTCGGTGTAACGCATGGCGGCGGCGCCGTCGCCGTCGATGTTGCCGAAGTTGCCGTGACCGTCGATGAGCGGCGTGCGCATGGAGAACCACTGTGCCAGGCGGACCATGGCCTCATAGACCGCGAAGTCGCCGTGCGGATGGTACTTACCGATAACTTCGCCGACCGTCCAGGCCGACTTCTTGTGCGGACGGTTGGGGTAGATGCCGCTCTCGTTCATTGCGTACAGGATGCGACGGTGCACCGGCTTTAAGCCATCGCGCACGTCCGGCAGGGCGCGCGCCGTGATGACCGACATCGAGTACTCGATGAACGACTGCTTCATCTCACGGCCGAACTCCGAAATCTGGAGCTGGCCACCGTTGATATCCTCTCCGGCCGAGGCGCCGCGGTCGACTTCGCCAAAGCTCTCCTCGAGCTCGCCGTCGTCGTCTTCTTCCTCATCATCATCGGCATCGGGGTTATAGGCGTCCGGGTCGCCGTCCTCGCCCTGCTCAGCACGGGCAAGCAGGCGCTTCAGATCGTCGGGCATGCCGGCGTCGCCGGCCTCGTCCATACCCTCGTTGTTGTTGATATCGTCTGCCACGTTACCTCCTCTTAAGCATCAAGGAAACGCGCGTCATGCGCATGCTTCTCGATATATTCGCGGCGATAGCCGACCTCGGAACCCATCAGTTCGCGCACGGCGCGGTCCGCCACCACGGCGTCCTCGATCGACACGCGCTGCAGAATGCGGGTCTTGGGGTCCATCGTCGTCGAGGCAAGCTGCTTGGGGTCCATCTCGCCCAGGCCCTTGTAGCGCTGGACGGTGTAGCCCTTGCGCTTCTTGGTGATCTTGCCATCCTTGGCCTTGCCGTCCTCGTCGTTGTCGTCGGGGTTCAGCCCCAGGCTCTGGATGGTGTCGCGCAGGATCTCGTCTTCGGGCTGGCGGCCGTTGGGATACACGTAGTGAATCTTGTTGCGCACCTTGATGCCAAAGATGGGCGGGCACGCGACGTACACGTAGCCGGCGTCAATCAGCGGGCGCATGTACTTGTAGAAGAACGTCAACAGCAGGATGCGGATGTGCGCGCCGTCGACGTCTGCATCGGTCATGATGATGATCTTGTGGTAGCGGGCCTTGGTGATGTCGAAGTCGGCGGCGTCGCCGGCGCTCGTCGTGACGCCGCAGCCGATCGCGGTGATGAGTGACTGGATGGTGTCGCTCGAGAACGCACGATGATCGCCCACGCGCTCGACGTTCAGAATCTTGCCGCGCAGGGGTAGGATCGCCTGGATGTCTCGGCGACGGCCGTCCTTGGCCGAACCGCCTGCCGAGTCGCCCTCTACGATAAAGAGCTCAGTCAACTCGGCGTCGCGCACCGAACAGTCGGCGAGCTTGCCGGGCAGCGACGCCGTCTCGAGCAGACTCTTGCGGCGGGTCGCCTCGCGCGCCTTGCGGGCGGCGTTGCGCGCCTTGCAGGCCTGTTGGGCCTTCTTGACGATCTCGCGAGCGGGCTTGGGATGCTCCTCGAGGTAATCGGCAAGCCCGTCGGTCACGATCTTGAGCGTCAGCGCGCGCATATAGGAGCTGCCGAGCTTGGCCTTGGTCTGGCCCTCAAACTGCGGATCGGGCAGTTTGACCGAGATAACGGCCGACAGGCCCTCGCGCACATCGTCGCCGGTCAGGTTGGCGTCTTTTTCCTTGAGCAGGTTCTGCTTGCGAGCGTAATCGTTAATCACGCGGGTGAGTGCGGTACGGAAGCCCTCGAGGTGCATGCCGCCCTCGGGGGTGTAGATGTCGTTGGCAAACGACATGACGTTCTCACCGTAGCCGCTATTCCACTGCAAGGACACCTCGACCTCGCCCATCTTGGTCACGGGCGCATCCGGATCCGATTTGCCCTCAATATAGATGGGTTCCTTAAAGGCCTCGGGGACATCCTTGCCCTCATTGAGGAACTTAACGAAGTCGATAATGCCGCCGGCGTAGCAAAACTCCTCCACATGGGGAGTCGCCTCGCGCTCGTCGGTCAGCACGATCTTGAGGTTCTTGTTGAGGAATGCCGTCTCCTGCAGACGGTTGTGCAGCGTGTCGAAATCGTAGATGCAGGTCTCGAAGATCTCGTCGTCGGGCCAGAAGCTGACAGTGGTACCCGTCGTCTCCGAAGTGCCCACGACCTCCATCTTCTTGACGGTCTTGCCGCGCGAAAACTCCATCTCGTAGATGTTGCCATCGCGGCATACCCGTACGACCACACGCTTGGACAGGGCGTTGACGACGGAGATGCCCACGCCGTGCAGGCCGCCCGAGACCTTGTAGGCCGAGTTATCGAACTTACCGCCGGCGTGCAGGATCGTCATGACGACCTCGAGCGTCGGGATCTTTTTGATGGGATGCTCGTCGACGGGGATACCGCGCCCGTTATCGACGACCGTGATGGAGTTGTCGGCGTGGACCGTCACCTGGATCTCGGTGCAGAAACCGGCCATGGCCTCGTCGACGGAGTTGTCAACGATCTCCCACACCAGGTGATGAAGACCGCTGGCGCTCGTCGAGCCAATGTACATGCCCGGGCGCTTACGAACGGCCTCGAGACCTTCGAGAATCTTAATCTCGCCGCCATCGTAATCGTTTTCGTTTGCCACACGTCCTCCTTCAGTTAAGAAAATGTGTACAGCCTTACTAGTCTATCGTAAAAAAATACCCTCGGGAACGAGGGTATTTGGCTCTACAAGGCCACCAGATGCGATTTAAGGCTCTTTTTTGCTCTGCACGCCCTTGGTCCACTCGGCACTGGCTCTCATGGCGTTCTCGAGGGCCTCGCGCAGCTTTTGGTCCTCGATGGGTGCCACTTGGTGCTCGATCTCGGCACGCTCGGCATCGCTTAGGTCGGCATGCGGAGCCGGCGGACGCTCGGCCACGGCCGGACGCAGGCGCTCTTTTGCAGCGGGCGGTGTGTGGCCGGGGGCGGTCGTCTTGAACACCAGGCCGTCGACGTGCGCGCCGGCGCGCTCCATGCGCGCGCGGATAATCTCGCGCAAAAGTGTCATCTCCTGCGTCCATGAGGGCGAATCGAGGTACACCAGCAGTTCGTTGGACTCGGGCAGGTAGCGCAGCCCCATCACATGGCGTCCCTCGCGCGTGCCCGAGCACACTGCATTCCAGGCGTGATAGACCGCACGAGACTCCTCCGCAGCCTCCATTTGCGCGCGGCGCTCAGGTGTCGCGGCCGCCAGGATGCGCTGCCGCTCGGCATCCAAAAAGCCGCCAAAGGCAACCATTCCGTTCTCGCGCTCGTAATTAGCACGTCTCACCCATGCTCACCACCTTGGCTCGATCAAGCAGGTCATCGGTAAAATACCCCAGATTGGTGGTGGTTATGACTGTCTGGATATCATCACCGATCAGCTGCAGAAAAGCGCCTCGGCGCCCGGCGTCGAGCTCGCTCATCACGTCGTCCAAGAGCAGCAGCGGCGCGGTGCCCAGGATATCGCGCGCCACGGCCACTTCTGCCACCTTCCAGGCAAGCACCAGCGTTCGCTGCTGGCCCTGGCTGGCAAATGAACGGGCCGATCGGCCCGCGACGGAAAACTCAATCTCGTCGCGATGCGGACCCACGAGCGTCACGCCGCGACGGATCTCCTCGTCGGCGCGCTCATCGAGCGCCGAGAGCATGTGCTCATACGCCCAGCCCCTGAGCTCGTCGCGATCCTCGGTGCGAGGCAGGTCGCCAAGCGTGGACACATAGGACACGCCGGCGGGCTCGCCGGATGCCACGCGGCCATAGGCGTCACGCACATGGCCCGACAGCCGGTCGAGCAGAGCCAAACGGTGCACGAGCAGGGCCGAACCGGCGCGGGCAATAGATTCGTTCCAGGCGCCGAGCATCTCGCGGCAGCACCAGGTCTCCTTGAGCAGGGCATTGCGCTGGGTCACGCAGCGCCCGTAGGCACTAGCCAGATCGGCATAGCGCGCGCTCAGCTGAACGCCAAAGTCGTCAAGTGCGGCGCGGCGCACGCTGGCACCCCGCTTGACCATATCCAGGTGGTCCGGACAAAACAAAACGCTCGGCAGTACCCCGCGCACGCCGGACGCAGCGCAGCGCTTGCCGTTGCGGCTAAACGAACGCTTGCCATCTTCCACGCTCAGTCCCATGTCCAGCACGCGCCCATCGCCTTCGAGCCTCAGCTCGACCTTGCATGAGCCCACGCCGTCGTGCACGAGCTCGGCTGCGGTCGGATGCCTAAACGAGGCGCCACTCGTCAGTAGCTGCAGCGCCTCTATGAGGTTGGTCTTTCCCGCCGCGTTGGGACCTGCGAGCACTGTCACACCGTCGCTCAGGGCAAGGCGATAACTGTCGAAGCTGCGATAGCGCGCAACGGAAAGATCGCGTGCGAACATGGTCATGGGCAGCGTTAGATGCGTACCGGCATGACCAGGTACAGGTAGTTGATCTTGTCGTAGGACTTGAAGATGCCAGCCTGCGAATAGCTCTTGAGCTCCAGCGTGATCTCCTTCTCCTTGGACAGGGCATTGAGGCAGCCAAAGATGTAGTGGTAGTTGAAGGCGATGGTGCCCGACTCGCCCTCGGCCTCGACATCGATCGTCTCCTGCGCCAGGTCCTGGTCGTTGGAAATGGAGGACAGGCC
This sequence comes from Collinsella sp., assembly GCA_048486575.1. Taxonomy (GTDB): domain Bacteria; phylum Actinomycetota; class Coriobacteriia; order Coriobacteriales; family Coriobacteriaceae; genus Collinsella. The sequence continues at coordinate 33,645 of DBFVZT010000028.1, read as the reverse complement.
CATCTGGCCGTTCTCGACGTCAATCTCAAACTTGACGGCGGGGTTGGCGCTCGCGATAACGGCCACACGCTTAAGGGCGGCGTTAAAGGCGGCTACGTCGATCTTGACGCTCGTCACGCACGAATCGGGGATGAGCTGCTTGTAATTGGGATATACGCCCTCGATGCGGCGCGACACGTAGGTGGTGTTGCCGGCCTCAAAGACAACCTGGGTGTCGGTGGCGCCGATCATGATGGTCGCCTGGCTGGCCATGATGCTCAGCGCGTCGTTGAAGGCGTCGGCAGGCACGTTGAGCTCAAAGGAACCCTCGAGGGTCGAGGTCTCGACCTGCGTATCGCACACAGCCAGTCGGAAGGAGTCGGTCGCGACCAGGCGCACGGTGTTGTTCTCGACCTTCATATGCACGCCGCCCAGGATGGGGCGGGCCTTGTCAGTCGAAGTGACGCGCCATACGCGACTTACCATTTCGGACAGGATATCGGTCGGCAGCTCGACGGCGCTTTCGATGGCGTATGCCGGGAACTCGGGAAAGTCGTTGGCATCGAGTGTGTTGAGGCGAAAAGAGCTCTTCTCGCAGCCAATCAAAACCTGACGCTCGGACAGCTCAAAGGTGACCGGGGCATCGGGAAGGGTCTTGGTGATGTTGGAGAGCATCTTGCAGGGAATCACCATCTCGCCTTCCTCTTCGACATGAGCCGCAATGCGGTGACGAATCGAGATGGTGTAGTTGGAAGTCTGGAATTCCAAGATGCCGTCTTGTGCCTTAACGAGCACGCCCGACAGAATGGGAAGGGTGGATGCCGAAGCGACGCCTTTCATAACGACGCCGATGGCTTGCGTAAGCGAGCTCTGGCTGACGGTGAACTTCATCTTTTAATACCTTTCTATAGATATAAATATCTTAATAATAGTAATAGTACTGACGAAACTGTTGATTACTCCTAAAAGTGCAGGTCAGCCCTAAAAAGAGAATCGACAGGAACCTGTGTGCAACCGGGCATGTTTTCCACGTTCAAAACCTGCGCAAAACTTTTCATCACCGCGGCTCGAGTTTTTGACACCTTATAACCGCCGTTTCGACAAGTTTTCAACAGGTGTTTCCATTTACCTACGAGCGCAGTGTAATTTTATCGCGCAGCGACTTGAGGTCTTCGGTGACAGTCCGGTCTTCCTGAATCATCTTCTGAACCTTTTTATAGCTCGTGCTGACGGTCGAGTGGTTGCGGTTGCCAAACTCGGCGCCCACGGCCGTCGTCGTCATCTCGCACATTTCGATCGCCAGGTAGATAGCGATATGGCGCGCCTTGGCGATATTGGCGTTGCGGCGAGGCCCGATGAGTTCCTCGTGCGTCACACCGTATTGCTCCTCGATGACGGACTGGACCGTCTGCACATTGATCTTCTTGGCCGATGTGTCGAAGTACTGGTTGGCGATGGCGTCGATGTCGTCAAAGGTGAGCTCCCCGCCCTCGCGCTCGCGATCGCCCGCTTCGCCGGCACAACGCTCGCAAAAGCTCTCGAGCTCGCGAATGTTGGTGCCCGAGACCTCGGCCATGTGTTTAAAGTGCGCGTCGGTCAGATGTCCGCCGTCGCCCCCGTAGGCCGCCAGCAGCGAGTCGTCGCCCGCCTCGGGCGCGGCGGCGATCGTGTTCTCGTAATAACGCTGCAAAATCTTGTACTTCATCTCGTAGCTGGGCTCCGCCACCAGACACAGCAGACCGGCATTAAAGCGACTGGTCAGGCGCTCGTCCATATTAAGGTCCTTGGGGGCGCGGTCGGCGGCGATCACGACCTTCTTGTTGTTACGGATAAATTCGTCCATCAACTGGAAGAAGTAATCCACGCTCGCGCGCTTGCCGATGATGTTCTGGATGTCATCGATGATAAGCACGTCGACGCCGTGGTACGCCTGCATAATGGGGGCGTTGCTCTTCTTTTGGCGGTCGAATTCCGTCATCAAGTCGTCCAGATATGCCTGCGAGTTGGCGTACTTCACCTTGATCTCGGGCGATTTCTCTGCCAGCTCATTTTTGATGGCGAGCAGCAGGTGCGTCTTGCCCAGGCCCGATTTGCCGTAGATGAACAGCGACGTGCAGGTACCGGGCGTGTCTGCAAGCATGGCGAATTTGAGCGCCGATCGGTAGGCAAGGCTGTTCTCCGGTCCGAAGACGAAGTTTTCAAACGTGAATTTCGAATTCGCTGCGAGGGGTGCCCCGTCCGCGTTTTTCTCGACTGCCGCCGGGGTCGCCGTCGAAGATGCTGCCGGCGCTGCGGACGAACTCGCGCTTTTCGCCGGTGGTCTGCCGTTCATTTGGGTCATCATGCGGCGGAAATCGTCGGCGGACAACGTGTTTTTGATTGCAATGCCCGACTCCTCGCCGGGTGTCGCCTCATGTGCGACGGGCATATGCGTGGCGGTCGGGATGGGCGAGGGGGCTGGCTCTACCGCCGGTGCGACCGAAGCAGTCGGCTGTGGTGCCGTGGTTTCGCGGGAAACATCGTCGCGTCGAGGCTCGGGCGCCGGCGTTGCCGCTGCGGTGGCGGTCGCTACCGGGTGAGTGACCGGGGCCGTATTTGCCGAGGCGCCTTGCGGTGCCACGATATTGAGCGCAATCGGTGCAAAGGCGATCTCTTCTAGGTACGCCTCGATGGTCGGCTGATACTTTTTGAGCTGAGCGATGGCAAAGCGTGAAGGGGCCTCAATCGTCAGAGTGTCCTCGGTTAAGCTCACAGCGCGCGATTGTCCCAGCATATTGATGAGGCGTGCATCTTGGCCGTCGCGCTGACAAAAGGCGATGGCATCTCCCAGGATGATGCTTGCTTCCTCGTCCACTGTTTCTCCCGTTCCTTAGCTTTGGGCTCGCACGCGAGTGCTACCTATCTCGGTCAGATGATATTTCTGGCCATGTTTGATTACCAAGCCGGCCTGTGCCAAGTCGTTGAGCGTTCGCGACCACGTGGGCGCTGAGTTTCCAAACGCTCGTGCCAGGTCGGTTGCGCCACACTCCTGGTTTTGAGCCAGATAGCCCAGTGCCGCTTCGCCGCGCTCGCTCACGAATACGTTTTGCTGCGGCTGTGCATATTGATTCGCCGCATTAGGATACATCATTTGAGCTGCTGGTTGTTGAGAACTCTGCATGGGCAGCGGCTGCTGTTGAAAACTTTGCGGCCACTGTTGGTAAGGCTGCGGAGGCATCTGCTGGGCCCATGGGTTGTACTGCGCCTGGGGCATTTGTTGGTACGGCTGCTGGTATCCCAGCGGGTATTGCTGGGGGTATGCCTGCGCATATCCCGTTTGCGGCGCGTATTGAGCCGGATACCCTTGCGGGTTCGGTTGATAGGATATCTGCTGTGTAGCCGATGCGCCTGCCATCTGCTGTAAGTTTCCCACATCCTGGCCCATCGCTGGCATTGCATCGGGTATGTTCTGGGGAATCGCGCCCGAGGGTGCCTGGGGCTCTTGCACGGGGGGCATGCCGGGCTGCAGCATAGGAGGCATTTGCTGTTGCACCTGCTGCATTGCTGCGGGTTGCTGCGCGAAGGCGCCCGGCATGGGATATGCCGGCTGCTCCGTTTCGGGTCGCACGGCTGCCCCGCGCCCGCCAGCACGCTCGATTTCCTGCACGCGCTTGGGGTTCAGACTTACCGTCACGACGGTGCCGTTGCCCATGTTGTCCTCGATGGAGACGGCACCGCCGGCGTTTTCCAAGTACTCCTGTACCATGGGAAACCCGGCGCCGGTGCCGCGGATATACCGTTTCATCTTGCTGTTTGCACTGGTTACGCCAAAATCGAAGGCACGCTCTTTGTCGTCGATGCCCGGACCCTGATCGGCAAAGCGGATGGTGTCGCCACCGTCGAGAATCGAGATGATGGGCTCTGCAAAATGCGCGTGGATAAAGTTTTCGACAATCTCGCGGATAACCATCAGCGAGATGCGTCCCCCCTGCTCTTTCATGCACTGGTAGACGGTGTTGGTTGTCTCTTCCAGGTAGGTACGGACGTCTTGCGGTTCGATGACGATGACACGCGGTGTCGACAGCATGTCATCGTAGACCGCGATGCGCGCTGCATACATGGCCTTCGGTGCTTGTGCGGTGACCTGCTCACCCTCGTTGCGTTCTTCGCGCACGCCGGTGATGTGCTCGTTGTCGGGTGCCGGATCACCGGAATCGACCATGGTGTAGAAGTCGTCAGACATGCCGCTCGCAATCTTTCAAAAGGTTTTGAACAAATAGTAGCTCACTGCGCAATGTTTCTCATCTTTCGACAAGTTTTCAAAACCTGTTGAAAACTTTGGAAAACGGACGAAAAGTTCTCAACATTTCCAACATGACCTGTTGAAAACTCGATGAAATTTCGTGAAAAGTTGCCTGCTGCCTCAAGTGCCGGTTCTGCTTATGGGGGAACCGTGTACTCTTTGCAACCTTTTACCTTTGATTTCTTGACATTTGAACATTGATTTCCCTACAATCTTCAAGCTCACGTGTCTATATCTGCGTCCGCGCCCCCGCGGACACTCGAAATGCAGCAGGAGGAACTTAAGATGAAGCGTACGTATCAGCCTAATAAGCGTAAGCGTGCCAAGACCCATGGCTTCCGTGCCCGTATGGCCACTAAGGGTGGTCGTGCCGTGCTCGCCCGTCGTCGCGCCAAGGGCCGCAAGCGTCTCACTGTCTAGCAGCGATACACACATCTCGCATGAAGACTATTAAGTCTCGGCAAGATTTCGAGCATGTGTTCAGTCAGGGGCGTCGTTTCAATCACCCTCTGATTCGAATGACCATATGTGAATCGGTTGGCGAAGGCGACTCCGGAAGGGTCGCCTTCGTTGGTGCTAAACGACTCGGTTGTGCTGTGGTGCGCAACCGATCTAAGCGTGTGATGCGCGAGGCCGCCCGCAGCTGTGGATTTCCCGTTGCGGGTCATGACATCATCTTGTTCGCGACTCCCAAGACGAGGGTTTCCTCGCCGCAGGAGATGGACAAGGCGTTGCGTTCGCTTATGAAACGCGCCGGCGTTGCCGGGGAGGAGCGATGAGCAATCACGTTTTGCGACGTGTTGCCATCGCTCCTATTCGCATATATCAACAGGTTATTTCGCCCTTATTGCCTGACGCCTGCATTTATTACCCAACGTGCTCGCAATACGCTATCCAGGCGATTGAGAAGTACGGTGTTTTGAGAGGCTGCTGGCTTGCCGTGAGGCGCATCGCTCGCTGCAATCCCCTGCACGTCGGCGGTTATGACCCTGTGCCTTAGCGGGCACTCGCTATCGGAGGAAAACTTACATGTGGGATTGGATCGTTAACATCCTTTTCGAGCTGCTCAAGCTCATCCAGACCTTTGCGGTCGACTGGGGCCTGTCCATCATCATCCTGGTGGTCATCATCCGTCTGCTGCTGACGCCGCTCATGCTCAAGTCGACCAAGTCGACGGCTCGCATGCAGGTGCTGCAGCCTAAGATGCTCGAGATCCAGGAGCGCTATGCCGACGATCCCCAGCGTCAGGCCGAGGAGATGCAGAAGTTCTACAGCGAGAACAAGTTCAACCCCATGGCTGGTTGTCTGCCGCTGTTGATCCAGATGCCTGTCCTGTTCGCCCTGTTTACGCTGCTGCGTAACCTGCCGAACTACTTTAGCGACGGCACGTTCTCGTTCTTCAACATCCTGCCTGACCTTACCACCACGCCGAGCGCTTCCTTTGCCGATGGCTTTATGGTTGCGCTGCCTGCGCTGGTTTGCCTGATTCTGTTCGCTGTCTTGACCCTGATTCCGCAGCTGTATATGTCTCGCAATCAGACTGGTCAGCAGGCCCAGAGCATGCGCATGATGGCTGTCGTCATGACCGTCATGATGCTTTGGATGGGCTGGAGCCTGCCCGTCGGCGTTCTGCTGTACTACGATGTGTCTTCTGCCTGGCAGGTTATCCAGCAGATCTTCGTGACGCAGAAGGTTATCGACAAGGCCAAGGCCGATGAGGAGGAGCGCCTCAAGAACGCTCCGCTGCAGGTCGAGGTTACCCGTCGCGAGAAGAAGCCGCGTCCGCACAAGAAGAAGTAGTCGGGATATCAATCTTATTTAGGTACCTAACTTTTGGAGTACGTTATGTCTGAAGAGATCATCGAGGATATGCTTGAGGAGGTTGCCCCGCAGATTGCGGGCGATTATCCCGAGATTACACAGCGCTACAAGGCCGGTGAAGAGCTGACCGACGAGGAGCTCGACACCATTGCCGATGTTGCGATTTCCATTCTGCGTTCCATCCTTTCGCACTTCGATGCCGCCAACTCTCCTATTGATGAGTACGAGGGCGACGAGGGCGAGCTGATTTTGGATGTTACGGCTCCTGATCTTGCTGTTCTCATTGGCCGTCATGGTCGTACCCTTGATGCTCTTCAGGTCATGTTCTCTTTGCTGGTGAGCCGCAAGCTTGGCTTTAGGTATCCGGTTGTGGTTGACGTTGAGGGCTACAAGAGCCGTCGTCAGGACAAGGTTGCCTCTATGGCTCAGTCGGCTGCCGAGCGTGCCATCCGTACCCATAAGAGTGTTTCGCTTCCGCCCATGAATGCCTATGAGCGCCGACTGGTTCATATCGCACTCCGTGGCAATGATGCCGTCGATACCCATTCTGAGGGTTCTGACCCTGATCGCCATGTGGTGATTGTTGCTCGATAATCTACTCGAGCTTATGCTAAGGGGACGTGGTTTCCACGTCCCCTTTTTTTGTCAAAAGTTCTCGATACACTGATTTTTGTCAGAAAGGAGCTTTCGTTGTTAGTACTTACTGATCAGCAGGCTGACGAGATGCTCAGCCGTCTAACTTCCTATTGCAAAGAGTATTCTTTGAGCGTAACTGATACTGAGCTAAGGAAATGTATTCAGCATTTGGATTTGGTTCTAGAAACAAATAAGACAACCAATCTCACCCGTATTCTTAACGTAGAAGATGCTGCGGTACTTCATATCCTCGACTCACTTGTTTTGCTCCCTTATATCAATAAGGCTCCTGAGGGATCTATGCTTGATATGGGAACGGGTGCGGGCTTCCCTGGTATTCCATTAACGATAGTCACGCATCGTAAAGCTACTTATATTGACTCTGTTGGCAAGAAGGTTGACGCTGTCAATTCTTTTGTTCATGCTCTTGGATTGAAATATGGTCATGCAGTCCATGATCGCCTTGAAGAATATGCTCGAAGCCATAAGAAGCAGTTCTCTGTCGTAACCGCCCGCGCACTGGCCCCTCTACCGATTCTTGTTGAGTATGCGGCTCCGTACCTCAAGGATGGAGGGCTATTTGTTATCACGAAGGGCAATCCATCGGATGATGAGCTTGCTTCCGGCATGTCTGCAGCTAAGATCTGCGGCTTCACTTTGCTTTTGAATGACGTAATCGATTTGCCTGAGGGCTTGGGCCACAGGGAATTCATTGTTCTTAAGAAGAGCCATCCAGCATCCGTTACATTGCCTCGTGCAAATGGCATGGCAAAGAAGAATCCGCTTGCCTAGATGTTTCACGTGAAACATAATAGATACCAACAACTTGCAGTGTTTCACGTGAAACATGGCGGTTGATATCGAATCGGAATGTTTCACGTGAAACATCCTCCGTTTGACAGCTTTAATACACATCAGGAGGGACCGTGGGATTTCGCGACGTTAAGCGTTCGAAGAGCGCAAAAGACACGCGTATTATTGCAATCATCAATCAAAAAGGCGGCGTCGGTAAGTCAACGACGGCTGTAAACCTTGCAGCAGCACTGGGTGAGCAGGGTCGCAAGACGCTGATTGTCGACTTTGATCCGCAGGGAAACAGTACCAGTGGATTTGGAATTGAAAAAGAAGACCTTGACCAATGCATCTATGATGCATTGTTGAATGACGTACCGGCAGAATCGCTTGTTCTTGATACAAATTGCAAAAAGGTATTCGTTATTCCGGCGACAATTCAGCTTGCAGGCGCTGAAATTGAGCTCGTAAGCGCAATTGCTCGTGAAACCCGCCTCAAAGATTTGCTTGAGCCGATTCAGGACGAGTTCGATTTTATTTTCATTGACTGTCCTCCTTCGCTCGGCCTGCTTACCATCAACGCTTTGACCGCAGCAGACAGCGTTTTGATTCCGATTCAGTGCGAGTATTACGCACTCGAGGGCGTTACGAAGCTGCTTGAGTCAATGAAGATGGTTAAATCACGTCTGAACAAGGGCTTAGACACCTATGGTGTGCTTATGACCATGTATGACTCGCGTACTTCGCTGTCGAATCAGGTTGTTGAGGAGGTTCAGTCGTACTTTGGTGATAAGGCTTTTAAGACTCTAATTCCCCGTACAGTAAAAATATCTGAGGCTCCGTCTTTTGGAGAGCCGGTAATTACCTATGCACCTCAAAATAAGGGTGCAAAAGCGTATATGAACCTTGCAAAAGAGGTGATCAAGCGTGCCTAGTGTAAAGAAACGTGGCGGATTAGGACGTGGACTCAATGCTTTGGTCTCAGAAGCCGAGTATGAGACCGGCGGTTCGGCTGCATCGGCTTCAAATGACGCATCTGAAACAAAACTACCTATTGAGGATATTGTTCCCAACCCTAATCAGCCGCGAATTCACTTTAACGAAACTGAACTTCGTGAGTTGAGCGAGTCGATCCAAGAACATGGCGTGTTGCAGCCGTTGTTGGTTCGCAAGCATGGAAACGGCTATGAGATCATCGCTGGTGAGCGTCGTTACCAAGCATCAAAGCTTGCTGGTCTTGAGGAGCTGCCTGTCATCATTAAAGAAGTTAATGATGAGGAAATGCTCGCTCTTGCACTTATCGAGAATCTTCAGCGTTCTGATTTGAATCCCGTCGAAGAGGCGAAGGGTTATCGTCAGCTCATTGATGCCAGTGGGATGACGCAGGAGGCGTTATCAAAGGCTGTCAGTAAGTCTCGTTCCGCAATTACAAATTCACTTCGTTTGCTAGATCTTCCCGAAGTCGTACAGCAGATGATTTTCGAAGGCAAGCTTACAGCCGGTCATGCGAGAGCGATTCTTGCAGTTCCATATGAAGATGCCAGGATTCGACTTGCTGAGAAGGTTGTTGCAGAAGGCCTTTCCGTCAGAGCGACAGAAAATCTTGCTCCGTTGTTTTCTGCCGGAGAAACACCTAAGACGCCGAGGCCAGCAACACCTCAGTCATTCAAAAAGGCCGCTCGAGTCCTTCGTCAAGTATTTAACACGAATGTGCGCGTGAAGAGCTCGCGTGGCAAGAACAAGATTGAAATCGAGTTCAAAGACGAAGAGGAGCTCTCCCGTATCCTTGGCGAAATGATTCAATTCGGGCAGGAGGATCAGGATGAAGAATAAGGTTCTCGCGGCCATTGCGTTGGCAACCACTGTCGCTGCTGGTGCTTTTGCAGGCTATAAGCTTGCGACAGATGATGAGCTGCGTGGTCGACTGCTGCGCGGAGCTCAGGATATCGTCGATACATCCAAGAAGAAAATGGATGTGATGACCGAAGATGTTGCCATGCGTACTGCTCAGGTGACTAAGAATCCCAAGATTAACCAAGACTGGGTTAACCATCAATGGGAAAATGTTGGTTATTAGGTACCTAACAATTACTTGCCTGTTTTGAAGGGGTCCTTGTCTGATTTGTGAGACAAGGACCCCTTATTTTGGCAATAAAACTATGCTTGCGTAAATCAAATCCAATAGTATAAAAAAATGAAACAGCCCTGGTTGCATTATCTACAACCGGGGCTGTTCGATGTTTCACATGAAACGTTTTGGGGTGCGACTCCCCTATGCGTTCTTCTGAACTTTGAAGCGCTGCTTCAGCTGTCCGCAGGCGGCGTCAATATCATTGCCGCGAGAATTACGGATCGTGGTCTCGATGCCACGAGACTCAAGGCGGCGCTGAAGATCCTCAACCTTATGAATCGGCGACGGCTTGAGCGGGCTGCCCTCGATGTCGTTAAGCTGAATCAGGTTAACGTGGCACAGCGTTCCCTCGCAGAAGTCGCAGAGCGCCTGCATCTCGGGATTCGTATCGTTGACGCCTTCGATCATGGCGTACTCATAGGTCGGGCGGCGGCCCGTCTTCTCGGTGTAGAGCTGAAGCGCCTCGTGAAGGCGGAGCAGCGTGTACTTCTTAACACCGGGCATGAGCTTATTGCGCGTCGACTGGATGGCGGAATGCAGGGAAACAGCAAGCGTGAACTGCTCGGGGATGTCGGCAAATTTGCGAATACCAGGAATAACGCCACTGGTGGAGACAGTAAGGTGGCGGGCTCCAATACCGATACCGTCGGGATCGTTAAGGATGCGCAGTGCCTTGAGAACCTCGTCATAGTTAGCAAAGGGCTCGCCTTGACCCATGAAAACGACGCTTGTGGCACGCTCGCCAAAGTCGTTGGAGACATGAAGTACCTGGTCAACGATCTCTTGGGCGGTCAGCGAGCGCTTGAGGCCGTTGAGGCCGGTAGCACAAAAAGCACAGCCCATGCCGCAGCCTGCCTGGGTGGAAACGCAGACGGAAAGCTTGTTACGACGGGGCATGCCTACGGTTTCGACGGAAATGCCGTCGTGGTACTCAAGCAGATACTTACGAGAGCCATCTTTGGATACCTGCTTGATGAGTTCAGTCGGCGTGTCAAAGGCAAAAGCCTCTTTAAGCTGCTCGCGGAAAGCCTTGGGAAGGTTGGTCATATCGTCAAACGAACAAACGTTCTTCTCAAAGACCCATTCGATGAGTTGCTTGGCGCGGAAGGCGGGCTGGCCGAGTTCTGCCACGAGCTCGCGAATATCGTTTTGGCTCAAGTCGCGAATGTCCTGAGATTTAGTCCTGGGATTCATGGAAGCCTTTCGATTTTGGGGAAACGTAGAGGGTATCGCTACAATATGGTATCAGCTGCAGAAATTTTAGAGGAGGAGTCTGCCCATGCCGGGTAAAAGCCTAGAGAACATGCACGTAGCGGTCTTGGCGGGCGGTCATTCCGCTGAGCGCGAGATCTCGCTCAATTCGGGAAAGAACGTCGTGGTTGCCTTGAAGGAGGCCGGCTACACTTCGGTGGAGCTGCTCGACACGGCTGCTGATGACTTTATGGTAACCATGGCAACCGGCGGCTTTGACGTGGCGTTTATCGCCATGCACGGTGCCGGCGGCGAGGATGGCGCCATGCAAGGCGCCATGGAGACCCTGGGTATCCCCTACACGGCTTCGGGCGTGCTTGCCAGCGCCTGCGGTGCCGACAAGGAGGTCTCTAAGCTCCTGTACGCCAAGGCGGGCATTCCCATTGCCCCCGGCCTTGCGCTCGAGGTGGGCGATGAAGTCGATATCGATCGTATCGTCGAGGTTTGTGGCGAGCGCTGCTTTGTGAAGCCGGCCGTCAACGGTTCCAGCTATGGCATTTCCCTGGTCCATGAGCCCTCCGAGCTGCCCGCGGCAATCGCCAAGGCGTTTGAGTACGGCGACAAAGTACTGGTCGAGAAGTGCATCGAGGGTACCGAGATCACCGTCGGCGTATACGGCGAAGATGACGTGCGCGCTCTGCCGATTGTCGAGATTCGTAAGCCCGAGGACTGCGAGTTCTACGATCTGGACGTGAAGTATGTCGACCCTACGGACATCCATCGTATTCCGGCGCAGATTTCACCCGAGAATTACGCTCGCGCTCAGGAGCTTGCCTGTGCTGCTCACAAGGCCCTCGGTTGCCTGGGCATCTCGCGCAGCGATTTTATCGTGAGCGAGGACGGCCCCGTCATCCTCGAGACCAATACCATTCCCGGAATGACCGATACGTCGCTGTATCCGGATGAGATTCGCCACACCGACGACATGACGTTCCCGCAGGTCTGTGACAGCCTGATCCGTATGGGCCTTCGTCGAGCGGGCATTGCATGCTAATCGAGGACGCGGTTTTGTCAGGAACGCCGCAGTTTGTCATCGACTCCTATGCCACGCTTGCCGAGCGCGCCAAAACACAGTCCTTCGGCCTTATTGAGGAAGATGTGATCGTCCTCGATACCGAGACAACGGGTCTTTCGGTGCAGGACAACGAGCTGATCGAGATCTCGGCGGCCCGCCTTTCGGGTCGCGAGGTCGTCGACCGCTTCGATACCTTCGTGCATCCCAAGCAGCTGATTCCCGCCGAGATTACCGAGCTCACGAGCATTACAAATGCCGATGTGGCAGATGCTCCGTCGGCTGTTGAGGCCGTCGCCGCTCTCGCCGATTTTGTCGGTGGTTGCCCGGTGATCGCACATAACGCCACGTTCGACCGCTCGTTTATCGAGTCGGTCAAAGGCGGCGTCAACGTGAGCGATATTTGGATCGATTCGCTGGCGCTGTCGCGCATCGCGCTTCCTCGCCTGGCCTCGCACAAGTTGTCTTTTATGGCCGATCTGTTTGGCTGTGACTCGGTATCACACCGTGCCAATGCCGACGTCGACGCCCTGTGTGGCGTATGGCGCGTGTTGCTCGTGGCGCTCACCGACTTGCCTCAGGGCCTCATGGCGCGCCTAGCCGACATGCATCCGGATGTGCCTTGGTCCTATCGTCCTATCTTCTCATTCTTGGCGGGGCAGAACCCTGGTTCTATCTTCTCTCTCAGCGCCGCTCGTGCTGACGTTCTCAAGGCCGATCGCGCCGACGATCGGGTGGACGCCGACGAACTGCCGGTACTCAAGATGCCGAGTCGTGAGGAGATTGAGGCAGACTATGCGCCAGGTGGCCTGGTCAATCGCATGTATCCCACCTACGAGCCGCGTGATGAGCAGATCGCGATGGCGCTCGAGGTCCGCGATGCGCTGGTCACGGGCACTCATCGTGTAATTGAGGCGGGCACGGGCGTCGGCAAATCGATGGCCTATCTGGTGCCTTTTGCCGAGGCAGCACGCCGTAACAACATCACGGTTGGTATTGCGACCAAATCGAACAATCTTGCCGACCAGCTCATGTACCATGAGCTGCCAAAACTTGCCGAGCAACTGGACGGTGGCCTGTCATTTTGCGCCCTCAAGGGCTATGACCACTATCCGTGCCTGCGCAAGCTTGAGCGCATGAGCCGCGGCCAGGTCGAGATTACCACCAAGCGCGATCCGGCGGACACGCTCACGGCGGTCGCGGTCATTATGGCGTACGTCTGCCAATCAGCCGATGGCGACCTCGACTCGCTCGGCATTCGGTGGCGCAGCGTCAACCGCCCCGACTTTACGACGGCCTCGCGCGAGTGTGCTCGTCGCCTCTGCCCGTTTTTCCCTGATAAATGTTTGGTCCACGGCGCTCGCCGTCGTGCAGCGCATGCCGACGTGGTGGTCACCAACCATTCCCTGCTGTTCCGCAATGTTGCGGCCGAGGGCAGGATTTTGCCTCCGATTCGTCATTGGGTAATCGACGAGGCTCATTCTATCGAGCGCGAGGCGCGCCGTCAGTGGGCGCGCGTGGTGTCGGCGGACGAATCACGCGTTCTGTTTGAGCGCCTGGGTGGCTCGAGCACCGGTGCGCTAAGCCAGGTCTCCCGTGATTTGGCAACCTCCGAGGGCTCTACGCTCTATCTGGGCCTTACTGCCAAGGCGACGTCGACGGTTGCGCGCGCGAGCATGGCAATCGCCGACGTGTTCGATGGCGTTCGCGAGCTCGGCCGCCGTGCCCGTGGGGGTTATGACAATGCCAATCTATGGATTGGCCCCGAGCTGCGCGAATCTGACGACTGGCATGATTTCTTACAGTCGGCCTACGCTGCCATCGATGCATTGGAACAAGCTGACAAGTGCGTCGACGCGCTGGTGCAAGCCGTCGCCGCCGACAAGCCCGAGGTTGTTGTCGACTTGGGCGATATCTCGCGCCGCCTGCACGAGCTGGCCGAGAACCTCAAACTCATCATCGACGGCACCGATGAACACTACGTGTATTCGCTGCAGGTCAATCGCAGGTTGCGTGCCGGCGGAGAGTCAATGACCGCAGAGCGCATCGACATTGGCGAGGCCTTGGCAACCGAGTGGCTGCCCGAGGTTCACACGGCTATCTTTGCCTCGGCGACCATGACGGTGTCCAAAAGCTTTGAACACTTTAACCACGCGGTCGGCCTCGATCGCATCGGTGCTTCAACATCCTCATCGCTGCACTTGGACTCGAGCTACGACTTTGATTCGAACATGGCTGTAGTCGTTGCGGGCGATATACCCGATCCGCGCGATCGTGAGAGCTATCTTACGGCGCTCGAGCGCGTGCTGGTCGACGCCCATCTTGCCATGGGCGGATCGGTGCTCACATTGTTTACCAATCGGCGCGACATGGAAGACCTGTACGCCCGCGTTGAGCCCAAGATGGCCCGTGCGGGTCTGGAGCTCAACTGCCAGCAGCGCAACTCATCTCCTCGTCGCCTGCGCGACCGGTTTATCAACGAGCCGACCTCGTCGCTTTTTGCTCTTAAGGCCTTCTGGGAGGGATTCGACGCCAGCGGCGAGACACTGCGCTGCGTCATCATTCCCAAGCTGCCGTTCTCGAGCCCCACGGACCCGCTCTCGTGCGAGCGCAACCTGCGCGAAGACCGCGCTTGGGCGCGCTATTCGCTGCCCGAGGCGGTGCTCGAGGTCAAGCAGGCGGCCGGCCGCCTTATCCGCTCGTCGACCGATTGCGGCGTGCTGATTCTGGCCGACCCGCGCCTGGTGACGAAGGGCTACGGAAAGAAGTTCTTAACGTCGCTGCCCACGAGCTCCTACCAGCGCATCGAATCGGCGCAGATCGGGCACTATCTGCAACTGTGGCGCGCACGCCACGAGCGGCGGCGCTAAAGCGGACAGACGAGGGTTTTTGCCATATCGCACAGGCGCTTTGACAGGGCGGGGTCATCCAAGATGCGGATGGCTCCGCCCGCTGCGATTACCTGGCTCAGTAGCCAACGCTCGGAGCCGTAATGCACGGTTACCGTTGCCATGTCTGCCCCGCCGCGCTCGATTAGGGTGATGCCGGCCCAGTCCAGATGCTCCGCCATATCGAATGGCATCAAGAGCTTTGCGCTGCGCTGCGTCCGGGCAAGGGAATCGTGGAGGGATGCGACGTCCGGTGTGTGAGGCACGACGGAGTCTTCCGTCAAGGCGAGTCCCTCGATTTTATCCATGCGATAGGTGCGCTGCTCATCGACTGTGATGTCCCAGGCAATCAGGTATGTTTGGTCGCCGTTTGCCGTAATGCGCAAGGGGTCGACCAGACGCTCGCGTGGCCGTGCATCGTCCATCGAGCGATATGAGATGCGGCAGCGAACGCCGTCCTGAATGGCGCAGCTCAGCTGCTGCCAGTGCGACCCGTGGTTGACGGTGTCAAAGACGCGCTGGTTATAGCCGAGCTCTTCGGGTAGAAGGGCATGTCGAATCCGGGCTGCCGTCTGCGGCTCGATCCCCAACGATTCAAGTTCGTGGTTGAGCACAGCGCCCTCGGCGGCACTCAGGCGCAACGGTAGCACACGCCCGGCGTCACCGGTGAGGATCACACGCTCGCCGTGGCATTCGCAGATGATGCGCGCACCAGATTCTCGGTCCGCGAGCGTCGAGACGATCTCGAGAATCTCGTCGAGCGATACTCCCGTGATGTCAAAGCGGCTGCAAATCTCGGTTCGTGTCATGCCGCTCTCGCCGGCGGCGTAGAGGGCCTCCATGATGTCGATGGCGCGCGAGAGTCTCTGCTCGCTGGTGAGTTTACGCACGGGCATGCTCGTGCACCGTCCTTTCAATGAGGTGGTTCCACGCCTGTTTGAGCGATTTGGGGGCCACGGGCCTCATGCCGTCCATGGCGTGGGCCATGCAAAATGAGGCGCCGGCTTCAAGATCGCGCACGTCAACGGTCCAGGTCCATCCCACATCGGTGTGTACGAGCTCACCTCGCCCACGCGTGAGACCGTTGATCATATCGATCTGCGTCTGAGGGGCGAATGAGAACGTGGCTGCAACGGGCGGTCGGTCGGCAAAATCGAATTCAAAGAACAGGTAGTCGCTGAGGTTGAAGTCCGCGGGGATGACGTAGGCCTTCGAAGGACGCCAAGCGCGAACGATACGGTCGCAGCGGAATGTCCTGATGTCGTCGGTGACGTTGTCGAGGCCGCAGAAGTAAGCCACGCCCTCGCGCTCGAACACGCCGTAGACGCAGACGGTACGTTCTCTCTGCTCGCCGCGTCCGTTCTGATATAAAAATCGCAGCGCGCATCGCTCGGCAAAGGCGCTCCAAACCGCATCGACGGTGGGAGAGCGGCTGATCGGCGCCTCGTCTACCGTCGTCCTGCCGGTGAGATAGGCAATCTTGGAGCGAATATCGGCAAGCGGTGCGGCAAAAGTGGATGAGCCGGCCGCTAGTGTCTGGTCGATGGCGTTGAGCAGGATATCGGCGTCGTCTGCGGTAATGAGGCCGCCTGCCGCAAACGTGTGCTCGCGGTCGATTGTCCACGAGCTTTCCTCGGTCTCCTGCGCGCCGGTGGGGCGAACCTCCTTGATTAAGATGCCGCGTTCGAGCAGCTTGTCACGATCGCGTCGAAACTTGCGCTTATCCGAGTCGATATTGCCCGAGCCATATCCCAGGTCAGAATCCAAGACGATCTGCTCGGTCGTCAGCGGTTCGGGGGAGCTATTGAGCACAAAGAAAAGATTGAGGATGCGCTGAGCCGTTTTATCGAAACTGGGCTCCGAATTTCCCTTTTTAATTGTCTCGGTCGTGTCGCTTGCCGTCATAGAGTCCTCGCATGAGAAGGTGGTTTGCTGCCATGATTTTAGTCCGATATGGAGATTAGGCTATATCCTTGTCCGCTCGGGGCGTTAAGATGGCCCGAATTCGGTCGTTTGCGCTCGCTCGGGGTATACTTTCGACTATATACGGTTCTAATGTGCATGCATTGGGCCTATTTGTCGGATTATGGATGTGGAGCGCACATGGCGAACACCCAGAACTATATTAACCACCTGCTGCAGAACACCGGCATTACGCCGGCATGCAGCGAAGAAGAGCGCTTGGCTGCCGAAGATATCGCTCAGATCTTCCGCAACCACGGCTTTGACCCCGAGGTTCAGGAGTTCAATGCCCCGGCGCCCAGTAGGTTGGCATTTGCCGTTACCGGTATTCTTGCGTTTGCCGGCGCCCTGCTGATGGGCATCGGCGGCGGTATCGGCTTGGTCGGCACCTTGCTGGCCATTGTCGGCGCCGTTCTTTACGTGCTCGAGCGCACGGGCCACCCCGTGGTTTCGCGCCTGGGCAAGACGGGCGTGAGCCAAAATGTCATCGCCTACCACAAGGCCTCGGGCCCGCTCGCGTCCCCGCGTAACCGCCCGGTGGTCGTTGTCGCACACTACGACTCTCCCCGTGCTGAGCTGCTCGCCCGCGAGCCTTATGCTTCGTATCGTGCACTCATCGCCAAGCTGTTGCCCGTTGCCACGGTTGCCCCCGCTGCCGTTGCCATCCTGCGTATTCTGCCGCTCCCCGGCGCGCTCAAGGTTCTGCTGTGGATTGTCGCGATCCTCGCTTCCCTCGTTGCACTTGCCAACGCGGCAAACATCATCTTTAACCGCCATATTCTTCCCTATACGTCCGGCGCGGTGTGCAACAAGTCCTCTGTCGCCGCTATGCTCGGCGTTATGGACAACGTTGCTCCCTTCCAGGGCGAAAACGAGTTTCCCGACGACGTTCCGTTCGATACCTATTTTGGGGAGCAGAAGCGTCGTGCCGAGGAAATGGCGCGCGCAGCGGCGGAGTATGCCGCGGCCCAGCAGCAAAACGACTACGGCAACACCATCGAGTATGAAGAGCCTACCTACGCTGAGGACGAGTTCGGGCAGCCGATTGCTCCCGACGCTCAAACCGAGCCCGAACGGGGCGAGGCTTTCGACGAGCAGATCGAGGGCTTTGAGGGTGCGTCTGCCGACGAGACGCTGATTGGCGCCATTGTGCCCGAGGATCAGAATCAGGCTGTCCAGGCCGAAGAGTTCAATGACGAGGTTTCCGCTGCCGAGCCGGTGGAGGAGCCTGTCGCGGCCGAGCCCGAGCCCGAGCTCTATCGCAATGCCGCCGGCAACATCCGCTTTGGTTCGGATGCCATCCGTGCGCTCGGAATGCTTCCCGAGTCCTGCACGCTCGATTACGAGGAGGGCGAGGAGCCGACGTTTGAGCCCGAGCCTGCCCCCGTCGTGGCTGCACCTGCGCCCGCTGTCACCGTGGATGATGAGTCTGCCGCGGTTGCCGCTGCCGTTGCCGAGCCCGAGGCGGTGTCCGCGATCGATCCCGCGGCAGGACTGGACATTTTGGCTCCCGCCGCGCCGGCGCAAGACGTTGCGGACGAGTCTGACGACGATTACGTTGAACAGCCGAGGCGCGTGTCTTACGAGAGCGATACTGATTTCTCGGCCGAGATTCCCGCGGCAACGCCCCATGCCGACATTGCATCCGCGTTCTCGTCGATTGGCGCCAGCGCTTCCAACTTCTTTAAGGGTGCGCTTGCAAAGGGCAAGAAATTTATCGACGATTTCGAGGAGAAGCGCGCTGCCGCACGCGAGGCTGCCGAGCAGGAGGCTATCGCTCAGCAGCAGGCGGCCGAGGCGGCACGTGAGCGCGCGGCGCAAGAGTTCGAGCAGAACGAGGCTATGCAGTCCGTACCCGTCGACGCTGCCGAAGCTACAACGTCTTTCGAGGCTCAGCAGCACGTCGATAGCACCATGTCGTTTGATGCCGCGCAGTTCGATTCCACGATAACGTTTGAAAAGCAAGGTACCGCGATTGCCGAGCCCCTTCCTGCTTCCGATGAGCAGGACGACGCGGCGGGCGATGGCGAGCCCATTGATGCTGCCGAAATTCAGGATGCGACCGAGGACGAGCCCGTCGAGGTCAACTCTGACGAAGAGCAGTACGCGGCAGCCGAGCAAGATGATTCGACCGAGGTCGAGCAGGAGGAAGTGTCTGCGGTTTCCGAGGCTCCCGAGACAGATGAGTCGAGGCCTTACTCCACGCAGATTTTCACCATGCCGACTCCGAGTGGTTCCGGTGCCACGGTTGCCAATGTCGCTCCCACCCAGGACGAAACGGTCGATTCCCTTATGGCCCAGATTTCCTCCCAGGCATCGCCGCGTCCGCAGATGAATGTTCCCGATCCGGCGTCGGCACCGTCGCCTGCGCCCTCCTCGTCTCCGCTGGCTTCGGTCCCCGATCCATCGCTGCCGTCGATGAAGCAGGCAAACGTTGCGTCTCGCACGTCGCTGTTCGACCTTCCCGATCCCTCTGCCCAGGTCAACGACCCCTTTGCTACTGCTCAGGGTCCCGAACCCACATCGGCACCCGTTGCGCCTCCTATGCCCGTTGCGCCGGGCGCGCAGCCGATCGAGACCATTTCAGCTCCCGCCCCGGCGGCACCCAAGTCTCGTAAGCGCGGCCTGGGTGGCCTGTTCGGTCGTAAAAAGAAAAACGAGCAGGACAGCATGAGTGACTGGCTGGGCGTCGAAGACGATTACGATGCCAAGAAGTCCGGTCGCGGTATCGGTTCGTGGGATAACTTCGAGGACGATAACGATGGCTGGAAGGGTGGCGCTACGTCTTCCGATGGCGCTTCTTCCGAAGATATGCTCTCGGCTGTCGCCTCTATGGGCGATGATGAGCTGCTCGGTCACGATATCTGGTTTGTGGCAACCGGCGCCTCGGATTGTGATGGCGCCGGCATGAAGGCCTTCTTGGCTTCGCATCGCGATAAGCTCCGCGGCGTATTCTTCATCAATCTTGAATCCGTCGGCGCCGGCAGGCTTTCGGTGGTGACGGTCGAGGGCGAACAGCAGCTGCTCAAGGGCGATCGCCGCATCATGAACCTGGTCAGCAAGGTGTGCAAGTCGTTCCATGTCGATTGTGGCGCGCTCGAGATGCCCTATGCCAAGACCGATGCCTATGCCGCGCTTGAGGCGAGCCGCCGAGCCCTCACCATCGCCGGCGTGGACGGCACGCGTCTGGCTTGCGCTCGTACCGAGGACGACCTGCCCCACAATGTCAACCCGACGAACATTGCCACGGTATCCGAGCTCGTGACCGAGGTTATCCGCCGTTCGTAGACGGAGCTCTAAGGAGTCAACGTGTTTTCGTATATTAAGCGCCATTGGCCTGTCTACGTGATTTTGACCTTGATTGCCATTGCGTTAGGATTTGGGGCTGCCTACATCGTGGGTGCAAAGGGCTCGACCCCCGCCTCCGCAATCAGCGAAGAGGTGGAGCAAGAACAGAGTACGGGTGCCGATGGGATTCCTGAGTCCGAGCAAGCAATCGTTGATGGTGGATCTTCGTCTGCAGAGTAGATACGGCGATTTACATGATTGAAAGCGGGCGAGCCAGGGGACTGTCTCGCCCGCTTTTTCATCGCGCTAGCGCTTCTTTGGGATCGACCTAAGGCGAGCGAACCATAGGGCTGCGACACCCGAGGTCAGGAGCGCGGTGATGCAAGCGGCGATGGGAGCTGATCCTGTTGCCGGTAGGTCCTGCGGTAGGGTACAGCGTTGAATGACGCTGTCCTCGTCATGTGACTCAAGTTTATCGCCGCCACCGTTGCGGCAAAGATCGACGCGCGCGCTGTTGGTGAGTGCGGTTTGGGGCGTATAAGCCGACGTTGCCTGCATGTGTACGACTGCGCCCCGAGCGTCTGTGCCAAGGATTGCTTTGGCATCGTCAAGGTCGTCGTGCTCATCTTTGAGATCATCGCGGGTCCAAGAATCCACATCGCTTCGAGTCGTAAAGTCGGCGGCTACCGCACCGTATTCAATTCGAATGCCCGTTACGACGGTATTGGACGCAAGGTCGAGTTCTTTCGCCTCGAGTGTGGTGGATTCCGTGGTCGAGACATCCGCCTTCCAGAGGTGCCAGCCGTCGTAATCGACGAGGCGGCAATCCTCACCCAGACTCTCCCTTACTTCGTCGGACTCAAGCCAAGGATTTTCGTGCCCATCGTCAAGTGTCGCGTTTGCCGGCTCATCGACGTCTGTCGAGTCCAACGGCGTCGTGCGATACCACACGTTGCACAGACCATTGAGGTCGCCGATGGCGACGGGGGTTTCGATTGAGACGAATCTCGCCGTATCGTCCTCGGCACACTCAAGATCATCGGTAATTGTGAACTCATCAACCCAGGTAGTTGAATCGTTTCGAGCGTCGATGGTATAGGAGAAAAGCCCATCCGTATTGGTTTGCATCGCGGCACGGTTTTTACCATCGCCGTTAGCCAACAGGCCCTTTTCGATAGGTTGGACAAGTTCCTGACGCTTGTCGACCTGCCCCTTGATCTCGATGGGCGCATCCTTCATCGCGACGGATTGGACTTCTCCCGTATCCTTTATTTCAAACGTTATCTCCTCGGCAAGGTCATAGGTCCGCGGAGACATCATTTCGCGCAACGAGTAGGTGCCGGGTGCAAGATGTTCGACGCGGTGTGGCTTGTCGGATGAGGTCCAGGAGTCTATTTCGGTTTTATCGGGACCATATAAGGCGAGCTGTGCGCCTTCCACTTCCTGCTCACCGCTTGCATCGACCTTGGAGATATCAACCTTGGTGTAATCGTCGGACACGTTAAGCCGTGCTTCTACAACGGGTGTTTTCTGGTCGGCATAAGTAAGGTCGACAATATGGGTTGTCTGATCGAGCAAGAAGCCTGCCGGCGCTTGAGTCTCGACAACCTCGTAGCGTGCGGTGCCAGATCCCAGTGGGAGGTTGCCCGCGCGTGCTTCTCCAGTTTCATCCGTCGTGACGGTCGCGACAGTCTCACCGTCGAGCGCGGCAATGCTACCGTCGGGGCGCACGATATCACCCGAGGCACGGATCTCAAAGACGGCGCCCGCGAGGCTGCTGCCGTCTATGGCATCGGTTTTAACGATCCTGATGTTTCCGGTCGCGGCGTGGTCATAATACGAGGCGATTGCAACGGGCGTTAGGTTCATGTCGGCGGGTATGTTTACCTCGATCTCTTCGCCGACAAGATAGGGCTCTTTGGCCGAGGTTTCGCGTACATAATAGGTGCCCGGCACGAGCGATTCGGGCAGTGTGACGGTCCCGGTCGCGTCAGTCGTAAAGGTGTCCATTACGTTATGTGCTGGATACCAGCAAGTTTGTGAGACAGGTTCGTGATTGCTGTCGAGGAGTTGGAAGGTGAATCCGGCTAGGGGAACAGAAGCGCCTGTTTGGGCATCGCGTTTTACAATCTGGAGATGCGTCGACAGAGCGTGGTTGTCCACGATATATTGAAGCTCGGCGCCGTCGGAAATCTGATTGGCCCCGACGGTCCATTCCCCTGCACGTTTAAAACCCTCGGGGACGGTTTCCGGAACCTCGCGAACCGTGTAGCCGGCACGGTCGTATGGGACGGCTCCGTGGACACCGGCGGGTCGCTTGCCTGTGCCGAACCATGCTTCGGGCTGATCTTTGGTGGAGGCAAAGCCATAGATGTTTGTGATCAGTGTGCCAACAACCTGCTGAGAGCTGTTGCTGACAACCTCAAAGACAACACCACCCGCCGGCTGCTCCAGGCCGGATTGGTCGCTATTGCCGTAATCCTTGAATTTGGAAATCTCAAGGTTAAACGCAATGGGGATATCGGAAACGCGAGATTCGATCTCGACCACGCCTGAATCGCCGAGCTGGTCGGCTCCAACGGTATAGGTCCAGCTGTCGTTGGATGGCAGGTAGCCCTCGGGGGCTTTTGATTCGTAGATGGTAAAGGTTCCTAAGGGGACATCGGCGAGGGCGGCCCGACCGCTTTCGTCGGTCGTGAGGATTTGTGCCCATCCAGGGGTTGATTGCGACACACACGTGAACTCTGCTCCTGCGAGTGAAGATCCCACCTGGGGGCCGGCATTCGTCGCGGCATCGAGTTTTACGATACGCAGGTTGATGGTGCCGGGCTGTTCATCAATGGCGACCCGCCCGCCGTCATTCCCCGTGGTAAAGGCAATACGATCGTGGCGGGGGACATAGCCGGCCGGCGCCTTCGTTTCAACTAGGTAGTATGCCGTGTTGGGCAGAAGTGTTGCTTGCGCTCGACCGTTGCTGTCCATCTTGATGGTGCCGACACGCGCGCCGCTGGCGCTCTCAAAAATATCGAATGTTGCCCCGGTAAACTGATAGGTATTGTTTCCGCTGGTAATAACGGTGTTAGCAGACTGCTTTTGGAAGGAAACAGAGACCGCCGGCAGTACATAGAGCATGTCTTGACGTTTGCTGCCGCCCGATACGGCCCCTAGATAGCATCGCGCGCGGTGCGGAGCGGCTTTGATGCTTCCTGATTTTGCGCTGTCGTGGAGCCACCGCGCAGCCGCCACGACTTCATTGTCGGCGGTAAAGTGTCCGCTCTTGGTTTTACCCTGAGCGGTCGTGTAGGAGTAGGTGCCGTCGACATGGGTAGTGCCGTTGAGCATCCATACGGCAAGCTGGGTGGCGGCGCGGGCGCGATCGGGTGAAAGATGGTAACCGCCAAACGACGTGGTGGTGGGATATCCGTGACAAACGATTGCCGCGAACTCGTCGTCGAGCCACACCCAGCCTTGATCAAAGTTGAGCCATGGGCCACCCGGTTTGGTGGGGCCGGGGCGCTCCTGGTTCATGCAGTAGGCAATCGAGGCGTCTTGAGCTTCATACTTGCCGATGAAGAAGGGCCCACAATCATCGCTAATAGTGCGGAAGCCGAGCTGGCCGTAGCCATCGACGGCAAATGCGGCTCCCGGTGCCAGGCAGCCGAAAAGCAGGAAGAGGAGCAGGAGCAGCGGACCTGTTGCGATTGCGCTGTGGACAGAGTGCGTGGGTGCGTTGGACATGGCTGCTCCTTATCCCTCGTGCGCCGCACGGGGAGGCTGCGACGCGTAGGATGAGGCTACCCCCGAGGTTCATGCGGGTAAGTACCGGAGCCTGACCAAAAGCTTGCCCAATTCCTGACAAATTGAGCTCAAATACAACAATCAAGCAAAAGCGCAGGTAGAAGATAAGGAGAACAGGAAGTCAAAGGTCCTCGTCTCCACAATTGACGCGATTTTCAAACGAATCTCCACAGCTAAAACAAGCATCGCCACCCTTGTATCGAACAAGACAACCGCGTTATACTATCCCCCACATATGCGGGCATCGCCAAGTGGTAAGGCATCAGCTTCCCAAGCTGACACTCGCGGGTTCGAGTCCCGTTGCCCGCTCCAGCTAGAAGCACAAGCACGGCACCATTACGGTGCCGTGCTTTTTTCAATAAAGCGCCGGGACTCGAACCCGACAGGGTGCGAGCGCTAAGCAAACGCGAAGCGTTTGTAGCGAGCAGGCGAAGGCGCCGACAGGCGCCTGAAGCCGGTGCGTATTTGCGAAGCAAATACGCAGACGTCCCGTTGCCCGCTCTACCGGGCACGGGAGACATGGGGACGGCTAATTCAACAAAGTCTTCCCCTTCGGCTTCGTGAAGCTGAGGGGCTCGCCTGAAGCCGGTGCGTATTTGCGAAGCAAATGCGCGGACGTCCTCATGGTCGCTCCAATTCCAAAATGTTAGGTTAATGCCTGCTGCCCATACTTGCACCTGCGCACGGTACAATGGTTGGGTTACGACCAACGTGCCAATAACCAAAAAGGAGCCGCTATGATCGATCGCTATACCCGCCCGGAGATGGGACACATCTTCTCCCTCGAGAACAAGTACGCCATTTGGCAGGAGATCGAGGTCTTGGCCTGCGAGGCCCAGGCGGAGCTCGGCAAGATCGGTATTTCCAAAGACGAGGCCCAGTGGATCCGCGACCATGCCAACTTTGAGAAGGCGAAGGTCGATGAGATCGAGGAAGTCACGCGCCACGACGTCATTGCCTTTCTGACCAACATGAAGGAATACATCGATGCCGATGTTCCCGAGGGCGACCCCAAGCCCAGCCGCTGGGTTCACTATGGCATGACCAGCTCCGATCTGGGCGACACGGCCCTGTGCTACCAGCTCACCCAGGCCTGCGACCTGATCATCGAGGACGTCAAGAAGCTCGGCGAGATTTGCAAGCGTCGCGCCTTTGAGGAGCGCAACACGCTCTGTGCCGGCCGCACTCATGGCATCCACGCCGAGCCGATGACCTTCGGCATGAAGTTTGGCTCTTGGGCCTGGGAGCTCAAGCGCGATCTGGATCGTCTTGAGGACGCCCGCAAGAATGTTGCCTTCGGTGCCATCTCGGGCGCTGTCGGCACGTACAGCTCCATCGAGCCGTTTGTCGAGGAGTACGTCTGCGAGCACCTGGGCCTGGTTCACGACCCGCTGTCCACGCAGGTTATCAGCCGCGACCATCACGCCTATCTCGCCGGCGTTCTCGCCACCACCGCAGCCACCTGCGAGCGCATCGCGACCGAGGTTCGCAATCTACAGAAGACCGATACGCTCGAGGCCGAGGAGCCGTTCCGTAAGGGCCAAAAGGGCAGCTCAGCCATGCCGCACAAGCGCAACCCCATCACCATGGAGAAAGTCTGCGGTCTGTCGCGCGTCGTGAAGTCCAACGCCCAGGTTGCCTTCGATAACGTCGCCCTGTGGCACGAGCGTGACATTTCGCACTCCTCTGCCGAGCGCGTCGCCCAGGCCGATAGCTTCATCGCCCTCGACCACATGTTCCAGTGCCTCATCCGCGTTATCGACGGCCTGCAGCTGTACCCTGCCCGCATGATGGCCAACCTCAATAAGACCCGCGGCCTCATCTTCTCCTCCAAGGTGCTGCTCGCCCTCGTCGACACGGGCATCACCCGCGAGGACGCGTACGCCATTGTGCAGGAGAACGCCATGGCAACTTGGCACGAGGTACAGGATTGTGTCTCCGGCCCCACCTTTAAGGAGCGTCTCGAGGCCGACCCGCGCTGCACCGTCAGTCAGGAGAAGCTCGACGAGATCTTTGATCCGTGGGACTTCCTCACCCGTATCGACACGGTCTTTGATCGTCTGGAGCAGCTGAGCTTCGAGTAGGTTCGGGCATAACGTTAGCTTTTTAGGGCGCTTTGCTGGTAATGTGTGTTGCCGGCAAAGCGCCTCGTTGCATTTAGGGAAAGACGGGGATAATAGTCGTCTCGAATAACATTCTGAGAGGGGATCGCATGATTTCGTTTGATTACAAGCCTCAGGGCGTGTGTGCTCGCAATATTCACCTTGATCTTTCCGATGACGGCAACAAGGTGATGGGCGTTGAGTTTACCGGCGGCTGCGACGGCAATCTCAAGGCTATCTCCAAGCTGGTCGAGGGCGCTCCTGCCGATCGCGTAATCGAAGTTCTCGCCGGTAATACCTGCGGTATGAAAAAGACCTCCTGCGCCGACCAGCTTACACGCGCTATCGAGGCCGCTCGCACCGAGATCGCCTAATGGGTATCGCCGATCACATCAAGAACGGAATATCGCGTCGCGGCTTTGTACTCGGTGGGGCCGCCGCGGGCGCTGCCACGGTGCTTGCCGGATGCTCGAAAAAAACGGGCACCAGCGATGATGCCGCCGGCGAGCCGCAGGTTATCAAGGACGATTCCAAGATCATCTCGATTACGGATGAGTACGAGGCAGTCGACATCGATCTTGAGCCGGCGGCGTCGTGGACGCTGCCTCTGGGTACGCTGCTGTACTACTGCGACGGCGATTACGCCGCGGCGATGATGGCGCCCGCATCGGCGCTGCACGCCAACACACTCGGTGTGCTCAACCTGGGTGATGGCTCGCTTACCACATTAATCGAGGATCCTATCGAGGGCACGGGATATGCATTCTACGATGTCCGTGCCGGCGACGGCGTATTCGCGTGGGTTGAGATGAACTTCGCCAATTCATCGTGGAAGCTCTACGCTCAAAATCTGTCGGGCGCTTCGCTCTCTGGCGACGTGGTTGAGCTCGATCGAGGTGGCAAGGACTATGATCCGCCCCTGTTTACGGCGTTCGGGTCATCGGTCATCTGGTATAAAATGCCTTCGGCAGGCGGCAATAAAACGAGTAGTGATTCGTTTTGTTATCGTCGCTCGCTTGATGAATCCAAGGCCGAGGTAATTTGGAAATCGACGGGCCGCTTTGCATCGGCCCCGCGCGCGAGCGACGGCATTTTGACCATCTCGCCGCGTGTCCGCAACGACGAGGGCGTCTACTACGGCATAACGGCAATCGATCTGACCGACGGCAACAACACCAAGCGTGCCCAGTTGGTCCTCCCTTCGTCAGTTTCGCCTTTCGAGGCCGTATATATGGGCGATACCTTCGTGTTTTCTATCGAGGCGGCCTATAGTGGCGTGGGCAGCCTGGGCAATATGGGCACGTATATCGGTAATGAGGGAGGGCCGTACCTCTTCCTGTCACGCGAGCCGCTCGCATGTGCGGCTGGCAAGAAGAATAAATACCTTGTTAAGGTACAGGCGTCGCATTTCCTGATCGACACCTCTGCCAAGACCTATGGCTCGCTGCTGTCGCCCGACCGCGCTTTGGAGTATGGCGATTATCCAGCTACGGCGGGAAAATCGGACTCATTCCTTACGTACGCCACGGTGCGCAACAGCCAGGGTATACCAGAGACGGTCACTGCACGCCTATTCTCTCTTTAAGCTTAGAGGGGTTAAAAAGGCGCCAACAGGGGAATAAACGCGTTGTAATTGTGAGTACCGCCCGCCGAGCTGCCGCGTCATAGCGGCATCTGGCGGGCTCAGGTGCGTTAAAATGGGCTTGTTCTTAGCTAATTGAGACAGGGGGGCCGTGTTATGGCTTCAGATGCAAAAAAGATTCTGCTGGTCGAGGATGAGAAGGCAATCCGTGACGCCGTCGCTGCCTATCTCGAGCGCGAAGGCTACTGGGTTGTGGGCGTCGGCGACGGCCAGTCCGCGATCGAGGAGTTCGAGAAGCATCAGTTCGACCTGGTCGTGCTCGACCTTATGCTCCCCAAGATTCCCGGCGAGCGCGTTTGCCGCACCATTCGCGATACCTCGGATGTCCCCATCATCATGCTGACGGCTAAGGGCGAGATCGAGGACCGTATTATCGGTCTTGAGCTCGGCGCCGACGACTATCTGATTAAGCCGTTCTCGCCGCGCGAGCTCGTCGCCCGCGTTCGCGCTCTGTTCCGCCGTGCCCATCAGGCCGACGAGCCCGCCGTCGAGGTACTCGACTTCGGCGATCTGGTCATCGATATCTCGGGCCACAAGATCTTGGTCGAGGGCAAGGAAGTCGATCTGACGGCTTCCGAGTTCAAGCTGCTCACCACGCTTGCCCGCCATCCCGGCCGTGTGTATAACCGCATGGAGCTGGTCGAGAAAGTGCTCGGGTATGACTTTGAGGGCTATGAGCGCACCATCGATAGCCACGTGAAGAATCTTCGCGCCAAGCTGGGCGATGATCCCAAGAAGCCCAAGTGGCTCTACACCGTCCATGGTGTCGGCTATCGCTTCGAGGCTCCGGCCAAGACCGATAAGTCGGACGAGAAATAGGGAAATCACATATGACACCTGCGCGCTTTGAAATCGGACAAAAGCACAAGCAGGAGAGCGAGGCGGGTTCCAAGGCTAGTTGGAACACGCCTCGTTCCGATTCACGGCCAACGATGAGCTATCCCTCGCGCATGGCACTTGCTTTTGCTCTGACATCGCTCATGACGGTATTGGTGCTGGTGGGCGTTGTCTCTGTTGTGTGGGGCACGGTCTTTTCGGATTACACACGCTCCAATATCGTCGAAATCGCAAATTCCGCTGCCGAGAAGTTGGCGACCTCATATGAGGAAAACGGCTCTTGGACCGCGGGAGAACTGCGCACGGTCGCAACGTCGAGTTTGGTTTCCGACGATCTGGGCATGCAGGTCGTCAATAAAAAGGGTGTGATCGTTTATGACGATTCCTGGCCCTCGGCAAGCGCCACCGCCGATGTACGCGAAAACCAGGCTACGACCGACGACACGAGCGGCAAGAGGGCATCGCATAGCCCGGTCTCGTCTGCTCCAACCGACTCCGATAGCGTTGCTAACGTCGAGATTGTAACGTCTTCCGGCGAGCATGCCGGACAGGTAAAGCTGTGGGCCATCGGCTCCGACGCTCTGCTCACCAAGGCGGACTCTGCGTTTAGGGAGAAGACCTTTAACGCCATGGCCCTCGCCGCGGTTGTTGCAATCTGCATTTCGGTCGTTATCGGATCGCTCGTGTCGCGCATGCTCACCAAGCCGATTCATCGTATTACCAGCACCGCCAAGCAGATTCGCGATGGAGACCTGTCCGCTCGTACGGGCTTGCGCGGCGATGATGAGATCGATCAGCTGGGAGAGACCTTCGACGAGATGGCCACCTCACTCGAGAAGGACATGAAGCACGAGAAGCGCCTGACCTCTGATGTTGCCCACGAGCTGCGCACGCCGCTCATGGCCATGCTTGCAACGGTCGAGGCCATGCAAGACGGTGTGTATCCCACCGATGACGAACACCTGGAAACGGTCGCATCCGAGACGCGTCGTCTGGCCCGTCTGGTGCAGCAGATGCTCGACCTGTCGCGCATGGAAAACAGCACCGCGCCACTCAACCTGGAGCCGGTGGATATGGTGCCGTTTGTGCGTTCGATTGTGAATGGCCAGGAGCGCCTGTTTGCCGACCGTGACCTGCGTTTGCGCTTTGCAGATGAGACGCAGGGCCACGATGACGTTGTCGAGGCCGATCCCGACATGATCACGCAATGCGTCATCAACCTCATGAGTAATGCCATGCGCTATACCCCCGAGGGCGGATGGGTCGTGGTGTCGGTGCTCAGTGACCGTAAACACGTCGATATTGCGGTCTCGGACACGGGCATTGGAATCGCCAAGGAAGACCTGTCGCGCATCTTCGGTCGTTTTTGGCGTGCCGACGCCAGTCGCGCCCGCGAGGCGGGCGGTCTGGGCGTGGGCCTCGCCGTGACCAAGCAGATTGTCGAGCGTCATCATGGCTACATATCCGTGGAGTCGGAGCTTGGAAAGGGTACGACTTTTACGATTCATCTGCCTCGCGAGCACACGGCGGACGCGGCATCTACTACAATGGAGCACTAGCTTTTCGCTATTCGGTGAAGGAGGGGTTTCGTCCCTGCCGCTCCGAGTTTGCGAAAACGTGCGGGGAAGAACCCGCATTACTGTCGTATTTAGGTAAGGAGTGACTCACGTGACAACGATGGAGCGTCGTCCGGATTCCCGTGGCAAGGTTCGTGATATCTATGATGCCGGTGAAAACCTGCTGATGGTCGCCACCGACCGCATTTCTGCGTTCGACTTCATTCTTCCCGACGAGATTCCGTTTAAGGGAGAGGTGCTCAACCGCATCTCGGCATTCTGGTTCGATAAGTTTGCCGACATTGTTCCCAACCATCTCGTCTCCATCGATCCGGCGGATTTCCCCGAGGAGTTTGCCGAGTATCGTGACTACCTCGCAGGCCGCGCCATGCTGGTCAAGAAGGCCCAGACGATTCCTATCGAGTGCATCGTCCGCGGCTATCTGACCGGTTCGGGCAAGAAGACCTATGACGAGAACGGCACCGTATGCGGCATCCAGCTGCCCGAGGGTCTGACCGAGGCCTCCAAGCTTCCCGAGCCGCTGTTCACGCCGTCCACGAAGGCCGAGATCGGCGACCACGACGAGAACATTTCGTTCGAGCGTTGCTGCGAGATCGTGGGTGAGGATATCGCCGCGCAGATTCGCGACCTGTCCCTCAAGATTTACAAGGCTGCCGCCGAGTATGCAGCGACCCGTGGCATCATCATTGCCGACACCAAGTTCGAGTTCGGTGTCATCGATGGCAAGGTTACGCTGATCGACGAGTGCCTAACGCCCGACTCCAGCCGTTTCTGGCCCGCCGCCAGCTACGAGGAGGGCAAGATTCAGCCCAGCTACGACAAACAATTCGTCCGCAATTGGCTCAAAGCCAACTGGGATATGACGGGGGAGACCCCGCACCTGCCCGCCGAGGTCATCGATGGCACGTCCGAGCGCTATCGCGAGGCCTTCCAGATCATCACGGGCTCCCAGTTCACAAGCATGAAGGAGAACGCATAAGTGAGTACCCGTAGCGCCACGAACAAGCGCA
Organism: Collinsella sp.; assembly: GCA_048486575.1. Classification (GTDB taxonomy): domain Bacteria; phylum Actinomycetota; class Coriobacteriia; order Coriobacteriales; family Coriobacteriaceae; genus Collinsella. The sequence goes on along the minus strand of DBFVZT010000028.1, from coordinate 2,637 downwards.
CGCAATCCCACGAAGTTACCGGGGTTGCGCGCAAGTCCGCCGCATCTGCTAAGCCCGCCCGCCAGGCAGCGAGCTCCGTTCGCGTCGTGCCGGCATCATCCAAGGCACGCCGCAAGGAGCTCGAGAAGGGCGAAAACCTGGAAGGTCTTTCCAAGGAGGAAAAGCGCGCCCGCAAGGCCAAACAGCGCGCCCGCGAGGATCGCATCTACACGGTGTCGAATATCCTCCTCAAGCAGGATGAGGACTACACCAAGCGCCGTCGTATCTGGTGGGCCGTGCTCGCCATCGGCATGGTACTCGTCGTGGCAATTTGGGCTTCGCTCTACTTCGCTCCCGGCGGCACGGTGTCCAGTCCTGTTCAGATGGTCGGCATCGTTTTGTCCTATGTCATCATCCTGGGTGACTTTATCTACGACTTCGTTCGTATCCGTCCCCTGCGCAACATGTACCGCACGCAGGCCGAGGGCATGTCCGAGAACAAGCTCAACGCTCTTATTGAGCGCGCGGCTGCCGAGGAGGACAAGAAGGACTCCAAGAAGAAGTAGCGTTTGTATTCATACATATCGCTAAGATATAAGGCGCGTCGTTTTAGCGGCGCGCCTTTTTACTGTTCTATAGATAGATGGAGTGGCACATGATTCGAGCTGCCCTGACGGTCGAAGAAGCTCTGGAGGGCATGAAGGCCCTGGAGCCCAAGATTAAAAACTATGCGCGCCTGGTTGTCCGCAAGGGCGTAAACGTCAAGCCCGGCCAGGAGGTTGTCGTTCAGTCTCCGGTCGAGTGCGCGCCCTTTGCCCGCGTGGTGGTCGCGGAGGCTTATGCCGCCGGCGCTGGTCACGTGACGGTCATTTGGGCCGATGATGCCGTGACGAGGCTCACGTACGAGCATGTCGATAAAAGCTATTTTGAGCAGACGCCCGAGTGGAAGCGCCTGCAGCTGGATTCCCTGGCCCAGGACGGCGCCTGCTTTATCTTTATCGAGGGTGCGGACCCTGCCGCCCTTAAGGGCATCGATCCCGCCAAGCCTGCTGCAGCTTCTAAGGCAAGGAATACGCAGTGCAAGGTCTTCCGCCGTGGACTGGACTACAACATCAACCCGTGGTGCATCGCTGGCGCTCCGGTCGTGGCATGGGCGCGCGAGGTGTTCCCGGGAGATGCCGATGAGGTTGCAATCTATAAGCTGTGGAATGCGATTCTGCACACCGCTCGTGCCGATGGCCAGGACCCGGAGAGCGACTGGGAGCTTCATGACGCGGCATTCGAAAAGAACCTGCGTTTCCTGAACGACAATCGTTTTGACCGCCTACATTACACCGCGGCAAATGGAACCGATCTGACGATTGGCATGACGAAGGGTCACGAGTGGGCCGGCGGCAAGGGTAAGACGCCCGATGGACACCCCTTCTTCCCCAACATCCCCACCGAGGAGGTCTTCACCTCGCCTGATCGTATGCGTGCCGACGGTATCGTGTATTCGGCTATGCCGCTCATTCACCACGGTAACAAGGTTGACGATTTTTGGATTAAGTTCAAGGCCGGCCGCGTAGTGGACTACGATGCCCGTGTGGGCAAGGCGACGCTTGCGAGCATTATTGACACCGATGAAGGTGCCGCTCATCTGGGCGAGGTCGCGCTCATTTCCAAGAACACTCCGATCCGCGAAAGCGGCGTTCTGTTCTATGACACGCTCTATGACGAGAACGCTAGCTGCCATCTCGCGCTAGGTGTCGGTTTCCCCGAATGCATCGAGGGTGGGTACGACATGTCCAAGGAAGAGCTCCTGGAGCATGGCGTTAACGTCTCGAGCGCGCACGTCGATTTTATGATCGGCACGGACGACATCGATATTAAGGGCATTACGCCTGATGGACGTGAAGTTGTGATTTTCCAGAACGGCCAATGGAGTTGGGAATAGTCCCAGACCGTGGTACAATGCCACCCGCGGGCCGTTAGCTCAGCTGGCAGAGCAGGGGACTTTTAATCCCAAGGTCCAGGGTTCGAACCCCTGACGGCCCACCATAGAATAGAAAGCGATCGACTCCGGTTGGTCGCTTTTTTGTTGCCAAGGCATGGGTTCGAACCCGTCGGGGCGCGGAGCTGAGTAAACGCGCGAGCGTTTGCCAGCGCAGCGCGCAAGGCGCGAAAGCGCCGCAGCGGCCGCCTGCGGAGCAGGCTGAACCCCTGACGGCCCACCATAGAATAGAAAGCGATCGACTCCGGTTGGTCGCTTTTTTGTTGCCGGTGCACGGGTTCGAACCCGAACTTCTCTATATATAAGAACGCTTGGCGAACAAAACCTGCCTTTTACCGACGGGAAACAAATAGCTGATGCCTTTGGAGTAAAGTAGCGCTCCAGAGATGACCGATGTCTCAACACTCATAAAACAGCTGGTCATCGCCAATATCAGAAGCCAATGCTTCAGTTTTAACCCCAGTGATGCGACTGAGGGATCTATTTATTTGTGAACAAAATATGGAGTGCGTGATTCCCGCCCCCGGGGGCCCTCCGGTCTGGCAATATATCTCCTTGCCGCGCGGCCCGGTCGGACCGGATGAGCCGCGGGGCGTGCACCTTGAGAACCGGATACTGCGAGGATGGACACTTCCGAGTGTCGCATCCGGGCAGACATCGAACCA
>DBFVZT010000027.1:0-8825 GCA_048486575.1 Collinsella sp. | reverse complement strand
CCTTCTTCCTCTTTCCGGACATGCCGTCCTCCGATCTTCCGGGGCCGGCCGGTCCGGCCCTCAGGGTATCGGGTTCCCACATTCATCCGTACATGTACGGATGAATGTGGGAGGTGTTCGGATGAAGTCGATAATCAAGGCGGTAAATCGGTGCTTCCCCGGCGCAATCTCATCTTGAGCTGCTATCTTATGAGCCGTGAAACAACGGCACGAAAACGATGAAACAACAGAACATTGTTCCAACGCCTCACAACTTTGTTTCACGCTAGATGGCGAATCACTTCGAAGCCCAGACAGGCACCCGGCGAGCAAGAAGGGAGAAGCACGATGCACAACGCCAGGACAAACGCAAGCATGACTTCGCTGTTCTTCGCGAACGTCCTCTACTGGGTCTGCGCGGGCGTGTACTCGCCGTTCCTCTCCGCTCACTACACGAGCCTCGGCCTCAGCGCAGCCCAGACCGGCATCCTCCTCGCGGCGACCCCGGTGTGTGCGCTCGCCATCCAGCCGCTCTGGTCGACGATCGCCGACAAGCTCGGGCGCCGCCGCGCGGTCATCGTGATCCTCTGCCTTGCGGCGGCGGTACTCGCTCCGCTGTATTACCTGGCGTCGACGTTCGTCCCGGTCCTTCTCGTAACCTTTGCGTTCTCGGCGTTTTTCTCGGGGCTCCTGCCCCTGAGCGACTCCCTCGTCATCGAGCTCGCGGATCGCTCTGGCCTGGACTTTTCTCGCATTCGCATGGGTGGCACTATCGGCTATGCCATCGTCGTCCTGATCGTCGGTCGGCTGCTCGACATGGCTCCTCAAATCCAGTTCGCGGTGGTCTCTGCCGCGCTGGTGGTCTTCGCGGCTCACATGTGGCGCCTCCCCGAGGCGGGAATTCGCGCCAATGCCGCGGACGATCCCAAGGTCTCCCACGGAAAGGGCCTCCTCTCGCTGTTTACCAGCAATGAGATCGCCTTCGTCTTGGTCTTCGCCTTCATCAGTTCGGCCGCGATTGGCTTCATCGGGGCGTTCTTGGGCCGCTACGCGGTCGAGCTTGGCGAGGGTCAGAACCTCGTGGGCGTCCTGAGTGCGGTCTCCGCTGCGAGCGAGATCCCCATCCTGCTCGTTTCCTCCAAGCTGGTCAGGCGCTTCGGCGAGATGAACCTCCTGATCTTTTCCTGCTTCATGGCGGCGCTCAGGCTCGTGCTCGTGGGCACCGGCATCGTCCCGGTCATGATTTGCGGCCAGCTGCTGCAGAGCGTGAGTTACATGACCGTCTACTACTCCTGCGTTACCTACATTGCCAACCACACTTACGAGGATTGTCGCGCTCGAGGTCAGAGCGCCTTCGCGATGGTTCAGAGCGGTCTGTCCGTCGTGGTTGCGAACCTGTTTGGCGGTTGGGCGTGCGACGCGCTCGGCACGCACGCGGGTTTTCTGGCCTTCGCCCTCGCTTCAACGATTGCTGCGGTCGTTGCTTTTGTGGCGTACGTACTGTGGCGTCGAAGCGCAGCGCCACAGCCTGAGGGCAAGTCGGCCGCATAGGCTCCACCGCGTTTTGCAAGCGCCTGCCTGCTTCGCGCTTCTCTTCGTGTTCAACCAGCTGACGAGCTGAGAACTGTCCAATCCAATGGTTATCCAAGTGAAAGGAAGACAAAGATGTCTCTCATCAAGGTCAACGAGCTTCTTCAACATGCGACCGAGCACCACTATGGCGTGCCCGCGATCAACGTCATCAACACGGAGACCATCCGTTATGCGATCCAGGCCGCCGAGGATGAGCACATGCCTATCATCATCCAGTACTGGCCCGGCTTCGAGGACCACTGTGCCCTCGACATCATCGCCTTCGCCGCCCGCTATTACGCCGAGCGCGCGAGCGTGCCCGTCGCCGTCCACCAGGATCACTCCGCTGGTTACGAGATCGCCGTCAAGGGCGTCAAGGCCGGTTTCCCCTCCGTCATGGTCGACGGCTCCTCGCTTCCCTATGAGGAGAACTTCCAGCTCACGAAGGACGTCGTCCAGGTCGCCAAGATCTTCGACGTTGACATCGAGGCCGAGCTCGGCCACGTCGGCAACGGCTCCGACGCCAACGACTTCGTGAACAGCGACCACTATACCGACCCGAACCTCGCCGAGGAGTTCGTCGAGGGCACCGGCTGTGGTTCGCTCGCCATCGCCGTCGGCAACGCCCACGGCCCCTACGTCAAGGTCCCGAACCTCGACATGGAGCGCATCAAGGCCTGCAGGGAGGCCGTCAGCGTTCCCCTCGTCATGCACGGATGCTCCGACATCCCCGACGAGCAGCTCCAGGAGGCCGTGAACCTCGGCATGAGCAAGTTCAACATCGCCACGGAGTACTTCCGCTCCATGTACCGCGCCTTCGAGAAGGACATCAGCTCCGGCAAGAACGACGGCAACGGCGTTGGCCTCCTGATGGACGCCGCCCCCGACATGCGCGCGTTCGTCGCAAGCAAGATCCAGCTTCTGAACCCCAACCACTATTCGCTCTAGGAGAGACTCGATGAAGAAAGTTCTTGTCGCGTCGCACGGTCACCTCGCAAGCGGAATCAGGAGCTCGATCGAGATCCTGACCGGTATGGCGGACATGGTGGAAGCAGTTGACTGCTACGTGGACGACTCCGATTTCACCCCTCGCATCCAGGCGTTTATTGACTCGGTGGGCCCTGAGGACGAGGCCATCATCTTCACCGACATCTACGGTGGCTCCGTCTTCCAGAAGGTCGTCCTCATGGAGCCGGAGAAGCGCGGGATCGTCCATGTTACCGGTATGAACCTCGGCCTCGTGATCGAGGCGCTCCTCGGCGCTGAGCCGGTCACGGCAGATTCGATCAAGCAGAGCGTCGAGCTGGCGAGGGCGACGATGCAGGTCGTCGAGCCTCCGAGCAAGGCCGCGGACAACGAGGGGTCCGACGGAGACTTCTTCGATTAGAGAGCACTAATAAGTAAGGAGAGGAAACAATGATTGTTCAGGTTCGAGTCGATGACCGTCTGATTCACGGGCAGGTCGCCCTGGTGTGGACCAAGGAGCTCAACACCACCAGGATCATCGTCGCCAACAAGCACGCCGTGGAGAGCGATGCCCTTCGCATGACGCTTTCCATGGGTACGCCGGCGGGCCAGAAGCTCCTCGTCAAGGATGTTCCGGATGCCTGCCGCATCGCGAACGATCCGCGTGCGGACTCCATGCGCATCTTCGCGCTCACCAACTGCGTGCGTGACGTGCTTGAGCTCGTTAAAGGCGCACCGGGCAAGATCGAGGGCGTGAACGTTGCCAATGTCGGCCGCTTCGACAAGTCCGATCCGGATAGCAAGGTCGCCCTCAACTCCACGATCATGCTCAACCCGGATGAGCTCGAGGCTGCGAAGGAGCTTTGCGAGCAGGGTATTCCGGTTTTCCATCAGCTTATCCCGTCCAATCCCAAGACTCCTCTCAAGAGTCTGATCGAGGCGGCGGAGAAATAAGGGGATTTGGCCAGGCGGTCAAATGAAATGAGAGAAAGGAAGTCAAAGGATGGGGTTAGCAGTAATGGCCTGGTTGACCGTGCTGATTTGCTACGGCGGCAACTGGGTTCTCGGTCAGTGTATGATCGAGCGTCCTCTCGTGGTCGGCCTCGTTGCGGGCCTTCTGATGGGCGACGTCAAGACCGGTGTCATCATCGGTGCCTCTCTCGAGGCAATCTTCATGGGCGCGGTTAACATCGGTGGCGCCATCTCCGCCGAGCCCGTTACCGCGACCGCTCTCGCCGTCGCCTTCACCGTTGGCGCCGGCATCGACCAGGGCGCCGCCATCACGCTGGCCGTTCCCGTTGGCGTCGTCACCGCGTTCCTCTCGATCTTCATGAACAACGTGTTCCTCGCTTTCTTCGCCGCCACCTTTGACAAGATGGCCGCCGAGGGTAACGAGAAGGGCCTTGCTTTCCAGCACTACGTTCTGTGGTTTGTTAAGTACGCCGCCTTTGCACTCATCGCCTTCCTGGGTGTTTACCTTGGCGCTGAGCCCGTTGCCGCTATCGTCAACCAGATTCCGGCCAATGTCATGAGCGGCCTCAACGCCGTGGGCGCCCTCCTGCCCGCCGTTGGTATGGCGCTCCTGCTCCAGATGCTGTGGAGCACCGAGCTCAGCATCTACTTCTTCCTGGGCTTCACGCTCTACCAGTACCTCGGCCTCCCGATGATCGCCATCGCGGTTCTCGGCGTCATCATCGCGGTTGCCTCCGCCCTCCGCGACAAGGAGATTTTCGATCTCACCAAGAAGGGCTTGGCCACCCAGGCCGTTTCCAACGACTCTGTAACCAGCGACGAGGAGGATTTCTTCGCATGAGCAACCTGACCAAGAATGTGAGCCCTGAAGACAAGAAGATGCTCAACCGCATTTTCCTGCGCTCCTTCACCGTGTTCGCTTCCGGCGCCGGCGGTTCCGTCAAGGCTGGTGCCGATGGTTGGCTGTACTCCATCCAGCCCGCTCTTAACCGCTACTACGCCGATGACCCCGAGGCTCGCGCCGACGCCATGAAGCGTCACACGACCTGGTACAACATCACCCAGAACGTCGGCACGTTCGCCATGGGCCTCGTCGCCTCCATGGAGAGGGAGAACTCTGAGCACGATGACTTCGATACCGAGTCCATCGACGGTATCAAGGTTTCCCTGATGGGCCCGATGTCCGGCATCGGTGACGCAATCTTCTGGGGCGTCCTGCGTGTCATCGCTGCCGGCATTGGCATCAACCTCGCCATGAGCGGCTCGCCCCTCGGCGCGATCATGTTCCTGCTGATCTACAACATCCCGTCGATCCTCTGCCGATACTTCATGACCTACCTCGGCTTCAGCATGGGCACCAACTTCATCTCCGAGATGTACGAGGGCGGCCTCATGAAGCTCATCACCAAGGCCACCTCCACGATTGGCCTCGTGATGATCGGCGCCATGACCGCGGCGAACGTCAAGTTCAACACGATCCTGTCCATCCCGGTTCAGGATTCTGACCCGGTCATGATCCAGACCTACCTCGACTCCATCTTCAAGGGCCTCGTGCCCCTGGCCCTCACGCTCGTCGTCCTGTGGCTCCTGCGCAAGAAGAACGTCAACGTCAACATCATCCTGGTTGGCATCATGGTTCTCGCGCTTGTCCTCGGCCTCGTGGGCATCGTGTAAAGCGGCTTCAGGGATATCCGAAGCTTGTTCAAGGTAATTCCTGACGGCACGCGTTCGAGCGCTTTCGACGCGTGCCGTCCTATTAGAAGGGGAAACAACATGCGCTACACGCACCTCAAGAACTCTGACGTCGACGTCTCCCAGCTCGCCGTGGGCACCTGGGCGATCGGCGGCGACTCCTTTGGCGAGAACGATGACGCTGCGAGCATGTCCGCCATTCGCACCATGCTCGAGCACGGCGTCAACCTCATCGACACCGCACCGTGCTATGGCAACGGCACGTCCGAGAAGATTGTCGGCAACGCGCTCAGGGGCGTCGACCGCGAGAGCTACCTCCTCTCGACCAAGGTTGGCCTGATCACCAGCGCCGCCGGCTATGACCGCGACTCCTCGTTCAAGAACATCATGAGGGAGGTCGAGAGCTCGCTGCGCAACCTCCGCACCGACTACATCGACTTCTACTTCGTGCACTGGCCCGACGCCAAGACTCCGTTCTCTGAGACGATGTGCGCTCTCCAGCTCCTCAAGGAGCAGGGTAAGATCCGCCACATCGGCGTCTCCAACTTCACGACGGAGATGATTGAGGAGTGCGAGAAGGTCGCCCAGGTTGACGTCCAGCAGCCGCCCTACTCCATGGTCGATCGTTCCTCCGAGGACCTCATCAAGTGGGGTTACGAGCGCGGCATCGACTCCTTCACCTACGGCTCCCTCGGCGCGGGCATCCTGTCGGGCAAGTTCCGCGAGCTCCCGAAGTTCGAGGAGGGTGACGTCCGCGGCGGCTTCTACGATTACTTCCAGGAGCCCAAGTTCTCGCGCGTCCAGGAGCTGCTCAAGGTCATGGACGAGATCGCCGGGGCCCACGACAAGCCCGTGGCGCAGGTTGCGGTGAACTGGAGCACCCAGAAGGAGTACGTGGGCACCGCGCTCGTGGGCGTGCGCACGGACGCCCACGCGATCCAGAACTGCGAGACGTTCGAGTGGGAGCTTTCCGCCGATGAGATGGCCAAGCTCGACGCCAAGCTCGACGAGCTGAAGATTGGCTAATCATGAAAGCCGAGGAGAGGAAGTACCCCACTTCCGAGCTTGAGGTGCTTGAGAACGGCGTGAAGGAGGTCGTCGAGCCTAGCGGGCTCAAGCTTGTGCTGAAGCCCGTGCCGGGTGAAGACCGCGAGCACGTGCTTGACCCGCGCGTCTATGCCCGTGCGCATGCGAAGCTCGCTGCGGCTCCTGCGGCGGGATCGGCACCGGCAGGACCGGTGGACGTGATCGCATGGCGCTCTGCTCCCAACAAGGAGACCCACGTTGTGAGGGGCGCGAACGCTGCCAAGAAGACTGTTGTCATGAACTTTGGCGACAGGGGCATTCCGCTGCACATCTTCACGCCGGAGGGACACGAGGATGGATCTGTCGCGCTCGTGTTCATCCATGGTGGCGGCTTCATGGTGGGCAACATCGGTCAGTACGAGAACTGCCTGCGCGACATCGTGGAGCGCACCGGTTGCGTTGCGATCTACCCGGAGTATCGCCTGTGTCCCGAGACGATGTTCCCGGGTGGCGTCGAGGACTGCGTGAAGACGCTCGACTGGCTTGTCGAGCATGCGGATGAGCTGGGTGTCGATGCGACTCGCATCGCCGTGGCTGGTGACTCTGCGGGTGGCAGCCTGACGAATGCCGTCGTGCTCGAGGGCTCTCACGCGGATAGGATCAAGGCGGTTGTCGAGCTTTATCCGCTCGTTGATGGCGGTCCCGTTCCGGATGAGTGGTCCTATGACCTGTACGAGGTCGTGGATGAGCAGAGGCCCGAGGCGCTGAGCAGGGTTGATCGCATTCGCCTCGCCAACAACGACCTTCCGCCCATGTACGTCAACGGCGATGCGGACAAGATGCTCGACCCGCTGATTTCCGCGCTGTTCGCGGAGGACGTGAGCGCGTTCCCCCGCACGGTCATCATCTCTTCCGAGTATGACTATCTGCGCTATCAGGACGAGCTGTTCGCGAAGAGGCTGCAGGATGCGGGCGTTGACGTCACTGCGATTCGTTATCGCGGCTGCGACCACGGCTTCTTCGAGATGTACGGCGTGATGCCTCAGGCTGAGGATGTCTGTCGCGTCATCTCCGAGGAGCTTGCGAAGATCTAGGGGCTCGTCGCGGCGACCTCCTGGACGAGTGACGGTCCGGCGGGATGCTAGGTGCGTCCCGCCGGACCTTTGCGTTGGCGGGCGCGTGCCGCTTGCCGGCGGGCGCGTGTGGGGTTTGCCTCGGCGGTGCCGGATTGACTGGGAGACGCGTTTAGCGCCGATCTTCCAAGCGAGCCCAGCAAGCAAACCGCGAGCTGAGCCCCAAGGGCATTGACAAGGGCGTGGGCGTGGCGCGAGCACTGGAGTATCTGGGATGCAGCCGTAACGCGCGCACCTTTGGCTTCGGCGATTCGGGCAACGACCTGGGCATACTCGCCGCTGTCGAGATGGCTGTCGCCATGGGCAACGCCATGCCCGAGGTCAAGGCGGTCGCCGACTATGTGACCGACGACGTCGAGCACGACGGCACCGTCACGGCGATGCGCCACTTTGGGTTGATCTAGCGGGAACCGCCCAATTACCGTTCACCCGCGGCGGGCGGCTCAAATGGGCCCGCCCTGCAAAATCGTTTTGCTGCTGGAAGGTGTGCTCAAAAACGCTAAAGCGTTTATACCGTTCGCCGAGAAGACAAAAAACCGCAGCTCACGCCTTGATAAACGTAGGTAAAGTGTTTAGCAGTCCAACGCCCATATGCAGACGAAAGGAATCAGGCAGATGGCAATCAAGGTGTTCGCTGACGGTGCAAACCTCGAGGGCATGCTCGACATGTACGAGAACGGCAACGTTCAGGGTTTCACGACCAACCCGTCCCTTATGAAGAAGGGCGGCGTGACGGATTACCGCGCGTTTGCCAAGGAGGTCCTGGCCCACATCACCGATGTGTCCGTCTCGTTTGAGGTCTTTGCTGACGACGTCGAGACCATGGAGGTTGAGGCCCGCGAGATCACTACTTGGGCCGAGAACGTCTACGTCAAGATCCCGTGCGTGACCACCAAGGGCGAGTCAACCGCCGAGCTGGTCCGCAAGCTTTCGGCCGATGGCATCAAGGTCAACGTCACCACTATCTTTACGCCCGAGCAGGTCGACGAGATGGTCGAGGCCGTTGACGCCGAGACGCCGTCCATCATCTCGCTCTTTGCCGGCCGTATCGCCGACACCGGCGTCGACCCCATTCCGTTTGTGACGGAGTCGGTCGAGAAGGCCGCCACCAAGCCCAACTGCGAGGTCCTGTGGGCGTCCACGCGCGAGCTCATCAACATCTACCAGGCGGAGGCCTGCGGCTGCCAGATTATCACGGTGCCCAACAGCATCCTGGCCAAGCGCAAGAACATCGGCCGCGACCCATACGAGGTCTCGCTCGACACCGTGCGCGGCTTTGCCAAGGACATCGCCTCGCTCGGCTTCCATATCCTGCCGTAGTCCGCGCCTTTAATAGGCCCCACCGGTCGCGCGCGCAGACGTGGTGTAAGAGTGTCCTGAGGTCCGTCGCTGCAAGTCCCGATGTTACTCCTTCTTGAGACCGCGCCTCTCGACTATCTCGTCCACTATCTCCCTGGCGCGCCGCCCGAGCGCGCGGCGCCTCCC
>DBFVZT010000026.1:0-48321 GCA_048486575.1 Collinsella sp. | reverse complement strand
AAAGGGCGAAACCACGGCCTCGGCAGCCCCCGTGGTCAAAAAATGCCAAATATGAGTACTGTCACCAATTTAGTGGCAGCAAATTTCCCTGTAACGAGTGCCGAAAATCCCCATTTGCCCAAAAGCAAGACAACGTTATTCCCCATAAGTTCAATAAAATAGGCTTCCTAACGATAATGGATACCGTTAGGAAGCCAAAAAGACGTAAGACATATGTGACTATCTTGGCAACAGTACTCATATTTGGCATTGTTTGACCACGTGGTATATAGCTAACCCCCTCAAACAGCCCAAAACGCCTATTTCGATGCGCGCTCCGCCGCCTCAATCACGTGTTTGGCGAGAATCGCGGTGGTCACAGCTCCCACGCCGCCCGGCACAGGCGTGATGGTGTCAACAACCGGCTCTGCAGCATCAAAATCAACGTCCCCGACCAACTTGCCAGCGGCCTCGTCCCAATTAATGCCAACATCGATGATTGTCTGGCCCTCGCGAACCGCGTCCACACCAATCGTGTGCGCGCGCCCAACGGCCGCAACCACAATATCAGCCGCACGGCACTCGGCAGCAAGGTCGCGCGTATGCGTATGGCACGTCGTCACGGTGGCATTGCGCGCCGTAAGCATGGCGGCAACGGGACGCCCGATCACCAGCGAGCGCCCGACCACAGCAACCTTAGCTCCATCCAGCTCAACGCCGTAATGATCCAGCAAAGCAAGCACAGCTTCGGCTGTGCAGGGGGCAAAACCCTCGCCGCGCCCCGAAAGCGTGGTGAGCAGCGAAGCCGGCGTCATGGAGTCAACATCCTTGGCGGGATCGAGCGCTGCGGCGACGGCGTTCTCGTCAAGGCCGGCGGGCAGCGGGCGGAACATCAGACAGCCATGAACAGCCGAATCGGCATTGATGTCCTCGATAGCCGTCAACAGCTCGTCCTGCGAAACATCGGCAGAAAGCAAAACGCGACGAGCCTCAATCCCCACTTTTTCGCAGCGCTTGAGCGCACCGCGCTCGTAGGATAGGTCGTCCTCGCGTTCACCTACACGCACAATAGCCAACGTCGGAACAACGCCCCGCTCGCGCAGGGCTGCGCAGCGAGCAGCAAGTTCCTCAGTCAAAGCGCGAGCAACGGGAGCACCCTTCAGCAGTTCAGCCATGGCTACCCTCTCTTCCTTGCAGCGTCGGAGGCGCGGCGCGCCAGCGCCTCGGCGCGCGGCAACCATGTGTCGAGCAGCTCATCACACGCCGTCTCGAGCTCCTCGGCACGAACGCGATCCTTCATAGACGTGGTGTTCGCAAAGAGCGTCAAACTCGCGCCTTGCATAGCGGCACGGCAGAACACGGCGCCGCACGCCACATCGGACAGCAGCTGACGCGAACCCTTGTCGGCCATGTCCTCGAGCAGCGCCAGCGCACGCCCGCAGGCATCCATAATGCGATACGGCGGCAGAGCGGCCACATGCAGCGCATCCTGAATCGCGGTCGCTCGAGCCGGATCGTCACGCGGAATACCGTACGCCGCGGACACCTGCCCGTAGGCACGAACGTCCTCGGCAACCAGACCCACAAGTTCCTGCGCCAACTCATCCGCCTGGGCAAACGCGCGCGTCAGATCGTCTGCGCGATCGGCAAGCGCGGGGTTTGTCGCCCCATAGCGGGCAACCATTCCGCAAAGCGAGGCGCCCAGCGCACCTACAAAGGCGCTCGCGCTGCCACCACCGGGAACCGGCTCGCGCGCGGCCAGCGCCTCGGCAAAACCGCGACAGGTTTTATCCATCATCTCTTGGCTCATACGCACACGCACCTTCAAGTCATATATATCGGTCGGGCGGCCGACGCCGGCCGACCGCATCGATCACGTAATGGTGCTAAGTCTAGCCCATAAGTACGCGAGCGTCAGCGCACCTGGCCATCGCGGATTTCTATGGCACACGATAGGCCATGCCAACGCAAACATGGGACACATGGCCCACCTTTCGAGACTCCCGAGCAGCACAAGCTGGGGCATATCTATAAGTAAGGAACCCGTTGGGGAACGGCCGCGCAACGGCCACAAGCGATGAACGGAGGCATAAGTCGCACAGTACACAGAGACATCCGCCGCCAGCGCAATCAGTACCCCAACAGCATGCGGCGCCGTGATGTCATCAGCAGACAAGGAGGACGCCACCATGATGAAAAAGACCCTATCAATCCTTTCCCTTTGCATCGCCCTCTTTGCCGCGCTCGCCCTTGTGGGCTGCGGCGGGAGCGCATCGGGCGGCGGCAGCGCCCCCAAGAGCGAGAGCAAGGAAAAGGCCCCCGTCGCCAAGAAGACCGACTACATCTGGTTTAAGGTCGAGATGCCCGAGGGCGTCGGCGTAAGCGACTCTGCCGGCAAGAATGCCGACAGGGTCCAGCTCACCTTCCCCGAAGACGAGAACGCCTCGGCCGATCGCTTTATCCCCGTTTGGAAAAAAGCGCTGACGGCCGAGGAATCCCACGCCGACCAGGCGGAAAAGAAGGGGGATACGTTCCAGTGGAAGGATGGCGGGGCCGTCGAGTATAACGGCAGGACGTGGCTCGTCGGAACATACGAGGACAACAGCGGCATCTCAACCATGCTTTTTACCGATGTTGAGCCGGGAAGCGTCTACGTCCTCATCTCGAACTTCGACCAGCACAAGAAAGAAGCCGAGGCACTCCTCAACTCCATCGAGTTCCCCGATGACATGGAAGAGGCAGTTTCCGAGGCACGCGAAGTCGAGATTTCGAGCATCGAGATCAAGTAACGGGACACCCGCACGCGCCTACGCGCACCCGCGCACATGCGCCCCATTAAAACAACGGGCGCCCAACCCGGGGAGGGCCGACAGCACCGGCCCTCCCCTCTTTTGGACCCGTGCATATTGCCACTTAACGGCGCAAATCCGGCCCTCAGAATGGGACACATGGCCCACCCTAGCGAGCCGTCCACGCGTACAGTAAAGGCAGGTAATCCATGGGCGGTTACAGATCGAGGAGGACACGACCATGAAAAAGAAGGCCTTTGCGATTCTCACCCTCTGCATCAGTCTCTTTGCCGCGGTTGCCCTGGTGGGCTGCGGTGGCAGCGGCGGCGCTACCGGCAGTGGAGGTGGCGGCGGAGCAGAAAAGCCAGCCGTGGATATGAGGACCGACTTCATTTGGTTTAAGGTCGAGGTCCCCGAGGGCGTCGAGATCACCGACGTCGCAGGCGACACCGCCGACAGGGCCCAGTTTAAGTTCACCGAGAGCGAGCACGCCAGCGATCGCTTCATCCCCGTCTTCGACTCTGACAAGAACGCCGATGAACTGTTCGACTACGAGGCAAAGTGGAATGCCAGCTTTGAGTGGACCGAGAATGACCCCGTCAAGTACAACGGCAAGACTTGGCGCAACGCTTCCTATACACACTCGGGCGGCGTAACGACCGAATACTTCACCGACGTTGACGGCGGCAGTGTGTATGTGCGTATCGACAACGTCGAGGAGCACAAGGACGCCGTCGAGACCATGATGAAGTCTCTGGAATTTGCCGACGACATCGCCGAGGCCAAGACCGAGGCCATGGACGTCAAGCTCGACGATATCGAGATCAAGCGCTAAGCGACTGGCGAGCGCAACGGGAAACACGGTCGCAGTGCAAACAAGCGACGGTACCCCAGCGCTTCGTACCCAGGGAGGGCCGGTAAACCGACCCTCCCTTTCTTATGCCTGTAGCCGACGAACGCGAGGATGCCGGACGCCGGAACCGCCCCAAATGTGGCAACAGTACGAAAACGACAAACACCCCAACACGTCCGCCCACCGATTTATTGCGCCGCGCAGACAATTAAACCAGCATCTTTAAACATCTGGGCAGTATAGTGACCAAAACTATCGCATAACCGCACTCTGCGAATGGAGAAGTTATGACCGAACACCATGCCATCAGCCGCCGAGCGTTTACGCTGGGCCTAGGGCTTGCGGCGTTGTCACCACTTGCAAGCCTGCCCGAAACCGCAGCGCCGGGCATTCCCCTGCGAGCGGCATTTGCAGACAACACACCCGCACCGTCGGACAGCCTCCACAATTTCGTCATTCGCCTTCGCCCCGCGGGCTATTTTCGCACCGCGAGCGTCAACCAAGACGGCAACGTTCGCGGCAACGTCTGTCACCTGTTTAACGACGGCACGTCCAGCAAGCTCATCCTTGAGAACGTAACGACCAAGAATGACGATACAAACTGGTACGCCATCCGCACCTTGCTCAATTTCGAAGAGCATAAAAAGACGGGCTACAGCATTTGGTCGGTCGACGACGACTCGGACAAAGATGGAAAGGTCATCCACGTATGGGGCGGCGAGTATGACAACAAGCCCAGCCGCGCTTTTGCGTTCGAGCGTCAATCAAACGGAACCTACATCATCCGAGACCGCACGGTCGAGAAAGAAACCGAGAAAAAAGACATTAAGTACCTGGCAATAGAATCGAACGGCAAAGACCAGGACAACAATAAGATCTGCCATAAGAGTAAGAGCATTCCGTGGGAGCTCGAACTTATCGGTTACGACATGAAAAAGAACGATGCCACGGTTAGCAGCCTCGACTGGATCACGTACAGCAGCTACGTCGACGGACCATGTTGGATGAAATACGTCGACGACAACAAGTTCCTCGACGAGCTGAGCATCCCGGGTACGCACGATTCGGGCACCTGCAGCGTGGACAACGACACTGAGCCCCAATCCTCGCAAGTAAAATGCCAGCAGGATTACATTCCCACGCAGTTGCTCGAAGGCATTCGCTATTTCGATATCCGGCTCGGAAAGGGCGATGACCCCGGCATCGACCACGGGATTTTCTACCTACTCAAAAAAGACGGGAACTATCTGCATCTCTCCGATGTCATAGGCTACTTCAAAACGTTTTTGAACGAAAACCCGACAGAAGCGCTCATCATGCTTGTATCACGAGGCAACGACGAGGCTACCGACGAAAGTGTTACGACGGCTTTCGCCAAGGTTTTGGACGACAACCCCAAACTGTTCTATACGTCGAGCCGCGTTCCCACACTGGGCGAGGTGCGCGGAAAGATCGTCCTGCTACGTCGATTTGGACTCGACGGCGACAGCGTAAGCGGCCACACGTGGGGACTCGACCTCACCGAATGGGATAACAAAATCGCAGTGCACACCGACAGCAGTTCCATGTGTCTCGTCCAAGACGCGCGGGGCTTTGAAGCCGCGGGGGAAACAGGCGACAAAGAGCCCTATTGCACCAAGGTATACGCCCAGGACAAGTACAAACTCACGGGAACCGACAAGCTCAGCTGGGCCGATAATGCGCTGAAGGAAACGACCGGGCGCACGCGCAACGAGGTAGATGTCGAGGACGATAACGGGGCCAAGGAGAAAGTCCTGGAGCGTTGCTGGTCTATCAACTACACCAGCTGCACGGGCTTGTCGCACGGAGGCAATCCTTTTACCTCGGCACGAGTAGTCAACGAGCATCTGTATAAGAGCCCGTACATCAATCCCAGCGGCATCGAGGATACAAAGTCAGATTACCTCAAGCACATTGGCATCATCGCATCCGACTTTGTTGATGCGGCGCTGGCCCGGAGCATCTACCAGCGCAATTACAATTACGATACGAAGCACACGCAGTCGGCTTCGTGCTGCCTCCCGACCCGCATGCGCATGACGTACGGCGACTCGCTGAGCGATGCCTCGCTCCAGGATGGCAAGACCGTTGGCGAGGGCCATTTCCGCCTTGTCGACAGCAGCAACGTACTCAACGTGGCGGCTTCGGGCCATGCGTTTACCATCGAATACGTGGATGTCGACGCCTTGGGCAACGAGACCGTTACGGGGCTGCAGGGATCCGTGCCCATCGATATCGATCCGCGCGCACTGACACCCCACTTTGAGGGGCTCGAAGGCCTTAAGGCCGGCGAGGATGTGCGCACAAAGGTCGCGGCGCTGCTCGAGGGCAAACTCGAAAACGATGCCTGCACGGCTCAGCTCGAGTTTGTGCACGACGCGGACGGCGCTCCGGGCACGGCAATGGTCGAGGGCGAGGCATTTACCGCGGGAACGTACTGGGTGCGCGCGAACGGTCTTTTGGGCGACGCGGCGCAAAACTACAAGCTTGCTAATGACGGAGCCGCGAGCTTTACCGTAGCGGCCTCGAGCAGTGCAGGCGGCACCGGCACCGACGGTGGCACGGGTTCCAACGCAGGCAGCGCTGATAAGAACGGTAAGGGCAACAAGGGCAAGAACTCGGGCGGAAAACTCGCCGACACGGGCGACGGCTCCGGCATTGCCGCCGGGCTCGCTGCCGCCGCCGTAGCGACAACGGTCGCCGGCGCGGCAATGCTTGCCAACGACCGCGAAAACGCTGGGGACGGTAGCGAATAGGCAAGCCGGCCTTTTAGACACATCGACTCAATGGGGGGCGCAGGACACCGTTCTGTGCCCCCGATTTTTACCTTGGCCCAAACGCCGCCATAGGCTACATCACCATGTTCAGCGCGTTAACAAACTCCTGGGCCTTCGCACGGCTGCTCAGGCTAAAAACACAAGCAGTCAACAGCCTGTTACGCAGAAAAACATCGCGGCCCTTGATCCTGTTGACCCCCGTAATGTCCTTAAGATAGACAATCTCGGTGTGCTTGCCACCAAAAGTGCCCTTCTTGAGCACCTCAATACGGTTGGGGTAGATCTTGACGTCTTTATACCTACCCGAACCTTTGTCCTGGAATAGCAGCGTGTTATTGTCCATACGCGTCACTCCCGTGGGATTCGCTAAAACTGCCTCTATGGTCACATTTTAGTCACCGCAAGGCCCCATGCGAAGATGTCAGACAGCACAGCAATTCGTGTCCGCGCGAGGCTTTAAACTAAATGCGATAAAGACGCATTCCACAAAAGGAAAGTGGGGCGACAGTGATGGGCGAACTGGTAAACCGTGGAGAATCGGCAATCGTGCCCGAAGGTTTTTACAAGCAGGTCTCCTCGATTCTCAACGCCGCTCGCGACAAGGCCTATACCGCCGTTAACTTTGCGATGGTTGAGGCATATTGGGAGATCGGCAAGAGTATTGTTGATGAACAGGGCGGAGAGGGGCGCGCCAAGTATGGCGATGCACTGATCGACGAACTTGCCGTTAGATTGACTAAGGATTTTGGCAGAGGCTTCAACGCCAGAAGCTTAAGATACATGCGTCAGTTTTATCTTGCGTTCCCAATCCGGAACGCGCTGCGTTCCGAATTGAATTGGACACATTACCGCAGGTTATCGCGTATAACCGACCCTGATGCTCGAACATGGTACATGAACGAATGCGCCGATTCTCGTTGGAGCACGCGTCAGCTCGAACGCCAGATCAACACCATGTTCCGCGAGCGCCTACTTGCCAGCAAGGACAAGGAGGCCGTCACCCAGGAAATCCAAAAGAGCGCCCCGGCTCGTCGCCCCGAGGATATCATCCGCGACCCATATGTACTGGAGTTTTTAGGTTTCTCGGACGATACTGCGTTTCGCGAGAGCGATCTAGAGCAGGCGCTCATCACGCATCTTCAGAAGTTCCTGCTGGAGCTTGGCCGTGGTTTCGCTTTCGAGGCGCGCCAAAAGCGCATCACCTTTGATGGGCGCCATTTCTATATTGACCTTGTTTTTTACAACTATCTGATGCGCTGCTTCGTGCTCATCGACCTTAAGACGGACGATCTTACGCATCAGGACCTGGGCCAGATGCAAATGTATGTGAACTACTACACGCGCGAGCTCATGAACGAAGGCGACAATCCGCCCATAGGCATCGTGCTCTGCGCGGACAAAAGCGATTCGATTGTCGAGTACACGCTGCCCGAAGACAACGACCAAGTGTTTACCGCCAAATACCTGCCGTATCTTCCAAGCAAGGAAGAGCTGGCGCGCGAGCTGAGTGCCGAGTACCGCGCCATCAACGAAGCGACTAATGGCGAAGCGCAAGGGTAGCGGCACGTTGCGACCGATACCCCCGACGGCGCTCCACATCACCCGGGATAAGAGGAGCTTTCCATGACAGACAGACCGAAAACAACACTGCGCGACTGCATCTATGGGCTTGCCGTCGGTGACGCGCTGGGCGTTCCCTACGAGTTCAGGCCCCGCGGTACGTTCGAATGCACGGACATGATCGGCTACGGCACGCATGGGCAACCCGCCGGCACCTGGAGCGACGACACATCTATGACGCTTGCTACCTGCGACTCGATTAGGGAGCTCGGGCACATCGACACCGCGGACATGCGCGACAAGTTCGTAAGCTGGATTGCCCGTGGCGAGTATACGATCGACGGCGTTTTCGATTACGGCGGTACGACCGCCCGCGCCCTGCGCACCGGCAAATGAAGCTCCGGCGAGCGCGACAACGGCAACGGATCGCTCATGCGCATCGCTCCCCTGGCGTTCACCGATGCGACAGACGAAGAGGTCAGCAAGGTCTCCGCGATTACGCACGCCCACAGAACGTCGACCGACGCATGCATCATATTTGTCGAGCTGATGAGGGATGTGATGAACGACGTGCCCCCCCTCGTGGGCGCTCCATCTGAAAGGCGTGCCTGAGCAGGAGATCAGGTCGGGTGGCTTCGTGCGCGACACGCTTAAGGCAGCCACCTGGTGTTTCGTCAACACTAACAGCTACGAAGATTGCGTGCTTGCCGCCGTCAACCTAGGCGACGACACCGCCACCACCGCAGCCGTCGCCGGCGCCCTCGCCGGCACGGCATACGGTCTCAAAGCCATCCCACAGGAGTGGATCGACACTCTGCGCGGCAAAGAGCTGATTGAGAGCTGCCTGTTTTAAGGCGCCATTCAAGAAATAAGGCAGGAGGCATCATGGAGAGGAAGATCGCAAATATAGACGAGTTCCAAGTGGACGAAAACGGGATTCCGCTATTTCCAGTAGGACTGAAGGAGGAAGCCAGCCTCTATGTCCTCCCCGACGGGCGTTACCTCCCCTGCGGGGTCTACAGGACCGCGGACGGCGGTTCGATCATTTATGAGCCATCCGAACTAAGCTTCTTCGGGCAGATGCTTGCTCAATTCAAAGAGAACTAGAGGCTTGATTGCCCGTTAGATCGACACTGCTCCAAGCCATGGGGCGGGTAGGATGTCTCCCGCCGCGGCCTGTGAGGTAGAATTACGACTGCCGCGGAATCCGCCTGCGGGCAACGCTCCGATCTCCGATTGGGGTGAAGCCTATGAACTTGTTTCTTGAAATCCTGCGCCTCTCGATGTATGTAACCGGCATCGTCCGGAACCTCTACTCGATCTGGCGGGAATATAAGCAGTAACGGATAGCGAAGGGAGTCATGCAAAGGGCCGGTCGCACCCGGCCCTTTAGACGATAGTACCTGCGTTGCCCGCGCTTCCAAAGTTGACCGACTGAGGAGCGGGTTCCGCGGCGCATCCTGATTTTACCCAGTGGCAAGGCTCTTTTACAGCCGTTCCACCGTTTATTTACATCCGCCAATCAAGACGAGGCTACTACGCACCTTTATTACACACGATGTTTTCAGCCTGGTATAAACAAGTTCAATAATAGAATGCAAATCCAACCATCGTGTCTGATTACGAAAGGATTTTTGCCTTTTCTGCAGCAAACTCTTCCTCGGTAAGTACTCCACTCTCACGCAGTGCTGCAAGCCTCTCAAGCCTTGCAACTACATCAACCACTATCCGCCAGCGTCTCAATAGTCTGTGAAACCTGCGGATACCGCTCGAGCTCCTTCGATAGGGCATCGACTATCTTGGCAATATTCTTTGCATTTTTGCCCCCGTTTAATACGTTTGCCCTGACCTTAGATGACGACTTGACAGTAACGCCAGATCCGCCTTCAACTGGAACAACCGAAATACTGATATTTTCGCCCCAAGACCAAAGGCTCATACCAATCTCGGCTGCAACTGTTCTTGTTGTGGGCGATGCACTATCAACTTTTACTTTAGGCAGCTTTTCCATAGCTGCCTTCAAGGCATTAAACGTGTCGTCAGGAGAATACGGTACCTGAAGCTGAAGCTGCTGATCCGCAAAACCCATAATCTGGCCTCCGCTTCTTACAAGATTAAGGCTATCGGCAATGGTAGCACGTTCCCAGCAGTCTTAAGTTCGTCTCATGACCTTGCGATGCAGCCCGACGCCCCGGCACCACTCCCCTACTTACCAAAAATCGCAGCGAACAAGCCCTTGCGTTTGGGCTTTTCTTCTCGGTAGGAACCCTCGACGGCGGCTGCAACCTGGCGCGGTTGCTCGCCGCCTCCACGGCGCACGATCTGGTACAGAAACGGCGACTTAACGTATTTGACCTCGATGGGCGTGGCGTGCACGGTGCTCTCGCCGGACAGATGAAGGCTCAGGTTGAGCGGCGCCACGATATGCGTCTCGCGCTTGTCGCTAAACACCACCGCGGCCGCGCGGCCCGTCTGGCCGTTCACGGCGATGCGCACCTGCTCGCCGTCGCGGCTATCCGTCGCCGGACGATCGACAAAGTAGACCGGCACCATCACCAGACCGTCCTTTTGCTTGCGGGCCTTGCGCGCCCACATGCGAATGCTCTTTTTATTGAGCCCCAGTACCGCCTCGGCATCGTTGCCGGCAATGTCGAGCGCCAGCTTATCAATGACCACCTGGTCCTTGGTAGATGCATCGACGGAGACAACGCGAAAGTCGCCCTCCTGCATGGCAGGATCGAACGGCCCCACCTTGCCAAAGTCCCACGGCTCCAAAATGCCCATAAGACGAACGTCCAGGTAGTTTGCCCGCGGATACGCCCAATCGAGTACCTCGTAGTACACCAAGGTCTCCTTGCTCAGGCCCTTGCCCGGGAAGCTCGCCATCATACGCAGGTCCGCCAGCGCCATGGGGAAATAGAAGAGCATCATGTCGTTTTGGATCGCGTCTTCCACGTCGTGCCCGGCAAAGGCATCCGGGTACTGGCGCACCAGCTGCAGCGCGTTGGCACGTGCCTGCTGCGGTGAGATTTCGCAGGGAATACCCTGCTCCGGCACATACTCCGCACCCACGCCCATGGTCAGACGTTTGCTAAACGTACCGGGCTTGAGCAGGTCGGCAATGCCGATCTTGTTGCCGCAGGACGGGCACTCAAACACACGCTGCGTTGACTCGCCCTCAAAGGACGCGCCGCAGAAGGGGCAGGGAATGCTCACGTGCGTGGCTTCTTGGAACTCCTGCGCCGTGCCGCGGTCCTCCCATAGCAGATGCTCCAGAACCGACTGATTGCGCCAGTGCGAATTAAAGAAATACCAGTCCGGGTCCTCCGGGCGCTCGAGCTGCGACACATGGGTGAGCTTAAGTAGCCCATCGACAACCGTCAGCGGCGCATGGCGAATGCCCAAAGCGCTCTTGGGCTCCCCCGCATCGGCCTGCCACGGAACGACCGTGCCGCAATAGGCGCACTCAAAGCTGCGTTTAGCCTGGTGTGAGTACATAGGGCCGCCGCAGTTTTGGCATTTAATGGCAAACATCTCGTCCATGGAAACGTCCTCCTTTGCACAGGGGCTGTCGACATTAAGTATGTCGAGCAAACTGGCACATGCCCATACCCATGTGGCCCAAAATGGACCACCCAGGCAGACGGGAAGGCCTGCTCGTTAGCGCGGGCAGACCATTGCTGCATTTTCTGAGCACCGGCGCACGGTGCGCCCATGCGAGCTACACTATCCCCTTAAACATGATTGTGAGGACGACCGCTATGCTATTTGTAAATCGGCTGGTACATACGCTTGTTCCCGGCAGCGAGGGCGAGCCGGTCGATGCCTCCTGCCGCACCAACGCGGGCTTCGCCGCAAGCCTCATCTGCATTGGCCTCAACATCACCCTGTGCCTGGCCAAGGGCATCGCAGGCCTGCTCGCCGGCTCCGTCTCCCTCATCGCCGACGCTTTCAACAACCTCTCCGATGCCTCGAGCAACATCGTGAGCCTGCTCGGGTTCCGCCTTGCCAGCCGCCCTGCAGACGAAGGCCACCCCTATGGCCACGGCCGCTACGAGTACCTAGCCGGCTTGTTTGTCGCCGTCCTGGTTTGCGCCGTCGGCATCAACCTGATCCTCGAGTCGGTCACTAAGATCATCAAGCCCTCCCCCACCGCCTACACGCTGGTCTCCCTAGCCGCTCTCGTCTTGTCCATGCTCGTCAAATTCTGGATGGCCGCATTCAACCGTGCGCTGGGCAACCGTATCGATTCCGAAACACTCATCGCCACAGCACAGGACTCCAAAAACGACGTCATCACCTCGGGATCGGTCCTGGCCGCAGCGCTTATTTCGCAGACGACCGGCTTTGACCTCGACGGCTGGGCGGGCCTGGGCGTGGGCGTCTTCATCTGCATCAGTGGCATGGGCCTGGTGCGCGACGCCATCAGCCCGTTGCTGGGGCAAGCGCCCGACCCCAAGCTCGTCCAGGCAATCCGCGACAAGATCATGTCCTATCCGCAGGTCTTGGGCACACACGACCTGATGGTGCACGACTACGGCCCCGGTCGTCAGTTTGCCAGCGCCCACGTGGAGATGCCCGGCGAGGGCGACGCATTTGAGCACCACGAGATCCTGGACACCATCGAGCACGACATCAAGCGCCAGATGGGCATTGGCATCACGCTGCACTGCGACCCCATCGCGACAACCGGCGATGATCTGCGCGGCTGGGTCAAGCGCGGCGTCATGCAGATCGATCCCGCGCTCTCCATCCACGACCTGCACGAGCACGACGGGTTCGTTTCGTTTGACCTGGTGCGCCCCGACGGCTTTGACAAATCCGACGAGGAGCTGCTGGAGCTCGTCACGCGCATCGTGCACGAGCGCCGGCCCAACGCCTCATGCGTCGTTACGTTTGACTCGGGCTTTAGTTCGCCCGACCGTCCAGCAGAGCAGCTGTAGCCCGCTTAACAGCTAGTTTCCCTGCGCGCCCGAGATGCCGTTTTGTAGTGCGTTCCAGGCATCCGTCGCCATGTCGCCCAAGTTCTGCGCGGTGTCGCCCAGGTTTTGTGCCGTATCGCCCAGCTCTTGCGCCTTGTCTCCCAACTCCTGTGCCTTGTTGCTCAAGTCCTCCAGCGTATTGGAGCTCGAGCTGTCGGTACCGCTTTGGCCGCCGGACGAGTTGCCCGAGCTGTTCTTGTGCGTGAGTTGAATTTCGAGGTTGCCGTTGTCGTTATAGTAGGCAGAAGTAACGACCCAGTTGGCATCGATGACGGGCGTTGAGCCATCATCAGTCAGGACCACGGCATTCGAAAGATCGGCGCCGCGCGACTTGAGAAGCTTTTTGGCGTTGGACCAGTACTGCCCCGGGATATCGCTCAGATCGACGGTGCTAGACGAGGCGGACTCGGTTTGCTCGGCAGTGGTATCGGCCGTTGAACTCCCTCGCTTGTTGAGCATGCCCGACACGATGGCAAACACAACCGACAGCGCAAAGAAGATCGCCAGCACGATGAGGATCTTCTTGATCACGCTCGACGAACGCGACGGCTTCTTCTCCTCGTCCTCGCCATATTGCGGAATCGACTTGGGGTACTCGCGATACGGCTCGCGCGACTCGTAGCGAGGCTGCGCCGTGCGAGGCATATACGTCGTCTGCTGAGGCTGCGGAATGGGATTCTGCGGCAGGTCATCATAGGGATTCGGCGTCGAGGCAGCATAAGAATCCTGCGGCGCGTAATCAAACGGATCCGGGGCTGCGTTGCCATAGGGGCCTTGCGAAGATGCAGCGTAAGAATCCTGCGCCGTGTCGCCATAGCCCATAACCCGGGTGGGCTCGGCAGAAGGCTGCGTCGCGGCGGGGTCGGTATAACCGGGGTTGGGAACAACGCGGGTCGCATCGGCGCTATCGCCAACCTGCGCGGAACCGTAGCCGCCCATCACGGTTGTCTTGTCCTGATCCATGCAACGATTCCTTTCCGTCGCGCGTGAGCCTCAAGCTATCCATGCATTCTACCCGCGCAAAAGCCTATGACGGGCAGAGTCCGTCGGTATCTACAAGACATGCGCGGGCCTAAGGATCAAAAAGCCCCGCCGTGCCTTGTGGGCGCGGCGGGGCGGGCTAGCAGCTATGGACAGCAGGCTTAGAACAGGCCGGTGATGTTGCCGTCGTTGTCGACGTCGATGTTTTCGGCCGCGGGCACCTTGGGCAGACCCGGCATGGTCAGAACACTGCCGGTCAGCGCGACCACAAAGTGGGCGCCGGCAGAAACCTTGAGCTCACGCACGGTGATGCGGAAGTTCTCGGGAGCGCCCAGGGCCTTGGCGTTGTCGCTAAAGCTGTACTGCGTCTTGGCGACGCACACCGGCAGGTTGCCAAAGCCGTTCTCGCGCAGCTCGGCGAGCTGGCGCTTGGCGGCCGGCGTAAAGTCAACGCCGTCGGCGCGGTAGACCTTGGTGGCAATGGCCTCGAGAGCGTCGGCCACATCGGCGCCGTCCTCATAGGCAAACTTGAGCTCACTCGGCTGCTCAATCAGACGCATGACCTCATCGGCCAGCTCGAGCGCGCCCTCGCCGCCCTTGGCCCAGACCTCGGAAAGCTTAACGTTGACGCCGAGCTTCTGGCACTCGGACTCGATGAGTGCAAGCTCAGCCTCGGTGTCCGTCGGGAAGCGGTTGATGGCGACCACGCAGGGCAGACCATAAACGTTCTGGATGTTGTCGACATGACGCAGCAAGTTGGGCATGCCAGCCTTGAGTGCCTCGAGGTTCTCCTCGTTGAGGTCGGCCTTGGCGACGCCACCGTTGTACTTAAGCGCACGAGCGGTCGCGACGACCACGACGGCGCTGGGGCGAACGCCCGTCATGCGGCACTTGATGTCGAGGAACTTCTCGGCACCCAGATCGGCACCGAAGCCGGCCTCGGTAATGGCAACATCGCCAAAGCGCATCGCCATACGCGTGGCCATAATAGAGTTGCAGCCGTGGGCAATGTTGGCGAAGGGACCGCCGTGGACAAACGCGGGCGTGCCCTCGAGCGTTTGCACCAGGTTGGGCTTAAGCGCGTCCTTAAGCAACGCGGCCATGGCACCCTGGGCCTTGAGGTCGCGGGCACGGACGGGCTCGCCGGCAAAGCTATAGCCGACGACAATCTCACCCAAGCGTTCCTTGAGGTCGTTGATGCTCGTAGACAGGCACAGGATTGCCATGACCTCGGAGGCAACGGTGATGTCGAAGCCGTCCTCGCGCGGCACACCTTGGGCCTTACCGCCAATGCCATCGATAACATGGCGCAGCTGACGGTCGTTCATGTCGACGACGCGCTTCCAGGTGATGCGCTTAACGTCAATACCGAGCTGATTGCCCTGCTGGATGTGGTTATCAAGCATGGCGGCCAGCAGGTTGTTGGCAGCACCGATAGCGTGGAAGTCGCCGGTAAAGTGCAGGTTGATATCCTCCATGGGGATCACCTGAGCCCAGCCGCCACCGGCAGCACCGCCCTTAACGCCAAAGACAGGGCCGAGCGAAGGCTCGCGCAGGGCCACGGCACTCTTGACGCCGCGGCGACGCAGGCCATCGGCCAGACCGATGGTCGTGGTGGTCTTGCCCTCGCCCGCAGGCGTTGGGTTGATAGCGGTCACGAGAACGAGCTTGGCCTGGTGATCAGTCGGCTCGTTGAGCAGTGAATAGTCGACCTTAGCCTTGTCGAAGCCGTACGGAATAAGGTGCTTAACGTCGACGCCGGCGTTCTTGGCCACCTCGGTAATAGGCAGCGGCGTGACAGAACGTGCGATTTCGATGTCAGTAGGCATGGGCGGTCCTTTCGTTACCGAATGAGAAAAAGACCAATTCAGCATAGCACGGGCGCGCAATAGTAAAACGCCCATAACCGATGAACGGCGATATGTTTACCCGATGCCCAGCGATAGCCTACAGATGCGCTAAAACAAGCCCATTCCTACAGGGTCGGTTCAATACCCAAATGCTCAAAGGTGCGAAGCGTTGCCTGGCGGCCCTGGGGCGTGCGAATCATCAAGCCGCACTGCAGCAGATAGGGCTCGTAGACATCCTCAAGCGTACCCGGGTCCTCGCCCACCGCGCTAGCAAGCGTCGTCAGGCCCACGGCACGGCCGGAGAACGTCTTGGCAAGCGTCTCCAAGATGCGAATGTCCATCCAGTCCAGACCAAGCTCGTCGATCTCAAAGAACTCGAGCGCCTGACGGCAAATGTCAAGCTCAATAGGACCGTTGCCGCGCACCTGCGCGTAGTCGCGCACGCGCTTAAGCAGACGGTTGGCAAGACGCGGCGTACCGCGGGAACGCGAGCCGATCTCGAGTGCACTGGCATGGTCGATCGTCACACCCAGAATGGTCGCCGAGCGTGTCACAATCTGGGCGAGCTCCTCGACGGTGTAGTAATCCAGGCGATACGAAATGCCAAAACGGTCGCGTAGTGGGCCGGTCAACATGCCCGAGCGAGTCGTTGCCGCTACCAGCGTAAACTTGGGGATATCCAGGCGAATCGAGCGCGCCGCCGGACCCTTGCCAATCACGATATCGAGGGCAAAGTCCTCCATCGCGGGGTACAGGACCTCCTCGACCGAACGGTTGAGGCGGTGGATCTCGTCGATAAACAGCACATCACCCGGCTGCAAGTTAGTAAGGATGGCCGCCAGGTCGCCCGTGCGCGCGATGGCGGGGCCACTCGTGGTCTTGATCTGAGCGCCCAGCTCGTTGGCGATAACCGTAGCCAGCGTGGTCTTGCCCAGGCCCGGAGGACCCGAGAAAATCACGTGGTCGAGCGTCTCGCCACGGTTCTGCGCCGCTTCGATCAACACGCGCAGGCTCTGCTTGATGTGCTCCTGGCCGCAGTAGTCGTCCAGGCGCTGGGGGCGCAAAGTGCGGTCGACATCGAGGTCCTCGGCCGTCAGCTCCGAGCCCACCATGCGCTCGCCGTGCGCCATGGATGCCGCCGGCGAGTTACCGGGCGTCGCCCACAGGTCCTGAGAGTCATCGGCTTCCCACATCACGCATCCATTCCGAGTCGCTTAAGCGCCGCGCCGAGCAGATCCTCGACACGCATATTCTGCCCATCATACCCGCTCAGGGCAACATCGGTCTCCTGCGGGCTAAAGCCCATGGAAAGGAGCGCCGCACGGGCATCATCGATGGCCGAGGGAGCGGCAGCGGGCACGGGCATCGCAACCTGGCCGGGAATCACGTCGACCGGCACAAAGCCCTTATCCTTGGCAAAGGTGCTCTTGAGTTCCAGGATCAGGCGCTGAGCTGTCTTTTTGCCCACACCGGGTACCTTGGCCATGCCCTTGTCGTCCTCGGCCATCACCAGCGAATACAGCTGCCCCACGGTATAGGTGGAAAGCACGGCGAGCGCCAAGCGCGGGCCAACGCCCGAGACGGACACGAGCCGATCGAACATCGTGCGCTCATCCTTTGAGGAAAAACCGAAAAGTGTCATGGCGTCCTCGCGCACCTGCATACGCGTGTAGAGGCAGACCTCGCCACCGGGCGTCGGCAACGTGGCCGCAGTGCTGCCCGAGATGCCGAGCTCAAAGCCAACGCCCGACACATCGACGACAGCAGAGCTCATCGTGGCCTCGACAAGCGTTCCGTGGAGCTGGGAAATCATCAGTATCCGGTTCCTCTCTGTTGATAGAACTCGCCACCGGTGAGGGCGCGGGTGCGGCTGAGGTTTACGTGGCAGATGGCGCAGGCCAGGGCATCGGCGGCATGGTCGGGATGCGGGTCGTGATCGAGCTGTGTGAGTGTGCGTACCATGTAGGCGACCTGCCGCTTGTCCGCGGCGCCAGTGCCCACCACAGCCTGTTTGATCTGCATGGGCGTGTACTCGCCAATCTCGAGCGCGCACTCCGAAAGCGCCACAAGCGCAGCACCGCGGGCATGCGCCGTGGGAATGGCCGAACGAACGTTGGCGCCAAAGTAGATGCTCTCAACAGCAGCCGTGTCGGGTCGATAACGCTCGACGACATCCTTAAGGTCACGGGCGATATGCGACAGGCGCACCGCGAGCGGGCTGCCCGCGCTGGTCTCGATGCAACCGTAGGCACGGCAGCGAACCTCGCCACGCCGCTCCTCGATAATCCCCCAACCCGTATGGGCCAAACCGGGGTCAATGCCCAAGATAACCAAGCCAACCTCCCCTCGTCACCAGCACAGCACAAGGCAAGGCCCCGCGCATCATTCACGAACGTCTGTTCTAGAATAACACAACGGGGCCAAGATGCTTAGTTGAAGTGTCAGGGTTGGAAGCGAATCCTATCCCATAGTTAGTTCTGCGAGAAAAAGGGGAACTGCCTCGGATCAACCGGCGGGTGCGGCATCGGACCTCCCTGGGGCCCACCCTGTGGTCCGCCCTGGCCGCCCATCATCTTGTCGATGGCGTCCTGAACCTCGCCCTCGAACTTTTTCATTCCCTCGTGCAAACGACGCTGACCGTCCTCAGAGCGCAGCTCTTCCATCTGCTCAGGCGAAATACCCAACAGCTCGCCCAACAGGCCCATCATCTCGCCGCGCATGCGGTCACTCGTATCGTCGTCGGCAAAGCGGCGCACCTCGGCGCGTGCCAGCGAATCAACCGTCATGCGCTCCTTACCGTTGAGCCCCAGATCGGACCATGCAAGCATGTACGGCCAGGCGCGCTCGGCAAACGAACGGGCCGAGACGATCGGGGCCGTCGGTAGCATGCGACGAGCAGCCTCACCCTGGCGCACGAGCATCAGCAGCAGCGAGCAGGCCTCGGGCTTGGCGGCGGCCATCGGGATGTCGTCGAAAGGTCGATTGCGGTCTACGTGCGACTCGAGCGCACCATCGACCTCGCCCGGCTCAAGCCCGCCAAGCAGCTGCGCCGCGCGATCGAGCATATCAACCGGACCGGCGAGCGTCGAGAGCGCTTGCGCCAGCACGCGATCCATGCAATCCTCCACCGCGTTGAGCGTCACGAGCTCTTGGGGCACCACGGCCGAGACACGGTTGCGCACGCGTGCCACAAACTCGAGTGTCGACAGATACACATCGCCAAAGGGCGCAAAGTCGCCCTGGTAGCCACCGGACAGCGCGGGCGCCGCCAGCGCATACTCGGTCTTGGAAAGCGGGCTCAGCGCCATGGCGCCCAGCTCGAGCGCCGTATCCTCGAGCATCAGGCCCAGCGCACGCGAACGCAGGCGCTCGGCATCGCCCGCCGACACATCGCGGTCGAGTACGCGCGCCGCATCTGGCGCATCGCGCTCGACGGTGCGAATGTGCAGGCGCTCGGCGATTGAGCGAACAGCGGAACAGCGGGCAGCCTCTGCCTCCTCCTGCGCCGGTGTAAAGATGCGATTGCGCCCCAGCACCAGGCCAATCACATTACGCGGACCCAAGGCATCGACGGCGAGCGCCGCCAACAGGGACGACGGCAGATCGCCCTCGAGCGCCACCACGGCACGCGACGCACCGCGAGCGCGGGCATTGTCGCGCACGGCAAGCACCAGCGCCTGCCACAGCCACTCCTCGGAACGGAACTCGGGCAGTTCGTGATCCTCCAGGGCATCGAGCATCACGCCGCGCTGAATCTCCTGAACCAGCAGGCTCTCCTCAAAACACGGCGCCTGGGCCACCACGCGACCGCAGTCGTCGAGCACAAACGAACCGCCGGTATACACCGACTCGTCATAGGCACCGACCGGCGCCATGCAGGCAAACCACACGCTGCGCTTGGATGCGATCTTGCGGTAGGCACCGCTGCGCACGGCGGCAATGGCGGCCGTCTCGCGATCGGTCATGTCAAACGCGTTGAACTGGAAATAGGCGATGAGGTCGACGCCGGTCGGCAGCATTTCAAGCTCGCGGTCTAGGTCAAACACCACGGCGACGCGCACGCCGTCCACGTCAAACACCGGCGGTGCCCAACGCGCGTCGTTGCTCTCGCCACGCTGCAGGGCGATGCTTGCGCGCGCGGGCACCACGCGACCATCCTTAAGCATCATGTAGTCGAGCAGGGGCTGGCCCTCAAACGAAACCGCAGAGGGCACGATGCAGATCATGTCGAGCTCTTGGATGCGCTCGGCAACGCCCGTCAAGCCCGTCAGCATATCGTGCTCAAAATCGGCAGCGCCCACCAGGCTGCCCGGCATGGCACCCATAAAGAGCGGGGCCGGAACGCACAGCACGCGCGCGCCGCGCTCATGAGCCAGGCGAGCCTGGTCCTCGATGCGGCCGCAAATGCCCTCGATGTCACCCAGGCGCATATCGATCTGTGCAAGTGCGAGCTTCATGGCCCAGCCCTTTCCGTCGTAAATCGTCGTTGTCGTAGTAAAAGCGCCGGCCGCATAATGCAGCCGGCGCTCGCATGTGCATATGCTAGCTATGATACCCCGAGCGGGGGCGCGCTCCTAGAACGTCGCGGACCACAGCCCGTGCAGGTTGCAGTAGGCATAGACGGTACCGGTCTTGGAACCGCCGGCAAAAAACGTCGCGGGCTTCATGCCGGGCTCAAGGTAATGGACCTCTAAGCGGCCCTCGGCCTCAAGGGCGATCCACTCAATATAGTGCTCGGGCAGGCTGGGGTGCTCGACCGAGCCAACGCGTGTGCGAATCACGTGACCGTCGCGCTCGGTCTCGACAACAGGCACGTGCTTCTCGTGCGCCGCGTCCTCAGTGTTTGCGGTCAGTTCCGTGCAACCGGCAGGGGTTGCAACGTCGTTGCCAAGGGCGGCAATGAGCTTACCGTCGGGGTCCTTAAAGAATTTCGCCATGATGTTCTCCTTTGCTGACGTGCCAATGTTCTTGATGGTTCTTATGCCCAAAGGCAGACAAACCATCCACGGCATTGCAAATGAACACATAACGGGCGGGGACGATGGGGCAGCGTGCGCTATCCGCCCTGGCGGCCCCACCCGAGCGGGTTAGCGCCCGTCGCCGCCCAGCAGCGCCAGAACATCTTCGCGGGTAAACAGCGCCGACGAGATGCCGTCGCCGCCGAGCACGCTGTTGACCAGGTCGCGCTTGGACTCCTGCATCTGCATAATGCGCTCCTCGATCGTGTCCTTGGCGATGAGCTTGTACACGGTCACGGTATGTTGCTGGCCAATACGGTGCGCGCGGTCGGTCGCCTGGTCCTGCGCTGCCACGTTCCACCACGGGTCGTAGTGGATGACCACGTCGGCCGCCGTCAGGTTAAGGCCCACGCCGCCCGCCTTGAGCGAAATCAAAAAGACCGGAACCTCGCCCGCTTGGAACTGCGCGACCATCTTGGCGCGGCTCTCCTTAGACGAAGCGCCCGTGAGCTTAAGGAAGGCGATGTCCTCCCTGGCCAAGCGCTTACCGATGATATCGAGCATACCCGTGAACTGGCTGAACAACAGGATGCGATGCCCGCCGTCGAGTGCGCCGTGCACGAGCTCCATACACGTATCGAGCTTGGCGCTGCCCGCCTTGTAGTCCTCGTAGTGCAGATGCGGGTCGCAGCAGATCTGGCGCAGCTTGGTGAGCTCGGCGAGCACCTTGAGCTTGTCCTTCTTAAACTCGTTGGCCTCGCGATGCTGCACCTGCTGGGCGATGCGGTCCTGGTTGGCCAGGTAGAGCTTGCGCTGCTCGCCGGTGAGCTGTGCCATAACGGTGTCCTCGATCTTCTCGGGCAGGTCGGCCACCACGTCTTCCTTAACACGGCGCAGCACAAACGGCGACACGAGTGCCTGCAGGCGAGCGGCGCTATCGCCCTCGGCGTGCTCGACCGGACTCTCAAAACGCTTGGCAAACGACTCGCGCGTACCCAAAAGGCCCGGCATCAAAAAGTCGAAGATGCTCCAGAGCTCGGACAGGCGGTTTTCGATAGGCGTACCCGTCAGGGCAAAACGCACGCCGGCCGGCAGGCGCTTGGCAGCACGGGCCACCTGGGTGAGCGGGTTTTTAATGTACTGGGCCTCGTCGAGTACCACACGGGCAAAGTCCTGCTCGGCATACTCGTCGATATCGCGGCGCATGAGGTCATACGAGGTCACGACCACGTTATGTTCGGCGGCCCCAGCTATCTGCACGCGGCGCTGCGCCTTGGCGCCCACGATGGCGCACACGTCGAGCGAAGGCGCAAAGCGCTCCAGCTCGGCAGTCCAGTTGTACACGAGCGACGCAGGGCACACCACGAGCGTGGGCTTGGTGTCCCCCGCCTCCACGCGCGCCAGGATATGGGCGATCATCTGCAGCGTTTTGCCCAGGCCCATGTCGTCGGCCAAAATACCGCCAAGGCCCAGGTGCTCGAGCGAGCCGAGCCACTGGTAGCCGTCGACCTGGTAGCCACGCAGTGTGGCCTTGAGCGATGCCGGCACCGTAAAGTCCATCTTACCGAGCGTGTCCAAGCGCTCGACGGTACGGCGGAACGCGGCATCGCGATCGGCCTCGAGCGCAGGCGTGCGTGCGAGCATGCTATCGACAAACAGGGTGCTCGACGCGAGAAGCGACACGCCGTCGAGCAGGTCGACGGCATCGACGCCCAGGTCCTCGGCAAGGCCAAACGCGGCGCGAGCGCCCTCGTCCAAGCGCACGATGTCGCCAGACGTCAGGCGGGCAAACGTCTGGTGGCGCTTGTACGAGTCCAGGTAGATGGCAAGGTCCGCGGCCGAAAGCCCGCTCGCGCCCAGCTCGACGTCGAGCAGGTTGCTCTTGACGGTCGCGCGCACCGAGAGCTTGGGCGCAGGACGTACTGAGATCTGGCGCAGGCGGTCGCTGAGCATGACCTCGCCGAGCTCGGACAGCGCAGACAGACCCTCGGTGAGCAGGCGGAACAGACTCTCGTCATCGCGCTCCTCAAACGCCAGGCCGCCCTCGTAGAAATCGAAGTACATGGCAGCCGTGTCCATAACGCGAAACTCCGACACCATGTCGCGGGGCGGCACGCCGGGGCGTTGGTCTTCGAAGGGGCTTCCCGGAGCACCCAGGCTAAAGAGATCTGCCGACCAATCGCCGTAGGTAACCGTGATCTTGCAGGTCACAAGCCCGTCGTCGACACCGATTGCCATGGCAAAACTCGGCTCGGGCGCCACGGTGTCGAGCACGGCGGGGGCGGTGAGGTCGGTGTATTCGCGCAGCACGGGCAACGCCATGCGGCAGAACTCGCCCACCTGTTCGGCAGCGATATGGACCGGCGTGCGGCAGGGCAGCAGACGCGAAAGGAATGGCGCGGCATGCTGAGCAAACGCCGCGTCGGAACGGCGTGCGCGATGCGTGTCGACCAGATAAGCAATATCGCCCGAGGCAAAGCAGTACATATCGGCGGGCAGACGTAGGTCGTAGCTGCCGCCGGCCGCCGGCGCGATCTTGGCGGCAAGGAGCGGCGGGCGTTTTGCCGAGGCCTCATCCTCCCCCTCCGGCACCGACTCAACCGCCACCTCATAGGAACGATGCGTCGTCGTCCCCCGCGACCAGGCGGGCTCAAAGGAAATGGTCCGGCCGCGCAGCAAGTCCAGCATGTATACGATGTCATGCTCGGACAGCGGCAACTGACGCTCGGCGACAAAACCGCTGCGTGCAAAGTCGTACGACGCCGAGCGTGAACTCGTGATGTCGTAAAGGTACGCAACCGTCGTCGCAACAAGGTCGAGCAGTCGCACCGAAACCTCGTCAAAAGCCTCGGGCGTATGGAGGAATGTGAGTTTCTTGCCGTACGAGAACGTACCGCCGCGCACGTAGGCGGAGGCCGTGCCGTCGATATCCTTGACCACGTAGGACACCGAACCGCAGCGGATGCGGAACTCGAGCGCCCAGCTAAAGCGGTCGGCGAACAGCGGATTGTAGTACGGCACCAACGAGGGCTCCAACACCGCCTTGGGGGCATCGGGATCCACACTGCTGGCGAGCTTGCGGCGCATGCTCGCCAGCTCATCCATGCGCGCGTCCGAAAGATCGGAGAGCGCCGCCACAAGGCTCGGGCTCGTGGGGACGGGCGCCGGAAAGGGAAAGTTGGGGTTGACGGCCGGCGCTTTGGGTGCGGTGCGCGCGGGCTGTTTCGACTGCGCCGTAAACGTGCGAACCGGCGTGCGCAAACCTTCGACGGGCTCGGCGCCGCTGGCATCCAAATACGCCAGAGCCGTGGCAATAGCGTGCTTGCACATACCGGGGTAACGATAGGCGGCGGGGCAATCGCAGTCGTAGTCGATCACCTCGTGCTCGTCCATGTCGAGCGCCACGTGCGTCTTGTACAGGTCGCCACGCGAACCGCGCACCGAGCCCTCGACCGTCACGTTTTTGGAGAAGCGCGAGCCGCTGTCCTCGATCGACAGCACGGCGCCGTTGAGCATGAGCGAACGCCCCTTCATAAAGGTGCCGCTCAACGCCGCCTCTTTGCGAAGCGCCTGCACAAACGTCCCCTGCGCCATCACTTCCTCCAATCTCACCCGGGGTAGCTTAGATCACCGTCACGCGACCCTGGTTACCCACAATGGCCTTGGCCTCGGCCAGCAGCGGAATCGAACGCGCGTTGACCTTGGCAGGTACCTCGGCACGCAGCACGCGCCCGTCCACCTGCTCGATAAAGATCTCCACGCGGTCGCCGCCCGGGTTGGCGGTGAGCACCGTGGCCAGGCGCGCCATATTGCCCTGGCTAAAGCGGCTGTTGGGCACCATGACCTCAAACACCTTGGGCTTGTTGTTCTCCTCGTTGAGCTCGAGCGGCACGATCTCCTGCGCGATGATCTGGTCGCCGCGGTCCGAGCGCTCGAGTTTGCCCTTAATGCGCACAAAGGCATCGGACAGCTGCGCGCCGGTCTCGGGATCGACCTCGCCGTACAGGTACCCCTCGGCCTCTTTATAGGTCTTGGGGAACACGACGACGGTGGCCTCGCCTTCCATGTCCTCGAGCTGCACGATGCCCATGGGGTCACCGTTTTTGGTCACGCGCTTGGACACGCTCGAGACCATGCCGGCCCACCACAGCGCCTTGCCCTCGGGAATCTCCTGGTTGATGGTGCCGCCCGTAGGATTCTGAACTTCGTAGCCGGTATCGATCTGCGAGAACGAGAAGTCGCGCGCCTTGGCTAGTGCATACTCAAACGGGCGCAGCGGGTGGTCCGAGACATAGATGCCCAGAACCTCCTTCTCCTGGCTCAGCTTAAGGTGGCGGTCCCACTCCTGACCATCCGGATCGGGCACGCTCACCTCAAAGCCCGAGCCCTCAACGTCGCCAAACATATCAAAGAACGACGTCTGGCCGCTCGCGCGATCTTTCTGGCGCTTTACCGCGGCATCGATGATGTTCTCGGGGTTGTTCTTGTCCACAAAGTGCATCATCTGGCGACGCGGATACCCCGTGGAGTCGAAGGCGCCTGCCTTGATCAGCGATTCGATCACGCGACGGTTGGCCTGGCTCGAGTCCACGCGCTCGACAAAGTCGTGCAGCGTCTTAAACGGACCGCCCGCCTCGCGCTCGGCGATAATTGCCTGCGCCACGCCGGTGCCCACGCCGCGGATGCCGGCCAGACCAAAGCGCACGCCCTCCTTGGTAGCCGTGAACTCGGTACCGGACTCGTTGACATCTGGCGAAAGCACGGGGATGCCGTCGTGACGGCATGCCGAGACGTAGTGCACGATCTTGTCGGTCTTACCCGTATAGGACGTCAGAACGGCCGCCATGTACTCGTGCGGATAGTGCGCCTTGAGCCACGCCGTCTGCATAACCAGGATGGCGTAGCCGGCGGAGTGCGACTTGTTGAAGGCGTAGGACGCGAACTCAAGAACATCGTCCCAAATCTTCTGGGCGACCTCGCGCGTGTAGTTGTTCTTGATGGCGCCGTTCATCCAGTGGTCGTAGGTGGTCTCGTCCGAGCCATCCTCCCAGTGCAGCACCGTCGACGTGAGCAGCTTGATCTTTTTCTTAGCCACGGGCTTACGGATACGCGAGTCCGATTCGCCCTTGGAGAAGCCACACATCTCGACGGAGATGAGCATAACCTGCTCCTGGTAAACCATGGTGCCGTAGGTTTCGCCCAAGATGTCGTCCAAGCGGTCGTCGTAGGAAACCGCCGGCTCCTTGCCGTTCATACGGTTGATGTAGGACGAGACCATGCCTGCGCCCAGCGGGCCCGGGCGGTACAGGGCGATCAATGCTACGACGTGCTTGTACTCGGTGGGCTTCATGTTCTTGATCGTGGCTGTCATGCCGGCGGACTCGACCTGGAAGACGCCGGCGGTGTGGCCGGAGCCCATGAGCTTAAAGATCTCGGGGTCGTCAAAGGGAATCTCTTCCTCTTTGATGTCGATGCCGAAGTTCTTTTTGATGTTGGCCTTTGCCTTGGAGATAACCGTCAGCGTGCGCAGGCCCAGGAAGTCCATCTTGAGCAGGCCCATGTCGGCGACGGTATGGCCCTCGTACTGGGTAATCTCGACGCCGCCCTTGGTGTCGAGCTTGGTGGGCACGTGCTCGTTGACGGGGTCGCGGCAGATCAGAACGGCGCACGCGTGCACGCCCTCGCCACGGGTGAGGCCCTCGATAGAGAGCGCCGTGTCGATGATGCGGCGGGCGTCGTCGTCCTTTTTATAGGCCTCGGCAAAATCGGGGTTAAACAGATCCTCTTTGCCGGGTTGTTTGTCGAGCACCTGCTTGAGCTTGACCTTGGGGTCGCTCGAGACCATCTTGGACAGGCGCTGGCCCATGTAGACCGGGTAGTCCAGGACGCGCGCGGCGTCGTTGATGGCCTGCTTGGCCTTGATGGTCGAGTAGGTGATGACGTGGGTGACCTTCTCGGGGCCGTAGAGCTGGCGAACGTGCTCCACGACCTCGAGGCGCCGCTCATCGTCGAAGTCCATATCGATATCGGGCATCTCGGTACGCTGCGGGGACAGGAACCTCTCGAACATCAGGCCGTTCTCGAGCGGGTCGAACGCGGTGATGTTCATGGCGTAGGCGACGATAGCGCCGGCAGCCGAGCCACGGCCGGGGCCGACGCCGATGCCGTTGTCCTTGGCCCATTGCACGTACTCGGCAACAATCAAAAAGTAGGCGGCAAAGCCCTTGTCGCAAATGACCTTGTATTCGTACTCAAAGCGCTCTTTGATGTTGACGCCACCGATCTCGCGCGTGGCCCAGTCGTCACCATAGTGCTGGCGCAGGCCCTTCTCGCACTCGCGGCGGAACTGGCTCTCGTGTGTCTCGCCGGGGTCGAGCAGCGGGAAGCGCGGCAGGATGATGGAGTCCCAGTCCAGCTCTACGTAGCACTTGTCGGCGATCTCGAGCGTGTTGTCGCAGGCCTCGGGGCAATACGGGAACATCGCCCGCATCTCCTCCTCGGTCTTCATATAAAACTCCGAGCCGGTCATGCGCATGCGGTTGGGGTCGTCGACCTTGGCGTTCATGCCAATGCACATGATGACGTCCTGCACCGGCGCGTCCTCGCGGCGCAGGTAGTGGAAGTCGTTGGTGGCAATGACCTTGACGCCCACCTGCTTGGCGATATCGATGAGCGTGCGGTCCATCTGCTCGTCGGTCAGGCCGTTGTCGGTGGTGATGCCGTGTTCCTGGATCTCGATGTAGAAGTCGCCAGGTTCGAAGGTATCACGGAAGGTCTCGGCCCACTTGATGGCGCCCTCCATGTCACCGCGGTCGATGTATTTGGGAATGATGCCCGCGATGCAGGCGCTCGTGCAGATCATGCCCTTGGCGTGGCGGCGCAGGTTGTCGAGCGTCACGCGCGGCTTGTAGTAAAAGCCCTGCACGGCTGCCTCGGAAACCGTCTGCATCAGGTTGACGTAGCCCTCCTGGTCCTTGGCCAGAAGGATCATGTGGTAGAGCTCGGGCTTGTGGTCGCGGGCGAGCGTCTCGTCCGGCGTAAAGTAGACCTCGCAGCCAAAGATGGGTTTGATGACCAGGGGCGGCTTGAGCTCGTCGATGTTGCCCTTCTCGTCCCACATGGCCATGTCCTTCACATACTGGGCATGCTCGCGCGGGTTTGCCTCGGGATCGGGCTCCACCAGCTCGTCGCGGCGATCCTTTTCCAAGAAGGCCTTGTCGTGGCTCCATGTCTTGTACTCGGGCGTGTTGTGGTTGACGGCGTCGCAGGCCAGCGCCAGGTCGGGTACGCCATACATGTAGCCGTGGTCGGTAATGGCCACGGCGGGCATGCCCAGCTCTACGGCACGGTTGACCATATCCTGGATACGGGTTGCGCCGTCGAGCATGGAGAAAACAGTGTGATTGTGCAGATGGACGAATGCCATGTGATGAGCTCCGATGCGGGTTCGTGTTCTGACTGAACGATTTTACCGCACGGCGCGGATAGCACCCGAACCTAGCCAAACCAACACGGGTAGTCAATTTGGGACCTTCAAAAAGGGGAATGAGGGCATCCAGATATATCGAGTATTACTGGAACCCCGGCGATGCGCGGAATGATTTGTGACGAATAGTCATGTCCATCAAGAAGGCTCGACGCTTCGGATAGCTCGTCAATCGATATATCAATTCTTGGAGACCTGTATTCCAACCATTTTTAATGAAACAACGGCGGTAATTGCTATCGCGATTGCACCAATAATACCGAGCGCTATCTGAATGGGATATAACCCCAACACATGTCCAAATATGGAGAAAAACACTGCAGAAAAGAGAGCCCTTACCAGAGACGCGACGGAAAGGATCGTCGCGCGGAGATCGTCCGCTATCGCGTCTTGGATTAAGTTTTCCGAAGTGATGTACACCACTTCTGGGAGAAAACAAAGCACCATGCTAAGGCCAAACAAACACAGCGGATTTGAAGCGAACCACGGAAGAATCATGAAAAGGCCAGCCTCGATTAGCATCGAGCCGAGCATGGTATTTCTTTTCCCGAAACGCAATGAGAAGAAATCTGCTGCAATGTAGGCCGTCGCATTTACTGCATAGGATGCACCGAAAAAGATTCCTATTATGGAGACGGGAGCATCAAATGCGTCGAATACCAACTGATTCAAGTTGTAATAACTCCCATAGAATCCATCGAGCATGCTTGTGCCGATTAGAAGAAGCAACACCGCAAAAGCGGATTCTCCAATGCACCAGGTTTCGCGTCTGAACATCTTGGCCGCGTCAAACCTTCCCTTTTCAGAGCTTTCAGAACGGGTCGCTTCCGTCCTCTCAATGGGATACAGAAGGAAAAGCTGCAGGAGATAGAAAACGGAGACACATACGTAGAGGGCGCTCCAAGATACTTGGGCAATGAAAGATCCGAGCACAATCGCCATTCCCGTAGCGATTGATTGCGCGGCAAGCAGCCGAGCGTTGATGGTGAGGAAACGCTCTCCTTGACCGGCATTCCGGGCAATTTCATATAAAAGTGCTTGTTCGGATCCCGATTGAAGGGAGTAGGCGAGTGCCTCAACAAGGGAAAGCACGACAAGAAAGGGACCTGAGAGCAACAGCATGCCAGCCGTATGGAAGAAAAGCAGCAGCACGCCCACTTGAATCGAAAACTTCTTTCCAAAGAAATCGCCTATCAGCCCTGTTGGCAGCTCGAGGACGACCGTTGTAATGTTAAACAGGGCTTGATAAAGCGCGATTTCCGTGACAGACATTCCTTTCTCCGCAAGGAAAAGTAGAAACACTCCCCGATTTAAAACAAATCCCGCGAGAACGAAAAAGGCGGAATAGATGTGCAGTTGCGTAGCGGCATTCTTATTCATTTGGCACTTCCATCAACTACTTTTGTCGGGCCGCTCGCTACTGACTCGAAGCCTGAAGTGTTCACAGTTGATGTGAAGAGCGGTAAAGCTTTTGCACAGGGTATCAATGGAATACATCCGAAGCGTTTTCGGCAGTATCATCGGCGAAGGCGGGATTAGCCTTTACGCGGCGCTCACCCTCGATGTATTTGACGATTTGATCAATCGTCTGGTTGGCGTGGCTCTTGAGCTTGCGCTCATAGAAGAAGAGGCCGAGCTTGCCGCGCGTGCCAGACGTGTTGCCACCCACACCCTGAAAATCCTCGGTATAGGTGAGCTCGCAGGCACCATCGCCAGCAGGTGCAGCCTCATAGCGCATAGTATTGATGCCCGCCGCATACTGAAAACGGACCTCATAGAGACACGGGTAGTCAAAGTGCTTGATTTTAACCTTGATCGCCATGCCCTTGGCCTTGCCTTTTGCGGACTGGGCGCGCATCTCGTACTTATAGCCGTTGAGCTTGTTGCGGCTGGGACGCTTGCCCGTGGCGTTCTCGATATCCTGCATGATAGACCCCGCCAGAGCGTCAAAAAGCTCCTCCGGCGTCACCTTAAGCGTTTTGGCGAGCTGCATGATGGCTCCTTATTCGTTTGAACCGTTCGAGCCATTGTACCGCCCCAGGCTCTCCCATGCGTTGCGGTGAAATGCGGACTGTTTGGCGGCTTTTTTGGCCAAAACAGTCCGTATTCCACCGCAAGTTATTGAGGGCTAGAGGCTGTAGGTGACCACCTGAAGCTCGCACGGGTTGGCGAGGTCGACTTGCTCCACGCGGACGAACTTGACGGTCACGGCCTCAAAGCCCGCCTTGTGCAAAACATCAGCGTAGACGCGCGCCTGCAGGGCGTGCTTCTCCTGCAGCTGTTCCGGCGTCTCGTCCGGCGTGCCGCCCGTCTTGTAGTCGATGACCAGCGCGCATGACGAATCCGCCGGGTTCGTCGCCAAAGCATCGATGGCGCCCTCGGCATATGCACCGTAGCGAGCGATGTCTTCATCCTCGCAGCCCAGCGAAAAGAACGGCACCTCGGCGCGAACGCACGGCCAGGCAAGTAGCTCGGCACGGACCGCCGACTTGAGCCAGCGATCCAGGGCAACGTCGAAGCGTTCGCGCTGTTCCGGCGTCAGGCGCCACAGGCGAGCCAGGGCGTCGGCACGCTCGGCGGGCAGCTCATCGGCACCCATCTCGATCAGCCACTGGCAGGCGGCATGGAAGGCCGAACCCAAGGCCATGGGATTGCCGGCGGGCTCGACAGCGGCCACGTCCGCATCCGTCATTTCCGAGCCATCCGACTCGGCATCATCGCCAGCCTCGTCCATGGGCACGCGCGCCTCGGCGGCACGGTCCTCGGCCTCGGCATGCAGCGCCGCGGCAATTGACGAGTAGCTGTACGAATCGCGCACCGGATACGGGCAGGCGCCCATGCGCACGCCCACCGTCTGGGGATACACGAGCTCAAACGCATCGGGCTCGGGGTCGGCAGGGCCGGGAACGGCGGCGCGGGCATCCGCACCGGCGCCCCCCGGCTCCGCATCGCCGCGGACAAGCCTGCCCTCGGCATCCAGAGAAGCATTGGCCTCAAACGCCTGCTCGCCAAACGTAAAGTCCGCCAGCGAGATGAGCTCGTAGTCGCCCGGCTTGGAGTTGTCGAACACCAGGCGGTCGGCATCGAGCTGCGGCATGTCCAGAGCGTCGGTAGGCAGAATACGACGCAGCACGTCATAGGTCAGATCGGTCTCGACGTCGAAGGTCGGCGCCGTCACCTTGCCGCGGCTCACGCCGGCATCCATCGCCAGAATGACCAGCTCTCGCGCACGCGTCATGGCGACATAGAGCAAGCGAGCCCGCTCCTCGAGCGAAAGCTGCAGGTCGTCGTTACGCAGGCGGGCAAATGCCTCGGCGGGAGAGCCCGTCGCACAGACGTCCTCCATGAGCTCTGGCGGCAGCCACAGCGACGTGCCCTTGCCCTTAAACGCGTGCTCAAACTGTTTTTTGACGTCATCGCCCTTCACGAACGTGCCGTCCGCGAGTCTAACGCCGTCGAAGCGTGCCGGCAGCGCCACGACCTGCGCTCCGCCCTCGACACGCCCCGTCTGAGCCGCACCGGACGATTTGCGCACGCCAAAACACTCGGCAACCGCTACGACCGGATACTCCAGACCCTTGGACGCATGCACCGTCATGATGCGCACCGCGCCGTCGCCCTCCTCGTTGAGCGCGCCCGGGGCCTCCTTGCCCGCCAAGAAGCGGTCGAAGGCGAGCGCGATGGAGCGCGGAGAATTGCCGAGCTCGGCCTCTGCCTCGGCCACGGCGTCGAGCGCCTTGAGCACGTTGGCGGCGATGGCCT
Organism: Collinsella sp.; assembly: GCA_048486575.1. Taxonomy (GTDB): domain Bacteria; phylum Actinomycetota; class Coriobacteriia; order Coriobacteriales; family Coriobacteriaceae; genus Collinsella. The sequence continues at coordinate 16,323 of DBFVZT010000026.1, read as the reverse complement.
TGCCCTCGGGACCACGCTGCGCCAGACGCACAAACCAGCCGGAGGCGTTGACAGTATCGCGCGCGATGGCGGCGAACGAATCGCGCCCCACGCGACGAAGTGCATAGCGCAGCACCTCACGGGCGCGCGTCAGCAGCGGCAGATCCCGCAGCCCCGGCACATCGCAATCGCTCATGATGCCCACGTCGATGTTGCGGCGCGAGGTCTCCCCCGTCTGGTCGTCCAGCTTGGTCGCCAGCGCCAGGAACTCCTGAGCGCCGAGCGCAAACATCGGCGAGGCCAGCAGCGGCATAAGACCCTGCGCCGTATCGGCCGGGTTAGCAAGCGCGCACCCCAGGGCACGCACCGTTTGGACCTCGGCAGCCTGGGCAAAGACCGAGCCGCCCGCGATGACGCAGTCGAGCCCCTGGTCGCGAAACGCCTGTGCGTAGACATCGGCATTGGTCATGCGCCCCAGTAGCAGTACCATGCTGCCCTGGGGCTGGCCGGCATCGGCAAGCGCGCGGAAGCGCTCGGCGATCGCACGGGCCTTGGCCTGTGTGCGCTCCTGCATACTACCGCCGGCAACAAAGAGGGCCTGGCGGCGCGAGGCGTCCGCCACCAGCGTGTCCTTGCGGCCGTCGCTCGCCTCAAGATCCAAAAAGCCCTGCATCAGGCCGCCGTCATCGCCGTCGAAGACGCGTGCCACGTAACGCAGCACCTCGTCATGGCTGCGGAAGTTGCGCACGAGTTTAACGAGTTCGCCGGCAGGGGCATCGGCCACGGCAGTCGCCTCGGACGCGGCAGACGAGCCCACCTTGCGCTCCTGGCGGCGAAACACCTCGACCTCGGCGCCACGGAAGCGGTAGATCGACTGCTGCGCATCGCCCACGGTGCACAGCGCGCGCTCCCCCGCGCCCGTCAGATAGCGAATCAAATCGACCTGCATCTGATCGGTATCCTGGAACTCATCGATCATGACCATCTTAAAGCGGCCCTCGTACGCAGCACGGATGGCTGGGTAATCGCGCAGGGCCTCGTAGGCCATACGCAGCAGGTCGTTATTATCGAGGGCGGACTGGGCAGCCTTCAATGCGCGATACTCGGCCTCGACGGAACGGGCCAGGCCCACCAGCGCATCGAGCGCCGGGCCACCGCAGGCAAGCACGATATTGATAAATGCATCGGCAGCCTCTGCCTTGAGCAGTTCGGCCTGCTCCTTGGGGAATGCCTTGCTCGCCCGCGGCATGCCGCACGACATCATGAGTCGCGCCGCATCGGCCATGGTCTTGCCGCTCGCTTCGAACGCGTCGATGGCGTCGAGTGCCATCTGCGCCTTCTCGGTCGCGGCCTTGCTTGCGCCCAGCGCCGCGCGATAGGCATCGGCGAGTGCCGAGGTATCGGCCTGGCCGCACGCCACGCACACGTCGTCCATACCGCCCGGCAACTGGCTCGACAGCTCCAGCAGGTCGCGCACCAGGCCCTTGATGGTCGTGCCGGTGCCAAAGGAACCGCCCTCGCCCGCCATGGGATACCAGGCATAGAGGGCTTTGAGCGATGCCGCGAGCTCGGGGGCGGCATCGGGCGCCGTCGCGCGGGCCAACACATGCTCAACAGCCTGGTCCATAAGCTCGTCGGTATCGGTGAGCACCGTGAACTCGGGGTCGATGCCCAGCTCCAGCGCGTGCGCGCGCAGGATACGCGAGCACATGCCGTGAATGGTCGAAATCCACGCGTCGTCGACGGTCAGTGCTTCCTCGTCCATACCCTCGTCGATAAGCGCACGGCGCACGCGGTCGCGGATCTCGGCCGCGGCATCTTTGGTAAAGGTAATGGCGAGTACCTGGTCCAGATGCTCAACGAACGGACCGGATTCGGGCGAGAGCGCATAGACGATGCGGCGCGTGAGGGTAAAGGTCTTACCCGAACCGGCGCCCGCCGAGACAAACAGCGGGCGGTCGAGCGTTTTGACAATCTGCAGCTGTTGCGGCATCAAAGTCGAAAGATCCATGGTCTACACGTCCCTCCTTACAAACGTTCCTTCGTGGTTATACGAGCAGCGCGCATGCGCGGTCTGCGCCGCCGTCGGATCGACAGCGGCGACGTCGCCCGCCTCGAGCTCGCGCAGGCGCTCGGCGATGCCGGCCTCAACGCGATCGAGCAGGACGTCGAAGTCCATGCTGCCACCCTCGCCGGGGAAGCCCTTCTTGAGGCCCGGGATGCGGCCGTCGCCGCGCTCTTCCTCGAGCAGCTCGGCGCTCGCGGCACCGCGCAACGCCGGCTTGCCGCCCTTGGTCGAAAAGTAGAGCGCCGCGCGGGTGTCCAAATCCAGCGCCCGGCGCATGGCCTGGGCGTAGATAAGCGTTTGGGTATGTGGTGGCAACCAGCGCGGATCGTCGATGGGCGCCGTGCCCGATTCCTCGTCGCGCACCGTAGGGTCGGCGAGCTTAAACTCCTCAACGCCCGTGCGATGCTTGTAGTCGATCACCACGGCACGATTCTCGGCGTCCACGTCCACGCGGTCGATGCGCCCGCCAAGCGGCCAACCGGCATACTCGACCTTGAGCTCGTTGAAGGCGAACTCCAGGTAGCGCGGGGCAAAGGGGGCAAGTGCCTCGGACTCGTAGGCAAGCACACCCTCCAGCTGCGGCAAGATCTCGGCCACCTGGCGCTCCTCCACCGGGGAGAGCGGCACCAGCGGGCCCTCCGTGCCGCGCTTGCCAGCGTGCTCGGCCAACGTCTCGTCAAAGACCTCGTGCAGCAGCTCCTGTGCACGCGGCAGATTCTCGGGCGTCACGCGCTCCATGCCTTCTTGGGGCAGACGGGCATGCAGATGCTCCAGCACGTCGTGGACAAAGTTGCCCTTCTCCATGTTGCCAAAGCCCGCGTCGATAGACTGGGGCTTGACGCGATACGACACGAACCAGCACAGTGGACAGGTAGAATAGGCCTCGATCTGCGAGGCGGACGTCAGACGCGGCACGAGCGGCGCGTTCTCGCCCTCGCCATCGCGACGGCGCAGAACCAGATACGGAATGGCTTCATCGCTCAGGTGCTGAGGGGCTTCGCAGGTCACGCGCTCGCGCTTGAGGCCTTCACCTGCCGCGGGATCAAAGTCGGCGATGATATCGCCCTCGCCCACGCACGTGGGCTTGGCAGCGCCAGCGGCCTCGGCATGTGCCCGCAGCTCGGTCCATACGGCTGCCGGGTAGCACTCTCGCGCCTGGCGATCGTGTGTCACGCGGGCAAGCGCGACCGGACCGCTCGTCGCCTGCATTGCACGGCCAAAGCGCACGCGCAGCAGGGCGGCGGGCTCCAAAGACACGCCGTCGCGGCGCAGCTCGGTCGTCAACGTGGCAAGCGGGCCCTCTTCGTGCGAAAGCGGATAGCTGTCCAGGTCGACATCGGCAAACAGCACGGCATCGTAGCCGCCAGGACGCAAAACCGACGCATCGGCAAGCGACACGAAGCGCACTTGCGCCCGTGGCGTGCGATCGACCTCGTAGGTCTCGTAATCGTAGGCGGTGCTGCGCTTGTCCACCTTAGTTCGAACGCCGTCGAGAACCGGCACGGTCGCGGCCTGCGACACGTCGAGCGCGCGAGCATCGTTCATAAGGATGTCGATGGCATGGCGCAGCAAAGCCGTCTCTGCCTGACGACGGGCCTGGCCGTCAAGACCGCCTAGAGCGCGATCGGGCAGCGCCTCTGCAACGGCGAGCATGGCCTTGAGCGCCGTCACGGGTTTGTCGCGCCACAGTGCCTGAAACACGTCCGAGACCACGCACGGCACATTCTTAAACCAGTTATCGTCGCTGGCGGCCTTGCGGGCGCCCCTCACCTGGCCCTGCACGCTCTGCAGCAGGCTCTTGACGCCCGCAGCGGTCTTGCTGCGCGACAGGCGCATGTTCTTGTCGAAGCCGCGGGCGCTCGCGGCGTCGGCACCCGAAAGCGGACTGTAGATCCAGTCGGTAAGCTCCGGCGCGGGCCACCACTCGGTCTTTGACGCCATGCCCTCATCGGCGGCCTTCATGCGCTCGATCAGGCCGGCAAGCGCCGCAAACTGCCTGCCCGCGATGGACTGGGAAAACGCCGTGAACTCAGTTGTCTCGGCAGCGATATGACGAGCCGCCAGACGAGAGGCGAGCTCACCGAACAGCTGGGGTGCCCGGGCAGAAACGGCAAGCACGCGCACGGGGTCGGCAGAGGCGCCGTCGACCTCGGAACCCCGGCACGTTTTTACCAGATCATCAATTGCGTCCGCATAAGCATGAGCACGGGCATGGGGGCCAGCGACCTCAATAAAGGCAGGCTGAGCGGCGGTCCCGCAAGCGGCATCAGACGCGCCGACACCCTCCCCTAGCGGCGCGATCTCAAACAACACATCGCGGGCATCAAATGCCGCGGCAAGCTCCTCGCGCATCGCCGCCTGTTCGCGGGCAAGCAGCACGACGACCTCTCCCCCATTGTTCGCCACGGCAGACAGCAGCTCGAGCAGACCGTGCGTAAACGACGTGATACCGCGCACGCATACGGCGCGAGTGCACGCCGGCAGGCTATCGGCCAGGACACTGGTCATAATGTCAGCTGCCTCGCAGGGCTCAACCATATCTCGACGGTCCAAACCGCCCGCGTAGGCGCGCAAAAGCTCGAACACACGAGCCTCGGCATCGCTTTTTGGCTCAGGCTGGCAGTTGTCGCCACGGCATCGTTCGGCACCCGTCCCCGCAACGCCCGGCAACACGTCGCGGGCCATGCGCGCGAGCATGCGCACTGTGCCCTGGCTGCGCGAAAGCGGCTGCAGGTCGGCATCGTCGAGACGCGTGACCATGTCCGAGAACAGCATCTGGCGCTGCAGGTTGTCGACGAAACCGCGCCCGTCGCCCAAAAGCTCCCAAAGCGAGCGAAGCCACGATGTAGACGTCTTGTAGTCGATACCCAGCGAAACGCCGGCTTCCGCCGCATCATGACGGCACAGGTCGAGCTCGGCAAACGTAGGTGCCAGCAACACGGCACGCCCGTGGCGGACAATAAGGTCGGCAAGCAGCGCCGACTCGGCATCGCTCAAATCCGTGCCGGCATTGGTGGTATAGATTCGAACAGGCATGGTCCTCCGCTCAAACTGTTCGCAATAATCAATGCATCCATCCTACCCGCCCACGCGGACACATTGCCACCACAGCTCCATCTTTTGGTACAAAGCAACCTGACCCCAACGAACCAGCCGATTGCGGGCATATAAAAACCGCCCCCGGAGGAGCGGTTTTGCACAATTCGTTTTTGTCGCCGGCCTACTCGCCATCCTCCAACTTAATGAGGATCTTGCGGTAGCCACCGTACTCGCCGTTCAGCGCCTTTGAAACGCGGCTCACCGTGGTGGACGAAGCGCCGGTACGGGCCTGAACCTCAACATAAGGCTCGCCCTCGTCCAAATAGCGCGCAACCTGCAAACGCTGAGAAAGGTCGCAAATCTCGCGCGGCGTGCAGATATCGGTCAAAAACGCTTGGATATCCTTCTCGTCATCCAAAAGGCTAAATGCGTGGACCAGCTGCTTGACATCAGGCTTGTCAAACATGTTCTCGATATTCATCGATCACCGCCAAACCCGCCAAAAGGCATCGAAGTTGATACTGACATCGGGCATCGTTCGCCCGTTCTATGCAATAGGGCAACGCCTGTGGCTTTTGCCCGTAGCAGTGTAGCACACCACCAAACTAAAGCGACAAGACTCTCTGCCAGCGGCGCGTTTTTCAGGACGAACGCCGTTTAGAAACCATATGCGCACGTAAGCTCCACGAATATTTGAGACAATGGGCGCCCAAACACCGCGGCGCGCCCGCGCAACCATCCAGGTCGCCGCCGCAAGCCGCTTCACGCGACGCCAGCAACCCCGGCGCAAGAAAGGATTCACGCCATGCGCTTTATGCTTAACTGGCTCTTCACCTCGATCGCCATCGCGATCGCCACGTTCCTCGTCCCTGGTATCCAACCCTTCGGCTTTGCCGAGGCCTGGGTCTGCTTTGCCTTTGTGGGACTGTTCCTGAACATCGTCGATTCGTTCGTCAAACCGTTCCTCACGGTCATCTCGCTGCCGCTCACGATCATTACGCTGGGCATTTTCCAGCTTGTCGTCAACAGCTTTATGCTTGAGCTCGCGAGCTACCTGTCGGTCAACCTGCTGGGCGTCGGCATCTCCATCGCCAGCTTTGGATCGGCCTTTATGGGCAGCATCCTGGTGTCCATCACGCGCAGCATCCTCGACAGCATCGCCGAGGACTAAAACGGCCATTCCGGCCGTGTCCGTCTCAACAGCCCAAAACGAAGGCCGCCCATCGCAAAAATGGGCGGCCTTCCTATTTTTCAAGTCTCAAAGGGCGAGAGAATCTACCATTTCCACCCCGTCCCCAAATGCAGGTGTGGGTTAGATGACGTAGTCGTAGCCATGGTTGGGAGCGACAAGTTGATCAAGCGTCACACCGTCGAGGTAGTCGTTGATGAGCTTGTCCAGGTTCTTCCACACGTCGAGCGTGGGGCACTCGTCCGAACGCGAACAGCCCTTGCAGTCGCCATCCAGGCAGGCGACCGGCGCCAGACTACCCTCGGTCAGGCGCAGGATCTCGCCCACCGTGTACTGCTCGGGCGGGCGCGTGAGCACATAGCCGCCGCCCTTGCCACGCATGCCCGAAAGCATGTTGGCGCGCACGAGCGTAGCCAAGATGTTCTCGAGATATTTCTCGGAAATCCCCTGTCGCGCCGCGATCTCTTTGAGCGGGATGCGACCGGCCGCCTGGTGCTCGGCCAGGTCGACCATAACGCGCAGGGCATATCTGCCCTTAGTAGAAACCAACATATATAGTGCTGCCTTTCGGTCATTTAGTCCGTAGAAATTCTAGCCGAAAAATTGGTTTTGAAAATACCCGTTCCGGTCAAGATGGTTAATCGACTCGTAATAATCTTCTATTTCCTATTGCGTTACTAGGCTTTACTGTCTACTATGCTTGCCAACAGCAAAACGAACAACCCATAAGGTTTGTGGGTTTCGCTGCTATACACACCGTAAAACCACACGGTATCCAGTCATTTGAACACTTTGGAGGTTCACCATGAGCAATGTTTACACGTCCATCGATCAGCTTATCGGCCACACTCCGCTTCTGGAGCTCACTCACTTTGAGGCCGATGAGGACCTCAAGGCCCGCGTGCTCGTCAAGCTGGAATACTTCAACCCCGCCGGATCCGTCAAAGACCGCGTCGCCAAGAACATGATCGACGAGGCCGAGAAGGCCGGCAAGCTCGTGCGCGGCGGCGACTATACCATCATCGAGCCCACGAGCGGCAACACCGGCGTCGGCATCGCCTCGGTGGCGGCTGCCCGCGGCTACAAGGTGATCATCACCATGCCCGAGACCATGTCCGTCGAGCGCCGCAAGCTTATGCAGGCATACGGCGCACAGCTCGTGCTCACCGACGGCTCCAAGGGCATGAAGGGCGCCATCGCCAAGGCCGAGGAGCTGCAGAAGGAGACCCCCAACAGCATTATCGCCGGCCAGTTTGTGAACCCCGCCAACCCCGCCATCCACAAGGCCACGACCGGCCCCGAGATCTGGGATGACACCGACGGCGAGGTCGACATCTTCGTCGCCGGCGTTGGAACCGGCGGCACCGTGACCGGCGTGGGCGAGTTCCTCAAGGAGCAGAACCCCGAGATTAAGGTCGTCGCCGTCGAGCCCGCCACCTCCCCGGTGCTCTCCAAGGGCCAGGCCGGCCCGCACAAGATCCAGGGCATCGGCGCCGGCTTTGTGCCCGACGTCCTCGACACCCAGGTCTATGACGAGATCATCCCCGTCGAGAACGACGACGCCTTTGCCACCGGCCGTGCCGTGGGCCACAAGGAGGGCGTGCTCGTGGGCATTTCGTCCGGTGCCGCCGTGTGGGCCGCACTGCAGCTGGCCAAGCGCCCCGAGAACGAGGGGAAGACCATCGTGGCCCTGCTTGCCGACACCGGCGAGCGTTACCTGTCCACGGCACTGTTCCAGGACTAAGGGCCTGTCGCCCATAGGTTGAGCCCACGGACGAGCCGGTCTCCTCTCTCCCGGCAGCCTGAGCCCATCCAATCAGGGTGTCCCACGAGACGTCCGAACTTGCTACAATGTCTGCGGCGCGGAACCAGCCTCCCGCGCCGCTTTTCTTTTTTGGCCACATGCCACCAAGGAGAACCTCCCCATGCACAACAAGCGCGTGCTCGTCGCCATGAGCGGCGGCGTCGATTCCAGCGTGACCGCGTACCTGCTCAAAAGCCAGGGCTACGAATGCGTCGGCGCCACCATGCGCCTCACCTGCCCCGCGCCCGATCCCGTCACGGGCATGAGTAAGGTCGACCGCGACATCGCCGATGCAAAGGCTGTCGCCGAGCGCCTGGGGATGCCCCACCATGTGCTCGACCTGCAGCAGGCCTTCGACCGCAACGTTATCGAGCGCTTCGTGACCGCCTATCAGGAGGGGCTGACGCCCAACCCATGCATCATCTGCAACCGCCACATTAAGTTTGGCGCATTGCTGGATGCGGCGCTGGATATGGGCTGCGACTACATCGCCACGGGCCACTACGCCAAAACGAGCCAGGCGTCCGACGGAACCTGGCAGCTGTACCGCGGCGAGGACCCCAAAAAGGACCAGAGTTACTTTTTGTATTCGCTTACGCAGGAACGCCTGGCGCACACGATCTTTCCGCTGGCTGGGCTGGACAAAGAGCGCGACGTGCGCCGCATTGCCGCCGAGCAGGGCTTTACCAACGCCAAGAAGGCCGAAAGCGAGGACATCTGCTTTATTCCAGACGGTGACTACGCGGGCTATATCGAGCGCCGCTGCGGACATCCCGCTGCACCGGGCGACATTGTGTGGCGCGACGGCAGCGTGGTCGGGCGCCACAACGGTGCGCTGCGCTACACCATCGGTCAGCGCAAGGGCCTGGGCGTCGCGATGGCGCATCCCGTGTACGTAACGGGCGTCGACGCCGACAGCAGCACCGTGCATCTGGGCGAGGCCGAGGACCTAACGGCCACAGCGCTCACGGCCAACGACTGGATCTGGAGTGCCCCTGCCGACCGCATGGAGGCAGAACTCGATGCCGGCGGCATTCGCGTGGGCGCCAAGTACCGCTACCGTCAGAAAGACCAGGCAGCAACCCTTACGCGCGGCGAAGACGGGCAAATGCTGCTAACTTTTGACGAGCCGCAGCGCGCCATCGCCCCCGGCCAGGCTGTCGTCGTCTACCGCGGCGACGTCGTCCTCGGCGGCGGCACCGTGACTGCCGCCATCAAGTAGTCCCATCCCCTTCATAAGTTGCGGTGAAATAGGGACTGTTTAAACGTTTAAAACCGCCAAACAGTCCCTATTTCACCGCAACTTAGAGAGGACGGCCTCAGTCGGTACTACTGTATCAGCCGAGGCCGCTGCATCGTTAGCGCTGAACGTAGGCGCGAACCAGCTCGTAGGTATTGCGCACGCCGTCGATGTGGCTGCGCTCGTAGTTGTGGCTCGCGTACACGCCGGGGCCGATCAGACCATGGCGAATGTCGTAGCCGGCCGAGAGCGTGGCCTCGACGTCGGAGCCATAGTGCGGGTACACATCGATGGCGTAATCGAGCTCCAGCTCGCGCGCGATGTTGGACAGCGTGGTTACCAGGTCGTAGTTGTACGGACCGCCCGAATCCTTAGCGCAAATCGAAACCATGCGCTCGGTGCAGCCCAGGTCGTCGCCCACGCAGCCCATGTCCACGCTGATCATCTCGCGCGTGTCGGCCGGCACAAAGGCACCGCCGTGGCCGACCTCCTCGTACACCGTAAAGAGCAGCGAAACCTTGCGCGAAAGGGTCACCTCGCCGTCGGCGACAGCGCAGGCCAAACCCAGCAGAATCGACGCGGACAGCTTGTCGTCAAGGAAGCGACTCTTGATGAAGCCGCTCTCCGTTACCGTGGTGCGCGGATCCATAGCGATGATGTCGCCGGTTTGAATACCCAGCTCGAGCACATCGTCCTTGCTGTCAACGTTCTCGTCGAGCAGGATTTCCATGTTCTTCTCGATGGTCTTGACCGGCTCATCGGCCACATGCGCCGAAGGCTCGGTATTGAGAACCACGCCCGTGTACACATTGCCGTCACGCGTGTAGACGGTGCAGTTCTCGCCATCGGCCGTAGACCACTGGTGCCCACCAAGCGTCGTGGGACGCAGGCGGCCATTGTCCTTAATGGAGCGCACCATGGCGCCCAGGGTATCGACATGGCTCGCCAGTACGAGCGGCTCACCCTCACCACCAAGCTCAACGAGCACATTGCCCTTGTTAGAACGCTCGGGCCCAAAGCCCATATCGCGCAACGTTTCCATCAGATAATCAGTCGCCGCACGGGTATAGCCCGTAGGCGAAGCAATCGAGGTAAGCGCCTTCAACTGGTCAGTAATATAGGAGAGCGTAGAATCCATCTTGGACACCAAAGTCACCCTTTCGTATCGAATTAAACCCACAGCAACAATACCACCGCGAACCATCTTTTTACCTAGCGAGATGACCCATCGAGCTCTTCAGAACTGCGCCCGCCACGATAACGAGCCGTCGGGCCCCTGCCCGTTTGCCCCACAATCTTTCCGCAGGACGGAGGAAGCCCCCGCCGCACGAAGTGCGCAGCGGGGGCTTCCGACATGTCCGAGGACGATTATGGGGCTAACGGGCAGGGGCCCGCCGAACCAAGTTAGGCAGCCGGGCAGATCTTCTTGAAGAGCTCGATGACGTCGTCGAGCGTCGCCTCGCGCGGGTTGCCCGGGAAGCAGGCGTCGGCCATGGCGTCCTTGGCCAGGACCTCGATCTCGTCAGCCTTCATGGCCTCGCAGACGTGCGGGATGTTCACGTCGGCGGAAAGCTGCTTGACGGCGGCGATAGCGGCGTCGGCGGCCTCGTCGGTGCTCATGCCCGTGGTGTCAACGCCCATGGCAACGGCGACCTTGGCCAGGCGCTCGGCGCAAACCGGCTTGTTGAACTCCATGGCGATCGGCAGCAGCATGGCGCAGGCGACGCCGTGCGGGGTGTCGTAGTGAGCGGACAGAGTGTGAGCCATTGCATGGTCGATACCCAGGCCGACATTGGAGAAGCCCATGCCGGCGACATACTGGCCAAGGGCCATGCCCTCACGGCCGGAGCCGGGCTGGCCGGACTTGGCCTCGGCGACAGAGTCGCGCAGGTTCTCGCTGATCAGCTTAATAGCCTCAAAGTGGAACATGTCGGAGAGCTCCCAAGCGCCCTTGGTGGTATAGCCCTCGATGGCGTGGGTCAGAGCGTCCATGCCGGTGGAGGCGGTCAGGCCGGCGGGCATGGAAGCCATCATGTCGGGGTCGACGACGGCGACCTCGGGGGCGTCGTTGGTGTCGACGCACACGAACTTGCGGACCTTCTCGGGGTCGGTGATGACGTAGTTGATGGTCACCTCGGCAGCGGTACCGGCGGTCGTCGGCACAGCGATGGTGAACACGGCGTGGTTCTTAGTGGGAGCAACGCCCTCGAGGCTGCGGACATCGGCGAACTCGGGGTTGTTGATGATGATGCCAATGGCCTTAGCGGTGTCCATGGAGGAGCCGCCACCGATGGTCACGATAGCGTCAGCCTCGGCGGCCTTGAAGGCCTCGACGCCGTCCTTGACGTTCTGGATAGTGGGGTTGGGCTTGATCTCGGAGTAGAGGCTCCAAGCGATGCCGGCAGCGTCGAGCTCGTCGGTCACCTTAGCGGTAACGCCGAACTTGACCAGATCGGGGTCGGAGCAGACGAAGATCTTCTTGTAGCCGCGACGCTGGAGCTCGCCGGGGATCTCCTTGATGGCGCCGGAACCATGATAAGAAATGGTGTTGAGAACGAAACGATTAGCCATTGATAGCCTCCCATCGTGTGCGGGGCACCCATTACGCCCCACGCTATGAGTCCCATCCTAACGCTTTTGAAACAAAAAACGCGTGAGAACGTCAAATTTGTTAAAGCGTTTCAACAGGTGATGAAAAATATTGCGGCAAAGGGACAGCCCCTTTGCCGCATTCGGTTACTTTCGACAGCCCTCTTTCCAAGCCTCGGCCGCAACCTTCCAGCGTAAGCGCAAGTCGCGCTCGCGGTCGATGAACATGATGGCAAACGCGACAAACAGCAGCAAGCTCGCCACGACGATGGCGTGCAGGCCCATGCGCTCAATACACCAGTTGCCCAACACGGCGCCAAACACAAAGGTAAAGATCACGCCAAAGTACAGCAGGCCGTTTTCCAAAAAGCCGCGCCTGTGGGTGATGATGTAATCGTCCACGTTTTGCAGCGCGTTGCGCAAGTTGCCGATGCACATGGTCGTAGCGATGCCATGACCGTGAATCTTGCGGAAGCTCTCGACCTGCATGCCGCAGGCAAACGAAGTGAGGCAGTTGGCGAGCAGGTTGTAACCGCCACCGGGGATAAAGCTCACGCCCAGCAAGATGACGGCTTCAAAGAACACCGTCACCTGGCGCCAGTGAATCACACTGCCAAACCGTTCGTGTACCAGGTCGGCAAGCATAATGCCCACGGCAAACGACACCACAGGGAAGAAGTAGCGCCCCGCAAGTGTCCAATTGCCCTCCGAGATGCTCACGCCCACAAGCAGGATGTTGCCCGTCTGCGCGTTTGCGAAAACATGGTCGCGCCCAATGTACGAATACACATCCATAAAGCCGCCGGCGAGCGCCAGGATAATGCCCAGTTCGATGGACTCCGATATCTGTTTGGCACGCTGCATCGTCGTGCATCCTCCTTGTTGACGACCCTCTCGTGCGTTGGCGGAAACATAACCGCCGTTCATACTGTAACCCATTGACAACATGGCGTGCGCGCGAGACGGCTCCTTCGACACGGGGATACACAGTCTGGAAACAAACGGCGCCCGCATCGGCACGCCGATCCGCCAGCCCATGTACTCCCCCAGTCTTTTTAGCTCCGTCCCAAAAAGACTGGTTACAATTACGTGCAGCATACAGACACCGGGAGGGATCGTGGCAAAAAAGCCTCAGCACGCTCAGAACAACCAGCGCAGTCAGCAGGGCAAACAGGGCCAGCAGCAAAAGCGCGGCGGCAAGGCGCAGGCCACGGTCGCCCGCGCCAAGCATTCCCAAGCGACGCCCGCCCGCCCCTGGCGCCCGGGCCGCGATAAATTCCTCCCCGTCAGTCGAGCCGACATGGATGCACGCAGCTGGGACCAGTGCGACTTTGTCTACATCTGCGGCGACGCCTATGTGGACCATCCCAGCTTTGGCATGGCCATCATCAGCCGCGTACTCGACGCGCACGGCTACAAGGTGGGCATCATCTGCCAACCCAACTGGACCGACCCCGCCAGCATCACCGTGCTCGGCGAGCCGCGCTTGGGCTTTCTCGTCAGTGCCGGCAACATGGACTCCATGGTCAACCACTATTCGGTGACCAAGCATCGCCGCCACACCGACGCCTACACGCCCGGCGGCGAGGAGGGGCGCCGTCCCAATCGCGCCGTCACGGTCTACGGCAACCTCATCCGCCAGACGTTTAAGGACGCTCCCATCATCATCGGCGGCATCGAGGCGAGCCTGCGCCGTCTGGCCCACTACGACTACTGGCAGGACAAGCTTAAGCGCTCGGTACTGCTCGACTCGGGCGCCGACATCCTCATCTACGGCATGGGCGAGCACGCGATTGTCGAGATCGCCGACGCACTCGACGCGGGGCTGCCCGTCGATCAGATCACCTATATCAACGGCACCGTTTACCGCACGGGTTCGCTCGACGAGGTCTACGACTACGACCTGCTGCCCAGCTGGGACGACCTTGCCGCCGACAAGCTCAACTACGCCCGCAGCTTTAACGTGCAGCAGCAGAATATGGACCCCATCACCGGGCATCGCCTGGTAGAGCCATATCCCAACAGCGTGTACGTGGTGCAGAACCCGCCGTCGGCAACACTCACCACCGACGAGATGGACGAGGTGGCCGAACTCCCCTACGCACGCGATTGGCATCCCGACTACGACGCGGCAGGCGGCGTGCCGGCCTTTGCTGAGATCAAGTTTTCCATTAGCTCCAACCGCGGCTGTTTTGGCGAGTGCTCGTTTTGCGCGCTCACCTTCCACCAGGGCCGCGTGTTGCAGATGCGCAGCCACGACTCGATCATGCGCGAGGCCGAGCTGCTCACGCGCGATCCCGAGTTTAAGGGCTACATCAACGACGTGGGTGGACCGACGGCCAACTTTAGCCGCCCCGCCTGCGACAAGCAGCTCAAGCACGGTGTGTGCAAGAACAAGCGCTGTCTGTGGCCGAGCGTATGCAAGAACATGGTGGTCGACGAAAGCGGCTACACGCAGCTGTTGCGCGACCTGCGCCAGCTGCCGGGCGTCAAGAAGGTCTTCGTGCGCAGCGGCATCCGTTTTGACTACACCATGGCCGATGCCTCGGACGAGTTTTTACGCGAGCTGCTGGAACACCATGTCTCGGGCCAGCTACGCGTGGCGCCCGAGCACGTGAGCGACGCGGTGCTGTCCGTGATGGGCAAGCCGAGCCGAGCCGTCTACGATGCGTTCTGCCGCAAATTTGAGCGCCTGAACCGCGAGCATGGACTCAAGCAGTATGTTGTGCCGTATCTGATCTCGAGCCACCCCGGTTCAACCATGAAGGAAGCCGTGGACCTTGCCGAAGCCGTGCGCGACATGGGCTACATGCCCGAACAGGTGCAGGACTTCTACCCCACCCCGTCCACCATGTCGACGTGCATGTACTACACCGGCGTGGACCCGCGCACCATGGAGCCGATCTATGTGGCGCGCGACCCGCACGAGAAGGCCATGCAACGCGCGCTTATCCAGTATCGCAAGCCCGAGAACTACAAGCTGGTACGCGAGGCGCTGGAAAAGGCTGGCCGCCGCGACCTGATCGGCTACACCAAGCATTGCCTGATTCGCCCCGTGCCGCCACGCCCGGGCGAGACGTCTGCCGGCGGCGGACACGGCACCGGCAAGAAGGGCGGTAAGGCCCACGGTGGCGCCGCCGGCAAGGGACCCAAAGGCAGCAAGGGCCACGGCGGCATGTCGCGTGCGCAGAACACCGCAGGCCGCAACCGCGCGGCCCAGGGGCGTCAGGGCGCCAACGGCGGCGGCAGGCGCAACTAGGGCAGTAGTGCGCTCGCTGCGTCCATCCCACACGCGTGGCGCAGCGAGCGCATTGCCTCAACGAGGATGGCACCGGCGATAGCGACCGTAATTGCCACGCCGAACGGCGTGTTCACAAACCAGAGCAACGTCATGAGATACGACCCGGCATTAAAGGCAAAGTGCAGCAGGATCGTGTAGCAAAGCTTTCCGGTCGTCACGAGCACCCAACCAAAAATGAGGCCGGCAGCGCCCGCATAGCAACCCTGCACCCAGTTCATGTGCATAAAGCCGAAGATCGCCGCCTGCAGCACAATCGCCGCGGCGATACCCCAGTTACTCGGGGCCGCCCAGGGCACCATGGCGCCGTCTTGCGGTCGCACGAGACGTCGGCGCTTCCAAAGTGGGCGGCACTGCGGGTTAAACGCTCGGAGCGAAAACTCAAAAATAATGCCGCGCACCAGCAACTCCTCGCAAAACGGAGCGCCGAGCACCGTGGTCAGGACAGCAAGAAGGCTGGTATCGCCCATGCCCGTTTCCTCGACGAGCTCGCTATAGTCTGCCGAGACCTCGGGCAACAGCGACAGCACGGCGTCGGTCACGTAGCCAACGACCACCTGCAGGGCCAAGCCGATCACGATAACGCAGGCAATGCGCTTCCACGCGCTACGCAATCCCCCGCCAAGTGGACGCTCACCTTGCCAGCGCGCGATAAACGACCGCGGCCACAAATAACGCCACCACAGCAGCGCCATCAAAAACGATGCCGTCTGAGCGGCAGCCTGGAACCATTGGATATCGAGATTGTCGATCGGATAGCCCGTCAGCACCGACACGGCATCGAGAACTGAAAACAGAACCACGCTCAGGGCTATATCGGCAGCGACAACGCCAAAACAGGCAAGCGCCCACGCCATCGCATTGAGCATGCCAACCTCCTCAAAACCCGGCACTTAGGAGTGTCCCAAACTGCCGGCACAGACGATATGAGCAGGACATAAAAACATTGAGAGCCCCTGCTGCATGAAGGACCGCGGATTAGGCCGACAATGGTGAGTGTCTAATTCAGCCGCGGCGGCCACGCCGCATTCATGGAAGGGGCTCCCATGCTCGATACTACCACCTTCGTCGGCCTCGACGTCCACGCCCGCTCGATAAAGGCAGTCTCCCTCGACGT
>DBFVZT010000025.1:0-108601 GCA_048486575.1 Collinsella sp. | reverse complement strand
CCCGCCGGTTCGACCGGCGCGCCACGGGTCAAGATGCACTAGGCCTGGACGAAGTCCGGGCCCGCGCCTTTAGACGCGAGCCCGGGGCCCGTGGGTTATACCCTAAGAGCAAACCACCCTTTTTAAGGGTGGTTCTGATTGGTGGCTATCTGCGCAGTGGTGCCAATAGTATTTTGCGGAAGATCTACCTCTCGCTTGGCATGGAAGTAGGGTGGCCGGGCTGGTCGTCGTAGGCGTATTTGCTGTACACGTTGACCTCCCACTGCTTTTTTTCGACCTTTGCTACAGAATCTAGGATGAAGCCGGTCGCAAGGCTCAGGCCGCACAGGAACATAAACGAGGCGGCGAGCATAGCGGCGGGGAAGCGCGGGACGAGGCCGGTCTGGAAATATTCGACAACGATGGGCATGCCCAGGGCGAGGCCGAATACCGCGAACAGAAGCGCAACGAGGCTGAAGAACTTCAGCGGGCGGTAGTCCTTGAACAGCGTGCCGATCATCGCAACGACTTTAATGCCGTCGCTCACGGTGTTGAGTTTGGACTCGGAACCCTCGGGACGGTCGCGGTACTCGATGGGCACATCTTTGATGCGCCAGCGGTGGTCGACGGCGTGGATCGAGAGCTCGGTTTCGATCTGAAAGCCCTCGGAAAGCACTGGGAAGGTTTTAACGAACGGGCGGCTCATGGCGCGGTAGCCTGTCATGACGTCATCGAAGCTGTAGCCATAGATCCACTTGATCATGGCGCGGACCAGATTATTGCCAAAGCCGTGGAAGGCACGCTTGTTCTCCTCGGCGTAGGTGCCGTTGGAAAGGCGATCGCCTACGGTCATGTCGGCCGTGCCGTTAAGGATGGGCTCGCAGAGGGCCTTGGCCGCCTCGGCGGGGTAGGTGTCGTCTCCGTCGACCATCAGGTAGCAATCGGCGTCGATATCGCGAAACATCTGGCGGCACACGTTGCCCTTTCCCTGACGGGGCTCAAAGCGGACTGTGGCGCCGTGCTCGGTGGCAATGCGTGAGGTATCGTCCGACGAGTTGTTGTCATAGACATAGACCGTCGCCTGCGGAAGCTCGCGGTGAAAGTCGTCGATGACTTTGCCGATCGTGAGCGCTTCGTTGTAGCAAGGGATGATGACGGCGATGGATTCAGAATTCACTCAATGCTCCTTATACGTTCAATCCTTGAAAGTATAGCCGTTTGGGCTTGGCATCCTAAGATGTGGGTTAGTTCTCCAGTTTTGTTGCGCGAATCGTTTGCATGGCCGTCGGGTCTATACTGTTCGTTTGTCAACGATTACGAGTAAAGGAGTTGCATCCGTGTCGGATCAGACAAAGCAACAAGAAACTCGCAGTCTGCCTGCGACGTTTGCTAAGAACGAATTTGAGAAGGACGCGTTTATCCTTCGTCAGCTGGTTACCAAGGATTTTAAGATCAAGTATCGCCGTAGCGTTCTGGGCGTCGCATGGTCGGTGCTCAACCCGCTGCTGATGATGATCGTCATGGCCATCGTGTTCTCGACGATTTTTGGCCAGGGTCGCAATGGCTCAATGACGCCCGAGATGTACCCGCTGTACTTGATCGTGGGTAACATTACCTTTGCCGTCATGTCCGAGTCTACGAACCAGGCCCTGACGTCGATCGTAGGCGCTGCCCCTCTGCTCAAGAAGGTTAAGGTGCACCGCTGGGTCTTCCCGGTGCAGAAGGTGCTCTTCTCGCTGGTCAACTTTGCCTTCTCGCTGGTCGCCGTCGCCATCGTCATGCTGTGGTTCCGCGTTATGCCTTCTTGGCACCTGATTCTGCTGCCGGTTTGCCTGCTGCTGCTTATGTGCTTCTGCATGGGCCTGGGCATGATGCTCTCTGCCCTTACGGTCTTCTTCCGCGACGTTATGCATCTGTGGAGCGTCGTCATTACGGCGTGGACTTACATTACGCCCATCTTCTGGACGACTGACTATATTGCGCAAATGCCGCATCTCGTACGTATCTTGATGTATGCGAACCCCATGTTCAACTACCTGCAGTTTATGCGCGATATCTTCCTGTTCCAGACTACGCCCTCGCTTATGACGTTTGGTATGTGCGTTGCCTGGGCGGTTCTTGCGCTTATTATTGGCTATACCGTGTTCCATAAGTCCGAGCGCAAGTTCATCCTCTACATCTAAGGAGTGCTGTGATGACTGAATCTGTTGTTGATTACAGCGAGCAGCCTCTGGCTGTCGAGGTCGACGACGTCACCATGATCTTTAACATGGCGTCCGAGTCGCTGACCAACCTCAAGGAGTACTTCATTAAGCTTGCCAAGCATGAGTTGTTCTTTGAGGAGTTTAGGGCGCTTAAGCATATCTCGTTTGATATTCATCGTGGCGAGGTCGTGGGTCTGGTCGGCACCAATGGCTCCGGCAAGTCTACGATGCTCAAGATTATCGCTGGCGTGCTTGAGCCAAGCGAGGGCAGCGTTAAGGTGCACGGTAACATCGCGCCGCTGATTGAGCTTGGTGCTGGTTTTGACCCCGAGCTGACCGCCCGCGAGAACATCTATCTGAACGGCGCCCTGCTTGGCTATACCAAGGAGTTCATCGATGCCAACTTTGACGGCATTATCGAATTCGCTGAGCTGCAGAACTTTGTCGATATGCCGCTTAAGAACTTCTCCTCGGGCATGGTGGCGCGTATCGCCTTTGCAATCGCGACGATTACCGAGCCCGATATTCTGATCGTTGACGAGACGTTGTCCGTCGGTGATGTGTTCTTCCAGCAGAAGTGCGAGGACCGTATCCAGCACTTTATCCAGAGCGGCGACGTGACGGTTCTGTTCGTTTCGCACTCTATGGAGCAGGTTGAGCGCATCTGCCAGCGTGCCGTTTGGATTGAGAAGGGTGACCTTCGCATGGACGGCCCGGTTGATGAGGTCTGCAAGGCGTATCGCGAGCAGTTCAACTAGGTTATAATTACTTGCGCCTGACAGGCTTGCGCTTGCTTGGGCGTGCGGCTATTTGCTCCATTAGCTCAGTTGGATAGAGCAGGGGACTTCTAATCCCAAGGTCGACGGTTCGAATCCGCCATGGAGCACCATCGTTTATTAAGCCCAGACCGCTTGGTGGTCTGGGCTTTTTCACATGCCGGTGTTCTTTGTTCTTGCCGGGTATACGTTTAGGCCGAAGCCGTGGCGTGAGCTGCTATTGTGCTGCTGATGTGGATTGGTTATACGGCGCGCCAAAGGGGGCTGGAGCCGAGCGTGAGCAAGCCTCTGCTTATGACGCTGCCAGCATCGTGGTTCTTCGCGTCAATCGTACGCTGTGCCTGCGATATTGGATTGGCGTACGTGATCAAGAAGGCGTAACAAAAGCGGGGAGGACCAACTTGGCCCTCCCCGCTGTATCTAGTCTGCCTTCAGGCACTCGGGCAAGACGTTTGCAACTGCATTCATCGCCTGCGGCCTCAGGTACTGCTCATTGAGCTTTACCTTTCTGTAGGCGTAGCGAGTGTCTGCCGAGTATTTGATCAACACATCGGTGAAGAACCGCTCCCAGCTCAGGTAGTCGCGGCTTTCGATATAGCTTGAGGGATCCTCGAGGATTTTTAAGATATCGTTACTGGGAATGAGGCCAGATTGCAGGAGTGTCCACTCGAATGATTCGGGGAGGAACAAGCGTACGTTCTTGTAAACGCGCTGTCCGAGCACCTTTTCGATGTAGGGACCAAATGCTGCTCCGTCTCCAATAGCAAGGATGTTTTGCTCGGGACATTCGTGAATCGTACGTTTTAGATTCGCAACGCCGGTGGCGGTATAGCAGGGGATCCCGAGTCGGTTGCAAAGAGCGTCGTAGAATTGATAGCCAGATTTGCTATCCTCGACAACTACGGCGTCGGGTACCTCGAATCCAACATTTAGATCCTGATACAGCATACTTGCCGTGTGGTCATATAGCGGCTTGGTCACCGAGTAGAAGCGCCTGTCGCTCTTGCGGCCATTGATTGTTTTACTTGTCGTGTTGACTAGCTTCAGGATCTCATCAACGCTGTAGGGGAGCTCGTTGGCATCGCGACGAGATATCAGAACAAAATAGTTGGACGAGCCGTTGACGGCTTTGGCGAAGTCCTTTGAGTAGATAAACTCGTTACCCTCATCTAGAAAGACGATTGAATCTTCGATGATCGATAGCTCGCGCTCCCAGCGTCTGCCGGAAAGCGTTTCGCAAGGCACGTCGCAACTGAGTGCAACGCCGCTTTCCGGTCCTCGGTCGTTGTAGTCGCGAATCATCGAGATGAGCGTCGTTTTACCCGTGCCGCTGTTGCCGCGTATAAAGGAAATATTGCGCTTAAACGTGAGTGTGTATTTGACCTTTGCACGCTCTACGACAACGGTATGCGTTCCCTTCATTACTCATCAACATCCAAAAAGTCATTCGTGGCGCCGACAAACTCCTGCATGTTTCTGACGATGCGGCCATCGTTTTCAATGCGGATTTCAAAGCTCTTCCAGGGGAATTTCATGATGTGGTATAAGGTCACCATCACATCCTGCTCTTTGCCGATCTTGAGTAGCCAGCGGGCACAGTTGTCTCCGCAGGTGGATGCGTTGAACACCATATTTGGGAGATTGCGCACCAGCAGCAGCGTCTTAACGCCGCCGGACAGTTCGAGTGGGGTGATCGAGCCCAGCTGTTTGCTTACGATGTTGTGGGGACCGATGAGCTCTGATCCGTCCACGCTTTTAATAATCTGTGCGGCCATAGGGTCTTCGAACCATGAGTCCAAGTATGAGTTCCTAAAATAGGTTTCGGTATCGTAGATGGAACCGGGGTAATCCCCCAGATGGATGCTTAACATGCGCGTCTCCAGACGTTGTGTGACTGCAATGATTATATGCCAGTAATAAAGTGCCGCCAGTAGCGAGGTTGCTGCTGGCGGCACTGGCATTATTAGCGTGTGAATCGCGTTGATGGATTTGCTCGCGAGGCTACTTTTCGAGACGTTCCCTCAGCAGCTCCAGCGCGTGGGCGTAGCCTTGCAGGCCCTCGCCGGTGATGGTGGCGAAGCAGGCTAGGCGGGCGTAGCTCACCTGGCGGAAGTCTTCGCGCGTCTCTACGGCGCTGATGTGCACCTCGACGGTAGGGATGGCAACGGCCTTGAGGGCGTCGAGGATCGCCACGCTCGTATGCGTGTAGGCAGCCGGGTTGATGACGATGCCGTCGACCTTTCCGTAAGCCTCCTGGATCTTGTCGACGATGCTGCCCTCGTGGTTAGACTGGAAGACATCGACCTCGTCGAAGCCCTGTGCGGCACCCGCTTCCTGGCAGATCTGCACTAAGCGATCGTAGTTGTCGCTGCCGTAGATGCCTGGCTCGCGAATGCCGAGCATGTTGAGGTTGGGGCCGTTAATGACGAGTGCTTTCATGGTTGCTTCCTTTGCAGTTGAAAAACCACCACAAAGGTGCCTGCCCCCTTTGTGGTGGTTTTGGTTAGAGAGCGGGTGGGAGGGTGTCGAGGAGGGCATGGGCGGTGTTGGCGGCGCAGTCGCGTGAGTCGATGATGTAGTCGGCCCAGGCGCGGTAGCGCGGCATACGCTGCTCGGCCAGCTTGTCGATGCCGTCGCGCGCGGTGATGGGGCGGCCCTTGTGGGCGAGCTCGTCGAGCTTGCGGTTGAGCATCACGATTTGGCTGTTTTGGTGCAGCAGAGGGTAGTTCTCGTCGCGCGTAACCACGCCGCCGCCGGTGGAGAGCACCAAGCCGCTGCGCTTGGAGATGTCGGCCAGCGCTGCCGTCTCCTGCTCGCGGAAGGCCGCCTCGCCGCACTTGATGATAAAGTCGGCGCAGGGCATGCCCAGGCGCTCCTCGAGGGCGCGATCGAGATCGATGTGCTCGCGGCCCGTGAGCTGGGCGATCTGCTCGCCCACGCGGGTCTTGCCCGAGCCCGGCATGCCGATCAGCGCGATGTTCTGTTCGCGGCGTGACAGGCGCTCCGTTACGTCCAGGATCCTCTCGCGCGGGGTGGCTTTGCCGGTATAGCGCTCGACAGCTTGTGCCGCCTGGGCAACAAGCATAAGCAGGCCGCCGATGCAGGGGATGCCGCGGCGCTCGGCCTCGAGCATCAGGCCCGTGCGGGCGGGGTTGTAGACAATGTCGATGACGCCCTCGAGCGCATCGAGGCCTTCGAGCTTGCAAGGCGCGTCGGGGCAATGGGGGAACATGCCGGCGGGCGTGCAGTTGACGAGTAGGGAGGCGTCGGACTGCTGCGCGATATTGTCGTAGTTGACCTCGCTCGTGCGACCCACGGGTACGACGATGGCGCCCATGTCTCCCAGCACCATACTTGCCGTGGTGCCGGCGCCGCCGGTGGCACCGAGCACGAGGGCCTTCTTGCCGGCAACCTCAACGCCCAACTCCTCGACCAGGCACTGGAAACCGAAGTAGTCAGTATTATCGCCGTGCAGGCGGCCGTCGGGCAGGCGCGTGATGGTGTTGACGTTGCCCATGCGCTCGGCGAGCGGGCTCAGCTCGTCCAGGTATTCTATGACGGCGCGCTTGTAGGGGATGGTCACGTTGGTACCCTCCCATTCGTCGCCCGTCATAAAGGCCGCGAGGTCCTCGGGCTCGCGCTCAAATCGCACGTACTCGAGCCCAGCGAGCTCCTTGTAGATGGTCGGGGTGTAGCTGTGGCCCAACACGCGGCCCAGTACGCCGTAGGGGCGGGTTGCGGCGGTATCGGTCATCTAGAGCACCTCCGTGTAGCTGCCAAAGTAGGTGAAGCTCTCACACACGTCGTCGATCGAATTGAGCAGGTCGTCGAGGGCCTTGCTGCCAAAGGGGCAGTCCAGGTCAAAGTAGAACATAAACTCAAAGTCGCGACCGGGGATGGGACGGCTCTCGAGCTTGATGAGGTTGATGTTGAGCGCGTAGAAACGTTCGAGTACGCGATAGAGCGCGCCCGGCTCATTGGCCGTGGTGATCATGAGCGAGGTGCGATTAGCGCCGGGGTAGACGCGCGGCTCGCGGCTGATGACGACAAAGCGCGTGTAGTTGTTGTCTGAGTCTTGGATATTGGGCTCCAGCACCTCCAGGCCATAGAGTGCCGCGCAGCTGCGCGATGCGATGGCAGCAACATCGGTGCGCTCGGAGCTGGCGACCATTTCGGCCGACATGGCCGTGTTGGGGTACTTGGTGGCGTGCAGGCCGTGCGCCTCGATAAAGCTAGCGCACTGCGCGATGGCCTGACCGTGGCTGTAGACCTCGCGTATGTCCGCGAGCTTGGTGCCGGGCTTGACGAGCAAGTTGTGGTCGATCTTGAGGCGAAGCGAGCGCACGATGTGAAAGTCGAACTGGGCGAGCAGGTCGTAGACGGCGTTGACCGAGCCGGCGGTGGAGTTCTCGATGGGCAGCACGCCAAACTCGCAGAAGCCGTCGCGCACAGCGCGCATAACGCCTTCGAAGGTCTCGAAAAACGCGATGTCGGGCACGTCGAAGAGCTTGCACGCGGCGATTTGACTGTAAGCGCCCTCAACGCCCTGACAAGCGACGGTGGCCGTCTGGGGGAAGGGTGTGTCAAAGGCCACGGCCGTGGCGTGGGCCTTTTGCGAGACAGTGATGCCCTTGAGTTCGTTGATGTAGCGCTGCTGCTCGGCCTTGCTCATGCTCATGAGGAGACGGAACAGGGTGATAGTCTGCGCCTCGTAGCGCTCGGGCGCGCGGCTGGCGAGACTGTTGAGCTTGGAGCGCTCACGGGCGGGGTCGAAGACGGCTTTGCCCATCTCGATTTTTGACTTGGCGACCTCGGTGGCAATGTCCATACGCTCGACAAAGCTGTTGAGGAGCGTGGTGTCGATGCCATCGATGGCCTGGCGGATGTCAGCAAGGTCCATGGAGGCCCCTTTCGTGAATGGTTGCCTGGGGTAGTTAATTTGGGACGGGGCTTTTTTAGCTACCCTTTGATTGTCGACGAATCGATGAGAGCCAGGGCAAATATCAACTGGCATATGGGGGTAGCTAAAATAGCCCCGTCCCAAATTAACTACCCTTGGGGTGGGTGGACTAAAGCTGGGCGGCGTCTTCGAGGAGGGCGTCCCAGATGGCAAGGGCGGCGGCTGCCTCGGCTACGGGGACAGCTCGGGGGACGATGCAGGGATCGTGGCGGCCGTGGACCGAGAGCTCGGCATTTTCCATGGCGTCCATGTCTACGGTCTGCTGCTCGCGGCCAATTGAGGGCGTCGGCTTTACGGCCATGCGCCACATGACGGGCGCGCCGGTCGAAATACCGCCCAGGATGCCGCCGGCGTTGTTGGATTCGACCTCGATCTCGCCGGTCTCGGCGTCGATGCGATACGGATCGTTGTTCTCGCTGCCGCGCATGGCGGCCACGGCAAAGCCCATGCCAAACTCCACGCCCTTTACGGCGGGAATGCCAAACGCGATTTGCGCGATGCGGTTCTCGATGCCGTCGAACATGGGGTCGCCGATGCCCGCGGGAAGCCCGTAAATGCCGCACTCCACGATGCCGCCGATGCTGTCGAGCTCGTCGCGCGCGGCCAGAATCTCCTCGCGCATGCGGCCGGCTGCGGCGGCGTCAATGCACGGCAGATTGTTCGTAAGGATCGCCTTGCGGTCGGCCTCGCGATAGACCATATCGTCCATCGGCAGGTCGGAGATGCCGCCGATCTGCGCGACGTGCGCCATGACCTGAATGCCGCGGGCCTCGAGTACCTGCAGTGCAATGCCGCCGGCGATGCATAAGGGGGCCGTTAGGCGGCCGGAAAAATGCCCGCCACCAGCGACATCGTGCATGTTGTGATACTTCACGCGCGCAGGGAAGTCCGCGTGTCCGGGACGGGGCTTGCGGCGCAGCTCGGAGTAATCCTTGGAGCGCGTGTTGGTGTTCTCGATAATCGCGGCGATGGGCGCGCCGGTGGTATGTCCATCGACCACACCGGCGATGATATGCGCGGCGTCGGCCTCGCGGCGTTTGGTTGCGGTCTCGTCGCGACCGGGGGCGCGACGGTCGAGGAAGGCCTGCAGCTGCTCCTGGTCCACGGCGATGCCCGCCGGGATGCCATCGAGCGAGCAGCCGATAGCGGGAGAGTGCGACTGGCCGAAGATGCTTAAGTGCAAGACGTTGCCAAAGGTCGAGGACATGCTATTCCTCCTCGAGCGTGACCTTGCCGCCCAGTAGGCGGTAGTGGTCGAAGAAATCGGGATAGGACTTGTTGACGGCCTCGGCGCCGTGGATCACGACCTCGCCGGTGGCGCGGCTCGCGGCGATGGCGGCCATCATGGCGATGCGGTGGTCGTTGTGCGAATCGACCTCGCCGCCGGTGAAGGCATCGACACCCTTGATGATGAGGTCGTCACCGGCGATGCGCACCTGCGCTCCCAGCGCGGTGAGCTCGCGGGTGGTGGTGACCAGACGGTCAGATTCCTTGATGCGCAGGCGTGCGCAGTCACGGATGAACGTGCGGCCCTGAGCCAGCGATGCCACGGCCGAGATGACGGGCACCAGGTCCGGAATGTCGTGGGCGCTCATCTCAAAGCCGGCGAGCTTGTCGGACTGCACGGTGGCGGCGTTGGTGGAGCGCACGATGCGGGCACCAAAGCGCGAAAGCGCGGCGAGCACGTTGCGGTCGCCCTGTGCGGAGCTCAGCGACACGCCCTCGACGGTGATGGGGTCGGTGCCGATGGCGCCGGCGCACAGCCAAAAGGCGGCGTTGGACCAGTCTCCCTCGACGGCTACGCTGCCGGGCGTGCGGTACGATCCGCTGTTTACGCGGAAGTTCGTGACCTCGGGCTGGCCGTCCTTGGCCGGAATACGCTCGACGTTGACCTCGACACCAAAGGCCTTCATGGCCTGGATGGTCAGGTTGATATAGGGGCGGCTCTCGATGAGGCCGGTTACCTGCACGCAGGAGGGCTGGGCGAGCAGCGGGGCTGCCAGCAGCAGGCCGGAGATATACTGCGAGCTTACGTTGCCCGGCAGCACAAAGGTGCCCGGGCGCATGCGTCCACTCGTCTTGAGCGGAAAACCGCCCAGACCCTGTAGGTCGCAGCCGGCGGCGATAATCTCGTCCGAGAGCGGGGACAGCGGGCGGGCGCCAAGGCGGCCCTGGCCCACGAAGGTGGCATCCGCACCCAGCGCGCAGGCGACGGGCAACATAAAGCGGAGCGTGGAGCCGCTTTCGCCGCAGTCGAGCGTGCCGCCGGCAAGGGCCTTGAGCAGGCCAAACTCAACACTCTTCATAGTGGGATGGACCTGGAAGCCATCCTCGACGGTCTCGATGCGAGCGCCCAGTGCCGTAAGGCAACGCACCGTAGCCTCGATGTCGGCGCAGGTGGTGTTGCAGGTAACGTGCGTCTCGCCGTTGGCAAGCGCAGCGCAGATGATGAGGCGATGCGCCATCGACTTGGACGCGATGGCGGGAACGGTGCCCTTAAGCGGGGACGGGGTGATGCGGGCTAGCATGCGAATGCGTCTCCCTTCTGGCCGAGGCCCTCGGCAATGAGTTCGTGGAAAGTGGAAAGCGGCGTGCGGTCGATGCTGCAGCGGCCGATGCCGTGCGGAATCACCAGGTCGATGGTGTCGCCCGCGCGCTTCTTGTCGTGGAGCGCCTCGGCAAAAACGGCATCGGCATCTAGGTCGCAGCGGGTCTTGAGGCCATGGCGGGCGCAGAGCTCCTCGATACGACCGGGCAGTGCAGCATCGCAAATGCCGTGCAGAGCCGCGGCGCGCGTGATGATGCCCATGCCGATCGACACACAGTTGCCGTGTCCGAGCTCAAAGTGCTCGCAGGCCTCGACGGCGTGTCCGGCGCTGTGTCCAAAGTTGAGGAGCTTGCGCTGGTTGATCTCGCGCTCGTCGGCAACGACCACGGCGCGCTTGATGTCGATATTGCGGGCGATGATGAGCGCTACGCGCGCCACATCGCGGTTGAGCAGCTCCAGCGTGAGCGGGGTCTTCTCCAGCTCGGCGAAAAGCTCCGGGTCGGCGATCACGGCGTGCTTGACGACCTCGCCGCAGCCGTCGGCGAACTGCTCGGGCGTGAGGGTGGCCAGGCACCCCACGTCGGCGATAACCACGCTCGGCTGCCAAAAGGCGCCGGCCAAGTTCTTGCCTGCAGCCAGGTCGATGGCGGTCTTGCCACCCACCGACGAATCCACCATGGCGAGCAGGCTCGTCGGGATCTGCACAAACTTGCAGCCGCGCATGTAGGTGGCGGCCACAAAGCCCGCCACGTCGCCCACGACGCCGCCGCCGAGTGCCACGATCACGTCGGAGCGCGAAAGCTCGTGCTCGGCCACAAACTCTAAAATGGCAACGTAGGTCTCGGCGCGCTTATGGGCCTCGCCAGCCTCGAAGGTGCAGATGCTCACCTCGTAGCCTACGGATTCGAGGCTCTGCTTAACAGGCATCTGGTATAGCGGGCCCACGTTGGTGTCCGTCACGATGACGGCTTTGGCGCCGCCGGCAGTGGCGCGCACGAGCGGTCCCGCCTGCTCCAGCAAAAACGTGCCAACATGCACCTGGTAGGGGCGTGCGGTGTCGATATCGATGGTAATCGCCATAAGCTTCGGTCCTTTCGACCTGGCGTGATGGATGGTCTAGTGGGAGGCCTCGTCGTCGAGTGCGCGCTTAATGCGGTCGCCCTCGGCAAGGAGATTCTCCAGATAGCGCTGGTCGCGGTCCTTGAGCGCACGGCTGTAGGCGTCAAGCGACTCGATCAGATGGTCGATCTCGAAGCCGAGCGCGTCGGCGTCGTCGATCATGAGCTCGGACCACATCTGCGGGTTGAGGTGCGCCACGCGGGTGAGATCGCGGTAGCTACCGGCCGAAAAGCCGTGGTGAACCTGGGCGGTGGGGCTTTTGACGTAGGCGTTGGATACCACGTGCGCAAGCTGGCTCGTGAAGGCGATGACGCGGTCGTGCTCGGCGGCGCTGGTCACGCTGAACTTGCCAAAGCCCAAGGGGCGCACCATCTCGCGCACCTGGCCCAAAAGCTCCAGCTTGAGCGCATCGTCTACCGCGGGCGGTACGAGCACCAGCGGGGCGCCCTGGAACAGGTCGGCACGAGAGTTAGCGTAGCCCGAGAACTGGGTGCCCGCCATGGGGTGCGCACCCACAAAGTAAAAGCCGTGCTCGCGGGCAAGCTCAAAGGCGCGCTCGCACACGATGCCCTTGACGCCCACCGTGTCGATCACCACGGGGCCCATGATGGCCTCGGTGTCGGTGGCATCGGCGAGTGCCTGTGCATGCGCCTCGAGCCACTCGATGCAGGCCTCGGGGTAGCAGGCCAGGACGATGATGTCGCATTCGCCGAGTGTCTTGTCGTTGAGCTCTCCGGCGACAGTGCCCATGCTGGCGGCCGTCATGACATCGTCATCGGGGTCCCAGGCCAGCACGCGGACGCCCGCCTGCGCATAGCCGCGTGCGAAGCTGCCGCCGATGAGGCCAAGGCCGACGATGCCGGCGCACTTGGGGCCGCCCTGGTTAACGCGCGCGTTTCTCACCGTACCCATGGCTACTCCATGGTCTCTTGGCAGACAACCTCGCGGATGGCTCGGATGCGGCGCATGGTGTCGTCGAACTGATCGGGGGTGAGGGCCTGGGCGCCGTCGGACCAGGCGCGGCTCGGCTCGTCGTGGACCTCGATCTCCAGGCCGTTGGCACCGCAGGCGGTCGCAGCGAGCGCCATGGGCTCAACGTAGCGGGTGTAGCCGGTGGCGTGGCTGGGGTCGGCGACGACGGGCAGGTGCGACAGGTGGTGCAGCACCGGCACGGCGTTGAGGTCGAAGGTGTTGCGGGTGCGGGTCTCGAAGGTGCGGATACCGCGCTCGCACAGGATGACGTTGTCGTTGCCCTCGCTCATGATGTACTCGGCGGCCATGAGCAGCTCGTCGATCGTGCCGGACATGCCGCGCTTAAGCAAGATCGGAGTCTGGGTCTTGCCGACCTCCTTGAGCAGGGGGAAATTCTGGGCGTTGCGGGCGCCGATCTGCATGACGTCAATCTTCTTGTCCAAGAAGACCTGTACGTCGCGTGGGTCCATGATCTCGGTGACGATCGGCATGTCGAGCTCGGCAGACGCCTCGCACAGCAGGTCGAGGCCGGCGGGGCCCATGCCCTGGTAGGCGTAGGGGGAGGTGCGGGGCTTGTAGGCACCGCCGCGCAGCATCGTGGCGCCGGCGGCCTTTACGCGGCGTGCGATGCGGATGAGGTTCTCGCCCTCGACGGAGCAGGGGCCGGCGATGACTTGGAACTGGTCGCCGCCGATCTTGACGCCGTGGCCGCAGTCGATGACGGAGTCCTCGGGGTGGAACTTGCGATTTGCGCGCTTGAACGGCTCGGAGACGCGCTGCACGCGCTCGACGACATCCATGGACTCGAGCAGGAACGGGTCGATCTTGGTCGTATCGCCCACCAGGCCGATGATCGTCTCGTTCTCGCCGCGCGAGACATCGGTCTTCAGACCCTTTTTCTCAATCCAGCTGACGATATGGCTTACGGCCTCGTCGCTGGCGCTCTGCTTTAAAATTGCAATCATGGTGTGCCTCTCACCTCGATGGATAACTTTTGCAAAAACGGCCCGCATCGCGAGCCGTGTATATGGTGCATGTGAGTTTATACTATCTGACTCGCTTTTGCCTTCTAAAGTGGGCCGTTGCGCCTCGTCTTCCTCGGAATTGCAAAGCTTTTTCTTTTATTTTGATAGCCCGTGGTGCACTTGGGTATAATGCCAAACGTTGGCCCTATTAGCTCAGGGGATTAGAGCGTCTGCCTCCGGAGCAGAAGGCCGTTGGTTCGAATCCAACATGGGGCACCATCGAACGTAAGACCGTCCGAACCTCGCATGGTCCGGGCGGTTTTTCTTATACCGACGCGACGTGATGGGACGTGGTATGGCAG
Organism: Collinsella sp.; assembly: GCA_048486575.1. Taxonomy (GTDB): domain Bacteria; phylum Actinomycetota; class Coriobacteriia; order Coriobacteriales; family Coriobacteriaceae; genus Collinsella. Next base: position 94,716 of record DBFVZT010000025.1, on the reverse strand, counting down.
CAACGGATATCGAGCGCGGACTCTCGACCGCCGAGGTCGAGGAGCGCATCGCCGCCGGTAAGATCAACCGCAACATGGAGCTCAAGACCAAGTCGGTCAAAGAGCTCATCATCGAGAACCTCTGCACGCTGTTCAATTTGATCAACGTGATCTTGGCGTTCCTGGTCATTTTGACCGGTTCGTTTAAGAATCTGACGTTTCTGTTCGTGGTGTTCCTCAATACCGCTATTGGCGTCATCCAGTCCATGCGTTCCAAGAAGATGGTCGATAAGCTCACACTGCTGACCTCCAAGAAGGCCATCGCGGTGCGTGACGGCGCCGAGGTGGAGCTCGACCTGGACCAGATCGTGCTCGACGACATCATCCGCCTGGGGCGCGGCGACCAGATTCCCGCTGATGCCGTGGTGGTTTCAGGCGAGGCTCTCGTGAACGAGAGCTTGCTGACGGGCGAGAGCGACCTTATCAAGAAACAGCCCGGTTCCGAGCTCATGAGCGGCAGCTTTATCGACTCGGGCCTGCTGTGCGCCCGCGTGATCCATGTCGGCGCCGACAACTACGTGGATAAGATCAATAACGAGGCCAAATACGTCAAAAAGGTCAATTCCGAGATCATGAACGCGCTTAACGCCATCGTGCGCTTTGCGAGCATCATCATGATCCCGCTCGGTTTGGCGTTGTTTGCCTCAAGTGTGAGCGAGCTGTGGGATGCCGCGGGAACCCCGGGCGATAGCGCGCTTTCGTGGTGCTTCTCCGAGCTGTTGGCTGGTCATGTGCCTTCGTCGGCGCTGCTGTCCACGGTGGGCGCCCTGCTGGGCATGATCCCGCAAGGCCTGGTGCTGCTGACCTCGTCGGTGCTCGCCATCGCCACGGTGCGCTTGGCCCGCCGCAAGGTGCTGGCGCAGCAGCTCTACTGCATCGAGACGCTCGCGCGCGTCGACGTGCTGTGCCTGGACAAGACGGGTACCATTACCTCGGGTCGTATGGAGGTCGAGGGCACCTACCCGCTGCCTGTTGAGGGTGTTGGCTTTGGCGTGGACTCGGACGAGGCGGCTGTTCCCGTCGATACCACAGTGCTCGATTTTGCGCTGGCTAACGTGGCGCGTGCGACTTCGGCCGATGCCAACGAGACCTGCCAGGCGCTGCTCAACTATTATGCTGATCGCCCGGTCGAGGTGTCTGAGCCGCTGTCGGTCATTCCGTTCTCGTCGTCTAAAAAATGGAGCGGCGCTTCTTTTGCGCAGGGCTCCTACGTAATGGGCGCCGCGCAGTTTGTGCTCTCTGATCGTGCGTTTGCCCAGGTCGAGAACCGTGTCGCCGAGCTTGCCGATACCTGCCGCGTGCTCGTGGTGGCGCGCGTGGACGGCTTTACGCCCGATGGGGATATGGTGGGCGAGGCCGAGCCCGTGGGATTTGTGACCATCCGCGACGAGATTCGTACCTCGGCGGCCGAGACCATCGGCTACTTTAACGAGCAGGGCGTGACCCTCAACGTGATCAGTGGCGACGACCCGCGTACGGTGTCGTCGATCGCGCGCGTGGTGGGCGTGCCGGGGGCGGACGCTTATGTGGACGCCACGACGCTCGATACACCGGCCAAGCTTGATGCCGCGGTGGACCGCTACCATGTCTTTGGTCGTGTGACCCCGCAGCAGAAGCGCGAGCTCGTGCAGGCGCTCAAGCGCCGCGAGCACACCGTGGCCATGACGGGCGACGGCGTCAACGACGTGCTGGCGCTCAAGGAGGCCGACTGCTCCGTCGCCATGGCGGCCGGCTCCGATGCCGCGCGCAACGTGGCCGAGATCGTACTCGTCGACAACGACTTTGCCTCGATGCCCGCCGTGGTGGCCGAGGGCCGTCGCTCCATCAACAACCTGCAGCGCTCGGCGTCGCTGTTCCTGACCAAGACGCTGTTCTCGATGGGCCTGGCGGCGCTGTGCATCGCGCTGCCGCCGTACCCCTTCGAGCCCATCCAGATGACGCTCATTAACTTCTTCTGCATCGGCGCGCCGGGCTTTGTGTTGGGCTTGGAGCCCAACAATGCTCGCGTGAAGGGTGCGTTTTTGACGAACGTACTCAAGCGGGCACTGCCGGCGTCGATTGCGGTCATTTTGGCTGCGGCGCTCGATATCTTTGTGGCGCGCGTGTTTGGCTTTAGCCAGCTCACGCTGTCTACGATGTGCCTGCTTACGTCGTGCGCGGCGAGCGTCAGCCTGATCTGGCGCATCTCACAGCCTCTCACGCCCTTACGTGTGGTGCTCTTTGTGTTTGTAGTCGCCGGCATCTTGGTGGGCGTTATCGGATTCCCGGAGCTGCTGTCTATTGCCAACCTGTCGATGGGCCAGATGGTTATCTTGGCTGTCATCGTGGTCTTTACCTGCTCGGTGTTCTTTAAGCTCGCTACGATGATGGATTCGCTCAAGCCGCGTCGTCGTCATGCCGCAACTGGTTTTGGCCGCGGTGTGCGCGTCCGCCTGGGCCGCGGTGGCGGCAAGGTGAGCTCGACGGGATCGACGGCCGAACGTTTTGCCAAGCGCGTTGCCGCCGACATGGCACAGCGCCGCGAAGATCGCACCGCTCGCGAGGCCGAGGCCCGCGCACTCGAGGGCGTGGCCCAGGCCCAGCCCAAGAAAAAGAAGAGTACCGGAGCCAAGCGCTCTCGCGTGACCAAGTCCGCCCAAGGCATCAAAGTCTCGATGCCAAGCAAAAAGAAGAAGTAGCTACGCGCCCTGGCGATGTTGAATTGGTGCCTTGTTCCTGTGGGGCCGTGGCGATGTTATGCTCTAACCTCGATTGTTTGAATTGCTTCGAAAAGAGGATGCCGTGATCTGCCCGCATTGCCTTAAGACTATCGAGGACGGCGCCTCGTTCTGCCCCTACTGCAACGCCTATGTGGGTCCGGGCGATGGCCCCGAGCACACCGAGTTCGTGTTCTGCGAGGGCTGCGGTGCCCGTCTTTCTCCGCATGATCGTACGTGCCCCAAATGCGGACGCCCCGCTCCGGGCATCCTCTCCGAGGACGCGGCCGCATCCGACCTGGCAGCGGGCCGCACGGCGGGCTTTCCGCGCCTAACGCAAGAGCAGATCGATACCGAGGTGCCTCATGCGCCCGCCTCGGCTGCCGCGGTTCTTTCGGACGCCGCCGATCCTAACGAGACCTGCGTGCTGCCGGCTTTCGATAAGGATTTCGGTATCCCCAAGGTCGATATTCCCACGCCCGTTTCCCTGCATGACGATGCTCAAAAACCCAAGCGCAAGGTGCATCCCGACGAGGACGCCTATCACAAGCACAAGCGTCATATCCCCAAGCCGCTCATTATCATCGCGGTCCTTGCCGTCGTTTGCGGCGGTGCCTATTGGTTCGTGACGGCCGATCCCATGGGTGTCATGCCTGCCTTCTACGACCAGTTTGGCCAGGCTGCGCAGACGACCTTCCCCACGCGCCAAAAGGGCGAGGCGACTGAGGACGATACCAAGCAGGACGATTCTGCCGAGGTGGTCCAGGAAGAAACCGTGCTCACCGATGATCAGCTCTATACCAGACTCGACGGTCTGTATCAGACCATCGTGTCCTACGGTGATGAGGACCAGATCGGCGAGGTCATCGATTCCTTTAACAACGGCTATCTCCGAACGCCGCTGTCCACCCGCCAGGAGCTGTCGCAGAGTGCCTACGCCCTGCGCGACCAGATCAAAAAGACGCAAGATGAGCTTAACAACCTTAAGTATCAGGACGATACGGTCTATGCGGACGACATCGCCCACTTAAAGCAGCTTGCCGAGTGGATGTATGAGCGCGTCGACGTGATTTGCCAGAGCTGGGACATCTCGCTGGCCATTCCCGATGGCGAGTCGATGAGTTCCCACCAAAGCGAGATCCTGGCGCCCATCGCACAGGGCGGCAACAGCGCGCTGAACCAGTACGACGCCAATGTGGGCTCCTGGAAGCCGCAGCAGCGTTCCCAAAATTAGTTCGCCATAGTCGGCATAACCTACGTGCGCAATTGATGTAAGCGCATGCTTATTGCTACAATTCGTACAAATATGCTTTAAACGCACGAGGAAGGAACCACATGTTTGGTTTTAAGAAAGAGCTCTACACGCCCGAGTATCAGCTTGCCGGCGACGAGTGCGCCGTTATCGAGACGTCGAAGGGTACCATCAAGGTCAAGTTTGACGGCGAGGGCGCTCCCATTCATGTCGCGAACTTCTGCGAGCTTTCCACGATGGGCTTCTATGATGGCCTTAAGTTCCATCGCTATGTGCCCGGTTTTGTCATCCAGGGCGGCGACCCCAATACCCGCGATATGTCCGGCGCCGACGTCGCCGCTGGTCTTGAGGGCCCCGACGGCATGCCCGGTACCGGTGGCCCCGGCTACTGCATCAAGGGCGAGTTTGCCACCAATCCGCGCAACAGCCATGTCGATGGTGCCCTTGCCATGGCACGCTCCATGGACCCCGATTCCGCGGGTTCGCAGTTCTACTTCTGCCTGGGCGCCCAGCATAACCTCGATTCCGGTTACACCGTCTTTGGTACCACGGTCGAGGGTCTCGATGTGATTTCGCAGCTGCGTGCCGGCGACGAGATCGTCCATGTCGAGATCGTTCACGAGTAAAGGGGATTTCCTTGAATAGCCAGCTGATCCAACAGGGCCGTGCCGCTTACCGCGCGGGTGATTTTTCCGCTGCAGCCCAGATGCTTGGGGCGGCAAAAACTCCCGATGAGATTATGGGCGAGGCCGATCACCTTCGTGGCAACGCCTTGATGCACCTGGGCATGTATGCCGAGGCCGCCGAGGCCTATGCCGCCGCCCTCAACGACGGCACCTATGGCAAGCGCGGCGCGCTGCTCACCAACCGCGGCAAGGCACTCGCCGCCGTGGGCGACTACACGACGGCCGCTCAGGCGTTCTCTGCCGCTACGCAGGACGCTTCTTATGCCACGCCGTTCAAGGCCTATCTGGGCCTGGGCAATGCGCTGTTCCAGTCGGGCGACTATGCCAACGCGGGTACTGCTTTCCGTCAGGCTGCCATCGACGGCGCCAATCCGGCTCCTGCCGCCGCACTCGGCGAGCTCGGTCGTTGCTTCATTAAGCTCGGCCGTCCGGCGGATGCCGTGGAGACCTACCGTACGGCTATCGACTTTGCCGGCCCCCGCGACGACACGCGTGCGCTCAACGCCGGCATGGGTCAGGCGCTTTCTGCCGCCGGCCGTCCCTCCGACGCACTCGACGCCTTTAACGCCGCTACTGCCGATGGTATCTACCAGCTCACCTCCGAGCAGGCCGATGAGCTTGCCCGCGTGCACGATTCGCTTGCCGCGCTGTCTGCCCAGACGGCTATGGCCACGGCTCCGGCGCCCGCGATGGACGCTCCTGCCGTCGATCCGCTCGATCCTACGGGCGCGACCGGTCAGTTTATGCCCGATCCCTCGGACACCGGCTTCTTTACGCTGTCCGAGTCCGAGATGGTCCAGCAGGACCGTCAGGATCGTAAGCAGGCCAAGGTCCGTCGTCGCCATCGCCACACGGGTCTCAAGGTCTTCATCGTGCTGCTTCTGCTCATTTTGATTGCTGCGGGCGGTCTGGGCTTTGCCTACACGCGCGGCTTTGGCTTCCCCTCGCAGGAGTCGGTTATCACCGATCTGTTCCAGGCTGCCGGCGACGGTGACACCGCAAAGGCCGAGAGTTGCCTGGCCTCGAGCCTGTCCGAGGACGCCAAGTCGATGATCATCTCCTCGATTCCGCAGGGCGCCACCGTGTCCGTCGAGGGCATGGATCAGTCCATGACCGAGACGACCGCTAAGGTGAAGGCATCGCTGTCCAAGGGCGGCGAGCAGGAGTACACCGTCAAATTCGTGCGCTCCGACAATCATATCGGCTGGGCCGTTTCCTCGCTCGATATGGATTTCTCGGCTGCTGACAACCAGTAGTGACCTTATGGGATTTAGCTTTGCCCGGCGCTTCACCGCAAGTGAGGTGCCGGGCTTGCGCTAGTATCATGAGCTAGTAGTTTTCCAGCAATCATCCAACACATCAGGAGTTGCGTTGTTTTCTTTGATGGATATGTTCTTCGGTAGCTATGCGGGCGATCTTGCCATCGACCTCGGCACCGCAAATACGCTTGTCTCCGTGCGCGGCAAGGGCATCGTCATTCGCGAGCCCTCTGTCGTCGCCATCGACAAGAACGACGAGCGCATCCTGGCGGTCGGTATCGAGGCAAAGCGCATGCTCGGCCGTACGCCCGGCAACATCGTGGCCGTTCGTCCCCTGAAGGACGGCGTCATCGCTGACTTCGATGTTACCGAGGCTATGCTTCGCTATTTTATCGACAAGGCGTCCGAGAAGCGCTATCCGTGGACCCCGCGTCCGCGCGTTGTCGTCTGCGTTCCCTCCGGCGTCACGTCGGTCGAGAAGCGTGCTGTCTTTGAGGCCACGATCCAGGCTGGCGCTCGCCAGGCCTACCTGATCGAGGAGCCCATGGCCGCCGCTATCGGCGCCGATCTGCCCGTCGAGGAACCCACCGGCTCCATGGTCATCGACATCGGCGGCGGTACCACCGAGGTTGCCGTTATTGCTATGGGCGGCATCGTCGTCTCGCAGTCCATCCGTATTGCCGGCGACGAGTTCGATCAGGCTATCCTCACGCACGTTCGAGATGCCTACAACCTGGCCATCGGCGAGCGTACGGCAGAGGACATCAAGATCAAGGTCGGTTCCGCCGTGCCGCTCAAGGACGAGCTCGACGTCGAGGTCAACGGCCGCGACGTGATCACCGGTCTGCCCAAGACCGTACGCATCGAGAGCGAGGAGATTCGTCGCGCACTCAACAAGCCGCTCGACGAGATGGCCAAGGCCGTCAAGGACGCACTCGATGCCACGCCGCCCGATCTTGCCTCGGACCTTATGTACTACGGCATTTTGCTGACTGGTGGCGGCGCGCTGCTGCGCGGTCTCGACGTGCGCCTGCGCGATGAGACCGGCGTTTCGGTCAACGTCAGCCCCACGGCGCTCGATAACGTCGTTAACGGCTGTGCCCGCGTGCTCGAGGCCAATGCGTTTGATGGCGGCTTCGTCCAGACCAATGCTTAATTTCCAAAAGGTGGATTCCATTTGGCACGATCTTCGGGTTTCTCCACAAATCTGAATACCAAGCGACAATCAACGGGTATGCGCCCGTTGATTGTTTTCAGCCTGATTTCGGTGTTGCTGCTCACGTTTTACATCCGCGAGGGCGAGGCAGGACCGATTCATGCCGTGCGTTCGGGCGTAACGACGATTACCTCGCCGGTGCGCTTTGTGGGCTCGGCTGTGGCGGCTCCCTTCAATGCGATCGGCAACGTGTTCTCTAACCTTACGGCGTCGCAGGACACGCTTGACGATCTTAAGAAGCAAAACGAGGAACTGACCTCTAAGGTTGCTGAGCTCTCCGAGGCTCAAAAGACCGCCGAGCGTCTGGAGGGGCTGGTCGGCCTGCAGTCGACCTATAACCTCAAATCGACCGCAGCTCGTATTGTTGGTGCCTCGGGCGATGCCTGGACCTCGACCGTCACCATCGACAAGGGCTCTGCCGACGGCCTTACCATCAACATGCCTGTGACGAGTTCGGCCGGTGTTATCGGCCAGATCATCGAAGTCTCGGCCAAGACGTCCACCGTGCGCCTGATTGGCGACGAGAACTCGGGCGTGTCCGCTATGGTGCAGGACACGCGCGCCCAAGGCATGCTGCAGGGTCAGGCTGACGGCACGCTGCGTCTTGAGTACGTGAGCGTCGACTCCGATGTTAAGGTTGGCGACATCATCGTGACCTCGGGCATTGGTGGTGTGTTCCCCAAGGGTCTACCGCTCGGCACCGTCTCGTCGGTCGAGAAATCGGCAAACGACGTGTACTACACCATTGTGGTGCGCGCCCAGACCACGGCCGAGAACAACGAGGAAGTGCTGGTCATCACCTCGCTGACCGACGAACAGTCGGCCTCGGATGAGGACGTGAGCACGGCCAACAGCACGCCGCAGGGAACGTCGCGCGATGCTGCGACCAAGACGAAGGACGAGAGCTCGGATGACAGTTCCGACACGTCCGAGACGACCGATTCCGGCTCGAGCGAATAGGGGGCATGTCCATGGATCTACACGAGCAGGGGATGAGCTCCCGCACGTTTGTGATCGCCGCCATCGTGTGCGTGCTGCTGCAGGCAGGCCTGGCACCGCAGATCTCCATTGCGGGCGGTCGCGTCAACTTCATGATTATCCTGGTGTGCCTAAGCGTGTTCTCGGGCGACCCGACCCGTGCCGTCGTGTGCGGTTTTTGCAGCGGCTTGTTCTATGACCTGTCCGCTGCCGTGCCGGTGGGCGTTATGTCGCTCCTGCTGACCGTGGGTTCTTTTGCCCTGGTGCACAGCGCCGTCGGTCAGACGGGCGGTACCCCGAGTGCGCGCGGCGTCACTGTGGGCGCCTTTGCGCTCGTCATTAATGTGATTTACAGCATCATCTTGCTGTTTATGGGTTTGGAGACGAGCTTTGTCGTGGCGATCTTCGGCCATGCGCTGCCGTCCTCGATCCTGACGGGTCTGGTTGCCATTCCGTTTTTGATGTCCGGCGTCGTGCCGCAGTCCGGCTATGGATTCTCCGCACGTGGCGGACGCCAGACGGGTATGCGCTTTAAGCCCAAGACCCGCAAGCTCAAATAGGGGAGGCCCGTAGATGTCTTCCCAGTTGACGGTTATTATCGCTGGTATCGTGCTGGTTGTGGCCATCGTGGTCGCGCTGGTCATCATGCGTCGTGGCGATTCTCGTTTTACCTACGATACGCAGCATGGAACGGCCCCACGCGCCACCGAGGGCGAGGGCAATACCGCGGCGACCGCCTTTAAGGGCCGCTTTTCCATCCTCACCACGGGTGTGGGCGCGATGTTTGCGGCGCTCGCCGTCAAGCTGTGGGGCATGCAGATGGTCTCGTCGGACTATTACGAGAAGCAGGCTAATAGCAATCAGACTCGCACCGTTACCACTCCCGCTGTACGCGGCCGCATCCTCGACCGCAATGGCGTGGCGCTTGTCCAGAACCGTCCCTCACTTGCTGTCGTGGCCTACCGCGACCTTGCCGAGGATGAGGTTCTGGTTCGCCATCTTGCCAACGTGCTTGGAATGCCTTACGTGGCGGTCCTTCGCAATATTCAGGACAATACAGAGGGCGCCCAGAGCCTGCATACCATCGCGACGGACGTCCGTCGCTCCACGGTTGCCTATATTCAGGAGCATGCCGGCGAGTTCCCGGGCGTCAAGATTGCCGAGCGTACCGAGCGCCAGTATCCATATGGCGAGACGGCATGCCATATCTTGGGCTATACCGGCACCATTACTTCCGAGCAGCTCGAGGCCCAGAATAAGAAAACCTCTGGCGATGATGATGCTTCTGCTGGCAAGATTACGTACCAGTCGGGCGATATCGTGGGCCAGGCGGGCGTTGAGAGCTACTACGAAAACCTGCTGCAGGGTATTCGTGGCGAGCAGACCGTCAAGGTCGATGCCTCGGGCAATGTGACCGGTCAGGCCGGCGCCGTGCCCGCGAAGGCCGGCTCCGACATTAAGCTCACGCTCGACCTTAAGATCCAACAGGCCTGTGAGACGGCGCTGGCGAGCGCTATCGAGCTTGCCAAGACCACTGGCTACAGCAATGCCGGCAACGGCGCTGTGGTGTGTCTCGATCCCAACAATGGCGAGATCCTGGGCATGGCGAGCCAGCCCAAGTTCGATCCGTCCGTCTTTATCGGCGGCGTCTCAAATGATGTGTGGACCGAGCTCAATGATGACAAGGGTTCGCACCCGCTGCTCAACCGCGCCATTAGCGGACAGTACATGTCGGCCTCGACCATCAAGCCGCTCTCGGCACTGGCCGGTCTTGAGTTTGGAACCTACACTTCAACGCAGACAACCAACTGCACGGGTTATTGGACGGGTCTGGGCAAGGCTTGGGGCAAGCGCTGCTGGCTGACGTCTGGCCACGGCACCATGACGCTGCAGTCGGGTATCGCCAACTCGTGCGACCCCGTCTTCTACGACATGGGTAAGGCGTTCTTTTATGACGAGCAACATCCCGAGGGCCTGCAGGAGGTCTTTCGTCGCTGGGGCCTAGGCAAGACCTGCGGTATCGATCTGCCGAGTGAGGGCGCGGGTCGTATTCCCGATGCCGAGTGGAAAGAGTCATACTTCGCCGACGCCTCTGCCGAGGACCGCAAGTGGAATGCCGGCGATATGACCAACATTGCTATCGGCCAGGGCGACATCCTGGTGACGCCCCTGCAGATGGCGTGCGCCTATATGGGTCTTGCCAACGGCGGCAAACAGTACGTGCCTCACGTATTTTTGTCTGCCGTGTCGCGCGATGGCGACGGCGATGCCTATAAGTACAATGGCAAGGGCAAGAAGAAGCGCCTGGAGGCCAAGATCAACAGCGATTCGGATTTGGCTCTTGTTCGCAACGGCATGCACGACGTGATTTACACGGCATCGACGTCCCTGGCGGCGCACTTTGGCACCCTGACGCCGCAGGTATACGGCAAGTCGGGCACGGGCGAGAAAAGTGGCGAGGACGAATACGCGTGGTTCTGCGCCTATGCACCGGCCGATGATCCCAAGTATGTCATCGCTACCGTCCTGGAGCAGGGCGGCGGTGGCTCAGATACCGCGATGCATGTCGTGCGCGACGTGCTCGGCGTGATTTATGACGAGCCCGATACCTCTTCGGCCTCGGGCGATTCTTCGGTTCGATAGGAGGTTGCGATGGATTTTTCTCCGGCGGATCTGTTCCGTTCAACCAAGACCGGCTCTCGCAGCAGCCTGGACCGCGTCAACAAGCAACTTTCGGCCTCGCGCGGCACGTTTCGCCAAAAGGTGCATATCGGTGTGCTCGTGGCTACTGTGGCGCTCGTCGCCTACGGTGCCATCATTATCTGGTCGGCTTCGCAGTTTAAGGCCGACGCCTCGTTCTCACGCCATCTGCTGGGAATTGGAATCGGTACGGTGCTGGCGGTGCTGGTCTGGCGTACCGACCTGCGCGGTATTTCCAATTTCTCGACGGCGTTGCTCGTCATCGACCTGATCGTGATCCTCTCGCCCAAGATTCCGGGTCTGTCCTATACAGGCGGTCTGGGCATGACGGGCTGGATCAAGATTCCCGGTATCGGCTTGACATTCCAGCCGGTTGAGCTTGCCAAGCTCATCACCATCTTCTTTATTGCTACGCTTGGCTCGCAGTATAACGGTCGCATCGATACCGTTCGTGACTACGTCAAGCTCTGCGGCATGCTGTCCATTCCGTTTTTGGCCGTCGTTGCCATGGGCGACCTGGGCTCGGGCCTGGTCGTGCTGGTTTCGGGCGCCATCGTCGTTTGTATGAGCGGTGCACGCCGCGAATGGGTGCTGTCGACCTTGGCCCTGCTCGTGGGCCTGGTGGCCCTCGTCCTGGCGCTTGATTCGGTCTTTGATTCGTTGCTCGGCCACGATGTGCTCATCAAGCAGTATCAGATGAACCGTCTGACGGTCTTTATCGACCCCGATAATGCCGATTCGGACGATGCCTACAACCTGCAGCAGTCGCTTATCGCCGTTGGCTCGGGCGGCTTCTTTGGTAAGGGCCTGGGGCATGCGACGCAGTCGGCCGGCGGCTTTCTGCCTGAGTTCCACACCGACTTCGTCTTCGCCTTCCTGTCCGAGACCTTTGGCTTTTGCGGTTCCTTTTTGCTCCTGTGCCTCTACGTGCTGCTGATCTTTTCGACGATTCGCGTCGCCTTTAAGTGCGAGTCGCTGTTTTTGCGTCTTTCGTGTGTGGGCATCGTTGGCATGTGGGCGTTCCAGACCTTCGAAAACATCGGCATGTGCATCGGCATGATGCCGATTACCGGTATTCCGCTACCGTTTATTAGCTTCGGTTCGTCTTCGATGATGATTCAGCTGCTGACGGTGGGTATCGTACAATCCATATGGCGGCATCGTTCGGGCGCCGCGTAACCGCTGGAGGGGTTTGCTATGAAAATTCCCGTAGATAAGCTGACCCGCGCTTTTAAGATGGGCGCGTCCGTTAAGAAGGATTCCGATACGCCGGTGCGCGTCTCGGTCTATCTGGATTCGTCCGCCTCGCGCTTTCTGGCCGAGACGGTGCGCGACGCCTTTGTGCCGCAGACGACCTCGGGCATTGTGCGCGTCGAGCGTCTGGGGGAGGAACGAATTGCTCCAAAGACCGATACCGATGTGGTGCTGGTGCTCTCGTGTGGTTCCGACCGCTTGGAGAGTGCCGTGCAGGAGCTCGTGATCGCCGGCGCGCCCGTGTGCGTGCTTGCCGAGTCTGCTGTGGAGGTGCCGTTTATCGAGGAGTCCACGCCCATGCTCGGCGTGGTGGCGGCAACCGATAAGACGTATCTGCTCGAGACGCTTGCCCGCTGGATTCTCGATCGCACCGACAAGGAAACGGCTTTTGCGGCGAACTTTGCCTTCATGCGCATTGCGGCGGCCAATCGTATCATCACCTCGTGCGCGCTCACCAATATGGCGACCGGTGCGCTGGTGTTTTTGCCGGGCGCCGATTATCCCGTTATGGCGCTGGCGCAGGTGGGCATGCTCTTTGAGCTCGCTGCCGTCTTTGGACGCGGCATTAAGCCTGAGCGAGGCTACGAGGTCGCGGGCGTGCTTGCCGGCGGTCTTGTGATCCGCGCGGTCACCCGCGCGCTCGTTAAGCAGACGCCGCATATTGGGTTTGCCGTCAAGGCGCTCACTGCTGCCGCGGGCACCTATGGCATGGGCCGTGCGCTCGTTTCGCTCTACGAGCGCGATGTCGACTACAGCCGTGCCAACGAGGTGGTCACTGCCACGTTCTCCCGCGTTCGCGATCTGGTGACCACGGTCGCGGGCGCTACCCGTCCTATGGCGTCCTACCAGGACGCATCCGATCTCGCAGCTTAGGGGTTTTCCGTTGCGCGTTGCATACCAAGACTGTTTTCATTTAATTGAGCCGCTGCTCGCCAAGGTCGAGAAGCCGAGTCGCTATATCGATCACGAGTGGGGCACGCTTTCCAAGGCCGATGCCGACTACCGTTGCTGCCTGATCTACCCGGATGTGTACGAGGTTGGTCTGCCCAACCAGGGCATCGCCATCCTCTACAACATCCTTAACCAGGCCGAGGGCATCTCCTGCGAACGTGGCTATGTGCCGTGGCCCGATATGGGTGATGCCATGCGCGAGGCGGGTATTCCGCTGCTCTCGCTCGAGGGTGCAGCGCCGGTCGCTTCGTTTGATATCGTCGGTCTGCATGTGCCACACGAGATGGCGGTGACGAACTTCCTCGAGGCTTTGGACCTCGCTGGCATTCCGCTGTTGGCGACCGACCGAGGTGAAGACGACCCCATTATCATCGCCGGCGGTCCCTCGGTGTACAACCCCGAGCCGTACGCGGCCTTCTTCGATGCCATCCTCATCGGTGAGGGTGAGGAATCGCTGCTCGAGACCTGTCAGCTGCATCGCCGCCTGCGTGACGAAGGAGTCCCGCGCGCGCAGATTGTTGAGCAGCTTGCATCCATTGCCGGCAACTACGTGCCGTCGCTCTATGAGGTTCGTCACGACGAGCCCTGCTCGCCGCATGGCTACACCGTGCCGCGTGAGGGTAAGGATGCGCCGACTGTGGTCTACAAGCGCGTCGTCGAGGATTTCGGCGCCACGAATCCGTTGTCGCAGTCGTGCGTACCCTATGCGCAGCTGGTCCACGACCGCCTGTCTATCGAGATCCTGCGCGGCTGCGCCCGCGGCTGTCGTTTTTGCCAGGCCGGCATGACGTATCGCCCGGTGCGCGAGCGCTCGGCCGACCAGATCGTCTCGTCGGTGATTCAGGGTCTGGAAAAGACCGGCTATGACGAGGTGTCTCTGACCTCGCTCTCCACGACCGACCACTCCTGCATTCGTGACGTGCTCGGCAGGCTCAACCGTCGCCTGGAGGATACGGGTATTCGCGTGTCTATTCCGTCGCAGCGCCTGGATTCGTTTGGCGTGGATATGGCCGAGTCGGTCGCTGGCGAAAAGAAGGGCGGCCTGACGTTCGCGCCCGAGGCCGGCAGCCAGCGCATGCGCGACATCATTAACAAGAACGTGACCGAGGAGGACCTGGACCGTGCGGCCAAGGCAGCCTTCGAGGCCGGCTGGAACCGCATGAAGCTTTACTTTATGATGGGCCTTCCCGGCGAGCGCGACGAGGATATCGTGGCCATCGCCAATCTGGCCGATCACGTGCTGGAGCTCGGTCGTTCCGTGGTGCCCAAGGCTCGTCGCGGCTCGATTTCGGTGTCCATCTCGGTTTCGGTCTTTATCCCCAAGGCTGCCACGCCGTTCCAGTGGTGCCCGCAGCTCGACTACGACGACGTCAAGCGTCGCCAGAAGCTGCTTATCACGAGCGTTCGCAACCGTGCCGTCCGCGTGCATTACCACGATGCCGAGACCTCGCTCATCGAGGCCGCGCTTTCCCGCGCCGGTCGTGACATGACGCCCGTCATCATCGATGCTTGGCGCTCGGGCTCTCGCTTTGACGCCTGGGTAGAGCATTTCTCGCTCGATAACTGGAAGGAGGCTGCTGCCAAAAACGGCATCGACCTCAATGAGCTCGTGCACCTGCCCTACGAGTTGGACTGGCGCCTGCCGTGGGAGCACGTGAGCCCCGGCTGCACGCGCGGCTTCCTTGAGCGCGAGTACCGTCGCTCGCTCGAGGGCGTCACGACTCCCGACTGCACCCGCACGTCGTGCACCGGCTGCGGGATCTGCCCCACGCTCCACGCCAAGAATGCATTGATGGGTGATCGCGCATGAGTGAGCGCCTGACCGACAACCCCTCGCTCTTTAGGCTTCGTGTTCGCTATGGCAAGCGCGATCGCCTTAAGTACCTGGGCCATCTCGAAGTAATCCATACCATTGAGCGCATCGTGCGCCGTGCGGGACTTCCCTATGCCGTCACGCAGGGCTTTTCCCCGCACATGCGCGTGGGCTTCTCTTCGGCGCTACCGGTGGGTACGTCGTCGACCTGCGAGTGGTATGACCTGTTTATGACCGAGTTCGTGGCGCTCGACGAGGCGTTTGGGCGCCTGGCTGCGGCGTCTCCGGCCGATCTGGCGCCCATCGAGGCGGCGTACATCGACGTGCGCACGCCGGCATTGACGGCGCAGCTCACGCGCCTGTCGTATCGCATCGACCTGCACTTGGATCCCGAGGCGCCCGTAAGCGCCGACGAGGTGCGTCGTGCGATCGACACGCTGCGCGCGGGCCACGGCATCGACTACGCGCGCGGAAAAAAGAGCAAGCGCTTGGATTTGGATCACACACTCGTGGGCTATGAGCTCACGGCGGGGGAGCGCCCGGACCATTTGGTGCTCATGCTCGACACCCATGCCGACAACGAGGGCTCCATGCGTCCGGAGATTTTGCTTTCTGCGGCTGATGTTTTGTTGCAGGGCTTGACCCCGGGCGTGGATGCACCTATTGTTTCCACCGGTATGCAAGACCTCGTGACCATCTGCTCCTACGATGTCGAGCGTCAGAATCAAGCATGCGAGGACGACGAGGGCCGACTCGTCAGCCCCATACCTGTGCGAACTTGTGGATTTGCTCCACATACTCGTTGACGGGGGTATTTTCGCCTGCTACTATATTCGGCTGTTGCACTAACTGATGCATGAAGGGCAAGTAAACATGTACGCAATCGTTAACACGGGCGGCAAGCAGTACAAGGTCGCCACCGACGATGTCATCACCGTCGAGAAGATCGAGGGCAATGAGGGCGACAAGGTCACCCTGCCGGTTATCTTCCTCAACGATGGTAAGAAGATCGTCACCGATCCCGACAAGCTGGCCAAGGCCAAGGTTACCGCTCAGATCGTTGAGCAGTTCAAGGGCGAGAAGCAGCTGGTCTTCAAGTTCCACAAGCGTAAGCGCTATCGTCGTCTGAAGGGTCACCGTCAGCAGCTCACCAAGCTGAAGATCGTGAAGGTCCAGGCTACGTCCCGCGCCAAGAAGGCTGTCAAGGCAGAGGCCGAGGCTGTTGCCGAGGCTCCCGTCGCCGAGTAGATTACACTCGTAACGAAAGAGTAGGTATACACAATGGCACACAAAAAAGGACTCGGTTCCTCCCGTAATGGCCGTGACTCCCGCGGTCAGCGCCTTGGCACGAAGCGCTATGCCGGCCAGACGGTAACCACGGGCACGATTCTCGTCCGTCAGCACGGCACGCACATCCACCCGGGTGAGAACGTTGGCCGTGGTAAGGACGACACGCTGTTCGCGCTGGTCGACGGTACCGTTGAGTTCCACAAGGGTATCAAGCACAGGGTCAGCGTACGCCCGCTCGCGAACGCGTAATTCACCCTTCATAGAGCACATATGTGGGAGGCACTTGAGTTTTAGGATTCAAGGGTCTCCCTCTTTTTTGTAGGAGGCGATTCTGTTGTCACAGTTCACCGATATCAGCCGCATTAACGTGTGCGGCGGCGACGGCGGAGCCGGATGCATGTCGTTTAGGCGCGAGGCATTTGTCCCCAAGGGCGGCCCCGATGGCGGCGACGGCGGTCGTGGCGGCAATGTCGTCATCCAGGCCGATGCTCAGCTGTCTTCGCTGATCGATTACCGCTTTAAGCATCACTTTCGCGCCGAGCGCGGCACGCACGGGCAGGGTGCCCGTCGTAACGGCAAGAGCGGCGAGGACCTGATTCTCAAGGTCCCTATGGGTACCGTGGTGCGGGAGCTCGACTCCGAGACGCAGACCCCGATGTTCGAGATTGCCGATCTGGTGCATGATGGCGAGCGCGTTGTCGTGGCCCCTGGTGGCGCCGGTGGTCTCGGCAATACGCACTTTGTGACGTCGGTGCGCCGCGCGCCCGCGTTCGCCCAGCTGGGCGAGCCGGCCGAGGAGCACTGGATTGAGCTCGAGATGAAGCTCATGGCCGATGCCGCGCTCGTGGGCTTCCCCTCGGTGGGTAAGTCATCTCTCATCGCGCGCATGAGTGCCGCCCGCCCCAAGATCGCCGACTACCCGTTTACCACGCTCGTGCCGAATCTCGGCATGGTGCGTGCCGGCGAATATTCTTACGTCGTTGCCGACGTTCCCGGTTTGATCGAGGGCGCGAGCGAGGGCAAGGGCCTGGGTCACCAGTTCCTGCGCCACATTGAGCGTACGGCTCTGATCATGCATGTCGTCGACATGACGGGTGGTTTTGAGGATCGCGATCCGGTCGAGGACTATCGCATCATCAACCGCGAGCTCGAGCAGTATGGCGCCGAGCTCTCGGAGCGTCCGCAGATCGTCGTTGCCAACAAGTGCGACGCGCCGGGCACGGCCGACAAGATTGTCGACCTTAAGCGTGCAGCGCTCGACGACGGCCATATGTTCTTTGCCGTGTCCGCCGTGACGGGTGCCGGTCTCAACACGTTGATGCTTGCCGTGGGCGAGCAGGTGGCTAAGCTGCGCGCCGAGTTGGCGGTCTCGGATGAGCCGGTCGTTCTGCGCGACGATGAGTGGGAGCGCCGTCGCCTGCAGCGTGAGAAGCGTTTCCGCATTGTCCAGGAAGAGCCCGGTGCCTTCCGCGTGGTCGGTCGTGCCATCGAGCGCATGGTCATCCAGACCGACTGGGAAAATGAGGAAGCCGTCATTTACCTGCAGCATAAGTTTGCGCGTATGGGTGTTGACGACGCGCTCGAGAAGGCCGGTTGCCGTGCGGGCGACGAGGTCCGCATTTGCCAGCGCGCCTTTGACTTTGAGGGCGCCGAGGACTTCTCGGAGTTCGAGGACGAGCTTGAGGACGGTAGCGAGGACGTCGCCGTCGAGGTCGTTGATGTCGAGGATGTCGCGGACGATAGCTTGGAGGCTGTCGACGCGGTGGATGCCATTGACGGTACCGATGACGCTGTTGCTGCGGAAGACGTCGAGACCCCGGAGGGCGAGTAAGCCATGTCGCTGCGCGGTGGAATCGGTCTGCCCGAGCTTCCCATAGAGGACGGACAGGAGTTTAGGCTCGGCATTATGGGTGGGACCTTTGACCCCATCCATTACGGTCACCTGGTGACCGCCGAGCAGGCGCGTGAGTCCCTCGACTTGGACGCCGTGCTTTTTATGCCGGCGGGCTCTCCTGCCTTTAAACTCGACAAACCGGTGACGCCGGCCGAGGACCGTTATGCCATGACGGTCCTCGCGACCGCCGCGAACCCGGCCTTTTTGGCAAGCCGCTTCGAGATCGATCGTGCCGGTGTCACCTACACAGCCGATACGCTGCGTGCCCTTCGCGAGTTTTACCCGCCACAGGTGAAGCTTTATTTTATTACGGGTGCTGATGCGATTATCGATATTGTAACCTGGCACCATGCAGGTGAGATTGCCGAACTGGCAACCTTTATTGCTGCGACGCGTCCCGGCTTTGACATCGATACGGCGCGAGCGCGGATTAAGGAATCGGGACTGCCATTTGACGTGCGCTATATCCAGATTCCGGCACTGGCGATTAGTTCGACCAACATTCGCAAGCGGGTTGCTCGCGGCATGAGCGTGCGCTATCTTACGAGCGAGTCCGTGCTCGGCTATATCCGCAAGCGTGGCCTGTATGCCGATCTTGGGCAAGACGATTTTGATTGATGGGGGAGAACGTTGTCGGTAGAAGAACAGTTTGAGGACGACGAGCGCGCGCTCTTGACGCGTATCCACGAATTGCTCGATGTGCGCATGAAGGATAAGCGTAAGCGCTACGTGCATTCGCTCGGGGTTGCCGAGACTGCGTTGCACCTAGCCGAGGTGTACGGTGTCGACCGCTTTGATGCCGCTGCCGCCGGCCTGATTCATGACTGGGACAAGGTGCTCTCCGACGACGAGCTGGTCACGCGCGCTCTGCATTATGGCATTAAGATTGCCGGCTCTCCGTCTGCCGCGACGCCGCTTTTGCATGGCCCGGTTGCCGCCTATGAGCTTCCGCAGCTTTTTCCCGAGCTGTCGCCGGCGGTCTTTCAGGCTGTCGACCGTCACACCGTGGGCGCTTGCGACATGACGCCGCTCGATATGGTGGTCTTTGTGGCCGATGCCATCGAACCCAACCGCCACGGCGATTATGCCCATGCGCTTCGCAAGATGGTGGGGAAGTCCTCGCTCGACGAGTTGTTCTTCTCCTGTTTTGCGCAGGGTCTGGTCTATGTGATCCAGACCGAGCGTTATCTTTATCCCACGGCTATTACGATTTACAACCATTACGCCCAGCTGCGCTAGCTCGGGTGCGTCTAGAAAGAGGTATTCCATGGCCGACGAGACCATGACCGACGAGCAGATTCTTGAAGGTGTGGAGCACAAGAGTTTCGTTGCCACGTCCGACCGTACTGCCGCCTCGCTGTCCGCGAGCGGTGTCGCCGCCGAGGATGTCGCCCGCGCCGCCGCGCAGGCCGCCTACGACAAGAAAGGCGAGGACGTTCAGGTGCTCGACCTGACCGAGCTTTCCGATGTGTGCGACTACTTTGTCCTTGCTACCGGCACCAACAACCGCCAGGTTGATTCGATCGTCGACGAGATTGAGGAGAAGGTCGCCGAGGCTTGCGGCGAGCACCCGTTTTCCATCGAGGGCCGCGAGCAGAAGACCTGGATGCTCATGGACTACGGTTCGGTTGTCGTCCACGTCTTCACTCCTGAGGCGCGCGAGTTCTACCGTCTCGAAAAGCTCTGGGGCGACGCCCCCCAGCTTCCCCTCGACCTCCTCTAGTAGCTCATTTGGGACGGCGTTTTTAGCTAACCTTTACCGTTCGCCGGGCAGCTGCATCATTCGCAGCTGCCCGGCTTTCTTTTTGTCTAAGGGACTAATCGTTGAAGCGGGATTGACGGCCGAAGGATAGGGCGGTGTCGCCGAACTTGTCTCGGACGGCGTCGATGGCGACCGAGAGGTCGCGACGGTCGCTGGATTGGGCTCCGCGGTCGTCGATTTCGCAGAACAGGTCGGTCTGGATACCGCCCTGATGGTCAAAGTCGCTCATGCCGACGCCCGCCAGGCGCACATGCATCCCTTCCTGCCAGATGTTGTCGAGCAGTTCGAGCGCCACTGCCACGAAGATGTTCTCATCGTCGGTCGGATGGGGCAGCCGGCGCTGTGCCGAGCGACCGCTTCCATATGAATACTTGAGTTTGAGTGTCACCGTGGCACCCGTTAGTCCCTGACGGCGCAGGCGGCGTCCCACTGACTCTCCCAACAGCGCAATCGCCGCTTCGATGTCCTCACGCTCAGTCAAATCTTTCGCAAAGGTGCGTTCATTGCTGACCGACTTGACCTCGCGCTCTTCATCGAGGCTCGTGACTTCGGAGAGTTCGAGTCCCAGCGCACGCTGGCGCATGCGTTCGCCGTTGATGCCAAAAATAGAGGCCAAGGTGGATTCCGCTGCGCGGGATAGCTCGCCAAGCGTGTAGATGCGCATGCGGCGCAGTCGCTCTTCTGCCGAGCGCCCGATGCCGCTCATGGCAGATACCGGCAGCGCTGCCAAAAAGCGCTGCTCGGTTCCAGGGCGCACGATGGTCAGCCCAAATGGCTTGTCCCGCTCGCTTGCGATCTTTGCGACCGTCTTGTTACAGCCCACGCCAATGGAGCAGGTTACTCCCAGTGCTGCCACGCGGTCGCTGATGCGCCGTGCAACCAGCAGCGGGTCCTCGGGTGCAAAGCGACCTGGCGTGATGTCGATAAAGGCCTCGTCGATGGATACGCGCTCAACGCGCGGCGTCTCCTCGGCAAGAATTGCCATGACCTGCGCGCTCACCTCGCGGTAGCGATCAAAGTGCCCGTGCGTCCAAATGGCTTGCGGGCACAAGCGCCGCGCCTCGGCCGAGGCCATGGCAGAGTGCACGCCAAAGCGACGTGCCTCATACGAACACGTGGACACGACGCCACGCGAATCGGCGTCTCCGCCCACGATGAGCGGCTTTCCGCGCCACTCGGGGTGGTCGAGCATCTCCACGCTCGCAAAAAACGCATCGAGGTCCATCAGGCCCACCGCCGGACCCGTCCAGGGGGGCGGCGTGACGCCCATGGCATCCTCATAACCGTATGTATGTTCGCGTCTTTCCATGTCATGAGTATACCGCGCAGCTCATGTGGGGTGCGTGTATGTGCTTGCAAATCCCGAATTCTTGTCTAAGATATGGATTTGCCCTCGACTACACCGAAGAAGTTGGTCTCACGGACTTCACCTGCCCGCGTCGATGGCGTATTATGTTCAACTGTTTGTTTGTAGTTGCAGCCTAAAGCTGCTTGGTTGGAGGAGTTTCCTTTGGCAGTCAAGATTCGCCTTGCTCGTCACGGCGCTAAGAAGCGTCCGTACTACCGTGTCGTCGTCGCCGATTCCCGCGCCCCGCGTGACGGTCGTATCATCGAGGAGGTTGGCCGCTACAACCCGATGACCGCCCCCAAGACCATCAACCTCGACCTCGAGAAGATCGCCGACTGGCAGTCCAAGGGCGCTCAGCTCACCGACGCCGTCGCCGCTCTGGTCAAGGCCGCCAACGAGGGCGAGAAGACCGAGACCGTCGTCAAGAAGTCCAAGAAGCAGCTCGCCAAAGAGGCCGAGGCCGCTAAGGCTGCCGCTGAGGCCGCTGAGGGCGCCGAGGAGTAAATCGTGCCTGAGGTTGACGCTGCACAGCTCGAGGGTGAGGCAATGCTCTCAGATCGCATCGCCGATCTCGTCGAATATCTCGTTGTTCAGATCGTCGACGACCCGGATTCCGTGAGCCTTGAGGTCATCGATGGTGACGACGCCTCTACGATCGAGGTTTCTGTCGCCGAGGATGACGTCGCTAAGGTCATCGGCCGTCGTGGCCGTACCATCAAGGCCATTCGCACGCTCGCCCGTGCACTGGCCGCTCGCCTCGACACTGCTGTCGAGGTAGAGGTTCTGGGCTAGGACCTTGAGGTCCCAGTACAAAAACATCGCCCGTGTGGTCAAGCCGCACGGAAGGAAGGGGGAGGTCCTCGCGCAGCCGCTGCGGGGGCTTCCTTCTGTATTAGAGCCGGGTATGCGCGTCGCCCTGACGCCGCCGGCGCTCAAGCGCGACCGCTTTTGCACGGTCGTGTCCGTCACCGATACGGGCGATGGCGATCTGGTCTCGTTTGAGGGCATTGACGACTTGACGGCCGCCGAGGGCATCACGGGATGCTATGTGTTGGCAAATCGTGACGATTTTGAGCTCGATTCACTCGACGCCGCCTATACCGACCTGATGGGTCGCGAGGTGGTCGACGAGCGCTTCGGTTCACTCGGCACGATCGTCGAGATCATGTCGACGCCCGCTAACGATGTTTGGGTTGTCGAGGGTGATCGGTACGGCGAGGTACTGATTCCCGTGATCGAGCAGGTTGTGCTCGATCTTCCCGACACAGGAACAATTTCCGTCCACGTTATGGACGGCCTGATCGATATGGACAAGTAGGGAGGACAACATGCTGATTGAGACCCTTTCGGTCTTTCCCGAGATGTTTGAGCCCGTCATGTCCACATCGATTTTGGGCCGCGCCCGCAAGGCCGGCCTTTTTGATTTTAAGGCGTATAACCTGCGCGACTGGACGCACGACCGCCATCGTACCGTCGATGACGAGCCGTACGGCGGCGGGCAGGGCATGCTCATGAAGGTCGAGCCTATTGCCGAGGCCATCGAGGCTATTAGCTCCGAGGGTCCTAAGCCCACCGTGGTGTTTTTTACCCCCTGTGGCGAGCCCTTTACGCAGCATGTGGCCGAGCGCCTGCTCAAAAGCGAGCGCTTGCTGTTTGTGTGCAGCCGTTACGAGGGTGTCGACGAGCGTGCCTATGCGTATGCCGACGAGCGCCTGTCGATCGGCGATTACGTGCTCACGGGCGGCGAGCTTCCCGCTATGGTCGTTGCCGATGCCGTCGTACGCCTGATTCCCGGCGCCCTTGGTGACGAGATGAGCAACGTCGACGAGTCGTTCTCGACCGCCGAGGACGGAGGCCTGCTCGAGTATGCGCAGTACACTCGCCCTGCCGAGTTCAACGGCGAGGGCGTGCCGCCGGTGCTCGTGAGCGGTGACCATGCCAAGGTTGACGCCTGGCGCCGTAAGAATGCCATCGAGCGCACCTGCCGCTGGCGTCCCGACCTGATCGAGACGGCACGGCTTACGCCCCAGGAGCGCGCATACGCGCAGGAGATTCTGGACGCTTCGTATTCGCAGAGCGAGGAGTGAGAATGGTTCCATCGCAGCATTCCGCGTTGAGGGGCGCTTTTGAGTGGGTCGCGGTCATCGCGATCGCGCTCGTGGCCACCTTCCTGATCCGCACCTTTGTGGTCGAGCCCTTTGTGGTACCCACCGGCTCCATGGAGGACACGATCGAGATTGGCGACCAGATCCTGGCACAAAAGGTGAGCCTCGAGCTCGGTCAGCCCGTCAAACAGGGTGATATCGTGGTGTTCCACAACCCCGATGCCACTTCCGAGCATGATGTTCTTGTCAAGCGTGTTATTGCCACGGCCGGTCAGACGGTCGACCTGCAGGACGGCAAGGTGGTCGTTGACGGCCAAGCGCTCGACGAGGACTATACGACGGGCATGAGCTGGCCGCTTTCGGTCCAAGCGCCTGGCGCCCAGGTGAGTTATCCCTACACCGTTCCCGACGGGTGCGTGTGGGTGATGGGCGACAACCGCGAAAACTCTGCCGACTCGCGCTACTTTGGTCCCGTCGATCGCTCTGATTTGATCGCTGTGGCGCTTGTGCGCTACTGGCCGCTCAACCGCATCGGCGCTATCGACTAAAAACCGCTATAGTACAGTACCTAACCGTGTAATCGTTTCGACGAGGGGATATTAGAGGCATGAACGCTTCATCGCTTTCCTTCCAAGACATCATCCTGCGCCTCCAGCAGTACTGGGGCGAGCAGGGCTGCGTCATTATGCAGCCCTATGACTCCGAGGTCGGTGCCGGTACCTTCCATACCGCGACCACGCTGCGCTCGCTCGGTCCCGCCGAATGGCGCACCTGCTATGCGCAGCCCTGCCGCCGTCCCGCCGACGGCCGCTACGGCGAGAACCCTAACCGCATGCAGCACTACTATCAGTTCCAGGTGCTCATTAAGCCCTCTCCGGTTAATGCTCAGGAGCTTTACCTGGGGTCTCTTGCTGCCATTGGCCTGGACCCCAACGACCATGACGTCCGTTTTGTCGAGGACGACTGGGAGAGCCCGACGCTGGGCGCCTGGGGCCTTGGCTGGGAGGTCTGGCTCAACGGCATGGAGGTCACGCAGTTCACGTACTTCCAGCAGGTGGGCGGTATCGAGGTCGACCCCGTGCCCGTCGAGATCACCTATGGCCTGGAGCGTATCGCCATGTACGCTCAGGGCGTCAACTCGGTCTACGATCTGGTGTGGAGCTATCTGCCCGACGGCACGCCCATGACCTACGGCGACGTGTTCCTCGAGAACGAGCGCGAGTTCAGTGCCTATAACTTTGAGGTCGCCAACGTCGAGATGATGCGTCAGAAGTTTGACGACTACGAGGCCGAGTGCCATTCCTGCCTGGAGCGCAAGCTGCCGTTGCCGGCATATGACTGCGTCATGAAGTGCAGCCACGCCTTCAACCTGCTCGATGCCCGCGGCGCCCTGTCCGCGGTCGAGCGTGCCAACTACATCCTGCGCGTCCGCGCCGTCGCCAAGGCGTGCTGCGAGGCCTACATGGCCGAGGTCGCCGGAGTCAACGAGAATGCCGACCAGGAAGGCGAGGTGGCGTAAGCCATGGCAGACGCTAAGGATTTCCTGTTTGAGATCGGTACGGAGGAAATGCCCTCTGCACCGCTGAACAATGCCGTCAAGCAGCTTGGTGCCATGATCGCCAAGGGTCTCGACGAGGCCGGTCTGGCCCACGGCGAGGTCCGCGTGATTTCGAGCCCGCGTCGCCTGGCTGCGCTCGTTGCCGACGTTGCCACCGCGACCGATGAGGTTCACGAGGTCAAGCGTGGCCCCGCGGCAAACATCGCCTTCGACGCTGACGGTAACGCCACCAAGGCCGCCCAGGGCTTCGCCCGCAAGTGCGGTGTGGCTGCCGAGGACCTGGTCCGTCGCGAGGACACCGACGGCCGTGAGTATGTCTTTGCCGAGAAGAACATTCCCTCCGCACCGGCAACCCCGATCCTGACGGCCCTGTGCGAGAAGACCATTGCCGGCCTGCAGTGGCCCAACTACCGCTCCCAGCGCTGGGGCCACGAGCACGCGACGTTCGTGCGTCCGGTCCGCTGGATTTGCTGCCTTCTGGGCGAGGATGTTGTGCCTGTGTCGTTTGCCGACGTGACGAGCGGCAACACCACGCGCGGCCATCGCGTGCTCGGCCCCGGTGACCATGTGGTCGCCAGCCCCGCTGTTTACGAGCAGGTGCTCGAGGATGCCGGCGTGCTTTCTGCCGAGCGCCGTCGCGAGGCGATTCTCGCCGGTATCGCCGAGGTCGAGGCCGCTCGCCCCGGCTGCCATGTCGATACGCCCAAGAAGGTCTTTGAGGAGGTCATTAACCTCTGCGAGTGGCCGACGGTGCTCGTCGGTACTTTCGACGAGGAGTTCCTCAAGGTCCCGCACGAGATTATCTGCGAGTCCATGCTCACCAACCAGCGCTACTTCCCGATCTATGACGGCGAGGGCAAGCTGACGCGTGAGTTCGTGGTCGTCTCTAACAGCAAGCCCGAGAACGCCGAGCGAGTGATCGACGGTAACGAGCGCGTCGTGCGCGCCCGTCTGGACGACGCTAAGTTCTTCTACGAGGAGGACCTGAAGATCTCCCTCGACGAGTTCCGTGAGCGTCTGTCCAAGGTTGCCTTCCAGGAGAAGCTCGGTAGCGTGCTCGCCAAGTCCGAGCGCATCGAGCAGCTCGCGCTCGCTATCGCCCGCGAGGCTCACCTGGGCGCCCATCTTGCCGCCGACGCTGCTCGCGCCGCACACCTGTGCAAGGCAGACCTGGTGTCCAACGCCGTCGTCGAGTTCACGAGCCAGCAGGGCGTGATGGGCGGTTATTACGCGACCGCGATGGGGGAGAACGACGAGGTCGCCCATGCTATTCGCGATCACTATCGTCCCCGTTTTGCCGGTGACGAGCTGCCCGAGGGCACCGCTGGCTGCATCGTGGCCTGCGCCGACAAGCTCGATACCATCGCCGGTATCTTTGCCATCGGCGAGCCCCCGACCGGCTCCTCCGACCCCTACGCGCTGCGTCGTGCCGCTATCGGCATTATCAACATCCTGCGCGACCGTCTGCCGATCGACCCCACGTCGCTCATCGACTTTGCCCTCGAACTCTACAGTGAGCAGGGCATTGAGTTCGACGCCGCCGAGGTCGCCCAGCAGGTTCGTGACTTCTTCCATGGCCGCCTGGTGAGCATGGCCCGCGACGAAAAGATTCCGGCCGATACCGTCGCCGCCGTCTCCGCGGTGCACATCATCGCCCCGTCCGTCTTCTTCGCCCGCTGCGCCGCCCTCGACGAGGCCCGCAAGAACGACGCTGAGACGTTCGACAACCTGGCGACCGCCTATGCCCGCGCCGCGCATATCTCCAAGCCCGAGCTGGGCGCGGAGTACGACCGCGCCCTGATGGGCGAGGTCGAGCTTGCGCTTGCCGACGCCTCCGAGGCCGCCCAGACCGCCGTCGATGCCGCCCTTGCTACCGAGGATTACCCGGCCGCATTTGCCGCCCTTGCCGCCCTGCGTGCCCCCATCGACCGTTTCTTTGACGAGGTTATGGTCATGGACAAGGACGAGCAGCTCCGCGATAATCGCCTTAAGCTGCTCAACCGCTTCGAGGCCGTTTTCTCCGGCATCGCCAACATCGGTGAGCTTGCCCGCAAAAAGTAAGCTAGCCTGCGCGTAAGCGCAAAAGGAGCCCCGCATGGATTGCCCGGTCGCCGCTCGTCCCACCGTTATCGTTATCTCCGACTCGCTCGGTGATACCGCTTGTGAGGTGGTGCTTGCGGCGTCCGGGCAATTTGATGAAGGGGCTTTTCGTGTTTTACGTCTGCCTAAGGTGACCTCGGTGGAGCAGGTCAAGTCGTTTGTGGGCCCGCGAGTCGATGCCGACCATCGTGATATCGCCGTGTTCCATACCATCGTCGATCCGGCGCTTCGTGCTCGCGTGCTCGACTACTTGGGCATGCTGCACATTCGCTCGGTCGACCTGATCGGCCCGACGCTTGCCGTGCTGTCGTCGCTCATCGGTGTGCCTCCCAAGGGCGTTGCGGGTGTGATTCACAAGACCGACGATCACTATTTCCATCGTATCGAGGCCATGGAGTATTTCGTCGAGCACGATGACGGACGTGGCTGCGATGACCTGTCGGGCGCCGATATCGTGCTGTTGGGTGTTTCGCGCACGTCTAAGACGCCCTTGTCGATGTATCTGGCCTATCAGGGTTACAAGGTCGCCAACGTTCCGCTGGCGCATGGCATGGAGCCGCCCAAGTCGATTTATGAGGTCGACCCGATGCGCCTGTTCGGTCTGATTTCGACCGTCGATGTGATTTCCGAGATTCGCGATAGCCGCCTGGGCGACGACTATGCCCGCGCCGTCGCCGGCTCTTATGCCGAGCCCGAGAGCGTGCGCGGCGAGCTCGAGGAGGCTCGTGCCCTCATGAAACGTCTGGGTTGCTTTGTGGTGCGCACCGACGGCAAGGCAATCGAGGAGAGCGCCTCCGAGATCATCGCTCACCTCGAAGAGATTCAAGAGGCAAGAGCCCGCCGAGCCGCCCGCCGCGCCCAGCAGCAGTGACTACTGAGTAGCTAATTTGGGACGTGTCTCTATAGTATTGTCAAATCTCCTGGGACGAGCCCGCCCTCCTCGAGTCGCTCGGGAGGCTCGGCGTTGCAGAGACGGCGAGGCCGGACGGGGATTACCTCTTCGTGATGGAGGGGAACCCCGGCGCTGGAGGGCGACGGGGCGGCGCCTCGGGTGCAGCTACACAAGGGGGCCTGTCCACGAGGTCCACGTGCGGGAAGTCAATTAATTTACCGTTCAAAAAGGGGGCAATGTGGGAAAGGGCCAAGCCGACTATTGAAATGACGATAAAGACGAGGCATCCTGATGTATGTCGGAATATAGATAGGACAAAACGTATCATCTATATCGCTTCTATGAAACCCGATGCAAGTTCTTCTCAATCTCGAAATAGATTGAAGGCATTGAGAGGAACTTTATACTACAAAAATCGTAGGTCTGCCACCTAGACAGAAGAAGTGATTTTGTATGCGGAATCTTGCATTTTGAAAACCGGTGCCAACTATGAGGTGTGAGTCGGGCTCGGTAAAGCGCGGGGGAAATGAGATCGGCTGCGCGTCATCAGAGAGTGGCGCGCAGCCTATTGACCTGCTTTCGTATGACGGATGCTTTAGAGGATCCAGGGGCCAAGTGGGTTGCCATCTGCGGAGCAGTCTTGAATCGTTAGGATGGGATTTTGAAAGGGCTGTCTCTCCCTCCACGCCTTCAAGTGATAGGTGCAGACGCGGTCGTAGTGGATTTTTTTGTATGCGCGCGATATCTGTTTTACAGCCTCCTCTTTGCTGGAATATTTTCCTGGAGCATGTGCAACAGATGTGCATGCGATACCGTCGATCCAGCCAGATTGGGGTCCGAGGTTAAAGCTCGAGATTATTGTCAAGACGCCATTGAGGCCAGCTTGCAACAAATCGTTCTGTATTCGTTCAAATGCTGATTGATTGTTGGTTCCAAGGCCAATCATTCCAATTGCAGAGAGATATCCGCTATCAGTGAGTTTATCTCCTGCACCTCGAATAACCTTGCTTGTGATGTTGAGGCCATCTGGGCCGCCATCGCCAACGAAGGGGTATGGTACGTCTTCTGGGATTGGGAGCAAAGGAGGATTCACCGTAATGAGTTCATAGCTGCAAGAGCTTTCGATATTGTTTAGTGCGTTGTAGAGACTTCCGGTTAGAACAGTTAAATCTTCGCTAATACCATTGACCAGTGCGTTTAGTTGGCAGATTTCTGAGGCGATTGGATTGATATCTATCGCCGTGACGTGCATTCCAGATTTTGCCAGTATGAGTGCCTGGATGCCTGGTCCAGAGCAGAGATCTAAGGCATTCTTTCCGGGGGATGGGCTTAGCCGACGAGCGAGCCCAATTGAATCAGAGCCAAAATATAGTAAAGGCGAGGGTGATGGCGCATCGGCAAAAAGCCAGATGCCATGATATCGGATTAGAGATAAACCGGAAAGGGAGGCATTGCCATTGTGCTTGCTTAGCAGCCCGAGTGAGGCTATGGTTTCAACAGTGCCTTTCAGCAGACTTCTTTTTGCCACTTCTGAATCGAGATCAATCTCTCCACCTAGCATCAGGAAGGAGACGATCTCTTGATGCTCCCTGTCAAGTTGATCCCAGATGCGATGCGCGCATTCAAAAGGATCTATAGATATGTCAAGTGTGTCTAAAAAATCTGTTACTCCAAGAGTGTCCAATCTACGGAGTGGATTACTCGAGAGCGAATTTAAAGAGGGTAGCACTTCAATCATGTATATCAGACCCATTTCCGATAAAGGTAGTCTCGAATTTAGTCTCGACAATCAAGTCGGCTGCCAGTTTAGGAGCTAGCTTTGCAAGACAGGTCTGTGCCTCTTTCGAGAGGGCGATGTCTTCGCAAATCTCGCATTGAGAGAGGTAGCTTGAGCGCCCAAATGAAGAAAGGCCTCCGCTCGTGCGCAAGTGCTTCAGCAGCCCTCCTGGTCCTATGTATTGTATGTAATTAAGTAGGAGCAGCTGCAGTTCATTAATGTCATCCGTCAGATTGATTTTGCCAAGATCGAAAAGCCAAGTTCCCTCTGCATTTATTCCGCAGCAGGGTGCAAGATGGCAGTTTGGGGAAATAACGAAGTCTCGGCCGCAGTCGGAACAGTGTGACGCTAAGAGACGTGCCTGCGGTCGCGCATTTTGGTTGAGACTGAGATTTCGTGCGCGCCCAATTCGCGTGATGCCTGAATCCGTGATGAAGCGGGCTGGCGCGCTGGGAGGCTGGGTATTATCGTCGAACTGATGCAGGAGTGGAATGTCTTCATTAAGGTACTTGCACAGGTATGCCGGGCTGATTGTACTGTTGTTATCTCTGCAGACCGCAATGCCGAGAGTTTGAAAGCCCATTGTTTTTGCTGAGTTCCAAAGGTTGCGCACATTCTCGAGGGGTATATATTCCGCATGAAAGTCGTCGCAGCTGATATTGATTTCGTCAAGGCCACATGACTTCAATTCGTTGAGGAACGTTTCTGCGTCTCTTTCGCTTTTTGCCCACCACGCATTCGTTACAATTCGAGTAAAGAGTCCTAAAGAATTCGCATATGCGATGGCCTCGAGAAGGTCATCGCCAAGAAGGGTGCATTCTCCGCCCGTAAACACAACAACACCACTTCCGACGCATACTTCGGCGAAGCTATCGATGAATTGCCGCATTTGGGGAAGAGTAAGCCTGTCACTGTTGTTCGGAGTGCAGCTCATCAGACAATGATCACACACAGCGCCACATTTATATGTTGTTATAAATGTCAGCATTCGAGGTCTGCGGAACAGCACGTGCTGCGAGCTTTCGGAAATCATGCCGCGAGCAAACGGGCGTCGGTGATTACCAAGGTGCCTTCGTTCTCGGAGTAAGTAACTTCGAATTCGACGGAACGATAAGACCCGCGGGCGACCCCATTGGAAGCCCCTTCGGGGTTGATGGTATTGGAGCTGGAATTCTTGATTGCTGTTTTAAGCATGGCTGCTTGCCTCGCTGCACTCAAGCCCTCTTGATCAAATTTCCTGAAAACAGAAGTTTGTTTGTACGATTCCGATAGTTCAACAACATCAGGTTTGTTCATAAAAATAGCTGATCCATAGCCCATTGTGTTGACGTCGTACTTAAGGTTGGCGTTGTTTTGAGCATTCGCGTTTGCGTTTGCCATTCCGTTTGCGTTCAGAATGATGTTTGCGTTCGTTACTGCGTTTGCATTAAGTACAACGTTTACGAGAGGTATCGTTTGCGGCTCAGCTTCGTTGTCCTCGTCATAATATGCAAGTTGGATACGACGATATACTGCGCGTGCAACGGGGACACGCGCCTCCTTTTCGGTTGACTCCACCAGTTCGTACAGAGAGACTTTTCGATTTCCCGCTTTGATTTGGAGGTCTGTAATTCCATATTTCTGGAATACGGCACGAGGCTGAGCTTCGAAATCGCGTCTTGCGTCGGTAGATTGTTCCGCGTCCGCGACCAGTTTTTCAAGGATGCTAAGCTGGGACTGTATTGAGAGTTCGTTTAGGTGGTTCACATTGTCCATAGCGGTGACCTCCAATGTTGAATAGCTGTCTTGAAAGACTACGTCATGCTAGTGTCGGTATCGATTTGATACTACGAACAAATTAGAACTAAATGGATATAGTTTCCATACTAATCAAAACAAACTTGCATTCAAGTTTTTATTTATACTTGATTTAAGGCGGAGTGGAATGTGGGCGCGCAAGGAGACGCGGAATCGATGAGAGCCTCAAAAAAAATTACTGCAGTGTTATCATCTTTCATCCTCTCTATTCTTCCATTTCTGATTCTATGGGCGGCTTGGTCAGTCCTCCCTGATACAATCCCCGCTCATTGGAGTGGGGGTGTGGTTGATCGATGGGGTAATAAGCTTGAATTGCTGGTTGTTCCGCTGTTTTCTCTGATTGGTTCTATTGCAATTTCTGTGTACCTTATTGTTTCCACGCGGCGAAGAGAGTTCGCGGATTTCTCTGTTCGAATGCGACGGGACTTTGTTGCGTGCTATATTTCTAGTCTTCTTTTATCGACAACCTGCTCAGTGATAATTGCCGTTTGGGTTCAGTTGATTCTTACGCAAAACACTGCGGTTGATGGGGGGCTTGGACTATCGATCCTGTATTCCCTTCCCGGGCTATATGTGATCTTGTGCGCTTTGCCGCCTTTTTATGCGAGCGGCGAGAGCAAAAAGGCAGAGCGCCTGATAACAGTTCTTATTGGCGGCGCGGAGATTGTTCTTTGTGGAATAGTGCTTGAAGGTCCGGCTGCCTCATATGCGATGATTGGACTGATGATTCTGTTCTGTGCGTTTGAGATTGTGTCACAGGTAAGGGATAGCCGGTCCTTATGAGTTGAATTACGCGCGTGCGGATATAAAGGGTGGCATGTTAAGCTGGTCGTTTTCTCGTTCTGGGACATTTGCAGTAGGATGAGTGGGACTAGGCGCGCTGCGGTGTGATGGTTGAGACTTGTATCGCTGCAAATCCGCTGATGCACATTTTGCTATTGGGCTTGAAGGTGGGACCGGCAGGCCTTTGTTTGGGTTGTTCTGGTCGTCCAACGCGTGTTGCACGGCTTTATATTGTTACCCTCGTTCGGCGCTCCGTTGGAGCATTTCCGGGTTTGTCGGCATCATGACTTGGCCAAGTGACACGCTTGCCGGGACGGTTGTAACGCCGCGCCGGTTCCGTGTGCTCCTTCGTTGTTGGCCTGTCCAGCCGGGGGCGGATTCGGCCTCATGTTGTGGCGCACGGCCTTCAGGGGCTTCCCCTGGCGAGTTATGTTCGTCCGTATGGGTAAGGGTCGGGTTGAGCTGACAATCCCGTGTCGGAAGGGGCTTGGACCATGCGCGCGATGACAGAGATTGAGTGGCTGGACGGCCGTGTGACGAAGGTGCCGGAGCTCGCCCTGGGCGATGCGTTCGGCGAGAGCGTCCAGGCGGAGCTCGATTTCGGGTTCGACGATGTGTTGGAGGGCCTTTGGGTCGAGGTGCGCCATCATGAGCCGGATGAGGACTCGGACGGCGACCCGCGCGGGAGGGGCTGCGCACTGTACGCGGACTGCCGGTACAGCCTGGTCGAACCGTCGGACCTCGACCGTGTCTTCTGCATCCTTTACGAGGGGCAGCCGAGGGTCTGCCGCGTCGCGGGGGAGCTCGTGAACCTTTTGCGGGCCTGCGCGTTGTCCTGCCTCATGCTCGGATCTCCCTACCCGCCAGGCGCCCTCGAGGCCCTGGCCGCGTGCGCTCGATACCTCTGCGGTCCGGCTTTCACATCCGACCTCGCCGCCCGTGCCCGCGCCGCGGGGGAGCTAGGGCCCCCGCGGCGGCGGTGAACGCGGCCGCTGCGTGGGAATTTGGGATGGGGGCGGGTTCCGAAACGCCTGCGGAGGGGAGAACCCCGTTGGGCGGGGACTATTCGTGATGCTTGATATCGCATTGCAGTATGGAAGCACGGATCATCTTCGCGATGGTCCGACCGGTTGATGGGCTAGGACGCGCATTCAGCAGGGAAGGGGATGGCTTTTAATGCCGCTTTTGGCTTATGCGTGCCGCGCTCCGCGTATGGCCATCCTGCGGTGCTAAAGCATTCTTGAAGTCTGTTAAGTGAATTCGTTTTAATCGCGCACGTGGCCGTTTGCCCATGTCGCATAACAGGATTCACTGTTGATTGCCCGTGTGATGACAGCGTGAGTTTCGGGGGGGGGTGGCGTGAGCGGAGTCGCCGCGTTGTATAAGTCTGGCCGGCCCGACTGATGTGTCGATCTGTCGGGCCGGCCGAGAATGGTGAAGAGATCTCGCTGTTGAATGAACGAATGTTACAAGCAGCTCTTCAAGGCGCTTTGGGCGTTGGCTGGGGCTGCGCAGTCAATCGCATGCAGTGATAGGCGAGGCGATTGCTCGATGAGCCGGCGACTAGTTCTGTGCTGCACTCGTCCCGGTGCCGTCGTTGTCTGCCGAGTACCAGAATGCGTAGGCCGCAACGACGGCATCGTAGACGGCTGCGACTACGTTATCCACGACGGCTGCGAAGTTGACCACAACGGGAACGGGGCCGGTTTTGGAATCCATCTTCTCTACTTCTGGGGTCTCGTACATGGGAACATCTCCTTAGAGTTGTGACAGGACGCTCAGGTCGCCTAGATCGTCGTCGATCAGGTCGATATAGAGGTCGCCGTCCATATTGATGTCTGCAATCAACGATGAGATCTCTTCCATCTCGTCAATCGAGTGCATGCGATTGGCCAACGCGGTAACAACGGGCTTATCCCAAACGGTTGCCATTCCGGCATCGTAGTATTCCTGAAGGCTGTGTTTGCGAACGTTTCCGATGATGAGAGGTATATAGGGGGATGCGACGATATCGCCATTGGCGTGGATGGCCACTTGGTCAAATTGCATTTGCAGCTGGGGGAATCTGACCAAGTGGTCGATGGGGTCGCCCCACTCAAGCATGAAATAGCCTCGATAGTCCGGATCGTATCGAAGGTCATTGATCGTGTTGACTAGCCGACGGTATTGATTATTCGAAGGGCGAATCGTGCGGTTTCTTCGGGCTCTACCGAGGAGCATGAGCGGCTGAACTCTAAGGTCAATTCGGTCAGTTCTACCCGACGATTTCAGCTTGTCTCGAAGCATCGTGCAAACTGGTTTGAAATCGTCGACATTGAACGATGTCGGACAAAAGGCAATTGAAAGGTGCAGTGAGGTTTCGTTCAGCGTGATATCGATGGCGTCGAGCACCCGGTCGTATAATCCCGAGAGTCCTCGCATATGTTCGTGAGAATCGCGTAGGCCATCGAGGCTAAACTGTATGCCGTTTAAACCGGCGCGTTCGAGCTCATGCAAAGTATTTGAGTTTGCGAGCAGACCGTTTGACACGAGGTTGCATTTGACGCCAGATGCGCTGAGCCGCCGCAAGGACTCGATGACAAGATCCTTTCGCAGGAGGGTCTCGCCTCCGCAGAAGCAGAAGCTAAAGGGGTGCATTTGACAAATCGAGTCGACGAGTTCGAGGACTTCGTTGTCGGATAATTCGTTCGCGACGACATCGTTTTCTCCACTGTTGTTGAAGCAGTGTAGACAACGAAGGTTGCATTTGTTTGTAATGTCGAGCGCAACGCTGTGGGGCGCTCCGATTATTGCCGGCATGCTCATTATTGCTTCTTATCGAGCGGGCGAACAAACAGCTTGACGTCGCCCGAGTCGAGCTCATTGGGCAGGGTGCCGACTAAGGAAAAGCCAAGGCGCTGGTCGGAATGGTCAAGTTGTTCGGCGATTGGGGTGGAATCAGGCGCGTCAATTCTGAGCGCGCGGTAGGCTTTGGGAGCGGAAGATCCGTAGTATTCCGCAAGGCGGTCGAGCACACCGGCAAGCAGCGTGGAGCTGCATGAGATAAATTTGATGATGACGCTGCGGCCGGCGGGATTAGTGGCCGGCTCGCATATTATCAATCCATTAATTTCTCCGGACTGGCTCGTGAGTAGAAAATAATCATGGGTAAAGGAAAAGAGCCTTTGGCGAAGAACCAGAAAGTTCTCCAATTCGGGCTCAACGTCGAACTCAGAGAAATAGATCCTATTGCCATTTTTGGACTGTTTTGCAGAGAGGGATTTTGCAGCCGCCTCTTCGATTTCAGCAAACCTGCTCGCGTCCGCGAGAATAAGCAGCTCGTCGGGATCCACCGATGTTAGGTAATCGGAGCCGAAAGGGTCGTTCATATATCTCCCTTCTTTCTTCCAAACGATAAGACAGTTTACGGTCAGGCTATGCAGGGTTTGGGCCAGGTCATGCGCTAGCGTCTCGCGCGGTTGATCTGGGTATTTTTCTTGGAACAGACGGAGAATTTTGGGCAAATCGCAGGTGCCGTCGCATAAGTCAAGAATCTCTTTAGCGACCCTGTTGAGGATCGTATAGATTTGTTTCCCATCTGAGCTTAGGACGCTCAGGCGGTTATTTGGTTCACTGCGAAGGTAGCTTGGGTCGAGGGGGATAGGGATGACTCCAGGCAATGATGAGATTTGCGCGCTCCAAACATTCACGGATTCCATTGATCTCCTTTGGTTGTGGCCTATCTTCCTCGAATAGCAACTCGTTCGATAAAATATCACAAATCGAAACGATATATAAAAGAATATATTTATATCGATATACAATATTAGGTTAAAAAAAGTTTTGATGTTTGTCGATAGGGCTGGTATTGAAGGAGTGGACTGGAGTGATGGCGATGTCGGACGTTGTGGTTTCAATGGTGGGGTCATGCCTGCTGCTGTTGTTCGGAATAATGATATATCGAGGCAAGCTCACGGGATTGCTTGCCGGAATGTCATTGCTATCGGGAGAGCGTTTGGAGGAGGCAAAGCGGACGGCCGAGTCTCTAGGCGCAAACCGAGTGGTGGGGGCGTCTATAGTTTTCTCCGCAATATGCCTTTTTCTCTCGTCCCTTTTTCCGGACAAAAGGGCTATTCTCGGTCTGATGGTGGCTGCTGTTATAATCGCCGCGCTTGCCTATGCAAATAGGGGGCTTATTCGTATGTATATAAAGGTGAAATGGAATCCTGGGCACCGCAACCCGAGATAATGTCTTGAGCAAGGATTAACAACAAGGGATATATGGGAGCGATTAAGCGGCGAACAAATTCAGTTTTGGATAAAAGGCCGCTTGATGGGAGCTGGCATGTTTAAGAAGACGGTTCACGAGTTGTTTCGGTGTAAAGGGTCACGGCTTTTCGTGATTCTCATGCTGGTGAATTTTGCTCTCTCGTGCGTCATGCCCGCCTTAAACGGTGGGTTTGTAGACTTTCTCGTGACGAATAGGGATCCATCTCGCGTCGTGTGGTTTGCGGCCTTTGTTGCGGGCATAGGGATATCGGCCTCCTTCATGTCGTATGCGATGGGTGTGAACGTATCGCGCGTCATCTTGGAGATGACGACGAGACTGATGGGGACCACGTGTGAGTCGTTTGAACGGGGGCCCCTGGAAAAGGGGGAGCAGGCGGATCCATCCTATACAACGCAGAGGGTGTATGCGGATTCGAATGCGGTGTCATCGTTTGTCGTGAACAACTTCCTGACGATCGGGCTTAACATCGTTCTGGTTGTGTTGATATGCATCATCCTGTTTTCGATTAATCCGGTGTTCCTGGTGTTAAGTGCATGTTCGCTTGTTGCGTACTTCATTTTATTCAGGGCGTTGAAAAAGCCGTTGTACAACAGTTCGCTTGCGAACAAGGAGGGTTTGAGTAAGCTTTTCGCGTCCGTGAGCGGCGAGCTGTCGCAGTTGTTTGACATTAAGTGCGATGGCGCATATAACCAGAGCGCTCGGACGCTCAAAGGGGTATTCGAGGGGTACTACCCGATTTACATGAAAGCAAGTAGGGTCTCGAATCTGGCCACATCAAGCGACGGCCTGATCTCGTCTGTGTTTCGGGGGGCACTGCTCGTGATCTCCGGGATGGAAATATTGAGCGGAAGAATGAGCTTAGGCGAGTTCACAATGGTGAACTCGTATTACTCGATGGCGTTCGGATGCTTCAAGTATTTTTTGAATTATTTCAAATCGTATCAGGACGCAAGGGCCTCGTTCGACCGATTGGGGGCTCTGACGGAGGACGCCGAGGACCGCGGCACCCTCACGGTTGGGCACGTGGAGAGCATATCGTTGTCCAACATCGCGTACCGATACGCGGGAAAGCCCTACTTATACCGCGACCTCTCCGTGGAGGTGGAGGAAGGAAAAACCTATGCCATTACCGGGCCGAACGGATGCGGAAAAAGCACGTTTCTGAAGGTGCTCCTTGGACTATATTCTGCTGGGGGACATCGGGCTTTGGGGTCGGTGCCATATGAAGAGCTCGATATGGAGACGATCCGACGGGACCTGTTTGCGGTGTGCCCGCAAAAGCTCTTTATTCCGAACGAAACGGTGGAGAATTACCTTGAGAGGACGTCGATTCGGGGATCGAGCGAAAACCTCCGAGAGCTTGTGCCGAGTTTCTATCGAACCGTCGAATCGTTAAAAGGCAAGAATTGTAGAGACCTTTCTGGTGGAGAGTATCGAAAGCTAAGGATATTCGCAGCACTTCGCAGGCAGCCGGAAGTGCTTGTGTTCGATGAACCAACGAACGATTTAGATGAAGAAAGCCGTCGGGAGTTCACGGAGTATATTCATCGAAATCCCTTCGATCAGCTAATTCTTGTTGTAAGCCATGATCAGGATTTGATTTCAGCATGCGATAGGAAGCTGGATTTGGATTTCGATCCGAAAAATGGGCAATGCTGATGGGAAACGCTTAGAGTTCGGGCTTGCGCGTCATGGAGTAATCTTTCCTCTTATCGAAAATCGTTACAATATAAGAAAAATAGTAAGCAAGAAGAAATGGCTCGGGGAAGAGCTCGCTGCTGTCAGTGATATTGGGTCTATATCCAGATAACACGGAAGGGGCCGTCCTCTACAACGGGGTATCACAGCGTCGCATCGACCGATACGCATTGCGGCGGTGCCGAGTTGGCATTACGGAGCAAGAGCCCCCTATTGTTGGGGGGGACGATCCTCGATAATCTTACGCTGCTTTCTGATGATTTCGAGGCCGACAAACTGAATCGGATGCTTGCCATATTGGGGTTAGACAAAATGATTGCCGCTGCGGAGAACGGGGCGGCAGCGATGCTTGGCAGCAAGAAAGGAGGGGTGTCCGGCGGGGAGAAGCAGAACATCGCAATTGTGCGGCAGATGTTGAAATCGCCGGACGTCATGTTGTTTCTTGAGTCAACTTCAGCGCTTGATGCGAAGAGCCGGAGCGCGCTAATTAAATTGCTTCATGAGGTTAAGAGAGACCATATTGTAATTGTTGTCACTCATGACGAAGAGATGCTTGCGGCTTGCGACGAGGTCATTCCGATGCCCGGATGCTTATCGGGACGTGGCGTTGAAGGCCCAGAAGATCGAAATGGCGTGGGTGTTGGGTAAGTCCCTACGCGTACGACGTTGGGTTTCTGATCTTCATCGTCCTGCAAAGAAGGCTTTGTAACACGTTTCCCCTGGGAGGCCCCTTTTGTCCGTAGTGGCAAAGAGGGGCTTTTTCGTTTCCCTCTTGCGGCGGAGGGGGACACCATGCGCCTATACAGGACGACCTGCGCGCTTTCGTCGGATGACGGGCTATGTGTCGAGATGGGGGTCTCGGGTGGAGGCCGCGTCGCGGTCGCGGTCGGCCAGCGACCATCGGTACGGCTCAATCGTATTACCAGAACTAGTAAGGAGCCGCCCTTTCGGACGACTCAAACTGTAATGGGGCTTTTTTAGCTACCCCGGCCGTTACTCCGCCAAAGCATTCGCGCTATCTGCCGGGGTGGCTAAAATAGCCCCGTCCCAAATTAGCTACTCTGACCAAAATCCCTGGGACAAATACTTCTGATAGATTTTGTCTTTCTTGGCTATTGCGTAGTTTAAGAGATTCCATTCCAATAATTACAGCTTTTTGCTAAAGCGTTTTAGCAGTTTATACCGCTTTTGACCTGCGACTACGTTGTACTGGTATCTTCATAAGGTAACCACCTTTACCTACCGTTTACCGCCAGTTTTAGCACGTTTACCAAACCGCGCAGCCTCTGCTCAAGCCCGCCCAAAACCCGCCGTATAGTTCCCTCACGGTCCGCATCCGGCGGGTCGATTCGTTACCACGGTCGTGTGTGCGAACACATAGAAGGGGAAGTATCGTGAGCGATTGCAAGAGGGTTTACCGTTTTGGAACCGACGCCCAGGGCACTTGTGTCACCGAGGGCGACAAGTCTATGAACTTTGTGCTTGGCGGCAAGGGCGCTAACCTTGCCGAGATGAGCCGTATCGGCCTGCCGGTCCCCGGTGGCTTTACCATTACCTGCCAGACCTGCGTTGAGTACTCCGGTGCCGGCAACGTCTGGCCCGAAGGCGCGCTCGACGAGATCGTTGCCGCCGAGGCCGACCTCGAGGCTCGCTGCGGCAAGAAGCTCGGCGATGCCCGTGACCCGCTGCTCGTCTCGGTGCGCTCGGGCGCTCCGTTTTCAATGCCCGGCATGATGGACACGGTCCTCAACTTGGGCCTCAACGACGAGTCCGTTCAGGGCCTTATCGCCCAGACGCAGAACCCGCGCTTTGCCTGGGACAGCTATCGTCGCTTTATCCAGATGTTCTCCAATGTCGTCATGGGTGTCGATGCCGACTTGTTTGAGAATGCCCTGACCCAGGCCCGCCTGGTCGCCGGCGTTCGCGTCGACTCCGAGCTTTCGGCCGAGGACCTGCAGGAGCTCGTCGAGACCTTCAAGTGCATTTTCTCAGACAACGTCGAGGCCGCTCAGTACCCCGAGCTCGAGGTCGCGGAAGGCAAGCCCGTCTTTCCGCACGATCCGGAGCTCCAGCTGCGCCTTGCTATCCAGGCCGTCTTTGGCAGCTGGATGAACGAGCGCGCCTGCATTTACCGCAAGCAGCACGGCATCTCCGACGAGCTCGGCACCGCCGTCAACGTCCAGGCCATGGCTTTTGGCAACAAGGGCGAGACCTCTGCGACCGGCGTCGCCTTCACCCGCAACCCGGCCGACGGCACCAAGGAGTTCTACGGCGACTTTCTGGTCAACGCCCAGGGCGAGGACGTCGTCGCCGGCATTCGCAACACCGAGCCCATCGCCGATCTCAAGACCACTCCGGGGCTTGAGTCCGCAGGCGAGGAGCTCGAGCGCGTGTTCCTGACGCTCGAGGATCACTATCGCGACATGTGCGACATTGAGTTCACCATCGAGCAGGGTAAACTCTGGATGCTCCAGACCCGCGTGGGAAAACGCACCGCCACCGCCGCCCTGCGCATCGCCATCGAGATGGTCGAGGAGGGCCTCATCACCAGCGAGGAGGCCGTGGGCCGCATCGATCCTGCGCAGCTCGATCAGCTCCTGCACCCGCAGTTCGACTCCTCCAAGAAGTACGAGGCGCTCGCGACCGGTCTTAACGCCAGCCCCGGTGCCGCCGTGGGCGAGGTCGTGTTCTCGAGCGACGACGCCGTCGCGCGTTCCGCCGAGGGCCACAAGGTCATCCTGGTCCGTTGGGAGACCAACCCTGACGACCTGAAGGGCATGGTTGCCGCCGAGGGCATCCTGACGAGCCACGGTGGCAAGACGAGCCATGCCGCCGTTATCGCCCGCGGCATGGGTACGCCCTGCGTCTGCGGTGTCGAGCGCTTCCATATCGACGCGGCCGAGAAGGTCGTGCGTATCGAGGGTAGCGATCGCGTACTGCACGAGGGCGACATCATCTCCATCGACGGTACCCAGGGCATCGTTGTCGACGGCGCCGTTGACTTGGTCTCCGCCGAGCTTACTGGTGACCTGGACACTATCCTGTCCTGGGCCGATGAGATTCGTCTGGATGAGACCTGCGGCCACGCCAACCACGTGCGCGTCAACGCCGACAACCCCGAGGACGCCGAGCTCGCGCTCGAGTTTGGCGCCGAGGCCATCGGCCTGTGCCGCACCGAGCATATGTTCCTGGGCGATCGCAAGAACATCATCCAGAGCTTCATCCTGTCCGATGACGAGGCCGTGAAGCAGCAGGCCTTGGCCGATCTGCTCAAGGTCCAGACCGAGGACTTCCTGGCCATGTTTAAGACCATGACCGGCCGCGACGTGGTCGTTCGCCTGATCGATCCGCCGCTTCACGAGTTCCTGGACGATCCCCGCGAGCTCGAGGTCGCCATCACCAAGAAGGAGGCCGCTGGCGCTCCCGAGGAGGAGTTCGCCGCCCTGCGTGCCCGCCTGCGTCGCATCGACGGCATGGTCGAGTCCAACCCCATGCTCGGCCTGCGCGGTGTGCGTCTGTCCGTCGTCTTCGGTGACCTGCCGCTTATGCAGGTCCGTGCCGTGGCAACGGCTGCCGCCCGCCTCATCAAGGAGGGCGTCGACCCGCGTCCTGAGATTATGGTCCCGCTCGTCTCCATCACGGCCGAGCATGTCCAGACCCGTGAGGTCATCGAGCGCGTCATCGCCGAGGTTTCCGCCGAGGAGGGCGTGGAGCTCAACATTCCTGTGGGTACGATGCTCGAGCTGCCGCGCGCCTGCATGGTCGCCGACGAGATCGCCCAGCACGCCGATTTCTTCTGCTTTGGCACCAACGACCTCACGCAGACGACCTTCGGCTTCTCCCGCGACGATGCCGAGGCCAAGTTCATCCCGCTGTACCTGCACAAGAAGATCTTGAAGGAGAACCCCTTCGAGACCATCGACACGGCGGTGCTCGAGCTGGTGCGCATGGCAGTCGAGAAGGGCCGTGCCACCAATCCCGGTATGCACTTTGGCGTATGCGGCGAGCACGGCGGCGACCCCAAGTCCATCAAGGGCCTGTTCAACGTGGCCGACGTGGACTACGTTTCCTGCTCGCCTTACCGCGTGCCTCTGGCGCGTTTGGCTGCCGCTCAGGCCAAGCTCGAGGCCAAGCGTTCCGCTTAACTGAGTCTCGTTCCATTTGCGCCTTTTACGCCCCCCTTCGCGCCGTCGCGCCCCTGTGGACGCGGCGGCGTTTTACGTTGGTTCAATACATTGGTAACTGACGGGAGGACTGCGATGAAAAACCTCACCAGGTATTTGTAACGAGCGCGTCGGGGAGCACAGATGACCCTGTGCTGGGTGGTCGTTGCGGTCACGGCACTTTGCGGGATGCCGACAGCCGGTTTTGCCCTTCAGGATGATTCGCGCGACGAGCTCTATGGCGACGTGGTCAACCCGCTCACCATTACGGTCAACGATCGCGACTGCACGTTTGTAGATATCGATGACGGCAAGCTCGAGGGCCGTACCTCGATGTACGACAACGTCTCGTTCTATACGGCCGCCGTCAAAAAGGTGCTGCCCAACTGGGCATCGCTAGCCTATAACATCCTTGGCTATGGTGGAGGCGACGACTCCGGGGACTTTTTGTACTGGGACCACGCCGGCAAGGGCTTTGAGAAGGACTTTGGTAAGGGTCACTATATCTATCTCTATGATGCGCTTTCGGGCGGCAACGGTGAGCATTCCGATGGTGCCGACAAATCGAAGCAGAGTGGTCTGACATCTGCAAAAAGCCTCAATGCGGTCTACGAGCGCTTGACCGACGATATCGCCGGCTGCATCGGTCACAAGCTGAAGGGCTCCGATTTCCGTAAATACGTGCCACTCGACGGCCTGTCGCAAGACAAGAGCGAGCAAGACGTGATCTATGCCACCATCGCGTGCGTGGACAAGCTCGGCGGCACCTATCAGTACGATTTCAATGGCTTTGGCATCGCGTTCTATACCTTTAGAGTTCAGCAGCTCAACAGCGTGAACAAGCTTAACTGTGCGCCCGAGGACGCGCCGGGCTATTCCTTTGTCGATTCTAAGACTGAGCAGGAGCTCGTTACCTCGGCACTTAACGTCGGCTATGAGGATGCCTCGCAGAGCATTACGCTCGCCCGCGGTACCGAGGAGACGGTCGGCACGAGCACTTCTGAATCCGCATCGTATTCAAAAGGCGGCTCGTGGGGCGCATCGGTGAGCCTCAAGGAGTCGCTGGGCGTGCCCGCAACAGCGAGCGAGGAGATTGAGACCTCGTTTTCGGCCGAAACCACGATGTCCCAGTTGTGGGAGGCGAGCAAGACCGAGGAACAGTCGATCACTACGACGGACAATCAGTCGGTCACCGTCAATATGACGATCCCGGCGCACACGCAGGTCAATAGCAAGCAGACGAGTTCTACCACGACGCTGTCCGAGGACTATGACCAGCCGGTGGGCGTGACGTTCGAC
Organism: Collinsella sp.; assembly: GCA_048486575.1. Classification (GTDB taxonomy): domain Bacteria; phylum Actinomycetota; class Coriobacteriia; order Coriobacteriales; family Coriobacteriaceae; genus Collinsella. The sequence goes on along the minus strand of DBFVZT010000025.1, from coordinate 51,136 downwards.
GTGATCATCTTTAACATGAACGGCGAGTGCTACGACGACAACGCCGCCGTGCAGGAGTTCCATACCGCCGGTTATGACCAGCGCTCGTTCTACACCACCTTTGGTGATCAGTCGACCGACGCCGTGCAGAACCTGTTCCTGCGCTCAATCGCTCATCGTGGCGACGATGGCTACGATACCACCGCCGGAAACGTCACGAGCTGGTCGCATCGCACCAACAACCACATGGTGCGCGCCATCGATTGGAATTCGGTCCTGGCCGATCGCGAGGTGCCTTCGCGCAACGGTGGCGCCCCGCGCACGTGCAACGTGCTCAATGACATGGCCGCGACCTATCCCATGTCCATTACGGGTTCCAATCTGTCGTTTGAGTCGGTGACGGTCGATACGCAGTTGGGCACGCCGCAGCCTATTAAGCCCATCTCCAAGATTCTCGTCTCGCTGCAGACCGATAAGACCCGAAGGCTTACGGTGGGCGACGAAGACCCCATCTCTTCCTATCGCGTGCGCGCAAGGGACGAGGACGATGTTGACTACTACGGCTTTGTGAAGTCGTCGGGTGACTGGCGCGTGGTGGACAAGAAGGGCAAGGAGTGCAAGTCCGACGTCATCGAGATCCAGACCGACCCTGTCACCCACGAGCAAGTCGTGGTGGGCAAAAAGGCCGGCACCGCCTACGTAAAGTACTTTATCCCCGAGGACACCTACGTGGACGTGAACGGGCACGTCTCGACCAATGACGAGATTGACGCCGCGGCCTACAAATATAAGGTAAGTGACGTGGCGCCCGAGCCGTTTAACGGCAGCATCAAGCTCGAGGGCTCGGCGCAGACCGTCGTCGGCGTCGAGGAGAACCTTAACGGCATCGAAGGCCTGACGGCTACGGTCTATGACACGACGGGCAAGGAGGTCGATAGGGTCTGCAGCTGGGAGGCTCAGGAGCTCGAGAGCAAGGGCATTTCGGTCGCGACAGACGGCACGATGACCATCTCGCAACCGGGCACCTTCCATGTTCGCGCCTTTATTGGCGGCGTGTATTCCGATTGGGCCGAGGTCATCGCCGCACCCGCGCCGGTCGACCCGATGACGACCGTGGTCGAGACGCCGGTGAGCGTTGCGTCCGTTTCTTCGGGGGATTCTTCGGCAACGACGGATAGCACAGCTCCTGCCCAGGGAGAGCAGGCCGCTTCCGATGCGAACGCGGCCGAGTCTGCTCCGTCGAGCGACGATGCCGCTGCAGTAACTGACGACACCGCGCCCGCTGCCGCGAAGGATGCCTCGCAGATTCCTACGGGCCTCGTTACCGTTTTGACCGATATCTGCCGCTACGGCATCGATCACGGCCTCATCAGCACATCAAACAAGGAAGAGATGACCAAGCAGGACTTCGACATCTTAGGCATCCTGTACCTGATGGCAGACAGCCAGGACCTGGTGCCCCAAGACGCCGAGGACGCGATGAATGAATGGGCCCATGACAACTATAATGACGAAGAGCTTGCCACCTGGAAGCAGCATGCGCTTTAGGTGCTGCTCGAATACGGCTATATCGCGCCCGGCACGACCGTGACGACGCCGACGACTGATGCTGCGGACGGCGCATAAGTGCAGAAAGAGTGCGTGTTTTTGTCTTTTTGCGCACGGGCAAAATAGTTCTTGCAGCCAAGGTCGTGGCGTGTATACTCGAATACGTTTGTTCAACTACGTGCCGGCCAAGGTGGTACGGCACCTCTAGAAGAGTAAGGAATTGCACATGGATTACATCCGCGCAATCGAGCGTCAGCAGATCCGCGAGGACATCCCGCAGGTCCGCGTTGCCGACAACGTCAAGGTCCACTACCGCATTAAGGAAGGCGACCGCGAGCGCATCCAGGTTTTCCAGGGTGACGTCATCCGCATGGCCGGCGCCGGTGCCCGTGAGACCTTCACCGTCCGCAAGATTTCCTTCGGTGTCGGTGTTGAGCGTACCTTCCCGCTTCACAGCCCCAAGATCGCCAAGCTCGAGGTCATCCGTCATGGTCGCGTCCGTCGCGCCAAGCTGTACTACCTCCGCGACAAGGTGGGCAAGGCTGCTCGCATCCCCGAGAAGCGCTAAGAAGATCGCAGCGTCTGTCCACTCGTTTGGACAAAAGGGTCACCTTCGGGTGGCCCTTCTTTTTATCTGATTTGCATGCAAGGAGGCCCCGATATGGCCAACATGACGAGTTCGGTTTCGGCATCGCAGGTTGCCGGCGAGCTGGCGAGCGCCACGTTTGAGGAGATCCCCGCCCTCGTGGAGCATTATCGTGAGGATCCGCGCCAGCAAGTGATCAAGGCTTGCGAGCGCGCTCTTAAGCGCCATGCCAAGGAACTTGCCGAGCGCGAGCGCGTCAACGGCATGTACGAGCTGATGCACGAGCTCGGTGGGGATGGCGTGGTCGTTGGTGTCGACGAGGTGGGTCGCGGCTCGGTGGCCGGTCCTTTGACGGTGTGCGCCGTGTGCCTTCCCATGGAACCGCGCGTCTGGGGCATCAATGATTCCAAAAAGCTCACGCCGGCGCGCCGCGAGCTGCTCTCGGTGAAGATTGCCGAGGTCGCGACGGCGATTGGTTTTTGCCATATTGCGCCTGCGGATATCGATGATATGGGCATGGCCCGCGCCATCCGCGCTGCCGTCGCGGGCGCCGTGGCCGATACGGGACTCGAGCCTGATTGCGTGCTTATGGACGGTAACCCCTTGGGCGCCGTTCCCAACGAGCGCGACGTGGTGAAGGGCGATGCCAAAATCGCCTGTATCGCTGCGGCATCCATCATGGCCAAGGTCACGCGTGACGAGATGATGGTCGAGTACGACGCCGAGTACCCCGAGTATCATTTGGCCGAGTCGAAGGGCTACGCAAGCCCCGAGCACATCGAGGCGATTCGCAAACACGGACTTTGTCCGCTGCATCGTGTGAGCTTTTGCGGAAACTTTCTGCAGACTGAGCGCCTATTCTAGGTCAATTGTGGAGACAGGGACCTCTGGCGTTTTATAAACCTGCTGGTAGCGGGCCGTATGCAACGTGATTGTTGCGTACGGCCCGTTTTTTGTCGGCATTTGGTCAGCTTCTGGTTTGCTTCCGGTACTTACCCGCATGAAAGGTGCCCTCATCATCGGGGCAATGCAGTGTGCGGGAAAGGAGACCCCATGTGTGCCGCAAGCAAAAAGAGCAAGACGCAGCAACTCAAGGAGCGCTGGGAAGACGGCGAGCTCGACTGCGGGGCGATTACGCCCGAGTTTATCAAGGGGCTCAGTCCCCGCGAGCTCGGAATGCTGGGCGAGCTGATCACCATCGATTACTTTAACGAGCGTGGATACACCTTGTTGGAGCAGGGCTATCGTTGCATTGAGGGTGAAGCCGATCTGGTGCTGCTCGATGAGCTCGACGATGTCGTGGTGATGGCCGAGGTCAAGACGAGGCGCGTCGCCCTGGATTGCACCACGCGGGTTTTTCCCGAGGAGGCCGTGGACGCCCAAAAGCAGCGTCGGTATCGCCGTATCGCAAGTTGCTATCTCATGGAGCACTATCCGCTCAGGTCGATTCGCTTCGATGCCGTGGGCGTCACCATCCGCGGCGGGCATGTCGCCGAGATCGAGCACCAGTACAATGCGTTCGATTGGCAGGTGTCGTGATGGCGTTCGAGACGTTTGCCGTGCACGCGGCCTGTATCCGCGGCGTCGAGGCGATTCCCGTCACCGTCGAGGTCTCGCTTGCCGGTGGCGTTCCGGGCATCCAGATGCTCGGCATCCCGAGTATGGAGGTGATGGAGTCGCGCGGGCGTATCCGGTGCGCCATGCGCTCGGCCGGCTTCGAGATTCCTCGGTCTGGCATTACCGTCAACCTGGCACCCGGCGATATCCGTAAAACTGGCAGCGGTTTTGACCTGCCGATCGCCATCGCGGTTCTGGCGGCCGATGGACAGATTCCCCGTGACAACCTCGATCGCTGCCTTATCGCAGGTGAGCTTGGTCTGGACGGCACGGTGCTGCCCGTCAAGGGCGAGGTGGCGTTTCAGCTGTTGGCGCGCGATATGGGGCTTTCCTTTATCGCCGGCAGGTCCGATCAACATGTCCCGCTTGCGGGCGTTGACTGCGGGTTTATCGACCACCTGTCTCAGCTTGCCCATGGCATGAGGGATGCCGCACGGCATTACCTGGATTCTGAAGTGCTCGAGGCGACCTTTGAGCCCGAGCTCGATTATGCCGACGTGCTGGGGCAGGAGGTCGCCAAACGTGGCATGGCGCTTGCGGCGGCGGGGGAGCTCGGCCTGCTCATGATCGGCTCGCCCGGTTCGGGCAAGACCATGCTTGCGCGGCGCATGACCGGCATCCTGCCCGAGCTTTCTCTCGAGGATCAGCAAGAGGCGCTGTGCATCCATTCGGTCTTGGGCGAGAACATCGATGGACTGCTTGCGGGGCATCGCCCCTTCCGCAGTCCGCATCACAGTATTTCGACCGCGGGACTTATCGGCGGCGGGCGTCCGGTGCATCCGGGCGAAATTAGCTTGGCTCATGGCGGCGTGCTCTTTTTGGACGAGCTCGCCGAGTTTCCCACCGGCGTGCTGCAGACGCTGCGTCAGCCCATCGAGCGCGGGTACGTGAGGATCGTGCGCGTTGACGGGGCCTTTACGTTTCCGTCGCGCTTTCAGCTGCTGGCCGCGAGCAATCCCTGCCCCTGTGGGTTTTTGGGCGATCGCGAAGTGCCGTGTCGCTGCTCGGCGGCGATGGTCGAGCGTTATCGGGGCAAGTTGCGCGGTCCCTTGGCCGATCGCATCGACATGATGATCGACGTGACCCGCCCCGATCCCCAGGTGATCATTGAGGGCGCGGAGGGTATGTCATCGGCCGAGCTGCGCGATTACGTCGTGCGTGGGCGCGCCTTTCGCGCCTGGCGTAAATCCCGTATGGACGATGCGGACACCGAGGCCGGGGAAGATGAGTCGCGGTCCATTGACGGCGTCGTTTCGACCTTTGGGCTTGATGAGGCTGCCGAGAAATGCGTGCTCGGCCTGTCGAAGCGCACGCATCTGACGGGTCGCGGCATCGTGCGCCTGGTACGCATTGCACGCACGATCGCCGATGTTGCCGAAAGCGAACGGGTGACGCAGGATCACGTGCTCGAGGCGGCGATGTATCAGGGAAGGAGGGACCAATGATGGCCGAGGGGACCTTCGAGCTGCATCCAGGTGATGCGTTGTATCCCGAGACCGTATTGGAGCTTTCTGATGTACCCCAGACGCTCTATGTGCGCGGCAACCCCGAGGTGCTTTCGACGCCCGCGCTCTCCATCATCGGCGCGCGCAAGGCATCGCCGTACGGTCTCGCCGTGGCAGAACTTGCGGCCAAGGTGGCGGTTGAGGCGGGGGTGACGGTGGTCTCGGGCGGTGCGGTCGGCTGCGACCAGGCGTCGGGTTGGGCCGCGGTCAACGCCGGGGGCAAACACATCGTGGTACTGGGGACCGGCGCCGATGTTGTCTATCCGCGCTCGAGCGCCGGCCTCATAACGCGCACACTCGATACGGGCGGCGCGGTCGTTTCGATTTCGCCGTGGGGTATGGGACCGCGTAAGTTCGCCTTTCCGCGGCGCAATCGTGTAATCGCCGCCTTGTCGCAGGCACTCTTTGTTTCCGAGGCGGGCATGCCCTCGGGTACGTTCTCCACGGCGGAGGCCGCTATGGACTTGGGGCGAGAGCTTCTTGCAGTGCCGGGGTCTATCCTTTCGCCCGAGTCGCGCGGGACTAACTATCTCATCGCTAACGGAGCCTGCTGCATCATCGATGAGGAATCAATCGAGATGGCCATCTCGCGCATCTACGGCACGCTGCGCTACTCGCGTCCCGATGCACCTGGCATTGCCGATCTGGACCCAACACAGCAGACCGTGATGCACGCGCTTATCGCCTCGCCGCTCAAGGTCGACGACATTGCCGCGCTCGTCTCGCTTGATGCTGTCGGCGTGCTCAAGCTTTTGGGCTCGCTCGAGCTCGAGGGTCTTATTGAGCGCATGATGGATGGAAGGTATGCGCCCTCAAAGTTTGCGCTTCACGCCCAGACGCCCTTCGGTCACAATGGAAAGCGTGTCAATTAGAAAGGTGTTTGCAGATGCAGTTCGATCAGGTGACGGTTATCGGTGGCGGTCTGGCGGGTTCGGAATGTGCGATCCAGCTGGCAGATCGCGGGTTTGCCGTAAAGCTGTGCGAGATGCGCCCCCAGGTGAGCTCTCCGGCCCACCATACCGACCACCTGGCCGAGCTCGTCTGCTCAAATTCGTTTAAGTCAACCCGTCCGGACTCTGCTGCGGGCTTGTTAAAGGCCGAGCTCGAGCGCATGGGTTCGGTTCTGCTCGATTGCGCCCATCGTGCGGCCGTTCCCGCTGGCGGTGCCCTGGCGGTCGACCGCGTCAAGTTTTCCGGGCTTGTTGAGGCCGAGGTTGCCTCCCGACCCAATATCGAGGTTGTGCACGGCGAGGTCACGCAGATTCCCGAGGGCCACGTGGTCATTGCCGCGGGCCCGCTGTGTTCTCCGGCATTGAGCGAAGAGGTCATGAAGCTCGTCGGTGGCGACGCCTTGGCGTTCTTTGACGCTGCCGCGCCAATCGTCGATGCCTCCACGCTCGATATGGACGTGCTGTTCTCGCAGTCGCGCTATGAGGAGCAGGGGAGCGGCGACTATCTCAACGCTCCGCTCAACAAGGAGGAGTACGAGGCCTTTATCGAGGCACTCACAACCGCCGACCGCGTGGTGCTCAAGGACTTTGAGGGTGGCGACCTGTTCCAGGCCTGTCAGCCTGCCGAGGAAGTCGCCCGCACCGGCAAGGATGCTATCCGATTTGGCGCCATGAAGCCAGTCGGCCTCACCGACCCGCGAACCGGACGTCGTCCCTGGGCGGCGATTCAGCTGCGTGCCGAGAACAAGGAAAAGACCGCCTATAACCTGGTGGGCTTCCAGACCAACCTGACCTTTGGCGAACAAAAGCGTGTCTTCCATATGGTTCCCGGTCTGGAGAATGCCGAGTTCTTCCGTTATGGCGTCATGCACCGCAATACTTTTGTCGATGCACCGCACGTTCTTGACGGCACCTTTGCCGTGCCCGGTACGAGCGTGCGCCTTGCCGGTCAGATCACCGGCACCGAGGGATACATGGAAGCGGTGGCGACCGGTCTGCTCGCTGCACTCAATACCTATGCCGAGGCAATCGAGGCGGAGCCTGTTGAGTTACCGCGAGTGGGCGCCCTGGGTGCGCTCGTGGGCTATGCGACCGATCCGGCAACCGTGGGCTACCAGCCCATGCATGTCAATTTTGGCCTGGTGCCGCCGCTCGAGGACGGCAAGCGCCGCAGTAAACGCGACCGCTACCAGGCTTATGCGGATCGCGCGCTCGAGGCCCTCGATGCCTACTTGGCCACGCGTTCCGACTTGTTTGGGGGCGACCGGTCATAGCCTTTGACCTGTACGATACCGTCGACTCGTTTATCGCCTACATCGCACGTGTCGAGGGGCTCTCTCCCAATACGGTGACTGCCTATGGATCGCGGTTGGAGCGCTTTGCTGCCTGGTGCGAGCGTACGGGTGTCGATGCGCGTACGGCCGATGTGCGTACCGTCCGCGCGTATTTGGCCGAGTTTTCGCGCGAGCAGGTGGCGCCTCGCACCATTGCCGCGCATTTGTCGGCTATTCGGTCGCTCTATCGTTGGATGGCTGCCGAGGGGATTGTCGAGGGCGATGCGGTCTCGGCGATCGCGTCGCCCAAGCTGCCGCGCGACCTGCCCGGTGTGCTGACGACCCAACAGGTCGAGGCGCTGCTCAAGACGCCTGATACTTCGACGCCCGTGGGACTGCGCGATGCGGCGATGCTCGAGCTGCTCTATGCCTCGGGTGCCCGCATCTCGGAGCTTGCCGCGCTTAACGTGGAATCCATCGCTTGGTCGGAGCGCGTGGTTCGCCTTTGGGGCAAGGGGAGCAAGGAGCGCATCGTTCCTCTGTATCGTCGCGCACTTGAGGCGACGCGCACCTATGTCGAGGAGGGGAGACCGGTGCTACTCGCCCAGGCAAAGCACCGCGACGCCGCAGCCGGTCTGCATCCGCTGTTTATTTCTGCGCGCGGTAATCGCATGAGTGCCGCTATGCTCAGGCGACGGTTCCATATGCTGGCGACGTGCGCCGGCATTCCGGCCGACATCGCGCCTCATGCGATGCGTCATACGTTTGCGACCGATCTGCTTGAGGGCGGCGCGGATCTGCGTTCGGTTCAAGAGCTGCTGGGGCATGCGAGCCTGTCCACGACGCAGATCTACACGCATCTCACGCCCGACCGGCTTAAGCGCGCCGTGACCCAGGCCCATCCCCGGGGCGAGTAAGCTGGACGGCTCGCGTTGCGCTTAGGTGTGTGGTTTTGATTGCGGGTTGGCAGAAAGAGGCAATCCTGCTATCATTCATCGGGTTGCTTCACGGCAACAGGTTTTTATCACGCACGCGCGGCTACTTCATACCGTGGTGCCCGGGCTTTGGTAGCACATGTCCGGGTTGGTTTTGGAGGATGACCCCGCGCGGAGGCAAACCACAGGAGGTTTAACATGGCTACCAAGATTAATATCCGCACCCTGCTCGAGGCCGGCTGCCACTTCGGTCACCAGACCCGTCGCTGGAACCCCAAGATGAAGCCGTTCATCTTCGGTGAGCGCAACGGCATCTATATCCTCGACCTCAAGCAGACCATCCTCGACGCCGACCAGGCCTACACCTTCGTCAAGAACGTCGCCAAGGGCGGCAACGTGCTGTTCGTCGGCACCAAGAAGCAGGCTCAGGAGGCCGTCAAGAACGCCGCTGAGCGCGCCAACATGCCTTACATCAACCAGCGTTGGCTCGGCGGCATGCTGACCAACTTCGTCACCATCCGCTCCCGCATCAACCGCATGGAGGAGCTCGAGGCCATGGTCGAGGACGGCCGCATGGCAGTGCTCCCCAAGAAGGAGCAGGCTGTGCTCGGTAAGGAGCTCACCAAGCTCCAGACCAACCTCGGTGGCGCCCGCGACATGAAGGGTCTGCCCCAGGCTCTCTTCGTCATCGACACCAAGCGCGAGGAGAACGCCATCAAGGAGGCCCAGCGCCTGAACATTCCCGTCGTCGCTCTGATCGACACCAACTCCGATCCCGACGAGGTCGAGTACGGCATTCCCTGCAACGATGACGCTATCTCCGCTGTCACCCTTATGTGCGAGCTCATGGCCGACGCCTGCCTCGCTGGCTCCGGCAAGGAGCAGGTCTCCGAGGCCGAGATGGCCGCTGAGCCCAAGGCCGAGTAAATCAGTCTTAGTTAATTCTTTTTCATCTCTTTGAAAGGAACCACAATGGCCCAGATTACCGCCGCTATGGTCAAGCAGCTCCGCGAGATGACCGACTCCCCGATGATGGAGTGCAAGAAGGCTCTCGTCGAGGCTGACGGCGACGTGGACGCCGCTGTCGACGTTCTGCGCAAGAACGGCCTCGCCAAGGCTGCCAAGAAGGCTGGCCGTGAGACCAACGAGGGCGCTGTCGCCGCGTTCGTCTCCGAGGACGGCAAGACCGGCGCTCTGCTCGAGCTCTCCTGCGAGACCGACTTTGTCGGCTCCAACGCCAAGTTCACCGGCTTTGCTTCCAAGGTCGCTGAGGTTGTCGCTACCACCGAGCCTGCTGACGTCGACGCTCTGCTCGAGAAGCCGATGGGCGAGGAGACCGTTTCCTCCGAGCTCACCGAGATGATTCACATCATGGGCGAGAACATGAAGATCTCCCGTTTCGCCGCCCGCAAGGCTGAGAACGGCGCGCTCGCTTCTTACATCCACATGGGTGGTAAGATCGGCGTCCTCGTCGAGTTCGCCTTCGAGAAGGTCGAGACCGCTCAGGCTGAGTCCTTCAAGACCTTCGCTCACGACGTTGCCCTTCAGGTTGCCGCCGTCGCCCCGATCTGCGCTACCCGCGATCAGGTTCCGGCCGAGACCGTCGAGCACGAGAAGCAGATCTACATGGCCCAGGCTGCCGAGTCCGGCAAGCCCGAGGCTATCCAGGAGAAGATGGCTGTTGGCCGTCTGGAGAAGTTCTACAAGCAGTCCGTGCTCACCGAGCAGGAGTTCATCAAGGACAGCTCCCTCACCATCAAGAAGTACGCTGAGCAGGTCTCCAAGGAGCTCGGCGACACCATTACCGTCGTTGCCTTTGACCGTCTGGTCCGTGGCGAGTAAATAAGCTCTTGTAGCTGGTAATGAGCAGGCTGTGGGTTTTACTCACAGCCTGCTTTTTCATGGCTCTTATCAGAGCCTTTGATATCATATTGAGAGTCTAATTAAAGGAGGATCGCTTTGTCCGACATCCGATATAAACGCGTGCTTCTTAAGCTTTCCGGCGAAGCACTGATGGGCGACGGCCAATATGGCATCGACCCCAAGGTTACCGACCATCTTGCCAAGCAGGTCAAGGAGCTGCTCGCCGTTGGCCATGAGGTCGGCGTCGTTGTCGGCGGCGGCAATATTTTCCGTGGCATGGCCGGCGCTGCCGGTGGCATGGAGCGTGCTCAGGCCGACTACATGGGCATGCTCGCGACCGTTATGAACGCGCTCGCCCTGCAAGATGCCTTCGAGCATAACGATGTTCCCTGCCGTGTGATGAGCGCTATCCAGATGAACGAGATCTGCGAGCCCTATATTCGACGTCGCGCCATCAACCATCTGTCCAAGGGCAACGTCGTCATCTTCGCTGCCGGTTCGGGTAATCCGTACTTTACGACCGACACCGCCGCGGCTCTTCGTGCGTGCGAGATCGGTGCCGAGATTCTGATTAAAGCCACCAAGGTTGACGGCATCTACGACAAGGATCCCGTCAAGTGCGCCGATGCCGTCCGTTTTGACAAGATTACTTATCACGAGGTTCTCGTTCGCGGCCTGCAGGTTATGGATTCCACAGCTACGGCCCTGTGCCAGGATAACCGTATGCCTATTTTGGTCCTCAACATCGATGGCGAGGACACCGTCAAACGCGCGCTCGCGGGTGAGCCCGTTGGCACGCTCGTCTATCAGGAGGATTAAGCATGGCAGAGAACATCACCGCCCATATGGACAAGTCGCTCGAGTCCCTCAAACATAACTTCTCCAAGGTCCGTACCGGTCGCGCCAACGCCAACATTCTGTCCGACATCACCGTCGATTATTACGGTGTCCCCACGCCGGTCACGCAGGTTGCCGCCGTCAAGACCCCCGAGGCTCACATGCTGCTCATCGAGCCGTGGGACAAGGCGCTCATCAACGCTATCGTCAAGGCCATCGGCGCTTCCGATCTGGGCATTACCCCCAACTCTGATGGCACCGTCGTTCGTCTGCCGTTCCCGGCGCCCACTGAGGAGCGCCGTCGCGAACTCGTCAAGGAGTGCCGCGAGTACGCCGAGCAGGCCAAGGTGTCTATCCGTAACATCCGTCGCGACTTCAACAATAAGCTCGAGCGCGATGAGGAGCTCACCGAGGACGATGTCCGTCGCGAGCAGGCCAAGGTCCAGAAGCACACCGATGAGTATGTCGCCAAGGTCGAGGAGCTTCTGAAGGAAAAAGAAGCCGAGGTCATGGAGATCTAAGGTGCAATACGACGAGCATGAACTGGTCGAGTACTTTGCCGACGCCCCTGCGGGCGTCGGTTTTTCCGACCTTGACCTCAATAACATTCCGCACCATATCTCGTGCATCATGGACGGCAACGGTCGTTGGGCCACGTCGCGCGGTCTTGCACGCACCGAGGGTCATAAGGCAGGTATCCTCTCGCTGCGCGAGATCATTACCGCCTGCGTGCGCCTGGGCGTCGACGTGCTTTCTGCCTATGCGTTTTCTACCGAAAACTGGAACCGTCCGCAGCATGAGGTCAACGTCTTGATGCATCTGTTTGCCAAGACGTTTATCGACGAGCTGCCGCTTCTTAAGCGCGAAAATGTGCGTGTTGTCTTTTTGGGCGACATTTCCGCGCTGCCCAAGAAGACCCGCGACGTTTTTGAACGCGGTCTTGCCGAGTGCGCCAATCACACCGGTATGACGCTGGCGCTTGCCGTCAACTACGGCGCGCGTGCCGAGATTACCCGCGCTGTCCGTCAGATTGCACTCGACGCTGCCGCCGGTAAGATCGATCCTGCCGCAATTGATGACGACATGGTGGCTTCCCACCTCTATACTGCCGGCCTTCCCGATCCTGAGCTTGTGATTCGCACCTCTGGTGAGCTGCGCCTTTCGAACTATCTGCTGTGGCAGGTGGCTTATTCTGAATTCTACGTCACCGATACCTATTGGCCCGACTTTGATCGTTGGGGCCTTGTCGACGCCATTTTGGCCTATCAGGGCCGTGACCGTAGGTTTGGTGGACTGAGCAAGACCGAGGAGGCTTAATCGTGTCCGATCGTCCCAAGGCATCTGCTCCCAAGACGCCTGCGCGCAAAGCTGCCACTGCGGGAGCGCCTGCAGCGAAGAGCGGCACCGGTTCGTGGCTGGCGGGCTTTATTACCCGTGCCGCCGCCGGTATCGTCTACGCCGTTGTCTTTATCCTGTGCCTGGTTTTGGGTATCGTGCCCACGGCCATCTTTGTTTCCGTCATGAGCGGTCTGTGCTGCTATGAGTTTTTCCGTATGACAAGGCTCGATGGCAAGATGGCTAACGAGCGCATGGGTATCGCTGCCGCCGTACTCTTTCCGCTGTCGGCGTTGGGCGATTCGATGTTGCTGAATGCCCTGCTTTTTGCCCTGATGCTCGCTGTGGGCATTTGGTATGTCTGGTCGCCGCGTACCCGTATCTCTGATGTGGCCGTGACGCTCATGGGCCCCATCTACACTGGCTTTATGCTGTCGGCTATCGTGCTCCTGCGCGATGCCGTGCCCGGTTTTGCCGGTGCTCTGCTTTCAGTGGGCGTTTGCGCGTCCCTTTGGGTCTCCGATTCGTTTGCCTACATCGTGGGCAGCCGTATCGGCAAGCACAAGATGGTTCCCAAGATCTCTCCCAAAAAGAGCTGGGAGGGGTTTGTCGGCGGCATCCTGGGCTCGGTTTTGATTTGGCTCATCCTGTGGGCGACGCACTTCTACAAGCTCAGCCTGCCCTATGCGTTGCTGTGCGGCGTGGTCGTGTCCATTCTGGGCGTTATCGGCGACCTTATCGAGTCGCGCATCAAGCGCGGTGTGGGCGTCAAGGATTCCGGCAACCTTATCCCGGGCCACGGCGGCATGCTCGATCGTAGCGACTCGCTTATCTTCGGCTGCATCACCGCGCAGCTGTTGCTGATGATCGGAGGCGTGCTGTAATGTCCTTCCAGACGACGTATGGCCCCGATGGACGCCTTCGCGTTGCCATCCTGGGTTGTACGGGCTCTATCGGTACCCAGGCGCTCGATGTGTGCCGCCAGCATGCCGATCGCCTGCAGGTGACGGCGCTGTCCGTTAACTCCAGTACCTCCGAGCTCGTTGCCGCTGCCCGCGAGTTCTCGGTTCCGGCGGTTGCCGTGGCCGATGTCGATCATGGCGATGACGCCGTGCTGCAGGAGTTGCCCGAGGGAACGAAGCTCGGCGTTGGCGCGCAGGCGGTTTGCGAGCTCGCGCATCGCGACGATGTCGACTGCGTGCTTGTCGCTATTGTGGGCGCCGCCGGTCTCGAGGCGAGCCATGCGGCCTTGACCTCGAATAAGCGCCTTGCCCTTGCCAACAAGGAGTCCCTCGTCGTCGGTGGCGACTTGCTTATGCCGTTGGCACAACCGGGCCAGCTTATTCCGGTCGACTCTGAGCATTCCGCCATCTACCAGTGCTATCTGGGGGAGAACCCGCGCGAGGCCCACTGCATTTGGCTCACCTGCTCGGGCGGTCCGTTCTTTGGCCGCACGCGCGACGAGCTCGATCGCGTGACGCGTGCCGATGCCCTCGCGCATCCCACGTGGGCCATGGGTGCCAAGATCACCATTGACTCCGCCACCCTCATGAACAAGGGCCTGGAGCGCATTGAGGCCATGCATCTGTTTAACTGCGACCTCGATTTCATTAACGTGGTCGTGCAGCGTCAGTCCAAGATTCACTCTATGGTCGAGTTCGCCGACGGCTCCGTGATGGCGCATCTCGGTGTATCCGACATGCGTATTCCCATCCAGTTCGCGTTCTCGTATCCCGAGCGTTGGGATACCCCGGCGCCTCGTATCGATTTCCGCGAGCTGGGGCAGCTCACGTTTGATGCTGCCGACATGGATACCTTCCGCTGTCTGGCACTGGCCGAGCGTGCCGGCAAGACGGGTGGCACCATGCCGTGCGTGCTCAATGCCGCCAACGAGGTCGCCGTCGATGCCTTCCTGCACGATGGCTGCAGCTTTACCGATATCGATCGCATTGTGGAATCCTGCATGGACGCCCACGATATGCAGGTGGTCGATTCGTTTGAGCAGCTTCGCGACATCGATGCGTGGGCGCGTGAAAAGGCTGCGCAGGTGCTCGCCGCAACCCGTTCCTAACCCATAAGGATTGCTTTTTCGTTTTATGGATACTGTTCTGAGCGTTCTCTCATCGGTCTTTTGGGGCCTGCTGATGCTTTCCGTCCTCGTGTTTTTGCACGAGGGCGGCCACTTTTTGGCGGCGCGTGCCTGCGGCGTCCGTGTGACCGAGTTCTTTTTGGGTCTGCCGTGCCGCTTTGACATCCATTACACGTCGCGTCGCATTGGAACCAAGTTTGGCGTGACCCCGCTGCTGCTGGGTGGCTACGCTGCCATCTGCGGTATGGATCCGACCGATGTTTCGTGCGCCGATCGCGTGCTCGCGGCTATCTATCGTCATGGTCGCGTGACCGTGGCCGACCTTGCTGTCGAGCTCGAACTTTCCGAGGAGGATGTGCTCGAGGCATGCGCCCTTTTGCTGGGCTGGGGCTCCATCGCGCCCTGGTATGAGGAAGGGGAGAAGCCCTCGCCGAGCTACTATCCCACCAAATATCAGACGTTGCCACGAGACACGGCAGGCTATACCACCTTTGATGGTCGCCGTTTCGATCGCGAACATGCGACTGCCGAGGGCGATGTGTGGGAGCTACCGTGCGGCGAGGCCGAGTTCCTTGCGCAAGAACGCTCGCACACCTATCTTGGCCAAGGCTTTCTCAAGCGCGCCTTTATGCTGCTCGCAGGCATTATCGTCAATATCTTGACGGGTTTTTTGCTCCTTATGAGCATCTATTCCATTGCGGGTGTCACCGTGCCGATGGATACCAACGTGATCGGTCAGGTTGACGAGGGGTCTATTGCCGCCAAGGCGGGTATCGAGGCCGGTGATGCGATCCTTTCGGTTGACGGTGTCTCATGTTCTACTTGGATGGATGTCTACGATGCCATCGGCAAGGCCGCCGGTAAGGACGATATCGCCATCGAGTACGAGCGTGACGGCAAGCAGCATTCGACCACGGTTGCGCTCAAAGAGGACGAGCGCCTAGGTGTGTATGTCTCTACGCAGGTGGTCCGTTTAGACCCCATCACGTCGGCTCGCCTGTCGTTCTCCTATGTTGTGCAGACAGCGGAGGGCGTGATGCGCCTGCTCCAGCCGCAGCATACGATGGAGATTCTCGATCAGTCTTCTTCGATCGTGGGTATTAGCGTTATGTCCTCACAGGCTGCTGCTGCCGGCCCCGCAACGTTCCTGTCGTTTGCCGCGCTCATTTCGTTCTCGCTTGGCTTTATGAACCTGCTGCCCATCCCGCCACTCGATGGCGGCAAGCTAGTCATCGAGATCATTCAGAAGATTGCGGGCCGCGAGCTTCCGCTCAAGGTCCAGACGATTGTGAGCTATGTGGGCATCGCGCTCTTTGCGCTGCTGTTTGTCTATATGCTTCGTTCCGACATCCTTCGATTTATTCTGTAGGGGAGTGTTTGGATTGTCTTTATCCCATCCTTTGCCTCGCGAGCTGACGCGCCCCGTGCATGTGGGCGGCGTGCAGATCGGTGGCGGCGCGCCGGTGGTGGTCCAATCTATGACCTGCACCGATACCGCTGATGCCCAGGCAACGCTTGCGCAATTGTGCGCGTTGGCGCAGGCTGGCTGCGATATCGTGCGCGTGAGCGTGCCCTCCGAGGCCGCGCTTGAGGGCTTCCGCACCATCTGTGCCGAGTCTCCGGTGCCGATTGTCGCCGATATCCACTTTAACCATAAGCTCGCCATTGGTGCCGTTGAGGCCGGTGCCGCCAAGCTGCGCATCAATCCCGGCAATATCGGCGATTGGGCCAAGGTTGACGCGGTGATCGATGCTGCGGGTGCCGCGGGCTGTGCGATTCGCATTGGCGTGAACGCGGGCTCGCTTGAGCAAGATATTGCCGAGCGCGACGACCTCACGCAGCCCGAAAAGCTCGTGATGTCGAGCGAGCGCTTCGTCAAGCACTTTGAGGATCGCGGCTTTACGAATATTGTGCTTTCGGCCAAGGCCCATAGCGTGCAAACGACGCTCGATACCTATCGAGCCCTGTCACGTGAGATTCCCCACGTTCCACTTCACCTGGGCGTGACGGAGGCGGGGACCAAGCTTCAGGGCACCATCAAGAGCTCTGTAGGCTTGGGTATCTTGCTTTCCGAAGGCATTGGCGACACCATGCGTGTGTCGCTCACGGCCGATCCGGTTGAGGAGCCGCCGGTCGCCTGGGGAATTCTACAGTCGCTGGGCCTGCGTCGCCGTGGTCCCGAGATTGTCTCGTGCCCCACGTGCGCCCGCTGCCAGGTTAACCTCATTCCCATCGCCGAGGAGGTCACCGAGCGGCTTAAGAACTATTCCGCGCCGCTTTCGATTGCCGTCATGGGATGTGCCGTTAATGGCCCCGGTGAGGCTTCTGATGCCGACCTGGGCGTTGCTTGCGGACGTGGCCAGGCCTTGCTCTTTTCGCATGGCCAGATCATTGGTAAAGTAGCTGAGGACCAAATTGTCGACGCGCTTATGGCAGAGGTCGACAAGCTTATTGAGGAGAAATAAATGACCCGAGCAATGTATATGTCTAAGCTCTATGCGCCGACGCTTAAAGAGGATCCGGCGGACGCTGAGCTCGCCAGCCACCGCCTGCTGCTCCGTGCCGGCATGATCCGCAAGGAGGCCGCCGGTCTGTATTCCTACCTGCCGCTCGCATGGCGCTCGATTCGCAAGATTGAGAACATCGTGCGCGACGAGATGGACACCGCCGGCGCCCAGGAGCTTATGATGCCTATCATGGTCGATGCCGAGTTGTGGCGTGAGTCCGGCCGTATCGATGCCTATGGCAAGGAGCTTGTGCGCTTTGACGACCGTCATGGTCGCGAGTTCGTGCTGGGCCCCACCCACGAGGAGACTGTCACCGCCCTGGTGCGCAATGAGCTGCGCTCCTATAAGCAGCTGCCCGTCAACCTCTACCATATCCAGGATAAGTTCCGCGACGAGTTCCGCCCCCGCTTTGGTCTGATGCGCGGTCGCGAGTTCATCATGAAGGATGCCTACAGCTTCTCCGCCACGCAGGAGAGCCTGCAGGAGGAGTACGACAAGATGAAGCAGGCCTACGCCAACATCTGCGAGCGCTGCTACATCAAGGCTCTACCCGTTGTCGCCGACTCCGGCGAGATCGGCGGCGACACCTCCGTCGAGTACATGGCTCTGGCTGACGCCGGCGAGGCCTCGCTCGTCTACTGCGACGATTGCGGCTTTGCTGCCGATGACGAGGCTGCAAGCACCAAGGTCGTTGTGACCGAGGGCCCCGGCGACGGCACGCTCACCAAGGTCGAGACTCCGGGTATGGGTACCATTGAGGCCGTCGCCAAGTTCTTTGGCTTCCCCGAGAACGGTACGCGCAAGTCTCTGGCACTCATCGACGCCGAGGGCAAGCCCGTCGTGGCCATTGTTCCGGGTGACCACGAGCTCAACGATTGCAAGGCCGAGCATGTCTTTGGCAAGGACTATCGCATGATGACTGATGAGGAGCTCCAGACCTACGGTCTGCATAAGGGCTTTATCGGACCGGTTAACCTGCCCGAGGGCATTCGCCTGGTGTGCGACGAGAGCCTGCGCGAGTCCAAGCAGTGGACCTGCGGTGCCAACGAGGTCGATTATCACTTTACCGGTGCCTGCCCCGAGCGCGACTTTACCGTCGACGAGTGGGCCGACCTGGTAACCGTCGTTGCCGGCGATCCCTGCCCGCACTGCGGCAAGCCGCTCTCTGCTGCTCGCGGCATCGAGGTCTCGCAGGTCTTCCAGCTGGGTACCAAGTATTCCGAGGCCATGGGCGCCACCTTTATGGACGAGGACGGCAAGGAGAAGCCGCTTATCATGGGTTGCTACGGCGTGGGCGTGTCCCGCTCGCTTGCTGCCGTCGTGGAGCAGCACAACGACGAGCACGGTATCGTCTGGCCGGTTTCCGTTGCCCCGTACGAGGTCGCTGTGATTCCGCTCGATCCCAAGAAGGAGGAGTGCGCAACCGTCTGCGACCAAATCGTCGAGGGCTTGTGCGCCGAGGGTATCGAGGTCGTCGTCGACGACCGTGACGAGCGTCCCGGCTTTAAGTTTGCCGATAACGACCTTATGGGATTCCCGTATCAGGTGGTGCTTGGCAAGCGTGGCCTTAAGAATGGCACCGTTGAGCTCAAGGACCGTGCCACGGGCGAGCGCGAGGACGTGGCGATTGACGAGGTCGCCGCCAAGGTTGCCGAGCTTGTTAAGGCGGCCCGCCGTTAATCGACGTTTCTGCTATTAGATGTAATTGCGGGACTGCTCCGTATCTCTCTTAGGAAGAGATGCGGAGCAGTCTATTTTGTTGCGCGAATAAGCTCGACGGGTAAAGGAAAACCCCACAGCCCATATGAGCTGCGGGGTTTTCCTTTGTGCCTCCGATGCGAAATGAATCGCTCAGATTTTACTGATAATCGACGACGTCGATCCAGTTCTTCAGGAACTCATCGTTCACGTTGCGCTTACGAGCGAGCTCGGAAGCGGCGACGATGCTCGTCCACTGACGCACGACCTGCATGGGCATGTCGGCGCGGTCGCAGTAGAGCTCCAGGTAGGCCTCGGCCTGATCCTTGCTGTTGAGGGCGAAGAGCAGGTAGGTGGTGGCAACGTCGGCAGCAGGGGAGCCCTGGGTGGCGTGTGCCCAGTCGCACACATAGAGCTGGCCGTCGTCGCCGACGATGACGTTGGAGGGGTTGAAGTCGCCGTGGCAGACCTTGAACTCCTTGGTCATGCCGTCCAGACGCTCCTGAAGGTTGTAGCGCGTGGTGGCATTGAGCTGATCAAGGCTGTCGATCATGCGGGCGAACTTGTCGCGCTGACGGTTGAGCAGCGGGGAGGTGTAGCCGTGGATCTCGATCTGGAGGTCGACGAACATCTCGAGATACTCACCAAAGCGCTGGGGCTCGGCAGTCATCTTCTCGGCAAGGGTGGTGCCCGGAACCTTCTCGGTCACGAGCGCCCAGCCGTTGGCGTTCTCGAGCTGGGAAACCTCGAGAGCCTTGGGGCTGCGGATGCCGCACTCATTGATGCGGGCAAGATTCAAAGCCTCGTTGAACACGTCGGAGACAGGCTTGGTCTCGTTAAAGACCTTGACGATCTTGTCGCCCAGGTCGTAAACGACCTTGTTGCCACGGCGGACGAGCTCGGTCTTGGAATCGGGTAGCAGCATGGTTGCATCCTTTCAACGATGCGATAGAAGCGACGGCGGGGGTGTGTGAAACACCCGTGCACCCCCGCCGTTAAAAACCGTGCTAAAACTAGCAGACGGCGTAGTCCTGGGGCTCGCGGCCGTAGTAGGCGTCCAGGTAGAGCTCCTTGATCTCGCTCATGAGCGGGTAGCGCGGGTTGGCGCCGGTGCACTGGTCGTTGAATGCCTGCTCGGTCATCTCGTCGAGGGTGTCGAGGAAGTACTGCTCGTCAACACCGTAGTCGGCGATGGTCTTCTTGACACCGATGAAGTCCTTGAGCTCCTCGAGCTTCGTGATGAAGTTCTCGAAGACCTCCTTGTCGTCCTTGCCCTCGATGCCGCAGTACTTGGCCATCTCGGCGTAGTTGTGCAGCGCGTTGGGGTAAGGATACTGGGAGAAGGTACCCATCTTGACGGGAGCCTCGGCGGCGTTGTAGCGCATGACGCGGGTCAGGATGACGGCGTTAGCGATGCCGTGGGGCAGGTGATGGAAAGCGCCGAGCTTGTGAGCCATGGAGTGGT
The DNA here is from genome assembly GCA_048486575.1 of Collinsella sp. GTDB lineage: Bacteria > Actinomycetota > Coriobacteriia > Coriobacteriales > Coriobacteriaceae > Collinsella. The sequence continues at coordinate 30,948 of DBFVZT010000025.1, read as the reverse complement.
TGAGGCCCAGGAAGGCGTTGGCGAAGGCCATACCGGCCATGCAGGAGGCGTTGTGCATCTCCTCGCGGGCGTGCGGGTCCTTGGCGCCGTTCGTGAAGCTGGAGGGCAGGTTCTCAAAGACGAGCTTGGCAGCGCGCTCGGAGAGGCCCTTGGTGTAGTCGGAAGCCATGATGGAGACGTAGGACTCGATGGCGTGGGTCATGACGTCGATGCCGGAGGCAGCGGTCAGGCCGCGCGGGGCGGTCATGCAGTTGTCGGCGTCGACGATAGCCATGTTGGGGAGCAGCGCGTAGTCGGCGAGCGGCCACTTGATGCCGGTCTCCTTGTCGGTGATGATGGCGAACGGCGTGCACTCGGAGCCGGTACCCGAGGAGGTCGGGACGGCGACGAAGTAGGCCTTCTTGCCCATCTCGGGGAAGGTGAAGATACGCTTGCGGATGTCCATGAAGTCCATGGCCATGTCCTCAAACTTGCACTCGGGGTGCTCGTACATCATCCACATGATCTTGCCGGCGTCCATAGCGGAGCCACCGCCGACGGCGATGATGACGTCCGGCTCAAAGAGAGCCATCTGCTTGGCGCCGCGACGTGCGCACTGCAGCGACGGATCGGGCTCGACGTCGTAGAAGCAGTCGTGGGCGATGCCCATCTCGTCGAGCTTGGCCTCGATGGCGCGGGTGTTGCCATTCTTGAAGAGGAACTGGTCGGTAACGATGAAGGCGCGCTTCTTGCCCATGACGTTGCCCAGCTCGTCGAGGGCGACGGGCGTGGAACCCTTCTTGAAGTAGACCTTCTCGGGAGCGCGGAACCACAGCATGTTCTCACGGCGCTCGGCCACAGTCTTAACGTTGATCAAGTGCTTCACCCCAACGTTCTCGGAGACGGAGTTGCCGCCCCAGGAGCCGCAGCCCAGGGTCAGAGACGGCTTCATGCCAAAGTTGTACAGGTCACCGATGCCACCGTGCGAGGACGGGGTGTTGATGACGATGCGGCAGGCCTTCATGACGTGCTCGAACAGGCTGATCTTTTCGGCCTGGGCGGGGTGCACGTACAGAGAGGCGGTGTGGCCCGGGCCACCGGCGAGCACCAGGTGCTCGGCCTTGTCGACGGCCTCCTGGAAGTCCTTGGCGTGGTACATGGCCAGGACTGGGGAGAGCTTCTCGTGGGAGAACTCCTCCTTGGCGGGGTCGGTGGAGGTGACCTCGGCGATCAGGATCTTGGTCTTGGCGGGAACCTCGATGCCGGCGAGCTCGGCGATCTTGGCGGCAGCCATGCCGGGGATGCGGTGATCGAGGGCGCCGTTCTTGAACATGGCGGCACGCAGGGCCTCCATCTCGGCACCCTGCTTGACGAAGTAGCAGCCGCGCTTCTGGAACTCGGCCTTGACCTGGTCGTAGATGGTGTCGATGACGGTCACGGACTGCTCGGAAGCGCAGATCATGCCGTTGTCGAAGGTCTTGGAGTGGATGATGGAGTTGACTGCGAGCAGAACGTCGGCGGTGTCGTCGATGACGACCGGGGTGTTACCGGCGCCAACGCCCAGGGCGGGCTTGCCCGAGGAGTAGGCGGCCTTGACCATGCCCGGGCCACCGGTGGCGAGGATGATGTCGACGTCGCGCATGACCATGTTGGTCAGCTCGATGGAGGGGACATCGACCCAGCCGATGATGCCCTCGGGGGCGCCGGCCTTGACGGCGGCGTCAAGCACGAGCTTGGCGGCGGCGATGGTGCACTTGGCGGCAGCCGGGTGCGGGGAGATGATGATGGCGTTGCGGGTCTTCAGGCAGATCAGCGTCTTGAAGATCGCGGTGGAGGTGGGGTTGGTCGTCGGGATGACGGCGCCCACGATGCCGATGGGCTCGGCGATCTTGGTGATGCCGTAAGCCTCGTCGCGCTCCAGGACACCACAGGTCTTGGTGTTCTTGTAAGCGTTGTAGATGTACTCTGCGGCGTAGTGGTTCTTGATGACCTTGTCCTCAAGAACGCCGCGGCCGGTCTCCTCGATGGCCATCTTCGCCAACGGGATACGAGCCTTGTTGGCGGCCATGGCGGCCTCATAGAAGATCTTGTCGACCTGCTCCTGCGTGTACGTAGCAAAAAGCGCCTGGGCCTCTCGCATCTGAGCGAGCTTAGCCTCAAGCGCCTCTACGTTGTCCACAATTGCGGGAGTAGTGTTTTCCGGTGACTTTTTCACCATTTGTGTCTCCTTGCGATCGGAGATTTACCCTACGCCTTGCATGATAGCAAGAAATTATTCGGTGAACGGTAAGATTCCCGTAAAAGGCACACTAAACCGCTTCAATAAAATGAAGCGTTTTAACTAAAACTATCTGCCTGCTCCATCTCCCCGCTCATTGGGGACAGACTTACATGAGTATTTCAATGGGAAAACGGGACATCTGTTTGATAATCGCTATTCGCGGGTCGCGGTTGAGTCGGACACACAGGCGGTGCAGCTACTCGATTACATCCATTTCAATCCCGTGTAAGGTGCGTCCGACTCGCTCGAGGCGTACCGTTAGTTACAAGGCATACCAGCTGCGCTATGATCCCTTTGACATCTGCAAACCCTCATATAAGTCTGTCCCCAATGAGTGCAAAAAGGCGCCCTCCGTAGGGGAGGGCGCCTTTGGTAAGTTCTATGTGAACGCGAGGTCTTTGACCCGGAGAGTCCGAGGTACTTGTTGGTAAGACCTTATTTAGGAGCGCGCAACCTTGCCGGACTTGAGGCAGGTGGAGCAAACGTTCATCTTGCGACGGTGACCATCGACGACGACGTAGACGCGCTGGATGTTGGGGCGGAACTTACGGTTGGTGACGCGGTGAGAGTGGCTGATGGAGCGACCGGCAACGGGGTGCTTACCGCAAACTTCGCAAACTTTGGACATAACTGACCCTCCTTGGGCGACAAACGAACATGTCGCGTTAACAAACAAGCCTGAACTATAGCACAGAAGTCACTCCCTGTGCGCAATCTACACAGAGATATTCCTCTTTTGGCGATAGTGCCCACGCCACGGCCCTGGACGTAGATCCGATTTGCGTGCAGCAGAGGGGATTATGCCAGCTCGTGCATGCGTTTTCAAGCTCGTCCCACAAATATATATAGGTTTATTGGGCTTTGGGCTCCGTTTACGGATTGCTCTGTATTTATGCTCGCAATTAAGCTCGAGGTTGGCTACACTATCCCTTGACCATTAAAGGGGTACGAGATACCCACATGGAATTACATAGCTGCCAAAGAGCAGCCCTTCCTGTGGGTGTCTGGTCCGCTTTAAGCGGTCGGGCATCTATTTTTTTGACTGTGTCAGCAGTCAAGACATGTGAGGAAGGAGATCGATGGGCACGACTTCCCCCAAGGCGGTCATCATGGACGAGACCGCCGTCAATCGAGCGATGACCCGCATCGCGCACGAGATTCTCGAGCGCAACGAGGGCTGTGAAGACCTCGCTCTGGTCGGCATCGTCACGCGCGGCGACCTTCTGGCAAAGAAGCTCGCCGAGGAGATCAAGGAGATCGAGGGCGTCGACGTTCCGCTCGGCAGCCTCGACATCAGCTTCTACCGCGATGACTACGCTACCAATTTCGCTCCCGCGATCCACGCCACCAACATTCCCTTCAGCGTCGATGGCAAACGCGTCGTTTTGGTGGACGACATCCTGTACACGGGTCGTACCATCCGCGCCGCTCTAGACGCCGTCATGGACCTGGGCCGTCCGAGCCGCATTGAGCTGGCAGTCCTCGTTGACCGCGGCCACCGCGAGCTCCCCATCTCGCCGGATTTTGTCGGCAAGAACGTTCCCTCGTCGCATGAGGAGAACGTGCACCTATATATGAAGGAAGTCGACGGCCACACCGCCGTCGAGATTAACGACGTCGCGCCGGGTTCCCACGTGGGCTCCGCGCCGCTGGGAGGTGAGTAGTACCGTGGCGTTCAACCATAAGCACCTGATCGACATTACCGAGTACTCCGAAGAGGACATCAAGCTCATCCTCGAGACCGCCAAGGCGTTCTCCGAGGTCAACGAGCGTGCCATCAAGAAGGTCCCCACGCTCAAGGGCAAGACCATCGTCAACATGTTCAACGAGCCCTCGACGCGTACCCGCAGCTCCTTCGAGCTCGCCGAGAAGCGCCTTTCGGCCGACAGCCTTAACTTTGGCGGCTCCTCGACCTCCACGGTCAAGGGCGAGAGCCTCGTCGATACCGTCGAGACCCTCAACGCCTATAAGATCGACTGCATCGTCGTTCGCGATAAGCACGCCGGCGCTCCCTACATCGTCACGCAGAACTCGCCCGCGAGCGTCATCTGCGCCGGTGACGGCAAGCACAACCACCCCACGCAGGCCCTGCTCGACCTGTACACCATCTGGGAGCACAAGGGTGACTTCCACGGTCTGAAGGTCGCCGTCGTCGGCGATATCGCGCACTCCCGCGTCTGCGGCTCGCTGATCCCCGCCCTTAAGATCATGGGCTGCGAGACCTACGCCGTCGCCCCCGGCACGCTGCTGCCGCCGGCGCCCGAGGTCCTGGGCTGCGACCACGTGACGAGCGACCTCGATTCCGTCCTGCCCGAGCTGGACGTTGTCTACATGCTGCGCGTGCAGCAGGAGCGCCTCGAGGGTGCCCCGTTCCCGACCATTCGCGAGTACCATAAGCTCTTCGGCCTGACCAAGGACCGTGAGAAGCTCATGAAGCCCGACGCGATCATCTGCCACCCGGGCCCCATCAACCGCGGTGTCGAGTTCGACTCCTATATGGCCGACCACCCGCAACGCTCCGTCATCCTGGAGCAGGTCTACGCCGGTATCTGCGTGCGTATGGCTATCCTGTATCTGCTGCTTGGAGGTGCCGATAATGGCCTTGCTTCTTAAGAATGCCCACGTCGTCGACCCGTCCGTCGAGCTTGACGGTGTCGTTGACGTCCTGATTGACGGCGACAAGATCGCCGAGGTCGGCGAGAATCTCGCCGTCGAGGGAGCCGAGGTCCGCGACCTTTTCGGCAAGTACCTCGTCCCCGGCCTGGTGGATATGCACGTTCACCTTCGCGAGCCCGGCTACGAGGTCAAAGAGGACATCGAGAGCGGTACCCGCGCAGCTGCCAAGGGCGGCTTTACCGGCGTGTGCTCCATGCCCAACACCGATCCCGTCACCGATAACGGTACCGTCGTGGAGTTCGTAAAGTCCCGTGCTGCCGAGGTCGGTCACTGCCGCGTCTATCCGTCGGGCGCCATGACCCGCGGTCTTAAGGGCGAGGCCATGTCCGAGATGGGCGATATGGTCGCCCACGGCGCCGTCGCCTTCACCGACGACGGTCGCGGCGTGCAGGGCGCGGGCATGCTCCGTCGTTGCATGGACTACGGCAAGATGTTCGGCAAGGTCTTTATGAGCCACTGCCAGGACGAGGACTTGGTCGGCCACGGCCAGATCAACGAGGGCAAGGTCTCGACCCGTCTGGCCCTCGAGGGCTGGCCGGCTGCCGGCGAGGAGCTCCAGATCGCCCGCGACATCGAGATCGCCAAGCTGACCGGTGCCAAGCTGCACATCCAGCACATCTCCACCGCCCATGGCCTGGAGATCGTGCGTGCCGGTAAGGCCGCTGGCGTTCAGGTTACCTGCGAGGCCACTCCGCACCACATGTTCCTGACCGAGAACGACCTGGACGAGACCTACAACACCTCGCTCAAGGTCAATCCGCCGCTGCGTACCGAGGAGGATGCCGAGGCCATCCGTCAGGGCGTCATCGACGGCACCGTCGACGCTATCGTCACCGATCACGCTCCCCACACCCCGTGGGAGAAGGCCCGCGAGTTCGAGCTTGCGCCCTTTGGCATGATCGGTCTCGAGACCTCGCTGTCGCTCGTGCTCACCGAGCTGGTCAACACGGGCAAGATGAGCATGGGCCGTATGGTCGAGCTCATGGCCATCAAGCCGCGTGAGATCCTGGGCCTCGACCAGGTTCAGGTCAAGGCGGGATCCGTTGCCGACCTGACCGTGTTCGACCCCTCCGCAACCTGGACGGTTGGCGAGGACGGTTACGAGTCGCGCGCCGAGAACTCCGGTTTTGCCGGCCGCACGCTCACCGGTCGTGCCACCGATGTATTTGTCGGCGGTAAACAGACGCTTGCCGACGGCTGCATCTGCTAGCATAGCCTTATCGCTTTTGTGCGCGGCGCCCTTGCGGTGCCGCGCTTTCTATTCGTTTGGACCATGCAACCGCATGGGGGATTGGAGCGTTTATGCCCACACCTTCCACTGCACGCATGCACGACTTCGAGGTCGTCTCGAACCGGGAGATTGCCGACGGCGTCTTCTCGCTCGTCATCTCGGCCCCCAAGCTTGCAAGTGCGCTCAAGCCCGGTCAGTTTGTGAACATCGCCGTACCCGGTGATGCGTCCTCGCTGCTTCGCGTGCCCCTGAGCTACTACCGCGCCGACGCCGAGGCCGGCACCGTCGAGCTGTGGTACGCCGTCGTGGGCGACGATACCCGTCGTTTGTCCCAGATGGGCCCCGGCTCCAAGTCCAACCTGTTGGGCCCTGGCGGCCGCGGCTGGCTTGTTCCCGAGGGCACCAGGAAGGCGCTGCTCGTGGCGGGCGGCATCGGTGTTCCGCCCGTGCTGTGCCTTGCCGGCAAGCTTGCCGAGCAGGGTGTGGCCGTCGACGTGTGCCTGGGTTTTGGCACCGCTTCCAAGGCCGTGGGCATCGATGAGTTCCGCGCGCTGGGCGCCACGGTCAACGTTTGCACCGACGACGGCTCGCTCGGCACGCACGGTTTTTGCACCGATCCTGCCGCCGAGCTGCTCGGCGAGGGCGGCTACGACTACGTCGCCAGCTGCGGTCCCGCCGTCATGATGAAGAAGGTCGCCGCTGCTGCCGCCGAGGCCGGTGCGTACTGCGAGGTGTCCCTCGAGCGCATGATGAGCTGTGGCTTTGGCGCCTGCAACACCTGCAATGTCGAGACGGTCGACGGTATGAAGGGTGCTTGCATGTGCGGCCCCGTGTTCGATGCTTCCAAGGTGGTGGTCTTCTAGTGGGTACCGTGAACATGGCCGTCGATTTCGGCGGCGTCAAGATGCAGAACCCCATCAACACCGCAGCCGGTACCTTTGGTTACGGTTGGCAGTTCCAGAACTTCTTTGATGTTTCCCAGCTGGGCGCCATCACCACCAAGGGTTGCGCAGCCGAGCCCTGGCCCGGCAACCCCGCGCCCCGCATGGCCGAGATCCCCGGCGGTATGATCAACTCCGTGGGCCTTCAGAACCCCGGCGTGGCCGCCTTTGCCCGCGAGTCCGGCCCGTGGCTCGAGCAACTGTCCAAGGACGGTTGCCAGGTCATCTGTCAGGTTGCCGGCCACTCCGTTGACGAGTTTGTGCGCGCACTCGAGATGTATGTCGAGCTATGCCCCTGGGCTGCCGGCTACGAGATCAACGTGAGCTGCCCCAACATCGCCGCCGGCGGTGCCGCCATGGGCTCTACGCCCGAGGGCGCCTCTTCCGTTATGGCTGCCTGCCGCAAGGTGACCGATAAGCCGCTGTTCGTGAAGATGGCGCCGGTCAACGTCGCCGAGATCGCCAAGGCCCTCGAAGCCGCCGGCGCCGACGGCCTTTCGGTCATTAACTCCATCCAGGGCATGGCCATCGACGTCCATACCCGCAAGTCCCGCGTGGCAAAGCCCAAGGGCGGCCTTTCGGGCCCGCTGTGCCACCACATCGCCGTGCGCATGGTCTGGGAGGTCGCCCAGGCCGTCGATATCCCCATCAACGGCGTCGGCGGTGTCATGACCGGCGAGGATGCGGCCGAGTTTATCCTGGCCGGTGCCACCTGCGTGTCGGTTGGCATGGCCAACTTCGTCGATCCGTGCGCTTCGCTCAAGATCGCGCACGAGCTCGAGGCCTGGGCCGAGTCCCAGGGCGTAAAGGACATCAACGAGCTGGTAGGTGCTTTCGAATGCTAGAGACCGATGCCCGCGACCGCGTAATCGTCGCCCTCGACTGCGATCGTGAGCGTGCGCTCGAGCTCGCCCACGAGCTTTCGGGCCATGCCGCTTGGCTCAAGGTTGGTATGACGCTCTATTACGCCGAGGGTCCCCAGATCGTCAAGACCTTTAAGGACCTAGGCTTTAAGGTCTTTCTTGACCTTAAGTTCCATGATATTCCGCATCAGGTTCGCGGTGCCGCCCGCTCGGCCTCGCTTGCCGGTGCCGACCTGCTCTCGGTTCACGGCTTGGGTTCGGGCGCCATGCTCGCTGCCTGCCGCGAGGGTGCCGAGGAGGCGCGCGAGGACCGCGCCAAGCTCGTCGCCATCACCGTGCTCACGAGCATGAATCAGGATGCCTTGAGCGAGATCGGTGTCGAGTCGCCCGTGGCTGAGGAGGCCGCCCGCCTGGCAAAGCTCGCTCAGGCCAACGGCATCGATGGCATCGTGTGCTCGCCGATGGAGGCTCACGACATGCGTGAGCTGCTGGGCCCTGATGCCCTGATCGTGACTCCGGGTGTGCGTCCGGTGGGTGCCGCCCTTGGTGACCAGTCCCGCGTGGCGACGCCTTCCCAGGCTATCGAGCGTGGCGCAAGCCACATTGTGGTGGGCCGTCCCATCACCGGCGCCGACGATCCGGTTGCCGCCTTTGACGCCATCGTCGCCGAGCTGGTCGAAAACGTCGCCTAAAAGATTCCCTCAAGTCACCACTTTTGGGTCTCATTAGCACAAATTAGCCCCTGTGCCTGCGAAAACTTTCCCATCCTTTGTGTGGAATCGCAGGTCAGGGGCTCAACTTTGACCTCCGTATATTGCACTTTTCGCAGGTATCGTCTAACCTATGGTGCCGTCGATTGGGCATTTAGTGCGTTTGACGTGCTAAAATGCCAATTATTGCATCAGATATAACCCAACTATTTGGAGGTTCGAATGGCACTCCCTCAGCTTACCGACGAGCAGCGCAAGCAGGCTCTTGAGAAGGCTGCCGCCGCACGTCACGCCCGCGCTGAGCTTCGCGAGCAGATCAAGAAGGGCGAGAAGTCCCTCGAGTCCGTGCTCAACTCCGATGACCCCATCGCTTCCCGCATGAAGGTTTCCACCCTCATCGAGTCTCTCCCCGGTTATGGCAAGGCTAAGGCCGCCAAGATCATGGAGGAGCTCGGCATCTCCGCTACCCGTCGCGTCCAGGGCCTCGGCGTCCGTCAGCGCGAGCAGCTCCTCGAGCAGCTGACCAAATAAGTGAGCGCTCAGGATTCAAAGCTCTTTGTGATTTCTGGACCGTCAGGTGCAGGCAAGGGCACGCTCGTCACTCGTGTGCGCGAGCGTCGCTCGAACCTGGGCCTGACGGTTTCGGCTACCACGCGAGCACCACGCAAAGGTGAGGTCGACGGCGTCAACTACTTTTTCCTGACGCGCGAGGAGTTCGACCGCCGCGTGGCAAACGGTGAGTTTGTTGAGTGGGCCGAGGTCCACGGCAACTGCTACGGCACGTTGGTGAGCGAGGTCACATCCAAGCTCGCCTCTGGCTCGTCTCTGATCTTGGAGATCGATGTCCAGGGAGCCCTGCAGGTCAAGGAGCGTTTCCCCGAGGCCGTGCTGATTTTTATCAAGCCGCCCTCGCTCGAGGTGCTTCGCGATCGCCTGGTCGGTCGCGGTACCGAGACGCCCGAGACGATCGAGCTGCGTATGGCAAACGCCGCCGATGAACTTGCCCTTGCCGACCGCTACGACGACGTCGTGGTGAATGACGATCTCGACCGCGCGACCGATGAGCTCGTTCGCGTTCTCGATATGCATGAAAGGATCTGAGGTCCGTGTCCGTTGTAAAGCCTTGCATTGACGATCTTCTGGAGAAGACCGATCACAACCGCTTCCTGCTCGCCTCGCTTGCCTCCAAGCGCGCCTGCGACATTAACAGCATGTTGCGTGGCCAGCACAATCGCGTGCTCGCCGTCCAGGATGTCGACGACATCACCATTGCGCTCTCCGGCGCCGATACCATCTCGATGGCTATGGACGAGATCGTCGACGGCGATATCTCCTACGACGAGGCCCGTTACGAGAAGGCGCTCGGCCACAAGGTTGCTGAAGCCTAAATGGCAGCCCGCGTCTGCCTGGTCCACTATCACGAGGTTGGACTGAAGGGCAAGAACCGCGCACATTTTGAGCATATCCTCATGGATAACATCAAGGCGGCCTTGGCCGCCTTTTCCGTGAATGCCGTGTCTCGAATTTCCGGTTATATCCTCGTGACCTTTAACGAGCACCAGGCCGACGAGGCGGCGCCTGTCATTCGCACCGTCCCCGGCGTTGCCCGCGTGTCTTTGGCGTATCACACCAATCGCGACCCGCAGGAATACTGCGCCGCCGCCGTGAAGGCGCTGCGCGAATTTGGTCCCTTCGAGTCGTTTAAGGTGCATGCCAAGCGCTCGAACACCGACTACGAGCTCACCTCGATTGATATCAATCGACAGGTTGGCGAGGTACTGTGCGAGGCGTTTCCCGATAAAAAGGTCCAGATGCACGATCCCGACGCGATGGTGCACGTGCTGGTGGTCCAGGGTAGCGTCTATGTGTATGCGCGCTCTGAGCGCGGCGTGGGTGGTCTTCCGGTGGGGTCTGCCGGCAAGGTTGTGACGCTGCTTTCCTCGGGTATCGATTCGCCGGTGGCGACCTGGATGCTCGCGCGTCGCGGCGCGGTGTGCGTGCCGGTACATTTCTCCGGTCGTCCTCAGACGCCCGATACGAGCGAGTATTTGGTGCAGGACATCATCCGTGCGCTTGAGCCGGGTGTCCAGATCGGCCGCCTGTACGTGGTGCCGTTTGGCGATTGCCAGCGTGAGATCTCGGTGACCTGCCCCAGCAACCTGCGGGTGATCATGTATCGCCGCATTATGTATTCGGTTGCTGAGCGCATTGCGCATATCGAGGGCGCCAAGGCTATCGTGACCGGCGAATCGCTCGGTCAGGTTGCATCCCAGACGCTCGAGAACATTATGGCCGTCAACGAGGCCGTCAAGATCCCCGTGTTCCGCCCGCTGATCGGTTCGGACAAGCAGGAGATCATTGCACGCGCTGAGGAGATCGGTACGTTCGGTATCTCGACCGAGGCTGCTCCCGACTGCTGCACGCTGTTTATGCCGCGTCGTCCCGAGACACACGCCAAACTCGATGCCGTGCACGAGGCCTGGGAGCTGTTCGACCACGAGGAGATGATCGAGCGCCTGCTTAAGCAGACCGAGTACATCGACTTCTCCAGCAACACGTATAAGGCCCCTAAGACCTTAAAACGCAAACATTCCGAGCTCGCTCCACGTGAGATTTACCAAGATCACGAATAATGTTGTGTATAGACCGGCGGTGATTTTGCATCGTCGGTCTTTTTCTATCTGGACTTTTGGCGATAAACGGTTCATTTATCGACGTGTGCCTGAATTAATGGACATTTTTTCGCAAGGTTTTGGTCAGCTTTTGGTTTGACCGTGATAGCCGGTGTGGGCATGTGGAGTCTGCAGCGCTCGTTTCCTGACACGATGGTGTTGGGAGGTGTTTGCTATGGCGCAGCGCGAGCAACACGAACGGGTTAAACGGATGGATCGCTGGGCAGAAAAGCTGCTCGGCCATAAGGCGGTGGTCGTGGCGATTCTGGTTGCCATTGCCGCCGCGAGCGGCTTGGCGATGGCAAGTTTTAGTAGCCGCTCCAGCGGCGTGTCGTTTGAGCGTAGTGATGAGGCGAGCGCCTCGGATGTGCGCGAGGCCGGGGATGCGTCACCCGACGATGCTGATGAGTCGTCTGCCAAGAGCTCTTCTGCTGCCGAGGTGTACGTCGATGTTGATGGCGCCGTTGTGAAGCCTGGCGTGTACCGGCTTAAAGATGGAGCACGGGTGTCCCAGGCGATTGATGCCGCCGGAGGGCTTACGGCCGAGGCGAATGTGACGGGTCTTAACCGTGCGTCCAAGATCACCGATGGTCAAAAGATCTATGTGCCGACGGTAGGGGAGCAACAAACGGCTGCGGCCGTCGGCGGCGCCGAAAGCGGCGCTTCCACGACCCCTGGTACAGGGTCTTCGTCGGGACTTGTGAATATCAATACGGCAAGTGCGGCGGAGCTGCAGACGCTTTCGGGCATCGGGCCTTCTATGGCCCAGTCAATTATCGACGAACGGACGCAAAACGGGGCCTTTGCCTCGGTCGATGACCTTATGCGCGTATCGGGGATCGGTGAGAAGAAACTCGCCAAAATTAAAGATTGCATCTGCGTATGAGTGCGACCGAGCGCGAGCATGTGATGCCACCGCGCCCATTGATGCCGTGGACGATAGCCCTTTGTGCCGGCTTGTGTGCGAGCTGTGGGTTAGTGCTTAACATGGCGGCCGATGCGCTGCTGGGAGAGCGGGCGGCGCCCGTCAAATTGCTTATGGCCATTCCCGTTGCGGCAGCAGGGTGCATCGTATTGGCTCGGTCCTGCATGCGCCTTGTGCGGTGGAGGCGATGGCTGTATGCCGCGGCCCTCGGCCTCGTGGCGGGAGCGGTCGTGTCCGCGGGTTGGGCGATAGGGGCGCTGCGCGCTTCGAGGGCGTTGGATAATCGGGCTGCGAGCAGTCTCGAGTTTGTTGTGTACGGCGACCCGTCCATCAATGACGGTGCGTACTCCTATACCTGTGATGCGTATGCGGGCGAAAAGCGTTTGGGTCAGGTACGGCTGTCGTGTGATCGCGAGCTTGGCGCCGGTTCGCATGTACGTGCTATCGGTCGAATTTCGCGCTTTGAGAATGATGCGTATGGGCGCTCACGCGTGCTTCGGGGCGAGCTTCGAAAGGTTAACGTCGTCCGGTTGGTATCGATCGACGAGGGCCCTCCAGGCCCGTTGTCTTGGCTTCGAAACGAGCTCCTTGCCGTTATCGCGCCCGCGACCGATCCAGCGCGCTCGCTCATTGCCGGCGTTGTCTGCGGACGCTCGGCCGAGCTGCGTGCCCAGCCGGCGGGCGATTGGTTTTCGGTAACGGGCACCGCACATCTTATCGCTGTCTCGGGTAGTCATCTTGCCATCGTGGGGTTTGTGATTGAGAGCGCCCTGCAACAGACACGCCTCTCTCGTGGGCTGCAGCGGGGGCTGTTGGTGCTGGGCCTTGCTGCCTATGCCGTCTTTACGGGCGCTTCTCCCTCGGCCGTGCGCGCGTGCTGCATGGTGGCGGCGACGCTTGTCGCCAACAGCGCCGGACGTCGTCGGCATGGCCTCTCGGCTCTGTTCGTCACCATGGCAATCTTTGTGTTGCTGCGTCCGACGGTATTGTTCGAAATGGGTTTTCAGCTTTCGTGCGTCAGTGTTTTTGCCATCCTTTGTTTTTGCCCCTACGCCACCTACGCCTTGGGCGAACTGGGCATGCCATCGGGTGTCGCCAGCGTTTTGTCTGTCACGCTGTGCTCGCAGCTGGCGACACTTCCCGTTACGATTCCCGCATTTGAGACGTTTTCGCTCATTGCCCCACTTGCAAATGCCGTGATCGGTCCGGTGATAAGCGTGCTGCTCGCTGTATCGGTTGTGCTGGTGCCCTGCTCGCTTGTGCCGCTGCTGCGTCACGGGGCGCTCGTGGTGCCCATGATTGTCGCCCGCTGTGCGCTGTTCTTTGAACAGCTCTTTGCTGCCGTTCCGGGCGCATCCGTAAGCGTGCCGCCCGATACGCCCTTGGTATATGTGGTGCCGTTCGCGCTGGTGGCCATCTTGGTCTGGTGGCCACGCCCCCGCGCGCGGAGCATGGCAGCGGGGCTGCTGTGTTTAATGCTCACAGCGGGTGTTCCGTATGTCTATTGGGATCGATGTGCGCCGCCTTCGGTAACGGTCCTCGATGTTGGCCAGGCCGATGCGATTCTGGTTCGTCAGGGTGGCGCCGTGGCACTCGTCGACTGTGGGCTCGATGACCGCGTGGTGTCGGCGTTGGTTCGCAATAACGTCCACCATATCGACGCCGTCTTCGTGACGCATTGGGACGAAGACCATTGGGGCGGTCTTCCCGACGTACTCGATCGTTTTTCGGTTGGAACCATTGCGGTCGCGGCCGATGCACTTGACGGCGCGCCTACTGAGGTCCTGAATCGCGCGGGTGTAACGTATCGGCAGGTGGCTCGCGGAGACATGGTCGATATCGGCGCATTTCGGGCTCGTGTGATGTGGCCGTTTGACACGGTGGATGGCGAGGGCAATGAGGACTCTCTTGTTTTGCTGCTCTCCTACGCTCAGGAAGGCAAGAGCCTGCGCGTACTTCTCACCGGTGATGCCGAGCTCGACCAAGAGCGAGAATTCGTGCAGGAGGTGGGGGATATCGATGTGCTCAAGCTGGGGCATCACGGCTCAAAAGTTTCTGTCGATACAGACCTGCTGGGCACGCTTAAGCCCGAGTTCTCTATCGCGAGCGCCGGCGAGGGGAATCGTTATGGCCATCCGTCGGATGCCTGCATCGATGCAGTTAAGGAAGCGGGTGGTGCGTTCGCATGCACCATCGAACACGGCGACATTACCGTCACGCCGACCGCGAAGGGCCTTGCGATGCGATGCCAGCGGCCGTGATGACATCGTTGGCGCGCGGTGGACCCCTGGGCTAAAATGGCACGGTACGAATTCGAGTGTGTGCGAGAGGGGAGCGCGATGTCCGAAACCGGTCTTTTGCCGGCATATCTGATCGTCGGTACCGACGGGGTCAAACGCGACCACGCCGTCTCGCGTATGAAGGCGCGTCTGGAAAAGTCGGGTATGGTTGAGTTCAACCTCGATGAACGCGACATGACGAAAGATCCCGATATCGAGTCGATCATCGGCTCGCTCAATACCTTTCCCATGGGCAGCGAGTTTCGCCTGGTAATCCTTGACGGCTGCTCAAAACTTGCCAAAGCGATCTCTGAGCCGCTTGTCGAGTATCTGGCGAGTCCCAGCCCCACGACGGTTTGCCTCATAATCGCCGATTCGCTTGCCAAGAACACACGCCTGTACAAGGCAATCGCCAAGATTGACAGGAAGGCCGTGATCGACTGTTCGGGCACCAAGCGCTGGGAGCTCCCACGCCGCGTGCAGCAGATGGCGACGCAGCACGGTAAGTCCATCTCGACAGCTGCTGCCGAGGAGCTCGTCTCGCGCTCGGGCGAGAACACCCGCATGCTCGATAACGACTTGGCCAAGCTTGCCCAGATGGTCGAGGCGCCGCAAATTGAGCTTGCCGATGTGGAGCGCTGGATCGTGCGCACGGCCGAAGTTCAGCCCTGGGACTTTCTCAATGCGGTCTCGGCCCGTGACATGCGCCGCTCGCTTGAGCTCTTCAATCTACTGCCCGCCAAGAGCTATGTGTGGACCTACACGCTGCTGTGCGGGCGCATTCGCGAGCTTATCGTCGCCAAGGCGCTCGATGCGCGTGGACAGGGTCGTGAGCTGGCCGCGACGCTCAAGCTTCAGGCCTGGCAGGTCAAGAATCACCTTACCTGGGCCCGTCGTTTTTCGATGACCGAGCTCGTTGCCGCGCTCGAGGGCGCGGTCGATGTGGAGCTCGCACTGAAGGGTTCTGCCGATTCGGAGACCGCGCTTTTGCTCTGGATTACGAACATCTTGAGAAAATCGTGATGATACCTGCCTATTTGACAAATTCGTTCTATCCCTTTGAGGGGGAGCGTGCTATAGTAGGCGCTTGCATGACCTCACCGTGTCTCAGAGGTGTCATACATTTTTTGCAAGGAACTCGAAAGGAACTCCAGAAGTGGCAAACATCAAGTCTCAGAAGAAGCGTATCCGCACCAATGAGGCAGCTCGCATGCGTAACAAGGCTGTCAAGTCCGAGCTCAAGACGCTGACCAAGCACGTCCAGTCCGCCGTCGCCGAGGGCGATGCCGAGAAGGCCCAGGCTGCCCTCAAGACCGTCACCAAGCGTCTTGACATGGCTGCCGCCAAGCATGTCATCCACAAGAACCAGGCTTCCAACCGCAAGTCCGGTCTTGCCAAGCTCGTGAACAGCATCAACGCCTAAGTTGTAAATTTCACACCACACAGATTACGCGCATAAATGGAGCCTGTTTTATGGAACAGGCTCCATTTTTTGTACCGCTCGGGTAAGATAGTCCGCATGAATACTTCAATTGACATTTCCCACATCCGCAACTTCTCGATCGTTGCGCACATCGACCATGGCAAGTCCACGATCAGTGACCGTATCCTCGAGCTCACCCATACCGTCGACGAGCGCGACATGGAGTCGCAGCTGCTTGACACCATGGATATCGAGCGCGAGCGCGGCATTACGATCAAGTCCAATGCCGTTCGCGTTTCCTATGACGCCGACGATGGCGAGACGTATCAGTTCAACCTGATCGATACGCCGGGCCACGTGGACTTTACCTACGAGGTCTCGCGTTCGCTGGCCGCTTGCGAGGGCGCGGTGCTCGTCGTCGACGCCACGCAGGGCGTCGAGGCGCAGACCGTCTCCAACGCGACGCTCGCTATGAACGCCAATTTGGATATCGTGCCCGCCATCAACAAGATCGACCTGCCCTCGGCCCATCCCGACGAGGTTAAGACTGAGATCGAGGATGACCTGGCGATTCTCGCTGACGATGCTGTGTGCGTGTCGGGCAAGACCGGCGAGGGCATCCACGATCTGCTGGAGTCCATCGTCTTTTTGATCTCTCCGCCCAAGGGCGATGAGAACGCGCCGCTCAAGGCGCTCATTCTGGATTCGTACTTTGACGAGTATCGCGGTGTGGTGGCCACGGTGCGCGTCTTCGATGGTTCCATCAAAAAGGGCGATACTTTGCGCATGATGCAGGCCGAGGGTGACTTTTTGGTCGACGGCGTGGGCGTCAAGCGTCCTGCCGAGACCCCGGTTGACGCGCTGACGGTTGGCGAGGTCGGCTACGTGGTCACGGGCCTGAAGGACCCCGAGGCCGTTCGCGTGGGCGACACCCTTACCTGGGCGTCGAATCCCTGCCCCGAGCCGCTTCCCGGCTACCGCGAGGCCAAGCCCATGGTCTACACGGGCCTGTTCCCGATCGACAACAAGGATTACGAGAACCTGCGCGACGCTCTCGATAAACTGCATGTCAACGACCCGTCGTTGGTGTGGGAGCCCGAGACCTCGGTGGCGCTCGGCTTTGGTTTCCGCGTTGGCTTCTTGGGCCTACTGCATATGGAGGTCGTCAAGGAGCGCCTGGAGCGCGAGTTCAACCTTGACCTCATTGCCACGAGCCCTTCGGTGGACTATCACGTCTACAAGACCGACGGCGAGATGATCGATGTTCGCAGCCCGCAGGATCTGCCCGAGGCTACGCGCATCGAGCGTATCGAGGAGCCCTACCTCAAGGCCAAGATTATCTGTCCGCCCGAGTATACGGGCGCCGTTATGCAGCTCGCTATCGAGCACCGCGGCATTACGACCGACATGATCCATCTCACGAGCAAATCGGTCGAGATGCGCTTTGATATGCCGCTCGCCGAGCTCATCCTGGACTTCTTTGACCAGCTCAAGAGCCGTACCAAGGGCTATGCCTCGCTCGACTATGAGTTCAACGAGTATCGTCCTTCCGAGCTCGTCAAGCTCGATATCCTGCTTTCGGGTGACGAGGTGGACGCGCTTTCGTTTATCGTGCACAAGGACAAGGCCTATGGCTTGGCCCGCGGCCTGTGCGACAAGCTCAAGGAGATTATCCCGCGTCAGCTATTCGAGGTGCCTATTCAGGGCGCCATCGGCAACAAGATCATCGCCCGCTCCACCGTCAAGGCGCGCCGCAAGGATGTTTTGGCCAAGTGCTATGGCGGCGATATCTCGCGTAAGCGCAAGCTGCTCGAGAAGCAGAAAGAGGGCAAGAAGCGCATGAAGGCCATCGGTTCGGTCGAGGTCCCGCAGGAGGCCTTTATGGCGATCCTTAAGGTGGACGAGTAGGTCCATGGCGCTTTCTGAATACAGTACGCGGCTGCTGGGTGCCTATGCCGAGCAGCCGTTCCTTATGGCTCCTATGGCCGGCGTGACCGACCCCGCCTATCGCATCATGTGCCGCCGCCGCGGTGCCCATCTTGTCTATAGCGAGATGGTGAGCGTGGCGGGCCTTGCCTATGCCAGCAATAAGACGTGGCGCCTGGTGCTGCCGGCCGACGAAGAGCAGCAGATTTGCGTGCAGCTCTTTGGCTCCAAACCCGATCAGTTTGCGAGCGCCGTCGCCGCCGTCGAGGAGCGCGTTGGCGATCGCCTGACGCTGATCGATATCAATATGGCATGCCCCGCTCGCAAAGTCGTTACCAAGGGCGAGGGCTCGGCGCTCATGCGCACGCCCGAGCTGGCCGAGCAGATCGTCGAGGCGGCGGTGGGCGCGGCGCACGTGCCCGTGACCGTTAAGATTCGCAAAGGCTTTTATGCCGAGGATCGCAATGCCGCGACATTTGCCCAGATGCTCGAGGGTGCAGGGGCAGCTGCGGTGGCGGTACATGGTCGCTGTGCCACGCAGCTCTATACGGGCCAGGCCGATTGGTCGGTCGTCGATGAGGTGGCCGACGCCGTCGAGATTCCCGTGATTGGTTCGGGCGATGTGTTCTCGGCCGAGGACGCGGCGGAGCATCTGCAAAGCTCGGGTGCCAGTGCGGTGTTCATCGCGCGCGGTATCTATGGCAACCCCTGGGTGTTCGGTGATGCTCGAGCCCTTGCACTCGATGGCACGCCGGTACCGGTGCGTAGCTCTGTCGAGCGCCTGGATGCCCTGCGCGAGCACCTGACGCTCACGCATGAGCTTCTGCCGCTTATGTCACGCGCCCGCACGTACGCAAGCTGGTACTTAAAAGGCATGCCCCATGCCGCCGCTTGGCGTGCCCAGGTGGTGCGCTGCTCCACGTATGAGGAGTTCATGGCGTTGGTCGATGAGATCGAGCGTGATGTGGTGGCCTGCGAGGCTGCCCTTGCCGTCGGCGAATCGGTGCCCCCTCATCCGCTGGAGGTGTAAGGGTGGCCGTTACCGCGCTGTATGCGCACGTGCCGTTCTGTGCCCAAAAGTGCCGCTACTGCGACTTTGATTCGCGCAGTTTCGCTCCGTGCGAGCTGGGTGCTGCGCTCGATGCTTATTTTGAGCAGTTGTACGCTCGCCTCGATGCTTTTGGCAAGGCTGGGGCCCTTGACCAGATCTGCACCGTCTATGTTGGCGGCGGCACGCCGTCGCTGGCAGGAGAGCGTCTGGTGGAGCTTGCCCGGCGTATTTGCATGTGGTGCAAGCCCGTTGAGTTTACCTGCGAGGCCAATCCCGAGTCGTTGACCGCCGGGCTTGCCACTGCGCTTGCCAAGGTCGGTGTCACACGCGTCTCTCTGGGAGTTCAAACCCTTGACAACGCCGAGCTTGCTGCGATCGGCCGTATTCACGATGCCGATCGGGCGCTCGCTGCCATCACGACGGTTAAGGACGCCGGGCTCGATGTGTCCTGCGACATCATGTGTGGCCTTCCCGGGCAGACCGCCGTAAGTTGGCAGCGCACGCTCGATGGCGTGTTGGCGGCGGCGCCGCATCATGTGTCGGTGTACCCGCTCACGCTCGAGGAGGGCACGCCGCTCTACCGCATGGCGTGTCGCGACGAGTCGCTCGAGCCCGACGAGGATTTTCAGGCTGCGTGCATGGACACGGCGCGCGAGCGTCTGGGTGCTGCCGGCTATCACCCGTATGAGGTGGCAAGCTACGCGCTCGAGGGCCATGAGTGCGCCCACAACATTGCCTATTGGACCGGACAGGGCTATCTGGGCTTGGGTCGCTCTGCCGCCGGTATGCTCGACGCCGAGGATTTCGATTGCCTGGCCGGGCTGTTTCCCGACGTGCCTGCTCGCGGCGATGCTTATCGCGTGCGCTTGGTGCAACGCGACGACACCGCGACGACGTTTGATGCCGAGTATCTGTCGCGGCGCGAGGCTGCGGCCGAGGATTTGATGCTCGCCTGCCGCATGACGCGTGGCATTGGGCCCGATCTGTTGGTTCGCTCGGCAAGCGTGATCGCTGCAGACGAGCTGGTGGCGGCCTGTGACCGTGCGCTCGAGTTGGGTCTTGCCACTTGGGTGCCCGATTATGTCGAGGGGCATGCGGGGTGCGTCGCCTCGAAAGACGTTATCGCAGGTCGCGTCCGTGCTTGTTTAGCGCCCACCCACTTGGGCTGGCTCGATGGAAATGTGCTGTTCGAGCTGTTTTGGGGTCTAGCCTAGGTCGCTCGGGTAGAATTACCGCAATATATACGCTGCTGTGAGCAGGAGGTTGCCGCGCATGGCGACGATGAACGAAAAAGATTACTACGAGATTTTGGGCGTCTCCAAGGACGCCACCTCGCGTGATATACAGAAGGCCTTCCAGCAAAAGGCCCGCAAGCTTCATCCGGACGTCAACAAAGAGCCGGATGCCGAGGAAAAGTTTAAAGAGGTTTCCGAGGCCTACGCCGTGCTTTCGGACGAGCAGAAGCGTGCGCGCTACGACGCCATGCGTTCGGGCAACCCCTTCGCCGGCGCTCCTACGGCTTCGCCCTATGGCGGCGGCTACGCCGGCAGCGCAGGCTATGGCAATCCCTTTGAGGGCGGCTTTCCCTTTGGTGGCGCCTGGGGCCAGCCGCGTCGCGGGCAGGCTGCCTATAATCCCGAGAACGGCGCCAACGTGGTCGTCGATATCAAGCTCGACGCTAAGGAGGCCAAGGGCGGTGCCCGCAAGACCGTCCGCTATACGCGCTTCGATACCTGTGGCCACTGTGGCGGCTCGGGTTCTGTTTCGTCCGAGCATGCACATACCTGTCCGAGCTGCGGTGGTCGCGGCCACATCGATGTCGACCTGTCCTTCCTGTTCGGTGCCGGCACGTTTCAGTCGGTCTGCCCCGAGTGCGGCGGTTCCGGTAAGGTCGTCGCCGACCCCTGCCCCGATTGCGGCGGCAGCGGCCGTGTCCGTGTGACCTCCGAGCAGACGATTGAGTTTCCTGCCGGTACGCACGATGGCGACGAGGTCCGCATTGGCGGCATGGGTCACGCCGGCACCAACGGCGCCTCTGGCGGTGATTTGGTCGGTCGCGCCCATGTTGAGGCCGAGCGCTTGGAAGGCAAAGCTCGTACCGGTTTTTACCTGATGGGCATCGTAGCGCCGTTTTTGGTACTCTCGGCCATCTCGGGTGTGTTCTCGGCCTTTGCCGTGATGTGCTTTATTCCGTTTACCATGGGCCTGTTCATGGTGCTTTCGGACGGTGTGCTTCATCGCAGTTTGCTGTGGTGGAAGCGCGGTGCGATGCAGTTTGCCAACGGTTTTGCCAACGGCTTCATGTTCGCGCTCGTGTCGGTTTGGTTCGCGAGCTGCTCGCAACGGGCCATGCTTTCGCCGTACCAAATGCAATAACATCAAACCCTCTGTTTGCGGCCGGCCTTGCTTGGGTATAGGACGCACTGTGACAATAATGAAAGTCGGAAGGATTCGGTCGTGTCGGAAAATAGGGATTACTACGAGGTACTTGGCGTCGACAGGGATGCCGACGCGCGGACGATTAAGCGCGCGTTTCTAAAGAAGGCCCGTACCGTACACCCGGACGTTTCGGACGACCCCGAGGCCGAGGCCAAGTTTAAAGAGCTTAACGAGGCATATTCCGTTCTTTCCGATGAGCAGAAGCGTGCTAACTACGACCGTTACGGCACTGCCGACGGCCCTGGTGGTTCAGGCTACGTCGATATCAACGATATCTTTGGTGGCATGGGCATGGACGACTTGTTCTCGTCGTTCTTTGGCGGCGGTGCCGGCGGTGGCGCCCGCAGCCGTCGCGAGCGCCGCCGGGGTCGCGATATGGCCATCTCCCTTTCGGTGACGCTCGAGGAGGCGGCACTCGGCTGCAAAAAGACGATCAGCTATGACCGCCTTGCTCCTTGCGAGGACTGCAATGGCACCGGTAGGGCAGAGGGCGCACAGGAAAAGCAGTGCGGCCGCTGCCACGGTACGGGCTACGTCACGACGGTTCAGCGTTCGTTCCTGGGCCAGGTTCAGTCTTCCTCGCCTTGCCCTGACTGCCATGGCGAGGGCACGGTTATCGACCATCCCTGCGAGACCTGCGACGGTCAGGGCCGCACGCCTTCGCATGAAAAGATTGACATCGATATTCCCGCCGGCGTTTCGACCGGTCGCCAGCTGCGTGTGAGCGGCTTTGGCGAGGCCGGCCTTCGCGGCGAGCCTTCGGGCGACCTGATTGTCAACGTGCGCGTTGCCGACCATGAGCGCTTTAAGCGCAACGGTGACGACCTGTACCTGCTGAGTGATATCTCGATTGCGCAGGCTGCGCTTGGCTGCGAGATCGAGGTCGAGGGCATTATGCCCGACGAGGTCGTTAAGGTGACGGTTCCCGCCGGCGCCCAGTACGGTGATACCGTGAGCGTCAATAATTACGGCATGCCGCGCATTGGCGGTGGCGGTTCGCGTGGCCGCCTGATCGTGCAACTGCGCGTGGTCGTTCCCACCAATCTTTCCAATAAGCAGCGCGAGCTGCTCCGTGCTTTTGCCGATGAGATGGGCGATGACGTTGCTTCTGGTAAGAAGTCGGTGACCGACCGTATCAAGAGTGCTCTCGATGACATCCTCGATTAAGGAGCCCGCGTGCTCGCACCCCATATTTCCGTCGTCAACCTCGGTTGCCGTGTCAACCGGGTTGAATCCGACCGTATCACTGCCGATCTTATGCGCCTGGGCTTTGCGATGGTGGAGCCCCAGGATGCAGAGCTGATCGTCATTAACACCTGTGCCGTTACGGGCGAGGCCGAGGCCAAGACCCGTAAGGCCGTTCGCCATGCTCTGGCCCATCCAAACGAACCCTATGTGATCGTGACCGGATGCGTTGTCAATTTGCATCCCGAGGAGCTGCTGGAGCTTTCGGACCGCGTGATTGCCGAGCCGTCCAAGATCGATGTTGCCGACCGCGTTTGCGAAGTGCTAGGCGTTGAATCCGACAGCGTCGCCGCTTGCAGCGATAGCGATGTGGTCGATGCGCTTGGGCGCTCCCGCTTGGGCGTAAAGATCCAAGACGGCTGCAATCACCGCTGCACCTACTGCATCGTGTGGAAGGCGCGCGGCCCCGAGCGCTCCGTGCCTGTCGAGTCTGTGCTCGAGCAGGTGCTCGAGGCCCAGGAGGCCGGCGTGCCCGAGGTCGTGCTGACGGGCGTGAACCTCGGTGCCTACGACGGCAAGAGCGCGACCGACGAACACGTGGAGATCGACGAGCTGCTCGAGACCATCATGGAGCGCACCTCGATTCCCCATGTGCGCATTTCTTCGGTGGAACCCATGGATATCTCCGAGCGCCTGCTGAAGGTCATGGCTCGCTATCCGCAGCGTATCGCCCCGTTTTTGCACCTGCCCGTGCAGTCCGGTTGCACGGCGACCCTGCATCGTATGGGCCGTCCCTATAGCGCTGAGTCCTTCGAGGGCACGGTGCGTATGATTCGCGAGATTTTGCCGCAGGCTTCGCTTTCGTGCGATGTCATCGTCGGTTTTCCCGGCGAGACGGACGAGGAGTTTGAGGAGTCGCTGGCGCTCTGCCGTCGCGTGGGCTTCTCGCGTATGCACGTGTTCCGCTACAGCAAGCGCCCCGGCACCTTGGCGGCCGATATGCCCGACCAGGTGGCGCCCGAGGTCATGGCTGAGCGCAGCCGTCGCATGCGCGCGGCGGCCCAGGAGCTCGCCGTTGCCGACGCCCGTCGCCGCGTGGGCTCCGTCGAGCGTGCCGTGCTCGAGTATGGCGACAACCTGACGCTCGGCTCCTTCCATCATGCCCGCCTTGACGATACCCGTGGACTCACGGCCCCGTGCCTGCTCGATGTTGCTATCATCGGAGTCGATGATTCCGGCTTGGTCCATGCACGCAGGGAGGTTCATGGAAGCCTCGAAGATTAGACTTACCGTTCCCGAGGGAATTGACCCCTCTCGTGTGCTGGGCGCTGGTGACGGCGTTCTGCGCACGCTCGAGGGCCTGGTTCGCGCCCACGTGGTTGCCCGTGGTGACAGCATCGCCGTGGGCGGTGACCCGGATGAGGTTGAGCTCGTGGCGCGCTTTTTCGAGCATGCTTTTCGCGAGGCGGCCGCCGGGCGCACACTGTCTGCCGACGATGTCTCTCGCTGCCTGGCCGTCTTGCGCGACGGTGAGCACGAGGCTACGTCGCTTCGCGATGACGTGCTGCTTTCGTATCGCGGCCGTGCCATTCGCCCCAAGACGCTGGGCCAAAAGCGCTATGTGGATGCCATCCGCACGCATACCATCACGTTTGGCCTGGGTCCTGCCGGCACCGGTAAGACCTATCTGGCCATGGCGCTCGCCGTTGCCGCGCTCAAGCGCCACGAGGTGGGCCGGCTGATCTTGACGCGTCCGGTTGTCGAGGCGGGGGAGAACTTGGGCTTTTTGCCCGGCACCCTCGAGGAAAAGATCGATCCCTACATGCGTCCGCTCTACGACGCCCTTTTTGACATGATGGATCGCGAGCGCACCGATGAGCTTATGGAGCGTGGCGTGATCGAGATCGCCCCGCTTGCCTACATGCGCGGCCGCACGCTGAGCGATGCCTTCGTGGTGCTCGACGAGGCGCAAAATACCACGCCTGAGCAGATGAAGATGTTCCTGACGCGCTTGGGCTTTAACTCCAAGTTTGTGATTACCGGCGACCTGAGCCAGCGCGACCTGGTGGGTCGTCGTGGCGGTCTTGCCGACGTTGAGCAGATTTTGGGCCGTGTCGACGATGTCGCATTTTCGCACCTCGAGCGCGCCGACGTGGTGCGCCATGCCTTGGTGGGACGTATCGTCGAGGCATACGACACTTATGATGACGTGCGCGAGCAGCGCCCGCGCGACCGAAAGGAGTCCCGTTGAGTGTATTGATCAGCAACGATGCCGAGCTCGATACGCTGCTCGATGCGCAGGAGGTGGAGCACATCTGCGAGGTCGTGCTTGCCGCCGAGGGCGTTGAGCGTGAAGTCGAGATTTCCCTTTCGTATGTCGACGAGGACGAGATGCACGAGCTCAACCACGAGTGGCGCGGTATCGATCGCACCACCGATGTACTCTCGTTTGAGTGCGATTCGGCCTTTGACGATGACATTCCCGCCGATGAGACGCTCGAGCTCGGCGATATTATCTTGGCCCCGCAGGTTATTGCCCGTCAGGCCCCCGGTTTTGGCAATAGCCCCGCTGACGAGTGCCGTCTGATGCTCGTTCACGGCATGCTGCACCTGCTGGGCTATGACCACATCGAGGACGACGAGGCCGAGGTCATGGAGGCCCGCGAGGACGCCATCCTGCGCGATTTGGCGCTCGAGCGCGGCGAGGACCCCAAGCTAGTCCACGTCGGCCCCATCACCAACCACGCCCACGACTAGGAGCCGTCTATGATTCCCGGATCGAACAAGGACCATCCGTCCTTCTTAAAGTCGTTTTCTTACGCTATGGAGGGCTTCGTCACCGCCGTCAAGACCGAGCGCAACATTAAGGTCATGCTCGTGGCGGGCGTGTGCACCGTCATTGCAGGCTGCATCGTGGGGCTCGACATTGCCGAGTGGGCCACGATTATCATCTGTTGCGGCCTGGTGATCCACGGCGAGCTTTGCAATACCGCCATGGAGGCCATCGTCGACCTGGCGACCCAGGAGCTCCATCCGCTGGCCAAGCGTGCGAAGGACATCGCCGCCGCCTCCGTATACGTTCTTTCCATCACCGCCGCGATTGTGGGCTTGCTGGTATTTGCCCACGCGCTCGGCTTTATTTAGAAAGGGATTCCCATGTCCGACAATATGCAGCCTACCGATGAGATTTTGGACGACGAGTCCCTGGACGCGGTGGATACCGAGGAGCTCGAGGATGTCGAGGAGTTCGACCCGTTTGAGGGTATGAGCGACGAGGAACTCGACGCCCTGTGCGACGAGGACGACAACCTCGCGGGTTTTGGCGACGTGGAGCCCGGTTTCCGCAGCGGCTTTGTGGCCCTGGTCGGTCGTCCCAACGCTGGCAAGTCCACGCTGCTTAATGCCTGCTATGGCAAAAAGGTCGCCATCACCTCGCCGGTGGCCCAGACGACCCGCCGCCGCATGCGCGCCGTCGTTAACCGTCCCGGCTACCAGCTGGTCTTTGTCGATACCCCGGGTATCCACAAGCCCAAGGACGGTCTGGGTTCCGAGCTCAACAAGAGTGCGTTGTTCGAGCTGAACGATGTTGACGTCGTCGCGTTTTTGATTGATGCCACCAAACCTATCGGCAGGGGAGACGCTTGGGTTGCCGAGCGCGTCAGATGCGCCCGTTCCAAGAAGGTTCTGGTGCTCACTAAGGCCGATGAGGCCGACCCCGCACAGGTCATGGAGCAGCTTAAGGCTGCCCACGAGCTCATGGAATATGACGATGAGATCGTGACGTCGTCGGTCAAGAACTTCAACGTCGATGCCTTTATCGAGACCGTTGCGCACTTTTTGCCCGAGGGTCCGCGTTGGTTCCCCGAGGACATGGGTACCGACGCTTCCGATGAGACGCTCGTTGCCGAGTTTGTGCGCGAGAAGGTCTTGCGCCGCACCCGTGATGAGATTCCGCACTCCGTTGGCGTGATCTGCGATGCGCTTGAGCAGACCAAGAAGGTGCTGCGCGTGCACGCCACCATTTACGTCGAGCGCGAGGGCCAAAAGGGCATCATCATCGGCAAGGGCGGCGAGATGATCAAGCATATCGGTATCGACGCCCGTCGCGATCTTGAGCGCATCTTTGGCACGCAGGTCTTTTTGGAGCTGGACGTGAAGGTCAAGGCCGGCTGGCGTGACGACGAGGCCCAGATTCGCCGCTTTGGCTATAACGCCGAGGACTAAGGACGCGCGGCGCGCATGGCAGGCTCCCGGACATATCGCACGAAAGTGGTCGTGCTCGATAAGACTAAGCTCAAAGAGACCGACCTGATCTTGACGATGCTTGACGAGCGGGGGCGGCAGGTTCGTGCCGTGGCAAAGGGCGCCCGCAAACCCGGCGGACGCCTGGCTGCGCGCTGCGAGCTGTTCTGTACGGTCGATATGCTGCTCGCACATGGACGGTCACTCGACGTGGTTTCCCAGGCCGAGCTTATGGAGGCGCCGCTCGGCGCTGCGCCCGATTACGAGACGACCTGCGCCGCAAGCGCGATCGCCGAGGTTGCGCGCGTGTGCTCGTTCGAGGATGCCGAGGATCCATTTACCTTTGCCATCACGCAGCGAGCGCTTGCCCTGGTGGGCAGCGGGCTTGACACGGCGCATATGGACCTACTTGTGGCGGCATATGTCTTTAAGCTGCTGTCGCACGTTGGCTATCGACCCGATTTTTCGGCCTGTGTGCTGTGCGGAGACCCCATGCTGTCGTATTTTTCAGCCCAGGCGGGCGGTCTCATGTGCGGGTCGTGCGCGTCGAGCGTTCCAGGTGCCGAACTGGTGTCGACCGGTGAGACCGCATGGCTGCGCGCCCTCATGTCCATGACCTTCGATGCGCTCATGGCCGAGCGAATCGACCCGCATACGGCGGCATTCCTGCTCGGGCTTTCGCATGTTTGGGCTGCGACGCACACCGATCAGCGCCTCCGCGCGATGGAATTCATGTTGGGTCGGTGATGATGCGCAGGCGCGGGCTGCTTGTGGTAACATACCGACCTGTTGGTACCTCGACCTTGGTTGTTCGCTCCACCGGCGGCTTCCCAGTCCGAGGCGAATCGAGTCGCCCGTGGGCGACGCAAAACGAAAGGTGAAACAATGACTGTTTCCAAAGAGCGCAAGGCGGAGCTGACTGCCCAGTTCGGTAACACCCCGGTCGACACCGGCAACCCCAAGGTTCAGGTCGCCATCCTGTCCGAGCGCATCAAGGAGCTGACCGAGCACATGAAGTCCCACCAGAAGGACTTCCACACCCGTCGTGGCCTGCTCATGCTCGTCGGTCGTCGTCGTCGTCTTCTTTCCTACATCAAGAAGAACGACATCGTCGAGTACCGTGAGCTCATCAAGGCTCTGGGCATCCGCGACAACATCCAGTAGGATTTGTACATGCTAAGAGCGTCCTGCGCAGCGGGGCGCTCTTTTTGTGTAAGGGCGCGAACAATCACGCTCTGAAGCGTGGCGGGGGCAGGGGGCCCGCGTCACATGAGAAGCCCGCAGGCAAGGGGCCTGTGGGGTAAAGGAGAACAATGACACTCGTATCCAAGACCTTTGAGCTGTACGGCAAGACCTACACCTTCGAGTCGGGCGAGCTTGCCAAGCAGGCCACCGGCGCCTGCCTGGTCAAGCAGGGCGACACCACGATGCTCGACACCGTGGTCGTCTCCAAGGAGCGCAAGAACTACGACTTCTTCCCGCTGACCGTCGACTTCAACGAGAAGATGTACGCCGCAGGGCGCATCCCGGGTGGCTACCTCAAGCGTGAGGGCCGTCCCAGCGAGAAGGCCACGCTCACCGCGCGCATGATCGACCGTCCGATTCGCCCGAGCTTCCCGGACGGTTTCCGCAACGAGGTGCACATCGTCGCCACCTCGCTTGTTGCCGACCAAGTCAACCCCTTTGACGTCATCAACGTCATGGGTGCTTCCCTGGCCATGACGCTCGGCGGCGTGCCCTTCGAGGGCCCGCTTGCCTGCGTGCGCATCGGCCGCAACGTGGAGACCGGCGAGTTTATCGTCAACCCCACCTACGAGGAGCGCGAGAACTCCGATCTGGACCTGGAGCTGGGCGGATCCGCCGACTTCATCTCGATGGTCGAGGCCGGCGCCGAGGAGATCTCCGAGGACGACATGCTCGCCGCCATGAAGTTTGGCCAGGAGGCCCTTGCCGCTTTCTGCCAGGCTCAGGACGAGTTCGTCGCCGAGTGGGAGCAGGTCAACGGCCCCATCGTCAAGAAGGAGTACCCGCTCGACCAGCCCGTCGAGGAGGTCCAGGAGCGCATCTTCGCCCACTACGACGAGATGGCAGCCGCCCTTCGTGACGCCGACAAGCTCTCCCGTATCGGCAAGGTTGAGGCTCTGAAGGAGTCCATCCGTGCCGAGTTCACCGAGGAGGAGCAGGCCGCTTGGGAGCGCGAGATCCCCGTGGCGCTCAAGAAGCTCGAGAAGAAGGCCATGCGCACCATGGTCGTCGAGACCGGTGAGCGCGTCGACGGTCGTGCCGCCGACGAGATCCGTCCCATCATGGTGAAGGACAACTACCTGCCGCTCGTTCACGGCTCCGGTTTGTTCCAGCGTGGCCAGACCCAGGTGCTCTCGGTTCTTTCGCTCGGCATGCTCAACGAGGGCCAGCGTCTGGATACCATCGAGCCCACCGAGGGCAAGCGCTACATGCACCACTACAACTTCCCGCCTTTCTGCACCGGCGAGACCGGCCGCATGGGCAGCCCCAAGCGCCGCGAGATCGGCCATGGCAATCTGGCCGAGCGCGCTCTGCTTCCGGTGCTTCCCGACGAGAACGAGTTCCCCTACGCCATCCGCGTCGTCTCCGAGGTCATGGAGTCCAACGGCTCCTCTTCGATGGCTTCGACCTGCGGCTCCACGCTCGCCCTTATGGACGGCGGCGTGCCCATTAAGCGCCCGGTCTCCGGTATCGCCATGGGCCTGATCCAGGAGGAGGGCAAGACCGTGGTGCTGTCCGACATCCAGGGTCTCGAGGACTTCCTGGGCGACATGGACTTTAAGGTCACCGGCACCACCGAGGGCATCACCGCCCTGCAGATGGACAACAAGGCCACCGGCCTCACCTTCGACATCCTGGCCCGCGCTCTGCAGCAGGCCAAGGAGGGTCGCGCCTTCATCCTGCAGAAGATGCTCGATGTGATCCCCGAGCCGCGCCACACCACGCGCAGCACCGCTCCGCGCATCGTTTCCATCCAGGTTCCGACCGACAAGATCCGCGACGTCATCGGTTCCGGCGGTAAGGTCATCCGCGGTATCCAGGACGAGACCGGCGCCTCGGTCGACATCCAGGAGGACGGCACCGTCTTTGTCGGCGGCACCGGCGAGTCCGTCGACCAGGCCGTCGAGCGTATCAAGCTCATCATCAAGGTTCCCGAGCCGGGCGAGGAGTACACCGGTCGCGTGGTCTCCATCCAGCCCTTCGGCGCCTTCGTCAACCTGCTGCCCGGTAAGGACGGCCTGCTGCACATCTCCCGCGTCGCCAAGGGCCGCGTGGAGAAGGTCGAGGACGTCCTCAATGTGGGCGACGAGGTCAAGGTCGTCGTCATCGAAGTCGATGACCGCGGCAAGATTTCGCTCGATCGTCTGGATAAGCCCGAGGCCCCGGCTCGCGCCGAGGGTGCCTCAGAGGGCGACGGCGAGCACTTCCAGCGCCGTGAGCGTCCGCGTCGCGAGCGCTCCGAGCGCAGCGACCGTCCGCGCCGTCCCGGCGACAACGGAGGCCGCAAGCCCCGCCGTCACCACGACGCCGAGTAACAGCTACACATAAGCAGCTCAACAAGGGCGACTCCGGACTGGGGTCGCCCTTTTGCTATTCCCGGCGGGGTCCGCGGATAAAGTTTCCTGCTCTACAGTCCTGCTCACGACGGAGGCCACATTAAGTGGTCTCCTGTTCGTGCGGAACTCGCGATAAACTTTATCCGCGGACCCCGCCGGGAATAGCAAAAGGGCTGGTTGATGCGGGTTTCGATTTTGTCAGACAGTCTATTCAGTTATATGAATTCAGATCTTTAGATAAACGCATGTGCGGCATTACCCCAGATACAACCGACCAAAATAAACCTGTCCCTATTTGTCAGGTCTGGGGCCATCGGGGGCCGGGGCGGGTTAAGTTTGTCGCGAGTTCCGCACGCAAAGGAAAGCACTTAATGTGCTTTCCGTCTTGCGCAGGACTGTAGAGCAGCAAACTTAAACAGCGGGCCGCCCGGGCCGGGAATCCGCCCCCGCGCACAGGAGGGGATTCCTTTTGTGTAGGCTTTGCGGAAATATGGCTATTTTGGGATACGCCCGGCGGCGTGGTCTGTTGACGGCACAGCTAACG